>CANRJR010000020.1 GCA_947631005.1 uncultured Clostridia bacterium | reverse complement strand
GGCGCAGGCGCACAGGGCGGCGAGCATAGACGCCGCGAGTAAAAAACAGAAAATCTTTTGCATTCTTCGCATAGAAATTCCCTCCAAATTTCGTTTTGTACGCTTCCATTATATCACAGTGCAATATAAAATGCAAGAAAGGAGAAAACATGAAAGCGGTTTTTTGCGAATCTTCCGCCCGTTCCCCTTGACAGGGCGGGGCGGCTGTGATATAATCTACCCGAGAGAAAAAAAAGGAGAGAATATGAAACATTTCAAAATTGCGGTCTCGGGACTGCTCGCGCTTGCGGCGGCGTTCTGCCTCTTCGCATGCGGCGAAAAGGAGGATCCTGTGAAACTCGAAGCGGGGGTCACCCCCATCTGCGTTGCGCATCATGAAAGAGCGGTTTATGGGGACGCGTATATCCCCGAGGCGGAGAGCTTTCCCATCGTCATTTTCAGCCACGGATTCAACGGCTATAAAGACGACTTCAAGAGCGTTGCTACGACGTTCCTGGGCGCGGGGATCGGCTCGATCACGTTCACGTTCTGCGGAAGCGGGGCGCGCGATACGAGCGGCTTCGGCACGACGAATATGACCCTGTACACCGAACGCGACGATCTGTGCGCGCTTATCGACTACGCAAGGCGCATCGAGGGATTCAACGGCGATCTGTTCCTCTTCGGCGGCAGTCAGGGCGGAATGGTCTCCGCGCTCGCGGCAGAGGTCAAGAGCAAAGAGGTCGGCGGCATGATCTTGCTCTATCCCGCGTTCGGCATTCACGACGATTGGAACAACCTCTTCCCCACAACGACCTACCCCACCGACGACAGTCTCCCCGAAACCGTCCCCAACTTCAACGGCTGGGGGGTGGATCTCGGCAAGGAATTTATCAAGTCGGCGCGCGAGGTGGACGTGTTTTCGGGCATGCCGAATTTTAAGAAACCCGTCCTCATCATGCACGGCGACAACGACGCCGTTGTGAACATCAAATACAGCAAACAGGCGACGGGCGAGGGCGGCTATCCCAATTCCAAACTCCTCGAATATCCGAACTTCGTCCACGGCGCGCAACCCTCTGCGTCGGAGATCAAAACCATCCTCGTCCCCCTCATCCAAACGGGAAAACTTTGAACCCGTTCCGAATCCGAACATCGCAAAAAGGACAGCCAAGGCAGCTGTCCTTTTTTTGTGTATTGACTTTTATACATCGGCAGGTTACACGTTGAAGCAGCTCCCGCCGATAAATTCGCGGAGCAGCGAATTGCACGGGATGAGCGAATCGTCGTCGATGAGACGGAAATATTTCAGCGTCTTTATTAGGCGGTTGGCGACGAGATACTGCGGGTCGGACGACGAGATCTTGGTGAGTGCCTCCATCGCCTGCTTTTTGAGCACGCAGAGTTCGTAGCCCAAGCTCGAATTGAACACATAGTCCGCATTTTCCTGATTGGGATAGATCCAACGGAACTCGCCGTTGCGCACCGACTGCCACATGTCGATGGTGGCGGCGGCGGGACAGTTGCGGAACTTCATATCGCGGACGATCCTGCGGATGAGCCGCACGTTCGTAACCGAGAGCGGCGAATGGTTGTCAATGTTCATCTGCGCGTGCGGCGCGATGTAGATCTTGAACTTCTGGTGCTTCGGAATGGATTTGGTGAGCTTTTCGTTCAGCGCGTGGATGCCCTCGATGATGATGGGCACGTTCTGCTCGACGCGGATGGTCTTGCCCTTTTCCCGCCTGTCCTCCTTGAAATTGAAGCGCGGAAGCGTGACCTCCTCGCCGTTGATGAGGTCGAACAGGTCTTTGTTGAAGAGCTCGATATCGAGGCAGTTGATGTGTTCGAGGTCGAGCTTTTCGCGCGGCTTGCCCTGAATTTCGCAAATTTTGCTCTTCTCGAAATAATAGTCGTCCATCGAGATGGTGACGGGATTGATCCCGCGCGAGAGCAATTCGATGCGCAGACGGTTGCAGAACGTGGTTTTCCCGCTCGAACTCGGTCCTGCGATCGCGATGAGGCGCACCTCGTCGATCTCCTTTTCGATGAGGTCGCCGAGCTCGGTGAGCTGACGGTTGTGATAGGCTTCGCAGAACTGCACGAATTCGAGCGTCTCCCCGCGGTCGATCCTGCGGTTGATGTCGTCCACCGTTTGCGTCTTGGTCTTTTCCGCCCACGAATACGCCTTTTGCAGCGTCTTGCAATAGGTCGCCTCCTCCTCGAACTCGGGCACGTGCGCGTCGAGGTCGTGGCGGGGATATTGGATGATGAGCCCCGGGCTGTACGGCGTGATCGCATAATTATGGATACAACCCGTGGAGGGGACCATGTAGTTGTACAAATAATTGTAGTAATCGCCGCACTTATAGAGGTGGACCGTCTGCTCGGGACGGTATTTCAAGATCTCGATCTTGTCGTCGAGGTGGAATTTCTTGTAGATCTCCGCCGCCTCCTCGATGGTGACGGTCACCCGTTCGATGGGAAGATCGGCGTCGATGATGGCTTGCACTTCCTTGGTGATCTCCTCCACCGCGCGCGACATGTTGAAACTCTTGGTGAGAGCCTGACAGGCGATCGACCGCGAAACGTTGTACGAAAAACGGATCTTCACGTCGGGATAGAGCCTGTAAAACGCCATCGCCACAATGTAGCTGATGCTCGCGCGGTACGCACGCCCCGCTTCGGCATGGTTCAAATTCAAGAGCTTGATGGTCATGCCGTCGTTCTTTTCGGACAAAATATAGTTGAGCTCCTTGATCTGCGCGCCGACCTGACACACAACGAGATTCTTCCTCTCCTTTTTTTCCACAAGCTCCAAAACGCGCGTCCCCTCTTGCACGAGCGTTTGCTTGCTGTTGAAGTTTACCCTTATCATAATTTTTCTCCTCGTTTTTTCGTTGGGCGTTTTATTATACTACAAAAAAAATCTTTTTGCAAGCGATTTTGAGAAAATTTCTCTGTTTTTGTGAATTGTACTCATGATTTTTTTGACTTTGTTACGCTTCGGGCGGGGGAAACGGTTTTCAAAGACGAGCGGGCGCGCGTCCTTTCGGACGCGCGCCCGCCGAAAAAAACGATTCTTATTTACGCCCGATCTTCTCCGTAGCGGCGAAGTTTTTTCGGCGTGAGGTTTTCCGCGATCGGCAGAAGGCGCGCGCAGAGGGTACGGGTGACCGTTCTGCCCTGCGCCGCCCTGTTCCATTCCTCGGCGGTGATGGGGCGGGTCTCCTGCTCCTTGGCGACAAAGCAGAGGTGGAGATATTTCCCCCCGATCTCGCCGAGACACACGCTTCCCTCGTGGGGCACGTCGACGATGGCAAGCCCGCCGCCGAGCGGCGTTGCCTGCGCGCCCGTCTTGCACCCGCTCCCCACGATGAGCGTTTCGCTCCCCTCCTGCGAGGAGACGAAGAGGAACTTGACGGCGGGGGCGTCCCCGAGGGAACGGGCTTCCCCCCATGCCCAAACGCCGCCCTCCGCCGCCGCGTCGACGAGGCGGCGGCTTTCGCGCCGAAGATCGAGATTTTCGTTCCCGTTCCTCGCCCGCGAGACGCGCTCCTGCACCTCGTTGCGCAACAGCTGTTCGGCGATCTCCACGTCGTACATCTTAAATTCGACGGGACGCGGCTTTTCGAAGAAGAGGGTGACGAAGAGGCTCATCCGCTCGAGGTCGTCGACGGGATTGCCCTCTACGTCGAACGGCGGGAAACAGATGCGGAACAGCGCGGAGAGCGACAAATTCTCGTCGCTCAACGCGGCGATTGCCTCGTTCGCCGCCTCGGAGAGCGCGGCGTTCCCCGTGCGCAGGCGTTCCTCCCGCAGAAAGGCTTCGGCGAGCTCTTCGGGCGAGCCATCCCCGCGCAGGTAGCCGACAATCGCCGCCAGCCGCCCGTACGCCGCGGTTTGGGTGAGAAGCCCGATCGCGTTCGCCGCCGCCCCGTCCGTACCCGCGCGCAATTCCTCCGCCGCGCCGCGAAGCTGCGGACATTCGGTCTTTGCGATCTCTTCGGCGTAGGCGGCGAGCACGCTTTCGACGCGTCTGAAATACGCGCCGCTCTCCACGAGACAGCCGTGCAGTCTGTTCTTCTCGTCTTTATGGGCGCGCGCCATAAATTTCATGCCCGCGCCGAACCCCATCCGCACGAACTTGCGCGCCGACGGACAGCGGTAACCCTGCGTATAGAGATACAGACACCACCGCCTGTGCTCGATCCAGCCGAGGCTGTCGCCGTGCCCGCGGGCGAAGCGGACGGGATCTTCGAAACGGGTCTCGCCGAGCAGCCCGTACCCGAACAGTTTATAGGGGAAATGCAGGGCGGTCGCGATGGACGCGGACAGCGCGTAATATTGCATGATGGGCTTCGCCGTCAAAAATTCGCCCGACTTCCGATAGGTCGCGTCGGCAACCATGGCGCGGCGTTCGAGGTCGGTCATGCGGATGTTCGCGTAGCGGAAGCATTCGACGAGCGGGCTGAACGGGTGCATGCGCACGATGTTGGCGCGCTCCTTTTCCTGCCGCAGATATCTGTTTTCGAGGGTCTTGCAGAGGTCGTCGTTCTCGATGGCGAAATGGATGGACGCGGGAGACGGATTGCACCGCCCGCCGAGACGGCGTTGCACCCAGCCCGCGACCTGCAAGTTGAGGTCGTCGTCGCCGAGGGCGACGAGCACATAGTCCGCCCCGTCGAGCCCATGCTTGGAAAACGCGTCCGAAAAGGCTTCCGTGCCGAACGTCGCGTCCTCGAAGTCCGCATGGAAATGGGTCGTATCCGCCCGCATCTCCTCGAAGATGGCGGGACAGTCGAAGGCGAGCGAGCTCCCGAGCTCCTTTGCGTTCTTTGCAAGGAAGGTCATGCGGACGGGGATCGCCTCGCAAGAGGTTTCGCCGCGAAGCATGAGCCCGCACCACGCGACCGCTTTGAAAAATTCCCGCGCGATCTTGCCGCCGCCGATGACGGCGACCGTGAGCGGCTTGTTCTTATCCGCGCCGCCCAACCAATGCCAGTAGAGGGGATAGCCGCCCGCGTTCTCCTTGCCGTCGATGAGACGGTAGACGAGGTTGCGGTATTCGTTGACAACCTTGACCTCCACCCCCTCGTCGCAGACGTCGCGATAGATCGTGCCGCCCTTGCCGACGATCTTCTCGCAGTTGTAGGCGAGGGCGTCGCGGACGATCTCGTTGGCTTCCTCGTTTTGGGTAAACACATACATGCTCATGCGGTCGGTACGGCGGTGCAGGCGGCGGGTTTCGAGCGTTCCCCCGCGTTCGGAGACCTGCGTCACCGTCCGCTTCCACACCGAACGCTTTTCGGAGAGCAGGGCGACCGCCGCGTCGAGATTGTCGGACGCCTCGGTGTCCATCAAAAAGTAGACGACGCGCTTTTTCTTGCGGCGGCAGAAGAAGAGCGTGCGCTCCAACACGTCGTCGGTCAAGCACACCGCGCCGATCTTTTTGGCGCGCTCGATGAGCTCGGAACTCCCCTCCGAGCCCCCGCCGTACACGTCGGTAAACACGATGATCATGCTTTTGAGCCACGCGTCCTCGTCGTCCTCCGAGCGGACGCGGGAATGGCAAAGCCGCCACGACTGCTCGGCGATGTCCTCGGCGAGCACGATGGAACGTTCGTTGAGTTCGGAAAAGACGTACTTCGTCCGCTTATAGCTCTTTACGAAGAGGTTGAAGCGCGGCGCGAACGAGCACAACAGGTTGAATACGAAATATCCCCCCGCCAAGGGCACGATAAACGTGAAGATGCAGGCGGTACAATAGTAGAAATACGCCCCCACCCCGCCGAACGCGACGGAGGCAAGCTCCAATACGTCGCCGAACTGCGCGTCGAGCGTGAAGAACTGCAACGACGTCGCCACGCCGCTTATCACCGAGCGGAACACCTCGCCCGCGCTCCCGCTCTCGACCGTCCCCACGAGATAGGACGTCTCGAACAGAAGCACCGACAAGAAGAGTAGTCCCATAAAGATGTAGTAGCGTTGCGTTCTCCGCTTGGATCTCCATGCGTACCGCCAGAACACAAAGCCGAGCCCGATGCAGAATACCAAGATGGAAACCGCCAAAACGGAAACCGCCGCGATCTGCCGTCCTTCCATGTCTTTCTCCTTTCCCGCACGACGCGAAAACGTAATTCGATATCGCTTCTGTTCAAATTATACACGACCGCGCGCGGAAATGTCAAGTCTTTTCCCTCATTCCCCCGCGCCGCATGATATTTTCACAAAACATTTGACTTTCCCGCGATTTTATGGTATGATCTTTGCACAACTCATAAGGAGATAAATATCATGGCAAAGAACCCTTACGCAGGAACAAAGACCGAACAGAATCTCCGCGAAGCCTTCGCGGGGGAATCGCAGGCGCGCAATAAGTACACCTACTTCGCCTCCGTCGCCAAAAAGGCGGGATACGAACAGATCGCCGAGCTCTTCTTGAAAACGGCGGACAACGAAAAGGAACACGCCAAGCTCTGGTTCAAGGCACTCGGCGAACTCGGGTCGGTGGAGGAAAATCTCCTCGCCGCCGCCGAGGGCGAAAACGCCGAATGGACGGATATGTACGAGCGCATGGCGCGCGACGCCGACGAGGAAGGATTTTCCGAACTCGCCGCCAAATTCCGCGCCGTCGCCAAGATCGAAAAGGCGCACGAGGAGAGATACCGCGCCCTGCTCAAAAACATCGAAACCAAGCAGGTGTTCGAAAAGAGCGGCGTGCAGGTTTGGGAATGCCGCAACTGCGGTCACATCGTCGTCGGCACGAAAGCCCCCGAAGTCTGCCCCGTCTGCAATCACCCGCAGAGCTATTTCGAAGTCAAAAAGGAAAACTATTGAGCCCCGCCCCAAAACCGTTGAAAAGATCCCGCGCAAGAAAGCGCGGGATCTCCTTTTATGACGTGTTTTTTATAGCGTTTGCACGGTTTTGAGGATCTCGGCATAGGTTTTACAGCAAATGCCGCGATAGGATTTAGGCGCGCCGCGCGGGGAAAAGAGGATGAAGTCCACCCCCGCGACGCGCGCGCACGCCATGTCCGAAGTGAGGCTGTCGCCCACCCATACGGCGCGCGCGTCGGAAAAATTCGGAATGTGCGCCTTTACGAAATCCGCATATTCGCGCGAGGGTTTGGCACACCCCATCTCCTCGGAAATGAACACGCCCGAGAGCGCGCCCGCAAAGCCGCCGTCCGCGATGTGCCGCCTCTGGATCGCCGCGCCGCCGTTGGTGACGATAAAGACCCGCCCCCGCCGCGCGAGCGTCTCCGCAAACGCCGCCGCCCCCTCGAACGGAAAGCAAATTTCGGCGAAATTTTCATAGTAATAGGCGGCGACCGCCGCCGCGTCGCAACATATCCCCCGCTCTTCGAACAGGAGACGGAAGCGTTCGACGACGAGCTTTTCGCGGGCGATCTCCCCCCGTTCGAGCATTTTCCACAGCCCGTCGTTGATCTCGTGAAAGCGGGCGAGCAGGGGCTCGTCCGCGGGGACGCAAAAGCGCGCAAGGGTCGCAAAAAAATTCTCCCGCTCGGCGCGGGTGAAGTCGAGAAGCGTCTCGTCCATATCGAGCAAAAAAATATCTTTCATCCTCTTCCTCTTTCCAAGGGCGCAGGCAAGCCCCGTCCGATCCGCGCTCAATCCTCGATGACGGCGAGGTCGCGCAAGGCGCGCGTATAGGCGATATATTTTTCGTTTTCGCCCATGCCCTTATCGTAGACGGCGACGGCGGAAAATTCCAGCCCCTTGCTTTCGTACACGCTCATCACGTTGATCCGCGTTTTGGAGACGACGCCGTCCGCCGAGAGCATCTTATAGCCGCGCTTTGCAAAGAGCGGCAGATACTCCTCCCGCGCGATGACCGCTTTGAGCCCCTGACGGTTGCGGAAATACGCGTTCACCTGCCGCATTTTGAGCCGCGCGACGGGGTCGCCGTGCAAGCCGATGGGGCGCATGTCGGCGTCGATCACGCCCTCCACGAAGTCGACGATCTCGTTGGTGTTGCGATAGTTGCGGTCGAGCGTAAACACGGGATAGCCGAGCTTCTCCCAATCCCCCACGCCCCGCCACGGCGTGATGTTCTGTTTGAGATCGCCGAAGATATCGAACGCCGCGTCGGAGTTGATCCGCCGCAACAGGGCGTATTCCCCCTCCGAAACGTCCTGTCCCTCGTCGACGAACACCAGCCCGTAGCGCGGCGAGAGCTTGCGCCCCGCGAGCATCAGCGTGAGACAGAGCGCGTAGCCGTCCGAGGGATAGATCCCTTTCATGCCGAACTTCGTCTTGTGCTTTTTCACGGTCTCGCGGTACAGCCAGCGCGCGATATCGACCGCGTTGTTGCATTTTCCGAGCTGGGCACAATATCCCGTGAGACGGACGACGCCGAAAAATTCGTTGAACAGCGTCATGCCGACGGACATCTCTTCGATGAGCGACGAAATCTTGCCGATCTCCCGCAAGAGCTCCTCCCGCCGCGCGATGCGTTCGGCATAGGTGTAGACCTCTCCCTCCCCCCGCCGCATGCGATAGCGTTTGAGGTCGGCGATCTCCCGCTCCACGACGACGGACAGCGTGGCAAGGTCGTGCCCCGCGTCCGCAAAGATCTTTTCGGCGTGCGCCGCGATGTAGCGCGCACTGCGGTAAAACTCGGTGAACTCGCGGAAGAACGCGTCGGGCGAGCGGTGTTCCTCCCGCAACGCATAGGTGAGGAAGTCCTCCGTCTGCGCGAACGCGCTCATGAGCGCGCGGAAAGGTTTGGTGAAGTAAAAGCCGTCCTCCTTGCTCTCTTTCATCTCGCCGAGCACGGCGCGGCGCACGCGGGTGGAGGCGTTTTTGATACGCGTGTACGCCTCCCGCCGCGCGGTACACGCTTCGAGCACGCGCGACGAAACCGAGCGGCACTCCTCGGCGGCGAACAGTCCCCACACGCCGCGGTACAGCTTCCCGATCTGCCGCTCCACGTCGCGGGGGAAGCGGTCGGAATACAGATAATCGAGATACGCCTGCGGCTCGCGGTCGCCCGTGAGGCGGCTTTTGAGGTCGATCCCGTCGTTTTCGAGCACGCGGAAGAAGTATTCGCGCAGGGTGACCGTGCGCACCCGCTCCAATTCGAGCACCTGCGCCAGCTCGTCGATAAAGGCATTGAAGCTGTCCGACGGGGTGATCACGAGCACGTCGCGCGGGCGCAACGCCTCGTTGTTGTACATCAAATAGCTCAAACGGTGCAAAAGGATCATCGTCTTTCCGCACCCCGCGCAGCCCTGCAAGACGAAGCTCTCCCGCTCGGGCTGTGTGATGATGTCGAACTGCCGCTCCTGTATGGTGCGGATGATGTCGCGGACGGCGACGTCGTCTTTGCGGCTCTTGATGATGCTGCGAAGATAGGGATCGAACAAAATCTCCTCGTCCCGCCCCGCGATCTCCTCGGGCGTGAGCTCCCCCTGCACGGAGAGAAACTCGTTCTTGAAATCGAGCAGTTTCCCGTTCTTGACGGACAGGGCGCGCCGCAGCACCGTGCGGTATTCGTATTCGTTGATGGAAAAGTTGACGCGGCTCTTCTGATAGTAGCGGACGGCGAGCGGCGCACGCCAATCGACGATTTCGAGATTGACGTCCCCTTTCTTTCCGATATAATAGCTGTTGTAGCCGTCCACGTTGTCGACGAGATCCATGCGCGCAAAGTAGGGCTCGGTGAAGAAGCATTTGAAGGCGTCGATCCGCTTATTCTCCGCGGCGATCTCCGCGTTTTTGGCGAGAATGGCGCGATAGTCCTCGGCGGAATAGTCCTCCTTGGCGCGCAACGCCGCCACCTCCTCCCGCAACGCCCGCACATGAACGCGATAGCGCGCAAGATAAAAACTTTTGAGCATGGAAAGAACCGCTCCGAGATGCCCGTTCTCGTATGCGGTCTGCTTCTCCGCGTCGAGCAAGTTCAAATACCACTCCTTGTCGACGTTTTTCTTCGGTTCGAGATATTCCCGACGTTCCACGCTCGCCCTCCTCGCTTCCCTCTATCATACCACAAATTTTGAAAAAGCGTATCATTTTTTAGAAAGTTTTTTCAGAAAAACCACGCGGACGGCAACAAACCGCCCCGAAATCGGACGGGCGTTTCGATTTTGTCAGTTTGCTCTGCCTTTCTCTGTCATTTCGCCCCGCTTTATTTATTGTCATTTCGCCCCGCTTTATTTATTGTCATTTCGCCCCGCCCGCGGCTTCTACTTGTAGACCAAGGGCGGCAAGAGAAGCGAAGCGTCGAAGTAGCGAAGGCGTAGCCGAAGTCGAAACATCTCCCTTATAATAAGACTGCGGGAGATTTCTCCACTTCGCGGGCTTTGCCCGCTTCGGTCGAAATGACATATTGGAGAATAGGTCGAAATGACATATAGGAAGCACGTGGATCGAAATGACATATAGGAAGCACGTGGGTCGGAATGACAATTAGAAGTCTCCGCTCGAAATAACACATTAGGGAACGGGTCAAAAGGACAAATTGGAAATGACGGGTAGAAAAACGGAAAGCAAGACACGAGCCCTGCGCCGAAAGCGCAGGGCTCGCTCAAACATAAAGTTCACAAGATGTCATGCGCGGATCAATCCTGCGGAGGGGTGCGGCGCAGGGCGCGCAGGCGCAGATAAACGGCGACGGCGGCGGCGAGAAGCAGGACGAAAAACACGAGCAGAGCCACCCAACCGAGGCGGGGAACGGCGATGAGCGCGGAAGAGACGACCGCGCCGATCCCGCCCGCCGCGGTGAACGCAATCTCGAAAAAGCGCGTATCCTCTTCGGCGAGAATGGGCGCGAGCCCGACGCCGCATCCGAGCGTGAGATAGGAAAGCGGCAACGCCGTGACCGCCGCGTACGGGAAAAACACCCGATCGCCGAACGCCGCGTTCTGCGCGGACAGCCCGAGGAAGATCCAGCCGAGCACGGAAAAGCACCCGCCCGCGATCGCAAGGAGAAGAACGGGAAGCGTCTTTTTCCCTTTGAGGCGCACCGCCCAAACGGCGAGCGAGAGCAGGGCGGAGACGGCGGGCAGGGCGAGAAAGACCCACGGCGAGCCGAGACGGTCGACGACGCCGTGCGCATAATGGATGGGTACTTCGGCGGGCAGGCACGCCACGGCGACGGTAAAGGCGAGCAGGTTGAGAACGGAAATTGCGGTATAGTAGACGGAAACTTTCATATTGCTCCTTAACTTTCGATGAACTCCGTAAGCCCCGCGACGAGACGGCGAAAGAGTTCCAAATTGACGGAATAGATGATGGTCTGCGCGCGGCGGTCGCTCTTCACGAGCCCGCTCTCCCGCAGAACGGAGAGGTGATGAGACACCGTTGCCGCCGCAAGATCGAACTGGTCGGAGATCTCCCCCGCCGTATGCGGGCGTTTCCGCAACAGGTCGAGAATTTCACGCCGCGTCTTGTCGGCGAGCGCGTCCCAAACGTCTTTCATCCCTCTTCTCCCGTTTATTTCGACTTTCATCTAAATAATATCATAAAAAATACCCGCTGTCAAGCGGGTAAAAGCATTTATTTCGATTTTTTTCTAAATACGTTTCTTGTGGATGCGGACGGCGCACAGGACGACATAGAGGGCGACGAGCGCAAGGACGGCGAGCGCGAGGGCGAGGTATTCCGCCCAGACGGGGACAGCCGTTCCGAAAAACTCGACGGTGCAATCGAAGCCTGTGCGCATGGCGTCTGCCAAGGCCTGGGGCGCGCCGCTTGTTTGCATCGCGTCGATCGCGCCGCCCATCAGCCGCTCGTGAAGCAACGCCGTGCCGTACGTCCCCGGCAGCAGGGAGAGCGCGCGGGCGAGCCACGGGGCGAGCGAGGACATGGGCATGTACGCGCCGCAGAGGAAGCCGTATGCCGCCGAGACGGTCGCCTGCACCGCCGTCACCCCGCCCTGCGAATGCAGGAAGTGGCAGACGACCGAGGAGAGTGCCGTGCCGAACAGCGAAAGCAGGGCAGTATCGACGATCGAGAGCAAGACGTCCCCCGCCGAGAGTTCCCAACCCACCGTCGCTAAATAGACGAATCCCGCCGTGAGCGCGACGGCGCAGACGGTGAGGGTGACGAGGAACGTCGCGAAGAAGTAGGCGAGCGCGACGGCGGCGCGGGGCGCGGGCGTGACGGAGAAGTCTGCCGCCTGTCCGTTCACGCGGTCCTGCACCATGACGGTATTCGCGGTGAAGGCGACTGTGACGGCGCAGACCGAAAGCAGGGTCGAGAACAGCCAGCCGCCCGCGATGCTCTCCACCGCGCCGCTTGCGAGCGTGAAGCCGAACGAAGCGGCGACCCCGCGGATGCTGTCGCGGTAGACGTCCCCCAAAAAGGCGATGAACAGAAAGAGCAAGATGAGCGGCGCGAGAAGAGACGGGAAAAACACGCCCTTGTCGCGGAAGAACAGCTTGCAGTTGCGGCGCAGAAGCGCGGAAAATACGTTCATAACTCCCCTCCGATCTTCTTCCCCGTTACGGCGAGGAACACGTCGTCCATGCCGCCCTTAACGATCTCATAGTCGGAAAAGACGGCGGGATGGCGCAAGATGAGCTCGGTCGCCCGCGCCGTGCTCTCCACTTCGACGCGGAATCCGTCGCCCGCCCGCGTATAGGGCAGGGCGAGCGATCTCACCGCCTCCTCGCTGCAGTAGAGCGTGATGAAGTCGCCCGTGTACCGCGCTTTGAGGTTGTGCGGGGTGTCGTTCGCGAGCACCTTGCCGCCGTCGAGGATGACGACGCGGTCGGCGTCCGCCGCCTCCTCCATGTAATGGGTCGTCAAAAATACGGTGAGCCTGCGGACGCGGCGCAGGGCGTGGATCGCCTCCCATACGCTCTTGCGCGTCTGCGGGTCGAGCCCCGTCGTCGGCTCGTCGAGGATGAGGATCTTGGGATCGTGGACGAGAGCGCGCGCGATATCCACCCGCCGCCGTTGCCCGCCCGACAGCTTCCCGAGACGGCGGTTCAGAATGGGGGCGAGCCCGAAGAGCGCGGAGAGCTCGCGCAGCTTGTCCTCGAACGCTCTGCCCGAGATCCCGTAGAGGGCGGCGCGGTCGCGCAAATTTTCGCGGACGGTAAAGGCGCGGTCGAGCACGCAATCCTGAAACACCACGCCGATCGCGCGCTTTACGGCGTTCGGACGCGCCTCGACGGGCATGCCGAGGATGCGTACCTCTCCCCCGTCGCGCGGCTCTTTGCCGCACATCACCGAAATAGTCGTGGACTTGCCCGCCCCGTTCACGCCGAGAAAGGCGAAAAATTCGCCCTCTTCCACCGAGAAAGAGATGTCGTCCACCGCCTTCACGTCGCCGTAATATTTTTTGAGATGTTCGATTTCGATGCTCTTCATACTTCCTCCCAAAAGCGGGGTCGGGACGGGAAATAGTACGCGTACAGCGCGTAGAACTGCCGACGGAACGCGTCCCGCACCGCCTCGTCGGAGAGCTCCGCCCCCGCCGAGACCATCGACGCAAGTCCGACCGAAAAGACGGACATGTCGGCATGGAACGCCCGCGCCGTCTCCTCCGTCATGCCGAACGACGACATCATCTCCCCGATGATCTCCTCCAAAAAGGGAACGTCAAGCGGCGCGGCGTCTAAAAACAACATGCGGTAAAACCCGCGTTCCTCCCGCGCAAACCGCACAAACCCCAAGCCGTACGATTCGTAACCGCAGTCCGCCATGCCCGAATACCGCTCGATAAAGCGGCGATACCGCGCCTTGCCCTCCTCAAAGAGCGCGGCGCGCAATGCGTCCATGTTTTCGAAACGGGAATAGACGGGCTGGGTGGAACATTTCAGCTTCCGCGCGACCGCCCGCGCATTGAGCGCGCCCGCCCCCTCTTCCCGCACGAGTTCCGCCGCCGCGTCGAGGATCTGTTCCCGCGTGATCCTTTGTTTTATCATAAATAACACCTGTTATATAACAAGTGTTATTTTATCATACCGCGGCTGTTTCGTCAAGCGTTTTCGGGAAAAATGTTACAATAGATCGCGGTTTATGGCAGAAAGCGCGCCTGCACGGCGCAGGGCGCGCAACGAAAACATGCGGAAGAGCCCGTTCCTTGCGGGAACGGGCTCTCGTTGCAAAACAGATTTTATTGACGTGGCGCAGGCGATCACGACGCCTCGTCGCCCGTGCTCGTAACGGCGGTCTCCTCCGCGAAGTCGCGGAAGCCCGAAGCCACCTGCACGCCGACGTTCTTGTAGTCCTTCATGCCCGTACCCGCGGGGATGAGTTTGCCGATGATGACGTTCTCTTTGAGCCCGATGAGCGGGTCGCGCTTGGTGCAGATCGCCGCTTCGGTGAGCACGCGGGAGGTCTCCTGGAAGGAAGCCGCCGACAGGAAGGAATCGGTTGCGAGCGCGGCTTTGGTGATGCCGAGCAGCACGCGCTTTGCGGTTGCGGGAACGCCGCCCGCCATGATCGTCTTTTCGTTCTGTTCCTCGAACGTGAACATATCGACGAGCTGACCGGGAAGCATCTCCGTCGTGCCCGCGTCCTCGATGCGGACCTTGCGGAGCATCTGGCGGACGATGATCTCGACGTGCTTGTCGTTGATGTCGACGCCCTGCGAGCGGTACACCGACTGCACCTGTTCGAGGATATAGTCTTGCACGCCCTTGACGCCCTTGACGCGGATGATGTCCTGCGGGTTGACCGAACCTGCGTTGAGCTGCGTGCCCGGTTCTACCTTGTCGCCCGTGCGGACTTTGAGTTCGGCGTTGAACGGAAGCTCGTAATCTTTGAGCTGTTCTTTGGTGGCGGGATCGGTGACGATGACGTGCTTCAAATTGTCTTTGTCGTTCACGGTCACGACGCCCGAGAACTCGCAGATGGTGGCAACGCCCTTGGGCTTTCTCGCTTCGAAGAGTTCCTCGACGCGGGGCAGACCTTGGGTGATGTCGCCCGTCGCCGCGATGCCGCCCGTGTGGAACGTACGCATGGTGAGCTGGGTGCCGGGTTCGCCGATGGACTGCGCCGCGATGACGCCGACCGCCTCGCCGACCTTGATGGGAAGCGTGGTCGCCATGTTCTTGCCGTAGCACTTCGCGCAGACGCCGAAGCGGGTGTTGCAGTTGAAGATGGAACGGACGTTCACGCCGCCCTCCGCATACTTTTCGATCTTGCCGATGGCTTTCGCGTCCTTTTCGGTGATCATTTCGTTGCAGGCAACCAGGACGTTCCCCGCTTCGTCGAGGATGTCCTCGGCGGCGAACCGTCCCGTGAGACGGTCTTCGAGCGACTCGATGAGCTCGCCGTTCTGCCCGTAGATCGCCTTTAACACCGTGCCGCGCGGCTTCTTGCCCGCATAGCAATCCTCCTCGCGCACGATGACGTCTTGCGAAACGTCGACGAGGCGGCGGGTGAGATAGCCCGAGTCTGCCGTTTTGAGCGCGGTGTCCGCGAGACCCTTTCTGCCGCCGTGCGAGGAGATGAAGTATTCGAGAACGGAAAGTCCGTTTCTGAAACAGCTCTTGACGGGGACTTCGATCTTTCTGCCCTGCGGGTTGACCATGAGCCCGCGCATGCCAGAAAGCTGTTTGATCTGGTCGATCGAACCGCGCGCGCCCGAATCCGCCATCATCCAGATGGGATTGAACTTATCCTGTTCGCCCTGTTTTTTCAACAGGCTCGCAACGCGGTCGGTTGCGCCGTCCCATACGTCGATGACGGCATGGTAGCGTTCGTCCTCTTTGAGGAGACCGCGGGCGTACTTTTTGGAGATCTTGGCGACCTGATCTTCCGCTTCGCGCACGATGCCCTCTTTCTCCGCGGGGATCTTCATATCGAATACCGACGTGGTGAGCGCGGCGATCGTGGAATATTTGTACCCTCTCTCCTTGATCGCGTCGAGCACGGCGGACGCCTTGGGCGCGTACCCCGTTTTGAAGCACGCCTCGACGATGCGCGAGAGGTGCTTCTTGCCGATGGCGCGCGCGCCGCCGATAAATTCGGTGGAAAGTTCGAGTTTGAGGTAGTCCTCGGGATTCTCGCGCTTGACGAAATCGAGATCCTGCGGCATGCCTTCGTTGTAGATGATCCTGCCGACCGTCGTCTTGATGACGCCCGTCACATACTGCACGCCGTCTTTGGAGGTGACGAATGCCCTGCCGCGCAACCCGTTGTTGGGGACGTTTTCGGCGGGGAACGTCTTTTCATACCCTTCGAGATCGCCGAACTTGCCCTCGGGCAGCGCGACCGTGCGGCGGACGTAGATCTCGTCTTGGCAGTGCACGTCTTTGAGCTGATAGCTCATGAGTGCCTCGTCGAACGAGGAATATACGGGCGGGACGTACTCTTCGCCGTCCTCGCTCGGACGGCACAACGCGTCGTACTTCTTGCCCTCCTCCCTGCGGAGAATGGTGAGATAGTACGCGCCGATGATCATATCCTGCGTGGGCGACATGACCGACTTCCCGTCGGCGAGTTTTAAGATATTGTTCGCGGAGAGCATCAAAAACCGCGCTTCCGCCTGCGCTTCCACCGAAAGCGGGAGGTGCACAGCCATCTGGTCGCCGTCGAAGTCGGCGTTGAACGGACCGCAGACGAGCGGGGAGATCTTGATCGCCCTGCCCTCGATGAGCACGGGTTCGAACGCCTGAATGGACAAACGGTGCAGCGTGGGCGCGCGGTTGAGCAAGACGGGGTGCTCTTTGATGACCTCTTCGAGCACGTCCCATACGAAGTCTTTGCCCTTTTCCACGGTGCGCTTCGCGCTCTTGATGTTATGGCTCTTGCCCGTTTCGACCAGCCGCTTCATCACGAAAGGCTTGAACAGCTCGATCGCCATTTCCTTGGGCAGACCGCATTGGTAAATTTTGAGTTCGGGCCCGACGACGATGACTGAACGCCCCGAATAGTCGACGCGCTTGCCGAGCAGGTTCTGACGGAATCTCCCCTGCTTGCCGCGGAGAAGTCCCGACAGCGATTTGAGTTCGCGGTTCGACGGTCCGATGAGCGGTTTGCCCCGTCTGCCGTTGTCGATGAGGGCGTCGACCGCCTCCTGCAACATGCGCTTTTCGTTCTTTACGATCATCTCGGGCGCGCCGAGCTCGATCATGCGCTTCAAGCGGTTGTTGCGGTTGATGACGCGGCGGTACAGGTCGTTGAGGTCGGAGGTCGCGAATCTGCCGCCGTCGAGCTGGACCATGGGGCGCAGGTCGGGCGGAATGACGGGCAGAACGGTGAGTACCATCCATTCGGGACGGTTGCCGCTCTTGCGGAAGGCTTCGATGATCTCGATGCGCTTGATCGCCTTGACGCGCTTTGCGCCCGAGGGATTGTTCGCGATGATGGTTTTGGCTTCTTCGCTCTCTTTGTCGAGGTCGACCGCCATCAGAAGTTCGCGGATCGCCTCCGCGCCCATGCCGACTTTGAGCCCCGTCTTGGAGGAATCGCCGAGCGTGTCCTCGATCTCGCGGAGCTGTTTGTCGTTGATGACCTGCTTGTATTCGAGCCCCGTCGTCCCGGGGTCGAGCACGACGTACGCCGCGAAGTAGATGACCTGTTCGAGGGGCTTGGGACCCATGTCGAGAAGCAGACCGATCTTGGACGGCACGCCGCGGAAGTACCAGATGTGGGAGACGGGCGCGGCGAGCTCGATGTGCCCCATGCGCTCTCTTCTCACCTTGGCGCGCGTCACTTCTACGCCGCACTTCTCGCAGATGATCCCCTTGTAGCGGATGCGTTTATATTTCCCGCAGTGGCATTCCCAATCCTTGGTCGGGCCGAAGATCTTTTCGCAGAAAAGACCGTCGCGCTCGGGCTTTTGGGTGCGGTAGTTGATGGTCTCGGGCTTGGTGACCTCGCCGTACGACCATTCCCTGATTTTTTCGGGAGACGCGATGCTGATCTGAATGGAATTGAAATCGTTTAATTCGTACATATACTCACTTCCTCCCCGTTATTCGTCCTTGCCGTCGTCCTCGTCGCCGAAGAGATCGCCGAAGCCGAAGTCGTCGTCGCCCGCGTCCTCTTCGCCCTCCTCCGAGAAGAGGTCGTCGGACACGAAGTCCTCGTCCTCCTCGGGTTCGTCGAAGATCGAGCCGATGCCCTCGTCCTCTTCTTCCTCCTCGTCCATGCCGAAGTCGAAGTCCTGCTCCTCCGCCTGCGGTTCGTTGCGGCGGTCGGGCTCGCGGTCGTCGTCCTCGAATTCGCGGATGACGAGCTCCTCGTTGTTTTCGGTGAGCACCTTGACGTCGAGCGCGAGCGATTGCAGTTCTTTGAGCAAAACCTTGAACGCTTCGGGAATGCCGGGTTCGGAAATATTGTTGCCCTTTACGATGCTCTCGTACGTCTTGACGCGCCCGACGATATCGTCCGACTTGACCGTGAGGATCTCTTGGAGGATGTGCGCCGCGCCGTACGCTTCGAGTGCCCAAACCTCCATTTCGCCGAACCGCTGTCCGCCGAACTGCGCCTTGCCGCCGAGCGGCTGTTGGGTGACCATACTGTAAGGACCGATCGAACGCGCATGGATCTTGTCGTCCACGAGGTGGATGAGCTTGATCATGTACATGATGCCGATGGTTACGCGGTTTTCGAACGGCTCGCCCGTGCGCCCGTCGAACACCTGGAACTTGCCGTCGACCTTGCCTTCGGGGTTGAACAGGTTGTTCTCTTCGAAGAGTTTTTCGATGTCCTGCTCGGTCGCGCCGTCAAAGACGGGGGTCGCGATCTTCCAGCCGAGCTGACGGCAGACGTAGCCGAGGTGCACTTCGAGCACCTGTCCGATGTTCATACGCGAGGGAACGCCGAGCGGGTTGAGCAAGATCTGCAAGGGCGTGCCGTCGGGCAGGAAAGGCATGTCGCTCTGCGGCAGAACGCGGGAAATGACGCCCTTGTTGCCGTGGCGGCCCGCCATCTTGTCGCCCACCTGTATCTTGCGCTTTTGGGCGACGTAGACGCGCACCAGCTTATTGACGCCGGGCGAAAGTTCGTCTTTGTTCTCGCGGGTGAAGATCTTCACATCGACGACGATGCCGCCCTCCCCGTGGGGAACGCGGAGGGAGGTGTCGCGCACCTCTCTCGACTTCTCGCCGAAGATCGCGCGGAGAAGCCGCTCCTCGGGGGTGAGTTCTGTCTCGCCCTTGGGCGTGACCTTGCCGACGAGGATATCGCCGCTCTGCACTTCCGCGCCGATCCGCACGATGCCGTCCTCGTCGAGGTCTTTGAGCGCGTCGTCGCCGACGTTGGGAATGTCGCGGGTGATCTCCTCTTCGCCGAGCTTGGTGTCGCGCGCTTCGGTCTCGTGCTCCTCGATATGGATGGAGGTGAACACGTCGTCCTGCACGAGCTTCTCGGAGATGAGGATCGCGTCCTCGTAGTTGTAGCCCTCCCACTCCATGAAGCCGACGAGGATGTTCTTGCCGAGCGCGAGTTCGCCGTTGTTGGTGGAAGGACCGTCTGCGATCACTTCGCCCTTTTCCACACGGTCGCCCGTGGAGATGATGGGACGCTGGTTGAGGCACGTCCCTTGGTTGGAACGTTCGAATTTTTTGAGATGATATTCGGTTTCCAGACCGCTGTCCTCGCGGATGACGATGCGGTCGGAGGAGACGGCGGTCGCAACGCCCGCCTCCTTGGCGCATACGATGACGCCCGAATCGCGCGCGATCGCGGCTTCGATGCCCGTCGCGACGATGGAACTCTCCGTCTTTAAGAGGGGCACTGCCTGCCGCTGCATGTTCGAGCCCATGAGGGCGCGGTTGGTATCGTCGTTTTCGAGGAACGGAATGAGCGCGGTCGCAACCGAAACGAGCTGTTTGGGGCTCACATCCATATAATCCACGCGCTCGCGCGGGTATTCTGTGATGAGTTCGCGGTAGCGGCAGCCGACGCGCGGGTGGAGGAATCTCCCCTCTTCGTCGAGCGGCTCGTTCGCCTGCGCGACGACATAGCGGTCCTCTTCGTCCGCCGTGAGATAGTCGACGTGATCGGTGACGATCCCCGTCTCCTTATCGACCTTTCTGTACGGCGACATGATGAAGCCGAATTCGTTGACCTTGGAAAACGTCGCGAGCGAGGAGATGAGCCCGATGTTCTGACCTTCGGGGGTCTCGATGGGGCACATGCGCCCGTAGTGCGAGTGGTGCACGTCGCGGACTTCGAAGGTGGCGCGGTCGCGGTTCAAGCCGCCCGGACCGAGCGCGGACAGCTTGCGCTTGTGCGTGAGCTCGGCGATGGGGTTGGTCTGGTCCATGAACTGCGAGAGCTGGGACGAGCCGAAGAACTCGCGGATGACCGCCGAAATGGGACGCACGTTGATGAGCCCCGACGGGGTAACTTCCATGGGATCGGCAGTCGCCATGCGCTCTTTGATGAGGCGTTCCAAACGGGACATTCCGATGCGAAGCTGGTTCTGCAACAGCTCGCCGACCGAACGCACGCGGCGGTTGCCGAGGTGGTCGATCTCGTCGATCGAGCCGATCCCGTAGCGCAGGTCGAGGTTGGTGGAGACGGCGGCGACGATGTCGTCGACGGTGATGCACTTGTGGTTGAGTTTTTCCACAAGCGGCTTCATCAGCTTCTTTTCCTGCGGCGTTACGCCCATGACGCGGACGGTCGCGTCGAGGTCGACGGGCGCGTCGGGATTCCCGTCGCCGTCGTTGCGGTTGAGCACTTCGTGGAACACCTTGCAGGCGGTGACGAAGGCGAGGCGGTTCAAACGCCGCTTCTCGCGGTTCTTCTTCTCCTCCTGCTTCTCGTCCGCTTCGGGGGTCGTCTCGCGGGTGTAGTAAACGGCGTTGATCTCGTCGAGATATTTCTCGGCGACCTCCTCGACGGAGAGCGTTTCGCACGCGGCGGCGATCTTCTTCGAGAACACGAAGTTGGGATAATACACCGTTTTCAGCAAGCCGAACGCCTTGGGGTTCTTGTCCGACAGGGCGGCAAAATCGACGGTGTTGTTGGAGATGATCTTGTGGCGGATCTCGCCGTCGGCGGGATCGTTGACGAGCACGAACACCTCGCCGATGCCCGCGTTCTGGATGGCGCGCGCCTGCTCCTCGGAGACCGTTTCCCCCTTGGAGGCGAGCAATTCGCCCGTCTCGGGATGGAAGATGTCGTCCGCAATGCGGCAGCCCGGCAAACGGTAGGCAAGGTTGAGCTTTTTGTTGAATTTATACCTGCCGACTTTGACCACGTCGTAGCGGCGGGGATCGAAAAAGAGGTTGTTCAGATGTTGCCGCACCGATTCCTCGGTGGGAACTTCCCCGGGACGCAGACGGCGGTAAAGCGCGATGAGACCGTCCGATTCCGAGCGGATGGGCGGGTTGTCCTTTTCGTCCTTTTCGATGGTGGCGGCGATCATCTTATCCCCGCCGAAGAGTTCTTCGAGCGCGCGGTTGGACCCGTAGCCGAGGGCGCGCAGCAAGACGGTCGCGGTGAGCTTTCTCCTGCGGTCGACGTTCACCCAGAGCACGCCCGCCGAATCCTGCTTGAATTCGAGCCACGCGCCGCGGTTGGGAATGACCGTCGTCTCGTACATCTGTTTGCCCGTCTTGTCCGTTTCGGAGACGTTGTTCACGCCGGGCGAGCGGACGAGCTGGGAGACGATGACGCGCTCCGCGCCGTTGATGATGAAAGATCCGTTCTCCGTCATGAGCGGGAAATCGCCCATGAACACGTCCTGTTCGAGGATCTCGTCCTTGACCTTGTTCACGAGGCGCACCTTGACGCGGAGAGGGAGGGCGTACGTCGCGTCGCGGTTGCGGCACTCCTTCTCGTCGTACTTGGGGGCTTTGCCGAACTCGTGGTCGAGGAAGTACAGCTCGAAGTGATCGGAGAAGTCGGTGATCGGGGAATAGTCCTCGAAGATCTCCGAGATCCCCTCGCCGATGAACGTGTCGTAACTCTCTTTCTGGATCTCGACCAGATCGGGGATGTCGATGACTTCGTTGATCGACCCGAACTTTCTGCGCTCGGTCTTGCCGTACTTGTAGATAGGTAAGTTCATCCAAATAACTCCTTTCTGATTTGTTATCATTTGGCGATCTACCGAGTATATCTTTTCATCGATAAAAATCGAAATGTCCGAATTTTCTTTGCCCGTCCCCCTTTACAACCGCCGCATTTTGCGCTATAATGGGGAAAGCGGACGGGGCGGTCTTGCCGAAAAAATCGGCAAAAACCGCACAAAGGCGCATTCTAAACATAATGATACAGTATGGTATTATACCTCTGCTTCCAAAAGATGTCAACCGCTTTTCGCCCGCAAAAAAATTTTTTTCGCTCTTTCGGCAAAAAAAGATGAGAATCGATAAATTTTTGAAAGTGTCCCGCATCCTGAAACGCCGCTCCGTCGCGCAAGAAGCGGCAAGCGCGGGAAAAGTATCCGTCAACGGCAGGGAGGTCAAGCCCTCCTACCGCGTCAAAGCGGGCGACGTCGTGGAGATCGCCTTCGTCTCGGGCGTTCTCCGCTTCCGCGTGAAAGAGATCCGCGAAACGGTCAAAAAGGACGACGCCCCCTCCCTCTACGAGATCCTTACGGAGGAACAGGCATGATCAGCGTCATCCTCTGCGCCGCGGGAAGCGGCAGCCGTGCGAAACAGCCCGTGAACAAAGTCCTGCGCGAACTTCACGGCATGCCCGTCCTCTGCCATTCCCTCTCGGCGTTCTCCTTTTGCGACGAGATCCTCGTCGCCTGCCGCGAAGAGGACGAGGCGCGCATTTTGCCCCTCCTCCCCCCCAACGCGCGCACGGTGCGCGGCGGCGGGACCCGCTTCGAAAGCGTGTATTCCGCCCTCCGCGAAGCAAAGGGAGAGATCGTGCTCGTCCACGACGCGGCGCGCCCCTTTGTCTCCCGCGCCTGTATCGACGCCTGTATCCAAAGCGTGAAAACGTACGGAAGCGGGATCGCCGCCGTGCCCGTTTCGGATACGGTGGCGCGCGCCGAAGACGGGCTGGCGACCGAGATCCCGCCCCGCGAATCGCTCTACGCCCTGCAAACGCCGCAGGGATTCCGCACGGACGATCTGCGCTTTGCGTACGAACGCGCGGCGGCGGACGGGAGGCGCGGCTTCACCGACGACAGCGGCGTATATGCGGCGTACGTCGCCCAGCCCCGTCTCTGCGCGGGGGACGTGCAAAACCGCAAGCTCACCTATCCCTCCGACTTCGGCGCGTCGCGGGTGGGGTTCGGCGTAGACACGCACGCTTTCGACATTCCGCCCGAATACAGCCGCGGGATCGCGCGGCTCAATCTCAACTATATCGTGCTCGGGGGGATCGCGATCCCCTCTAACCACGCCATAAAAGCGCACAGCGACGGCGACGTCGCCGTCCACGCCCTCATGGACGCGCTGCTTTCCGCCGCGGGCAAGCGGGACATCGGGTGGTATTTCCCCGACAGCGACCCCGCCTATCTCGGCGCGGACAGCATGAAACTGCTCGGACGGGTGATGGAGATCGTGCGGGAGGAGGGATTTACGGTGCGGAACGCGAGCATCTCCATCCTCGCCGAACAGCCCCGCCTCTCCCCCTACATCGGGCAGATCACAGACAGTTTGAAGCACGCGCTCGGGTGCGAAGCGGTGGCAGTCGCCGCGGGCACAAACGAAAAACTCGGCTACATCGGCGAAGGCAAGGGGATCACCGCTTACGCCTTCGTCCTCTTGGATTAAGGAGATCGTATGGCAAAACCCACTACAAGATTCGTCTGCACGCAATGCGGCTATTCCTCCCCCAAATGGCTGGGAAGATGCCTCGGGTGCGGCACGTATAATTCCCTCGTCGAAGAGGTCGCGCCCCCGCCCGTAAAGAGCGCGTCCCCCCACGCCGCGCCCGCGCGGGCGATCCCCCTCTCGCAGGTGAAATACGAAACATATGAGCGCGTTTCGAGCGGAAACAAGGAGCTCGACGTGGTGCTCGGCGGCGGCATCGTGCGCGGCTCGCTCGTGCTCGTGGGCGGCGACCCCGGGGTGGGAAAGTCGACCCTGCTCACGCAGATGGCGGCGCACCTTGCCAAAGAACACCGCGTGCTCTACCTCTGCGCCGAGGAGAGCTGTTCGCAGGTCAAACTGCGTTGCGAGCGGCTGGGCGTGAACTCGGACGAGCTGCTTTTGCTCAACGAGACCGACCTCGACGCCGCCGAAGAGGCGTTTCTCGGTGCGGAATACGTCATCGTCGACTCCATTCAGGCGGTGTACACGGGCGCGCTGTCCTCTGCGGCGGGAAGCGTGGGACAGGTGCGCGAATGCGCAAGTAAACTCATGCGCATCGCGAAGTCGCGCGGGATCACCTTCTTCCTCATCGGACACGTCACCAAAGAGGGCACGCTCGCAGGTCCGAAAGTGCTCGAACATATCGTGGACGCCGTGCTCTACTTCGAGGGCGAACGGACGGAAAATTTCAAAATTCTGCGCGCCGTGAAAAACCGCTTCGGCTCGGTGCAGGAGGTCGGCGTATTCGAGATGACGGGCGAGGGCATCGTCGGCGTTTCGGACTATTCCTCCCTCTTCCTCTCCGATTCCCGCGGCGTGGCGGCGGGCGCGGTCGTCACTCCCAGCGAAACGGGCAACCGCTGTATGATGGTGGAACTGCAAACGCTCATGACCAAGACGGCGTACGGTCTGCCCCGCCGCATGAGCCTAGGCATCGACTTCAACCGCCTCGTCGTGCTCATCGCCGTGCTCGAAAAACGGTGCGGGCTCGCCCTCGGCGGCGAGGATATCTACCTCAACGCGATGGGCGGCATCAAACTCGCCGAACCGAGTGCCGATCTCGCCGTCTGCGCCGCCCTCCTCTCCGCAGAACGCATGACCGCGGTCGACCGCTATACCGCGGTGTTCGGCGAAGTCGGGCTCACAGGCGAGGTGCGCGGCGTCGGCTACGCCGATAAGCGCGTCAACGAATGTATCAAAATGGGCTTCAAGCGGGTCATTTTGCCCGCCAAAAACTGCAAAGTGTGCGAGAAATTCAAAGACAAGATCGAACTCGTCCCCGTCACGTTCGTCTCCCAACTCGCCAAAACGCTCTTCACCTGACAAATGACTTTTTCAAAAACGTTTTTAATTGACAAAGGACTTTTCCAAACGATCTTTTGATGATAAAGTTGGAAATAAAATAAGGAATACGGCACGCGCCCCTGCACCGAAACGGTGCAGGGGCGCGTGCCCTTATCATTCACAATGTACGCTTTGAAAACAAACAGGCGTTCCGATAATTGTCATTCAGAGCGAAGCGGCGAAGTACCAAGCTGCTTCTAATTTGTCATTTCGAGCAAGCGAGTGAAACGAGCGCGTCGAGAAATCTCCCGCTCGTCGCAACGCGACGCGTTTTATAAGCCTCATCAACGACCAAGGGGATTTTTCGACTTCGGTTCGCTTCGCTCGCCTCCGCTCAAAATGACAATATAAGAAACTTTTTGTAACTCAACCTGACAATTTAGAAGCGAAGCGGCATTCCAATGATGTCATTTCGCCCCGCCCGCGGCTTCTATTTGTAGACCAAGGGCGGCACGAGCCCGTAGGGCGAAGTACCAAGCCGTTCTCCAATATGTCATTTCGACCAAACGAACGTAGTGAGTGCGTGGAGAAATCTCCCGCATTATAATATAAGCCGAATCAACGACCAAGGGGATTTTTCCGCGCGCCGCTTCTCTTATATCATTCTTTATTCCTCATAGCGCAAATATTTCATGGCGTAGACTTCTTTGGCTTTCCACGTTGCGCCCTTTACGGGTTTCCCGCGCGTGTTGGTCTCCTCGATCGCGACGTCCTCGGTGGCGATCTCCGCCATGCCGTCGTCGGTGACGATCGCCAGCATATACGGTTCGGTCACATAGTCGGCGAAGATGACGCTGCCCGCCTTGCTGTCGAGGATGCGCACGCCGCGGCAATTTCGGGCGAGCGGGTCGATCTTGGCGGTGATGACGCGTTTGAAGCGGTTCTCCGAGGTGGCGAGCACGATCTCGCCCGCGCCGTCGATCTGGGTGGCGAAGAGCACCTCGTCCCCCTCTTTGAGGTTGATGCCCTTGACCCCCTGCGACACTCTTCCCTGCGTGGGGATCTCCTTTTTCGCGTTGAGGCAGAATCCCCCGCGCGTGACGAAGAACACCGTTTCGTCCTCCCCCTCCTCGTCCGTTTCGACGGTGAGAAGCGCGTCGCCGTCGGCGAGCTTGATCGCCTGAAACCGCTCTTTCGTCACCCCGTACTCCTGCCATGCCGTGCATTTGAGCATGCCGTTTTTGGTGACGAACAGCGCGTTGCCCTCCTGCTGTTCGGCGAACACGGCGACGGGTTTTTCCCCTTTCACCGCCTCGTCGAAGAGGTCGGAAAGGGCATAGCCGCCCTCCGAGAACTTCTTTACCGTCTCTTGGACGGGCAGGCGGTAGCAATTCCCGCGGTCGGAGAACACCAACGCCACTCCGTCGGAGAGGACGGACGCGCTCTTTACGATGACGGACGAGCGGCGGGACTGTGCCCCGACGTTCTTATCCGAGCGGTCGAAGTTCTGTTCGGGAACTGTTTTGAGCTTGCCGTCGGCGGTGACGACGAGGAGGGCGGGCACGCCGGGCGAGCGGATGTCGGCGCGCTCGAGCTCGGGTTCTCCGTCCGTCCAGACCGCCGTGCGGCGGGGCGCGGGATACTTTTTCTGGATCTCGCGCAGTTCCTTTTTGACCACGCCGAATTGCAGTTGCTTGCTCCCGACGATCTCGGTGAGCCGCGCGATCTCCTCCCGCAAGCCTTTGAGCTCCTCTTCGAGCTTGAACACTTCGAGCTTGGTGAGGCGGGCGAGACGCAGATCGAGAATGGCTTGCGCCTGACGGTCGGAGAGGTCGAACCGCTGTTTGAGTTTTTCGCGCGCGTCGGCGGTGGAATCCGCGCCCTTGATGATGCGGATCACCTCGTCGATATTGCGGACGGCGATGATGAGCCCCTCGAGGATATGGCAACGCTCTTTCGCCTGTGCGAGGTCGAATTTGCAGCGGCGGAGCACAACCTCCCGCTGGTAATTGGCGTAGTATGTGACGATCTCCAAGAGCCCCATCTGGCGGGGTTTGCCGCCCGCGATCGCGACCATATTGATCCCGAACGAAATTTCGAGGTCGGTATTTTTATAGAGCGACTTCAAAAGTCGGGGGATATCGGCGTCGCCCTTGACTTCGATGACCGCGCGCATGCCGCTCCGGTCGCTCTCGTCGGTGATGCGGGTGACGCAGGCGAACTCCTCTTTCTTCTCCTCCCGAAGATCGGCGATCTTGCGCAGAAGCGCGGATTTGTTCACCTGATAGGGAAGTTCGGTGAACACGATGAGCTTCTTCTCGCCGTCCCCCTCCTCGATCCGCGTGCGGGCGCGGAGGGTGATGCGCCCCTTGCCCGAGCGGTACGCCTCTTCGAGCTCGTTCGGAATGAGGTAGCCGCCCGTCGGGAAGTCGGGCGCGGGAATGTATTTCATGAGCTCGGGAAGTTTGATCGAAGGCTTGTCGATGTAGGCGACCACGCCGTCGATGACCTCGGAGAGGTTGTGCGGCGGGATGTTGGTGGCGAGCCCCACGGCGATCCCCGACGCCCCGTTGACGAGCAGGTTGGGAAACCGCCCGGGCAGCATGTCGGGTTCTTTGAGCGAATCATCGAAATTGAGCGAGAACGGGACGGTGTTTTTGTCGAGGTCGCGCAACAATTCGAGCGCGAGCGGTTCGAGCCGCGCCTCGGTATAGCGCATGGCGGCGGCGGGGTCGCCGTCGACCGAGCCGAAATTGCCGTGCCCGTTGACGAGCGTGCGCCCCATGCTGAAATCCTGCGCCATACGCACCATCGCGTCATACACCGAGCTGTCGCCGTGCGGGTGATATTTGCCCATGCAGTCGCCGACGATGCGCGCCGACTTCTTGTGCGGCTTATCGGGGGTGAGCCCCATTTCGAACATGGTGTATAAGATCCTGCGCTGGACGGGTTTGAGCCCGTCCTCGACGCGGGGCAGGGCGCGGTCCATGATGACGAATTCCGCATACGGAAGCATGGATTGGGGAAGCACCTCTTCGAGCGGGACGACAAAGAGATTCCCCTGCGGCTTTACTTGAACTTCATGCTTCTTCATCGTCCGACTCCTTCTTCTGCACGCGCGCCATAAACGCGTCCGTCTTATTGAAATTGGCGTAGCGGCTCAAAAACTCCTTGCGCCCCTCCACTCTGTCGCCCATGAGTTTGGCGATCATCTCCTCCGCCTCCACCGCGTCCTCCACGGTGACCTGCGTGAGGTTGCGCCGCACGGGGTCCATCGTCGTTTTCCAGAGCTGGTCCGCGCTCATCTCGCCGAGCCCCTTGTAGCGTTGGATGAGATAACCGCGCCCCACCTTGTCGATCTTCGCCTGCAACTCGTTGTCGTCGTAGGCGTACTCCTCGACGCCGTTCGGCTTATATACCTTATATAAAGGCGGCATTCCGATATAGACGTGCCCCGCCGAGACGAGCTCGCGCATGTAACGGAAAAAGAACGTGAGCAGAATACAGCGGATATGGAAACCGTCTTGGTCGGCGTCCGATAGGATGATGACCTTGTGATAGTTGAGCTTGTCGAGATTGAAGTCGTTCCCGATGCCCGTGCCGAGCGCGGAGATTAGCGTGCGGATCTCCTCGTTGGCGAGCACCTGTTCGAGCCGCTTCTTTTCGACGTTGAGCGGCTTGCCGCGGAGGGGCAGAATGGATTGGAACTGCCGCACGCGCGCCTGCTTCGCCGTCCCCCCCGCCGAATCGCCCTCGACGATGAACAGCTCGTTGAGCTCGGCTTTCCTGCCCGTGCAGGCGGCGAGCTTGCCGACGAGAGTGAGCGAATCGATGCTGTTTTTCGCCCGCGCCGTGTCCTTTGCCTGCCGCGCCGCGAGACGGGCGCGCGCCGCTCCCTGCGCCTTTTTCACCGTCTCTTCAAAGGCGCGCTTGTATTTGGGGTCGGCGGCGAGGGCGCGCAGACCCTCCACCACGCAGCTCTCGACGGGGACGCGCGCCTCGGGGTTGCCGAGCTTGGTCTTGGTCTGCCCCTCGAACTGCACGTTCTTCATCTTAACGGAGAGCACCGCCGTAAGTCCCTCGCGGAAATCCTCGCCGAGGAAATTCGCGTCTTTGTCTTTGAGAAGTTTGTTGTCCCGCGCGTAATCGTTGAGCATGCGCGTGAGCCCGCCGCGGAATCCCATTTCGTGGAATCCACCCTCGGGCGTGGGAATGTTGTTGACGTAAGAGAACAGGCTTTCGGTGAAGTCGGTGGAATGCTGAATGGCAAATTCCACGAGGATCCCGTCCCGCTCCGCCTTGTAGTAGAGCGGACGCTGATAGAGCTTGGTCTTGCCCTCGTTGAGGTATTGCACGAAATCGGCGATGCCGCCGTCGTAACGAAAGACGACCGAGTAGGGTTCGGACGCCCCCGCAAGGTCGAGCTGGACGTCCCCCTCCGCGCCCTGCGCCTCGAACTCGTTGCGGGTGATGCGCTCGTCGGTGAGCGAAATGGAAAGCCCCTTGTTGAGGAAGGCGAGCTCGTTGAGACGGCGGGAGACCGTTTCGAGCTGGAACTCCGTGGTCGAGAACACGGCGTCGTCGGGCATGAAATGCACGAACGTCCCGTGCCGCTTGGTGCGCTTTTTGGTGTCGACGAGCGGACCGTCGGGCACGCCCGATTCGTACTTTTTCTTCTTTGGATCGTACGCGGAATGGAAGGACATCTCATAGGTCGAGCCGTGGTTATACACGCGCACTTTGAGCCACTTGGAAAGCGCGTTGGTAACCGACGCGCCCACGCCGTGCAGCCCGCCCGAGAAAGAATAGTTGTGCTCGTCGAACTTGCCGCCCGCATGCAGTTGGGTGAATACGACCTGCACGCCCGAAACTTTCGTCTTGGGGTGGATGTCGGTGGGAATGCCCCGCCCGTTGTCCTCGACGGAGACGCTTCCGTCTTTGTAAAGGCGCACGTCGATCTTGTCCGCAAACCCGTTGGCGGCTTCGTCGATCGCGTTGTCGACGATCTCCCAAAGGATGTGATGAAGCCCGCGCGGCCCCGTCGACCCGATGTACATGCCGGGACGCAGGCGCACCGCTTCCAATCCCTCGAGAATGGTGATATCGCTCGCATCGTAATGCCGTTCTTCCATTCGTTACCTCAAATCAAAGTCAATAAGTTGTTTCATTATACCATAAATAGCGGTTTCCCGCAAGTGTTTTGCGTACATTTTGTGGTTTTGCCGACTACTATGTCTGACATACTTCTTACGTTTTCCATCCGTTTGCACACTATTATGTCTGACATAATACTATGATTCCACGAAAAAAGCGGGGTTTCCCCGCTTCGTTTCGACCGTTTTCGGCATTTCCGCACGGCTCTGCCGCTCACAGGTCGGACCATTCCTCCATCAAGCCGTCGGCGATGAGGTTGACCCGCCCCGCCGCCGAAAAGACCGCCTGCGGCGACGAGCCTAATACGGCGCGAAATGTGTGTTCCATCTGTTTACTCCCCGTCGAGGACGGAACGGCGCACGCCGTCGAGGTCCTTGTAGGCGACGACGGTCGCGAGATTCACGTTCTCCACGCTCTTGAAGATATTTTGCTCGATCTCGGGGTCTGTCTTTGCGAGGGTGCGGATGAGCTCTTTCACCTTTTGCCGCTTGCCCGCCTCGCCGTTCTGCTCCCCCTCGGTAAAGCGGCAGGCGCAGCGCAAAAATTCCAGCCCGTTGGCGTCCCGCCACTTGATGACGTCCGCTTCGCGGATGAGATACATCGGACGTATGAGTTCCATTCCCTCGAAATTGGCGGATCTGACGCGCGGCATCATCGTCTGCACCTGCCCGCCGTAGAGCATCCCCATAAGGATGGTCTCGATCACGTCGTCGAAGTGGTGTCCGAGCGCGATCTTGTTGCACCCGAGCTCCTGCGCCTTGGCGTACAGATGCCCACGGCGCATGCGCGCGCAGAGATAGCAGGGCGACTTGACCCCCTGCACGCTCTCGAAGATGTCCGAAGAGAACATCGTGACGGGAATTTCGAGCAGGGCGGCGTTTTGCAGAATGCGCGCGCGGTTGGATTCGCGATACCCGGGGTCCATGACGAGAAACACGAGCTCGAACGGGAATTTGTTGTGCCGTTTGAGCTCCTGAAAGAGCTTCGCCATGAGGAAAGAATCCTTCCCGCCCGACATGCAGACGGCGATCTTGTCGTTGGGACGAACCAGCCCGTAGGTGACGATCGCCCGCGTGAATTTGGAAAAGATACTCTTGTGAAACCGCTTGCGCAGACATTCCTCCGCGCGGCGGCAAACGTCGGTCTCCATGCCGTCATTATATCAAAATCCGCCGCCTTTGACAAGCAAAAGCGCGCAGAACGCGCGCAGCTGAGAAAATTCCTCGGCCGTTGTTGATGCCACAATAAAATAAGGGAGATTTCTCGGCTGCGCTCGAAATGACATTATAGAAACCGCAAGTCGAAATGACAATGAAAGTCGAAATGACAATGAAAGGCGAAATAACAATGAAAGGCAAAATGGCAATGAGAAAAGGGTCAAGGGGGATAGATTGGAAATATTTTTTGAAACTTTTTCAGAAAAAGCAGAAAATTTCTCAATGACGCTTGCAAAACCGACAAATACATATTATAATGCAAAGTGAAACGGAAACATTACCAAAGTGAGGGAAATATGAAAAATTTTAAATTATGGCAAGGCGATTTGAAGAGGATTTTTAAAAAACTATTGCCAATTGCATTATCAGTCACGATGGCATTTTCTTTTGTGGGCTGTGGCAAGGAAAAAGACAAAAACGGCGTAGTTGACAACACAAATCCGCCATACACCACACCGATCGACCCGACCCCAAGCAATCCGAACAATCAAACACCGGCTGATCCGACCCCGAGCACACCAAGCACACCGACAACGCCGGACAAAGACAAAGATGAGCCGAGCACACCGACGACGCCGGACAAGGATAAAGATGAGCCGAGCACACCGACGACGCCGGACAAAGACAAAGACGAGCCAACAACCCCAACCGACCCAAATGATAATAAAGACCCGGACGACCAAGACCCCGAAACCCCACCGGTTGTAGAAGAGTTCTCCCTTGCCGAAAATAAGGATAAGATAATTGAAAATGTAATGCCAATTGTAAATTACTATAAATTAAGAATGATGGGTATAAGTGCAACAATAGACAATATATATGACATCTTTCTTGAAAAGAGTGACAATTCACAATATATAAACACGATTGGAGTGATTTTTTCTGGAAAAACATCAAAAAACGATTTATATCTTGAATATGGAACTATTGCAATACCTGTTATCACAAATTTAACATATCAAGATTTATCTAAAACGGAACAAACTAACATAAAAAATTTATCGCTAGCCAGAAAATACAATTTCGTCATGTCTGGCACAGAAAGCGTTAAATACAAACCTACAATCCAGGCAATTCAGCAAAAATTATTTGACAATTATAGCCACGCTCTCTGGCTTGGTTGGACGGGAACAAATTCACCACAAAATGATTCACACCGGGTGGTTTGCTATGACGGGAAAACAATAATTGAAAAGAACATGACAATCAAAAACGATGGTTGCACATTAGAGTTCCCTAGTGGCGCAATTGAAAAATATTTTACCATTGGCGATTATACAACGGGTGTTGGTGCTACAATAACACTTCCAACCGACACCCTACTCGCACAAGTGCAAAAAGAATTGCAAGAAAAAGAACAACAAGAAATTTAAAAAGTGGAAATTTTCCACTTTTTTTTGTTAATATATTTGATTTATTTTTATATTTAGTATAAAATAAAGGTATGAAAAGTCGTTTACATAAGTTTTTTGCTATTTTGATGTGTTGCATGATTGCTATACTTTTTGTCGGCTGTGGCGGAAATGATAGCAACTTTTATAATGACCTTAAACAACAACTTGACAATGGCGAAATAACCGAAGAAGAATTTTTACAAAAGCGCATGGATGCCATGTCCGTGCCACTCACAGTTTCTTAAAGTGTCATGTTGCTCCGCGCCCCTGCGCCGAATCGGCGCAGGGGCGCGTATCTTGTTGACATAAAACTGCGGGAGATTTCTCCACTTCGCGGGCTTCGCCCGCTTCGGTCGAAATGACAATTTAGGAATGCCCCGCCTTGTCGCGGCGCGCCCCGCGGCAAACCTCATGTCGTTTCTCATCATGATTGGAATGCCGCCCGCTCGTCGACGCAAACTTTATGTCGTCTCTAATCACGATGTCGTTCCCAATATGTCATTTCTTCCCGCCTAATGAACACGCCATGCAGCTTCCAATTTGTCATTTCGCCCCGTAGTGAGCGAAGCACTATTCTAAATATGTCATTTCGACCAAACGAACGAAGTGAGTGCGTGGAGAAATCTCCCTTATTTTTAAGGACAATAAGACTGCGGGAGATTCCTCGGCTGCGCTCGGAATGACAATTGGAAACCGCAAGGCGAAAGAACAATGAAAGACGAAATGACAATATAGAAAAGCCCCGCCGAAACAGCGGGGCATGGTTTGCAAAATCTCCGAGACGGACCGATAAGCCGGGTTCTGTCGAGCGCGATCATTTATCTACGCCCGCCGTCGCCGACGGGCTCGAGCGTTATTCACGAAACTTTTCGGGCGGGCAGCCCTATGTGAAAAGTTTCCAAACTTGCATCGGACGGGGTTTACATGGCACGGAGCGTTACCGTTCCGTCGGTGAGCTCTTACCTCGCCGTTCCACCCTTGCCTGCCGCCGCGGGAATTTCTCCCCGTGGGCGTCCCGAAAAACGGGAACTCGGCGGGCGGTTTATTTCTGTTGCACTTTCCTTGAAGTCGCCTTCACCTGACGTTATCAGGCGTCCTGCCCTGCGATGCCCGGACTTTCCTCGTCGCGCAAAGCGCGCCGCGATCGCGTAGTCCGCTCGGATCGCAATTATTATACCACAAATTTTCCAAAAGTACTTGTTTTTTGACGCGATTATGATAAAATAATGATGTACATTTTTCATAGGGGGAAAGTTGCATGAAAAAAACAAAGATCGTATGTACGCTCGGACCGAGTTCGGAGACCGAAGAAGTGATCGCCGCCATGGCGGACGCGGGCATGAACGTCGCGCGGATCAACTTCTCGCACGGCACGCACGAGGACCATGCGAAAAAGATCGCGCTCATCAAAAAGGTACGGCAGGAGAAGAATATCCCCCTGCCCATCCTGCTCGACACCAAAGGTCCGGAATTCCGCATTAAAACGTTCAAAAACGGAAAGGTGTTCCTCAAAGAGGGCGACACGTTCGCCTTTTCCGCGCACGAGATCGAGGGCGACGAACACCGCGTCTCCGTGTCGTATAAGAACATCTGCGAGGAGATGAACCCCGGCGACAAGATCTTGCTCAACAACGGGCTCATGGTGTTCGAGGTGACCGAAGTCAAGCCGCCCGAAGTCATTTGCAAGGTGTTGATCGGTGGCGAGCTCTCCAACCGCAAGAGCATGTTCTTCCCCGAAAAACAGCTCAATCTCGTGTATCTCTCCGAACAGGACAAGGCGGATCTGCTCTTCGGCATCCAGCACGAAGTGGATTTCGTCGCCTGTTCGTTCGTCTCCAAGGCGCAGGACGTCATTGATGTGCGCGAATTTTTGAAAGCGAACGGCTGCACCAACATCGACCTCATCGCCAAAATCGAGAACCGCGCGGGCGTGAACAACCTCGACGAGATCCTCAAAGTTTCCGACGGAATCATGATCGGCCGCGGCGATATGGGCGTGGAGATCCCCTATGAGGAACTCCCCGACATCCAGAAAACCATCATCAGCGCGTGCCGTATCGCGGGCAAACGCTGCATTACGGCGACCGAAATGCTCGAATCCATGATCCACCAGCCCCGCCCCACGCGTGCGGAGATCTCCGACGTCGCCAACGCCGTTTACGACGGTTCGAGCGCGATCATGCTCTCGGGCGAAACGGCGGCGGGCGAATATCCCGTGCAAGCGGTCGCCGCCATGGCGCGCATCGCCGAACAAGCCGAAACCAAGGTGGAATATATCCAGCAGGTGGAGGACAACCGCTATCTCATCCGCGGGCTGTCCGACGCGCTCTCCCACTCCGCCTGCCTGTTGGCGCACGACGTACACGCAAAGGCGATCGTCGTATGCACCCGCACGGGCGGCACGGCGAAGATGGTGTCCCGCTTCCGTCCCAACATCGATATCATCGGCATGACGACGGACGAAAAGAGCTACCGCAAGCTCGCGCTCTCGTGGGGGGTATTGCCCGTACTTTCGGAGGAATACTTTTCGGTGGACGTCCTGTTCCACTTCGCAAAGCGCGCGGCGATCGAGTCGGGGCTCGTACAAAAGGACGACGTCATCGTCATTACGGGCGGCACGCCCAACGGCAAGAGCGGAAACTCCTCCCTCATCAACCTCGAAAGCATTTGACGCCGCGACCGAACTTGTAACGCAAGAGCCCGTTCCCCCCTCGGAACGGGCTCTTTTCCAAAGAATCGAAGTGCGAAATCTTCCCGATATCCCTCCGCAAACGCGCTACTCGGCGATGGCGGCGCGCATGCGCTCGGTCGCCTCGGCGCGCGAAGCCGCGCCCGTCTTTTCGTAGATGGTGGAGATGTAGTTGCGCGCCGTGCCGTCCGTCAGTTTGAGCGCGGAGGCGATCTGCTTGTTGGTGAATCCCTCGTAGATCATGAGCGCGATCTCCACTTCGCGGTCGGAGAACCCGAACCGCCGTTTGAGCTTGAACTCCCTGTCCGTGCTCACCATTTTGGCGGCGTCGGCGATGCGTTTGGCGATCTTCGCGGGCAGAATGGTGTCCCCCGCGTAGGCGTTTTTCACCGCGTCGATGAGCGCGCTCGCCGAAACGTCTTTGAGAAGATAGCCGCTCGCGCCGTAGTTCATGGCGTTGAGGATATAGTCGCTGTCGTCGAAAGTCGTCAGAATGAGCACCTTGGTCTCGGGACTGCGGCGTTTGATCTCCTGCGTCGCGATCACGCCGTTCATGTTCGGCATGCGGATATCCATAAGCACGACGTCGGGCGCGGCGGCAAGCGCGATAAGGGCCTTTGCCCCGTCCGACGCGATCCCCACGACCTCGATGTCGGGGCAGGACGAGAGCACGCTCTTGATGCCGTCCGCCAAAATCGCCTGATCGTCCACGATCAACACTTTGATCATACAGAACCTCCTTTATCGCCGTCCAGCGGCATTGTGATATGGATCTCGAAGCCCTCGCCCTTTTCGGTCACGAACCACACGTCGCCGCCGAGTGCTTCGGCGCGCGCGTGCATCCCTTTGAGCCCGAACCCCTCTTTCAGCGAAGCGAGATCCAGCCCCTCGCCGTTGTCCGAGAGCAGAAAGCGGATGCTCGGGTCCTCCCGTTTGAGCTCGACGTAAAAAGCCGTCGCGTTGCCGTGGCGCAGTCCGTTCGAGATCCCCTCTTTGAGGACGTTCGAAAAGAACCGCCGCTTGGCGTCGCACACGTCCAGATCGTCAATATCGTAGCGCACGGCGATGTTCGTGCCGTCCGTCGAATCGTGAATGATAGAGAGGAGACTGTCACGCAGGGTCGGCGCGCTGCTCGCTCCCGAGAGGAGGTGGACGTTTTCGCGCAGTTCGTCGAGGGCGTGCTTGGCTTGCAGATTCGCCGCGGCGATCTTGCGCTTGGCGTCCTCGGGATCGGCGTCGATGACCAGCCGCGCCGCCTCCGTCTGCATGATGACCGTCGTAATGGAATGTCCCGCGGTGTCGTGGATGTCCTTTGCGATGCGCTGACGCTCTTCGAGAGCGGCGACCTCGCGCAGTTCGCGGTACGCCGCTTGCAGTTTGGCGTTGCTCGCGTCGAGCTCTTCGAGGGCTTTGGTCACCTCGAGATTTTTGCGGTAGATCTGCACGGTGAAATTGACGATGAAAAAGTGCAGGATGATGATGACGAGATCGTTGAACATCGTCGTCACGAAAGAGACGACGTTGAAGTTGATGTTGCGCACGGTGGACGACACGGCGAACGAAACGAGGAAGAGCACGAGGCTCGCCGCCCCCATGGCGATATCGGCGGAGATCTTCTCCTGCGTCAGGTAAAATTCGGTGAGAATGACGATGTAGAGCGTGGAGATGAGTGCCCCGTTCGAAAAGACGGTGAGCACGATGAGCGCGAGCACGTCGAACACATAGCACGCGATCTTGCCGCCGAACTTCTTCACCCCCCACAGTTTTACGGCGTTTTCGCCCCAAAGAAAGACGATGGCGGGCACAAGGGCATGCCACGCGGTGATGCCGCCGTAGTACACCTCCTGCCAATTATTCACGAACAGCAGAATAGACACCAAAACGAGCAGTCCGTAGATGATAAACTTGCTGTACTTGATGACGCCCGTCGAGAACGTCGTGTTAAACGTTTTCACAGCTCCTCCCGCGATCCTTGGGTGCGCTTCCTATTGTAGCACAAATTTTGCATTTTTGCACGGAAAAAGCGCGGCAAAGCGTAAATTTTTTCCAAAACGCATAAACATTTCCTTGACAAACCTCTCCCGCACGACTATAATAAAGAAATAATGAATAAAATGTGTATTTACTTGCATTTTATTCAATTCACTTGACGGTCTACGGAGGATGCGCATGGAAAAATATTTCGAATCTGCGGTAAAAAGCATTTCGGAAAGCATCCGTTTCGATTCTTCCCGCCGCGCGCACACGCGCAACGCGCCGTTCGGTCAGGGCGCATGCGACTGTCTCGCGCACTTTTTGTCGCTCGCAAACTCGATGGGCTTTGAAACGCATAATTACGAGAATTTCGTCGGCGAGGTCATCTTCGGCGAGGGCGAGGAATTTGCCGTTTTGTGCCATCTCGACGTCGTTCCCGCGGGCACGGGCTGGGACAAAGACCCGTTCGGCGGCGTCGTGGAGGACGGCAAGATCTGGGGACGCGGCGCGATCGACGACAAAGGTCCTGCCGTCTGCTGTCTGTACGCCATGAAGGCACTCAAAGACGAGGGATTTGCCCCCCGCAAAAAAATCAAACTCATCGTCGGGTGCAACGAGGAGGACGGCTGGGCGTGCATCGACCACTACAAAGAGGTCGCGCACATGCCCGACGTCGGCTTCTCCCCCGACGCAGACTTTCCCGTCATTTGGGCGGAAAAGGGCATTTTACAGGTGCGGTTGCACTTCCCCGACGACAACGCCCCCTTCTTCTTCCTTGAAGGCGGGTCGGCGGCGAATATGGTCTGTGACTATTGCGAGGCGACCCCCCGCACGCTCTCCGTTCTGCGCGCGCGTTCGCTCGGGTTGGAGGTCGTCGGAAAAAAGGTCGTCTCCCGCGGCAAGAGCGCGCACGGCTCTACGCCCGAACAAGGCGTGAACGCCATGCTGCCCATGCTCCGCTACTTTGCGGGGAAAAACGAGACGGTGCGCCATGCCGTCGCATGCCTGTTCGACGACGAATTCGGGCTGACCAAACTCGCCGACCAAACGGGGTCGCTCACTCTCTCCCCCAACGTCGTCAAGTTCCGCAAGGGGGACATGCAGATCGTCTGCGACATCCGCTATCCCGCGACCGTGCCCGTAAAAGAGATCCACGCGCTCCTTGCAAAGTTCGGCGTAAAATACGAGACGGTGCACTTCCAAGCACCGCTCATCGCCGACCGCGAAGGTCCGCTCGTCACCACCCTCCTCTCCGTGTACGAAGAGTGTACGGGCAAACGCGCCGCCCCCATCGCCATCGGCGGCGGAACGTATGCGCGCGCCCT
>CANRJR010000019.1 GCA_947631005.1 uncultured Clostridia bacterium | reverse complement strand
TTTCCCATAACTCACCTATGCAAAAGTGGCGGACGGTGTATCACCGCCCGCCACTCCGCCGAAGATTTTACTTGGATACCGAAAAACAATTAGGCAATTTTGCAACTTCTGCTTCATCCCAACCAGAAGAAAAGTAAACCGATATAATCACAAACTTCGTTTTCTTATTTAATGCGTACCTTTGTTGATCAGTAGTCCTGGCGACAGAAGTATCCATAGCGGGGAACCCGCTAAACTCATAAACCATAGAACCGAACAACTCGCCCTTTCCGACTTTTTGATAATCAAAATTTATAACGGAAAAGCCATCGACTCTCAACAACGTACAAGCAGTAGAACAATAATTTCCATTTTCATCCCATGTTAAAGTATCATGAAGAAATCTCAAACCATTCACAAAAACGAGATCACGAACATCTGAAACAACTTCCATAATTTTACCATCTAGGATAAAAAATCTTTCATCGATATTCTGTTCCTTCTTCACCTTAACAGTAATCTGATTTGAGTATTTGATTTTTTCAGTAAAGCCGATTTTACCGTCCTCGTCGTCTCTCGGCGTAATTACAATACGCGCATACGCGCCGTTTACGGGAGCCTCCGCACCATATCCCTCACTCAACACTTCCGAGGAAGAGACGAAGTTGTCGAGTATGTCGTAATAGAATACCTGGTAGTCTACTCCGCTGTCAAAATCGGGCTTGACCTGCAAGCCGTAACAGCCGAATGCCTCTTTGGTGTACAGCGAACCCTCGTCCGCGACATACTTACCGTCCGACCCGAGACTGCCGACCTCGAAACTCGGATTGATCGTTTTCAGATCGTTTTTCGTATAGTCCACGATCGCTTTCACGCCGAACGCGACCGCCGTGATCGCCGCCACGCCCGCCAACGCCAGCGCAACCATCTTGATGATCCTTTTTGCCTTAAATCCTACTCTCATTTTTATTTACCTCTCTTGTTCAAATTGGGATATTTGCCGGTCACGACCACGCCCTTGCGATAGCCTTCCCGAAACGCTTGCTTGTTTTTGTCGCTTGCAAAGGGAATCGCTTTTCCCTTATAAGCCGCGGCATATCCCATGCCTGAATAGTACGCCTTTTTCTGCCCATACGAATATTTTTTCGGCATAAAAGTTTCCTTTCCCCTTAACGCTGGGGGCAACGTATTTTCAACTCTTTTTGTAATTGATTTTTAACTGTTCAGCCTGTTCATCGAAAGGGGAAGATAAATGTTTCTTTTCACACATTTCCCCAAAAAGCATTCCGAAGTTCTTTTTTGTTTTTTCGGGCGCATCGCTAACGAACAGGTCATTTTTATAAACCTCAAACGAACCGCAAGGTCTACCGTATTTATCAATATCCGAATAAACAGTTATCTCTTCTTTTGTGATCTCAACGTATGTATTGATACGTCGATAAAGTTGCACCAGCGTATCCCACGAATTTCCCTTATAACTCGGATACCAATAACACAAAGGAACAGAAGAAGTAATGATTATGATCTCGCCATTAAACACGACGTTATTAAATCGGCTCTTTACGCTTGATGACGTGTTATTATCCAAAATCTTCAACAGATCTTCAAGCCGTTCAAAAGTTGTATCACGCAAGTCATCGAAAATAAACGCTTTTTGCCCGAGATAATCTTGGAACGGATCATTGCTGGAAGAACTAATACAAAAATCGAAATTCAATTTTTCACGAAGAAATTTTTTCGCATAATATGTTTTGCCTGTACCGCCCCGCCCTGTAATAAACATTACGGAAATATCTCTATCCGTCTGCAAACTCAACCATTGACATTGGCATTTCCATAACGTTTGCAATGTGTTATAAGCAGATTTGCGCTCCGACGGCGGCAAACTATGTACATAATCAAGTTGTTGCGCATAACTATATATTTCAAAGTGACCCAATATTTTAGAGTCGTTTATTTCCTTTTCAAAATCAAAATTTGAAACTACTTCCGAAGTCGAATATTGATGTTTGTGCTGTTGCGTCTCATTGCCATGCGTCAGATATAAAAGCATATCCGCAGCACGACCCTTTACTTTATTTACTTGACTTTCCTGTAATCCGAACCATTCAGCAACATACTTTGTATCAATACCGGAACTGCCGAAATTAAGATATATATGATAATGAGGCGCGGTATCGTCTTTATCATGGAGTATATAAGCCCATTTTTTTATAACGGCATGGGACTTAATAACCTCTTGTATATCACATTTAATAAATTCGACACGGCTCTCAACTTCACAATGTTTTAAGTACATTTTTAACCCCTCGACCTAAAACAAAAAGAAATTTTTGCCTGTTTTTGCACCTTTTGCCCGAGCCGCTTGGACAAGCCCCCAGTGGCTCGGGCATTCGTGCGTTTTTTCCTATTATATAGAGAATGTTGTTGCTACATTAGAAACCATTGCCCGTTTGCACCTTTTGCACCTTTTGCCAAAACTCAAATCTTTATTTGCGCAAAGTCATATCGGCAAGGTTGAACGGAGAATGTTCGACGACTTTCAAACCGCAGAGCGACGGACGACCGCCGGGATAAGGGCTGTCCTTATATTCGGGGACAACGACATCACCGAATTTGAGTTGATCTTGGTTGGGAAGCCGCGCGCCGTTTTCGGTAAAACAATCAAAAACGCGTTGACCGTTCATGCTGTTACCGAAGATAGAAACCTTATTGAAAGGGTTTCCGTTCGACTTTGCTTTACCAGCAAAAGCATTGATGAAAATATAGTTACTCATAAAAACTCCTTTGCCGTGCGAGTAATACACGGACTTAAAAATAATCTATACAAACGACTATTGCCGATTGTACCCAAGGGGGCATACCTACAATGCCGATATGCGGGCGAAGGACAAACAAAAATACTTGCAACAAAGCCTCTTCGGCTTTGCAACAAGTATAAAACATTACAGTTTGTATCCGAATATTAAAAAATACTTGAAACAATTTTTAATCCGTGCTATAATAAAATTAACATAGGTAAACATATGAAGAACTTTCACAAAACTATTCAAATGTTAATTTTTGATGGAAATCCCAACGGACGTATTTTATGCGAGATGTCCAATTGGAACGGCAGGGTGTATAAAATCTCCCGCAGCGAGCTTGCAAAATTTTCCGAGCGCAGCGATGCCGAAAATACGGGGATCTATTTTTTGTTTGGCAAAGACGAAGAAAATAATGATACGATCTACATAGGCGAGGCAGAGAAAATCCTTACTCGTTTGAAACAACATTTACAGGACGAAAATTATTGGAACGATTGCATTGTTGTCATCAGCAAAGACAATTTGTTAAACAAAGCGCATGTAAAATATTTGGAAAATCAGTTTTACGAAATCGCGATAAAGGCGGGACGCGCAAAAGTTTTGAACGCTTCAATCCCGACGAAATCATCGGTGGCAGAATTCGATCTCGCTATGTTGGAAGAGTTTATCGAGACTTCGAGACTGTTGGTCAATACGCTGGGCTATAAAGTTTTTGACGGCGTGGAGGAACAGCTGAAAGCCAAACATCCCGATGAAAGATATTTTTACATCAAAGCAGCGAGAGGTGCTTCCGGAACGGGCGTTGGCGTTTCGGACGGGTTTGCTGTTCTGAAAGGGTCGGTGATCGCAGACCCTGTTTCCAGAAGTATATCGCCGAGTTTGGTGAAACTGCGAGAAAAATTGATCGCCGATCAAATTATCGACGATACGCACACTTTCGTAAAGGATCATATCTTTACGAGCCCTTCGCTTGCGGCGGCAATCGTCATGGGACGGAATGCGAACGGCAGGACGGAATGGAAAACGCAAAAAGGGAAGTCATTAAAAGATTTTGAGGAGAACAAAGATTCATAGATCATATATGTGATTTTTCATGGCTTGATAAAGAGCTATGAATCACAAACAAACAGTCCTTACGCAGAGGGCTGTTTTTTGTATGCAAAAAAGCGCGCAACGAATTGCGCGCAAAACATCATACATGCTCTTTTATGGGAATTTTCGAGGCTTGCCGAAAAGCGTCATAAGGCGACAAATTGCGACATGGAATTATAGTACTTTTCCCTCGGGGGGGATCTATATGACGGGTTATGGTTCGGCAGGTTTTCAGGCGTCGGGTGAACGTGCGGCGGGTGGACAAGGTTAAGCGCAACGGAACGGTTTCTTGTTGCGGCGGCTCCCGAAATGTAACAGCAGATTTCGCTTATTCAGCCATTCGTTTTTTGGCGTTTCCATACGAAATGCAGGATTTTATCAAACCGATAATTGCCAAGACAAACGTTACGATTGCACAGCCAAATCCTAAAAATGCAAAATGTTTCATGGCGGGATTTTGCGTGATCATGATCATCAGCGCAACGCAAAGGGTATAAACCGAAAATAACGCGGAGGCTAATGCGACGAGTGATTTCGCCGTATCGAGCCTTGCATGCGTTATGCGCGATTTGTGGAAAGAATAGATTGCAGAACCAAACTTGTATAGCGTAAATATGGCGATAACAGTGATAAGATATACGCTTTTTTCAAAAATCCCGTCAAAGAAAACCACATAGAACGTTGCTCCGGCGATTGCAATCGCCAATAAAACCGACACGCAATAGAAGAGGATATACGCCCCGTCTTCGTTTTTGGAATAACCCGCTTCGATGATCGTGTTGAGGTACAGTTGCAGGATGGATGCAACCAAATAAAATTCGGCTAAAAACCAATAAAATCCCGAATTCGCCATAAAGCCTTTCACGACGTATAATCCCGCGAAAGAAACGCTTACAAGGATGCCCGCAGTCGTTGTAAAGATTGAGCGGAACTTTTTATCCGTTTTTATAAGGTCAAAAAACTTATCGCCGTTTGTTTTTACAGCTGTCATTCGCAGAATGAAAAGTCTGCCATATCCGTACAGAAAATATGCGCCGAATGCAATGGGGATGACCAGCCAAACGGAGGTAAAGATTTGTACCTGATCGCTTTTCAACGACAAGAGGATCGCCGCGAATACGGCAAGCAAACTCCAAAAAATCAAAACGGCGACATACAATACGCGCAAATCGGGAAATAAAATTTTATTGATATATTTTTTTTGTGCGGTTCATTGGAATGATTTGATTTTGTCGGCAGTTGTTTTTTTGCGGCGACAGTCTCGGTCGGTTTTTCTCCGTATGAATTTGGTGCTATTATATACCCTTTCAGAGCAAAAGTCAAGATTGATAAAAGAACGATATCGTGCAGAGACCGATCTGAACGGAAAGCGGGCTTCGTCGTACTAATTCGCCCTTATTCGACATAGATTAAAGTATCTTTTGTCGAACGGAGGGCAATTTTGTGTGGCGGAATATTGAAGAGCGCGCAAAGTGCAATGGGGAATATATCGTAAAGACGGGTTGTACCGTGCGCACATGCGCAACCGTGATGGGGACGAGCAAATCCACCGTGCATAAGGACATCACCGAGCGGTTGGCGTCGCTCGATCCGCAGCTGTATGAGAGCGTGAAGCGGGTGCTCGAACGCAATTTGCAAGAGCGGCATTTGCGCGGGGGAGACGCCACCCGCCGCAAATACGAGCGCAAGCGGAAGAAATTGCCGTAATTTTTATGAATTTCCTGCCGCGGGGGGTTGCCAACCGCGGCATTTTGTGATATAATCCGAATACGGTTGCCGTCCCGTTGCAAGGCGATAGGGCGGCCGATACGGCAGAAGAATCATGGCAATCACACTCGGGATCGACGTGGGTTCTACCACGGTCAAATTATGTCTCCTCGACGGAGAAAAGCGGCTCTACTCTTCGTACAGCCGCCATTTTTCACGCGTCAGGGAATGTCTGCTCGAAGAGCTCGGCAAGGCGGCAAAGTTCGCGCAGGAGGTCCAGCCGTGCCTGACGGGTTCGGCGGGATTGGGGCTCGCGCAACGCGCGGGTCTGCCGTTCGTGCAGGAGGTGCAAGCCGCCTACGGCGCGATCCGCAAACTGTACCCGTCTGCCGACGTCGCCGTCGAGCTCGGGGGGGAGGACGCCAAGATCATCTTTTTGACGGGCGGCGTGGAACAGCGCATGAACGGAAGCTGTGCGGGCGGAACGGGCGCGTTCATCGACCAAATGGCGACCCTGCTCGGCATTTCCGTCGACGAGATGGACGAGCTCTCCCTGCAAGCGGAAAAGGTCTATCCCATCGCGTCGCGGTGCGGGGTGTTCGCGAAGTCGGACATCCAGCCGCTTCTCAACCAAGGGGCGAGCAAAAGCGACATAGCCGCGTCTATCTTCCGCGCCGTCGTCGACCAAACGGTGACGGGTTTGGCGCAGGGGAGAAAGATCGCGGGACAGGTCCTCTTTCTCGGCGGACCGCTCTTTTTCCTCCGCGGGCTTCGCAAGGCGTTCCGCGAGACGTTGCACCTCAACGACGAGACCGCGATCTTTCCCGATGACGCGCCCGTATTCATGTCGCTGGGGGCGGCGATGCACGCGGAGACCTCCGCGGCGATGCCCATGTCCGAGTTGATCGCGCGGATCGGGCGGGTGGAGACGGGGGAGATCGCCGTGGGTCAGCCGCTCTTTTCTTCCCGCAGGGAGTATGACGAATTCATCGCCCGTCACATGCGGAGCGATCTGCGGTTCGAGAACATATACAGCTATCGGGGGGACGCCTATCTCGGCGTGGACGCCGGTTCGACGACGACCAAACTGCTTTTGATCACTCCCGACAACAAGATTTTATTTTCGCATTATCAGACCAACAACGGTCAGCCGCTCGAGATCGTGGCGGGCAAACTGCGCGAGCTCTACTCTCTCATGGGCGACCGCATCGTCATCCGCGGCGCGTGTGCGACGGGGTACGGCGAGGAGATGCTCAAAGCGGCTCTCAAACTCGATTTCGGCATCGTGGAGACGATGGCGCATTTCAAGGCGGCACTCCACTTCGATCCCGCGGTCGACTTCATCATCGACATCGGCGGACAGGACATCAAGTGTTTCAAGGTGAAGAACCGCGCCGTCGATTCCATCATGCTCAACGAGGCGTGCTCCTCGGGCTGCGGGTCGTTCATCCAGACGTTCGCGGCGGCAATGGGGATGGGGATCGAGGAATTTTCCCGCCTCGGGCTCTTCGCCGCGCACCCCGTGGAGTTGGGGTCTCGGTGCACCGTGTTCATGAACAGCTCGGTGAAGCAGGCGCAAAAGGAGGGGGCGAGCGTGGAGGACATCTCCGCGGGGCTCTCCTCTTCCATCGTCAAAAACGCCATTTACAAGGTCATCCGCGCCCGCACGCCCGACGAGCTCGGCGAGCACATCGTCGTGCAAGGGGGGACGTTCCTCAACGACGCGGTGCTCCGTTCCTTTGAAAAGGAGACGGGGAAGGAGGTCGTCCGACCCGCCATTGCGGGGCTCATGGGCGCGTTCGGCGCGGCACTCTACGCCAAGGAGAACACCCCGCCCGAGACCCTCATCTCCTCGGTCGCGACGGAGGCGGAGCTCGAACGGTTCGCCTACTCGGCGAAGTCGGTCAACTGCCGCGGCTGTACGTCGCACTGCGCCGTCAACATCCTCACGTTCTCGGACGGCAGACGGTTCGTCTCGGGCAACAAATGCGAGCGCGGCGCGGGGCTCAAAGTCGTGAAAGAGCCGCTCGACCTCTACAAATTCAAATACGAGACGCTGCTCTCCCTCCCTCAAAGAAAGGGGGGCGTGCGGGTGGGCATCCCCCTACAACTCGTCATGTACGAACAGCTTCCGCTCTGGACGGGATTTTTCGAGACGTGCGGCTTCGAGGTCGTCCTCTCCGACCGCAGTTCGCGCGAGCTCTACTTCAAGGGTCAGCACACCGTGGCGAGCGATACGGCGTGCTATCCCGCAAAGCTCATGCACGGGCACATCGAATCGCTCCTCGACAAGGGGGTAGACTTCATCTTCTATCCCTGCGAGAGCTACAATCTCGACGAACACGACAGCGTGAATCACTATAACTGCCCCGTCGTCGCCTACTATCCCGAGCTCCTGAAAGCCAACAACGACAGGCTCACGGACGACAACCTCGTCATGCCCTATCTCGACCCCAACGATTTGCCGTCGGCGGCAAGAGCTTTGCGCCGCGCGCTGAAAAAGTACCGCATTCCCGCGGGCGTCGTGAAAGCGGGACTGCGCGAGGGCATGCGCCGCATGCGGGAATATCACGAAAGCGTGGTCGCCGAGGGGGCGCGGATCATGCGCGAGGCGCGTGCCGCGGGCAAGCGGATTGTCGTCCTCGCTGGCAGACCCTACCACGCCGACCCCGAGATCAACCACGGGATCGACAAGTTGCTCTGTTCGCTCGGGCTTGCCGTCGTCTCCGAGGACGCGGTGTTCGAGGCGGGCGACCTCGTGAACGTGAACGTCCTCAACCAATGGACCTATCACGCGCGGCTGTACCGCGCCGCCGAGTACTGTTCGCGTACCGACGACGCGAGCCTCGTCCAGCTCGTCTCGTTCGGGTGCGGGATCGACGCGATCACGACGGACGAAGTCCGCGCCATTCTCGAAAGCCGCGGCAAACTCTATACGCAGATCAAGATCGACGAGATCAATAATCTCGGCGTCGTAAAAATACGGTTGCGTTCCATGCTCGCCGCCGTCGAAGAATTGCACAGGAGGGGAGCATGAACGAGCATATTTCCGACTTTACCGACGACTATCCCAAGTTCACGCCCGCGATGAAAAAGACGCATACCGTGCTCGTCCCCGCCATGCTTCCCATCCATTTTCGGCTTTTCAAGCATGTGCTCGGGCGGCGGGGCTACCGCGTCGAACCGCTCGAAAACGAGGGGAGACAGGTCATCGACGAGGGATTGAAGCACGTCCATAACGACGCGTGCTTCCCCGCGCTCTGCGTCATCGGGCAGTATCTCGACGCGCTCAAAAGCGGGAAATACGACCCCGACCGTACCGCGGTGCTCATCACACAGTCGGGCGGCGGTTGCCGCGCGAGCAACTATGTTCCGCTCATCCGCAAGGCTCTCAAAGCGGAATTTCCGCAAGTTCCCGTCCTCTCGTTCAACTTTTCGGGGCTCGAAAAGGGGAGCGGCGTGGAGATGAGCCTCGGGCTCATCCGCAGCAGTGCGTTCGCCATTTTATACGGCGACCTCGCGATGACCTGCTACTACCGCGTGAAGCCGTACGAGCGGGACGAGGGGGCGGCGGACGCGTGTTTGGAAAGCTGTCTTGCCCGCCTCTGCGCCGCCTTCGACGCGGGCAAGGAGGGCGCGTTCCGTTCGCTGTGCCGCTCCACCCTCAAAGCCTTTTCCGCCGTTCCCGTTCGGGAGGAGGAGAAGCTCAAAGTGGGCGTCGTCGGGGAGATCTACGTCAAATATTCCCCGCTCGGGAACGCTCATTTGGCGGACTTTTTGCTCTCGGAGGGTTGCGAACCCGTGTTCCCGCCCCTCTGCGATTTCGTGCTCTACTGCATCGTCAACAACCTCAACGACGCGAAGTTTTACGGCAAACGCGGCAAGTCTACCCTTTTGTACCGCGTCGCCTACCGCTATTTTTACGGCAAACAGCGCGCCCTCAACCGTATGATCCGCCGCGCGGGCGGCGCGCCCCTGCACGACTTCGAGGATCTGCGCGCCCTTGCCGACCGCGTGATCCATCAGGGCGTGAAGATGGGGGAGGGCTGGCTCATTCCCGCCGAAATGGCGGCGTTCGCCGAAACAGGGACGGAGAACATCGTGTGCGCCCAACCGTTCGGGTGTCTGCCCAATCACATCGTCGGCAAGGGCGCGATCCGCGTTTTGAAAGAGCACTACCCGAATGTGAACATCGTGCCCGTCGACTTTGACCCCTCCGCAAGCAAGGTCAACCAGGAGAATCGGATCAAGTTGATGTTGGGCGCGGCGAGGAGTTCCTCACAAATTTTGTTTCGCCAAGGGCAAAACAAAATTTCGTGATAGAAACCGACTTTCGCTTTAATGAAATTGATCCTCTCGTTCGCTTTGTAAGACAATAAGCGCGAGGTTTCGCGCAAATTGTGTCGCGCAGCGGAAAAGTGTGATTTTCCTTGCGCCGTAAATTGGAAGCAAAGGACGTTATAAATTTGTCATGTTGAGCCGAGCCCCTGCACCGAGTAGGTACAGGGGCTCGTGTCGAAACATCTCCCTTATTCTTATTGTATTGTGCCCATACCCCGTTGCCATTTCGCCCCACTTTTCTGTCATTTGGAGCGGGGGCAAGCGGGGGTCAAAAAATGTTTTCGGCGTTGGGGGCGTAAGTCCCCGGGATGCACTCGGAGAGGTGGAGCATAATTTCGAGCTTGGCGAGCGCGAGCAGATCTTCCTCCTCGGCGACGTAGCGCACCGTCTCCGCCATGTAGTCGTCGATGCGGGAAATGTCGTTGTGGGGGATCCAGATGTGCAACCGTTTTTTGCGCGATTCCCACTTGGTTTGGACCGCCTTGGCGTCCTCGCCGTTGGCGTCCCCGCGTTCGGTCTTTTCGTAGAGAACGGTGAGTTCTTCGCGGAAGTCGCCGAATTCCTTTTGTACGAACCGCCATTCGTAGATCCCGAGCCCGAGCAAAAGAAGGGTCGCGGTGGCGATCGCGGCGAGCGATTTGATCATATGTATCGCAAAAGACGTTGCGTTTTGCGCATATGGGTAGCGGTTTTTACCAAACTTTGCCGTCGGGATACTCGACGCGGAGCACCCGAAATCGGCGTTTTTTGGCTTGCAGGTAGAGTTTGCCCGTGCCGTCGGCGGTGAGCACGAGCACTTTTTTTACGCTCGTGACGCCCTCGTCTTTTAAGATCTTTTCGAAAAAGGAACGTTCGAGCCCCGCGAGCGCGAGATTTTTGTCGTCGAATTTTCCGTTGTCGATGATGACAAGGGGGAGGGAGGTCTGCATGTCCTCGTAGTCTGGCTTGGGGAGGGCGGAAAACGTCCCGTTTGCCTCGTAGAGCGCGTAGTCCACGCAGTCGAGCGAAAAATAGCCCGCCGTGCGGAGGGATTCGATGAGGTCGCTCACGTCGAGATTGTTGCGCTTTAACTGGTAGTCGTCGATGCCGTTCTTGTTGATGACGAGGCTGGGCTTCCCGCTGATGAACGCTTTGAGCGGCTTGATCTTCAAGTCGAACAGGGTGACGAGCTCGTGCAAAACATAGATGGTGACCACCGAGATGACGCCGTACAGCAGGGGAATGGAGGCGTCCGCCATCGGGATGCAGGCGAGCTCGGCGATGAGCAGGGTGATCACGAGTTCGAAAGGCTGCATTTCTCCGATCTGCCGCTTGCCCATGAGCCGCATGATGAAGAGGAGCACGACGAAGATGATCGCCGTGCGGATCATGACGAGGACCATATCCGCAGTTTTGCGAAATTTCGCAAAAGTATGTATTTTTTCTTGCGTTCGCGGACGGGAAGTGATATGATGAATGGGAAGAGTAGCCAAGGCGCGTCAAGTGTTGCGAAACGGGACGTTGTTCGCAAACGAAAGGGAATCCCCTGCGGTGCCGCGGCGCGTCCGCTTACCCGCTTTGCGCGCGGAAGAACGGACCTCCTCAACGGAGGTTTTTTATGTTTTCGAAGTATTTTCTCTCCCTCTCGGCTTCGCGGAAGATCGCCTACCTTGCGGTCTTTGTCGCCCTCTCGGTGGTGGCGAACACCGTGCTCGACATCGACGTCACCCCGCAAAACAAGATTACGTTTACCTATTTCGTGTGCTTTCTCGCCGCCTATCTGTTGGGCGGCGCGCCCGCTTTTTTGGTCGCTTTTTTGGGGGACGCGCTCGGATACCTCATCATGCCCGACGGCATCTATTGGTTTTACGGGCTCACGCTCGCGCTCTTTGCCCTGACGGCTGGGCTTCTGCTCCGCTATCTCCCGGGGTCGGTGTATCTCAAAACGGGCATCGTGTGCGCCGTCTGCTACGTCGTGTTCACCGTCTGCCTCAATTCCCTCGTCAACTACACCTATGTGCTCAAATTCGTTTGGGACGGGGAGGTGCGCAAGAGCCTCTGGGTGTATCTTGCGGGATTTTTGCCGCCGCGGCTCGCCATTCAGACGGCGGTGTATGCGGGAAATTTCGTGCTCTGCTTTTCGCTCTTGCCCCTGCTCGGACGGCTGACGGGACGCGCCGCGGGAAAACATGCGGACGGAAAGCCGCAGGAAAAGCAGGAGAACGGTTAAATTTTGGTTAAATTTGATTTGCGCCGTCGGTTGTTCTTGACTTTTCCGCGCGCGCAATGATATAATATCCGCAAAGAGGTTTTTTATGGGATCATTGCTTGCCGTCACGTTCGGGCATAACGATCGGGGGATCATCTTATTCGGATTCGAAATTTATTATTACGCGCTGTGTATCGTCGCGGGGATGATCGTCGCCGCCGCGCTTTCCGCGCTTTTGATGAAGCGCAGGAACATGTCGCCCGACTTTATTTTCACGCTGTTCGTGTTCTGCATCCCGTCGGCGATCGTCGGGGCGCGGCTCTTTTCCTGCCTCACCGATCCCGATATCGGGATCAAGGCGTTCTTCCGCATCCGCGAGGGGGGCATGTCGATCACGGGCGGCGTACTCTTCGGCGTGGGCGCGGGACTGCTCGTCTGCCTCGCGACCAAGGTCAACTTTTTGCGGGCGGCGGACTGCGTCGTCGTCACCATCCTGATTGCGCAAGCGATCGGCAGGTGGGGGAATTACGTCAACGAGGAAGTGTACGGCGGCGTCGTGACCAATCCCGCCCTGCAATGGTTCCCCCTCGCCGTGCACATCGGCGAGGAGTGGCACTATGCGTTCTTCTTCATCGAGGGTTGCATCAACGTCGTCGGGTTCGCCATTCTGTTCGCCATGGCGTGGTTTCGCAAGGTCAAGCCGAACGGCATTCTCATGTGCCTGTACTTCGTGTGGTACGGCACGGTGCGCACCGTCATGGAGCCCTTGCGCGACCCCGCGTACATTCTCGACAACGGCGGCGTGATGTGGTCGCAGATCTTCGCGGTGATGATGGTCGGCTTCGGCATTTGCGGCTGTCTGCTGCTCATGATCTTCAACTTCAAAAAGGAGGGGGCGTTCGTCGGGAGCAAGCGGGGCGACCCCTGCGCGTTCACGAACTTCCTCTCTTCGGATAAAAAAGAGACCCCCTATTATTCCAAAATCAACATGATGGGTGCGAATTATCCGCCCCGTCCCCCCAAACAAAAAAAGTACAGGCGGGGCGAGACGGACGAAAAGATAGACGAAAAGATAGACGAAAAGATAGACGAAAAGACGGACGAAAAGACGGACGGCGAGGAGGAACAATGAGAAATCTTACCCTATTGACCGATTTGTATCAGCTCACCATGGGGCAGGGCTATTTCAACGAGGGGCGGCATGAGGAGATTGCCGTGTTCGACGTGTTTTTCCGCCCCAACGCCCTCATCACCTATTCGGTCGCCGCGGGCATGGAGCAGGTCGCCGACTACCTCGACGCGCTCTCATTTACCCAAGACGATATCGCCTATCTCCGCTCGCTCGGCTGTTTCTCGGAGGACTATTTGCGCTATCTTTCCACCCTGCGCTTTACGGGGGACGCCGTCGCCGTGCGGGAGGGGGAGATCGTGTTCCCCTACGAGCCCATTCTCTCCGTCCGCGCGCCCATGATACAGGCGCAGCTCGTGGAGACGGCGATCCTCACGTTCGTCAACCATCAAACGCTCATCGCCACCAAGGCAGCGAAGATCGTCGACGCGGCGGGCGGCGGCGTGATGGAGTTCGGCTTGCGCCGCGCGCAGGGCGCGGACGCGGGCGTCTACGGGGCGCGCGCCGCCATGATCGGCGGGTGCGTGGGCACGTCCAACGTGTACGCGGGGAAGATGTTCGATATCCCCGTTTCGGGCACGATGGCGCACAGCTGGGTCATGAATTTCCCCTCCGAACTCGAAGCCTTCCGCGCCTATGCGCGGAGCTTCCCCGATAATTGTCTGCTCCTCGTAGACACCTACGACACCTTGAAGAGCGGCATGCCGAACGCCATCCGCGTGTTCGGCGAACTGCGTGCGGCGGGGCACGAACCCAAGGGCATCCGTCTCGATTCGGGCGACCTCGCCTATCTTTCCAAGGAGGCGCGCCGCATGCTCGACGAGGCGGGCTTCCCCAAGGCGATCGTGTGCGCGTCGGGCGATCTCGACGAGCATTCCATCGCCTCGCTCAAAGAGCAGGGGGCGAAGATCGACAGCTGGGGCGTGGGGACCAAGCTCATCACAAGCGCAGACTTGCCCGCCCTCGGCGGGGTATATAAGCTCGCCGCGGTGTTCGAAAACGGCAAAGAGATCCCCAAGATCAAGCTCTCGGACACGACGGAGAAGATCACGAACCCCGGCGTCAAAGAGGTTTACCGCCTGTACGACAGGCGGCTCGACAAGGCGATCGCCGACTACATCGTCCGCGCGGGGGAGACGGTCGACGAGAGCAAGCCGCTCGAACTCTTCCACCCCGTGGAGACGTGGAAGCGCATGACGGTGGAAAATTTCCGTGCGAGAAAACTGCGCGAACCCATCGTAAAAGACGGCAAGCGGGTGCTCCCCGCCTGCCCGCTCTCCCGTTCCGCGGCGTATTTCCGCGCCGAAAAGGGGCGGTTTTGGGAGGAGTATATGCGCCGCGACATGCCGCATATCTATAAGGTGGACCTCTCGCCCGCCCTGTATGAACTCAAAGCGCGTCTCGTGCGGGAGGGGAAGGAGAACTGATGGCGTTGCTCTACACGGGACGGCGGGTCAAGAAACTCGCGGCGCGTCTGCGCGCAGATTACGAAGAAGCACTCTCGCGCGAGCGGGAGGCGCGGAGCACGCTCGAAGAGGAGAACCGCACGCTCAAAGCGCGCGTCCTCGAACTCGAAGCCGAAAAGCAGGACGCCATCGCGTCCATCGCCGAGGTGAGCCGCGAACAGGCGCGGCTTCGCGCGGAGGCGCAAAAGGAGGAGGAGAACGGCAAGAATGAGCTCCTTTTGCTCGCGGACAAATGCCGCCATCTCTCCCGCAGACTTTCGCGGAAATATCCCGACGAGGAGGACGTGTCCGACTTCGCCGCCTTCGAAAACATGCTCATGAAAGAGCTCGGCGCGGAGGAAGAGGCGGGGATCGACATGGACGAAGTGCTCTCCCCCAAACAGCCGCTCGACCTCGGAAAACTCTGCAAAGATCTCGGGCTCATGGAGGACGACGATGAAGTTTGACAAAACTTCGGGAAAGCGGACGGCACTCTGTTCTTTGATCGCGCTCATCTTGCTCTTCATCGACCAATTCTCCAAACTGCTCGCCCACTATTTTCTCGAAGAGAACGCCACCTACGAAACCTCTGCCGTGCCCGTCATCCCGGGGTTTTTGACCCTCCGCTACACGGGCAATCAGGGCATCGCGTTCGGGCTCGGCATGGACAGCAAGCCGTTCATGATTGCGGTGATGGTATTCACCGCGCTGCTCATCGTTCTCATCATCTTTTTGGTCTACGCGGTGTTCCGCGGCAATTTTCCCGTGCGCATGTCCCTCGCGATCGTCGAGGCGGGCGCGATCGGCAACTTCCTCGACCGCCTGTTCTTCTATGAGGACGGCGTGGCGACCGTGCGCGACTTCCTCGATTTCAGCGCGTTCCGACCGCTCAAATGGCTCGGCTCGGATTTCAATTTCGGCATATGCAACTTCGCCGATCTCTGCATCACGGCGGGCGCGATCGCCCTCGTCTTTATCGTGATGTTCATCGGTCCGCGCGCCGTGTTCCCCCTCAAAAAGGCATGGCGGGAGGAGAGCAAGCGCGAGGAAGAGGAACACGAAAAACAGCGCGCCGAACGCAAAAAAGCCCAAATGGGGTCGCAAAATGTCGCCGCGGGGTCGCAGGAGACAGCCCAAGCGGGGTCGCCCGAAGAGCCCGAAGCGAAGCCGCGGGAAGATGAGACGGAAGAAACCGCGCCCGAGGACGGGCGATGAAAGAGCAAACGGTGATCGCCCGCGGGGGCGTCCGCGCCGACGTGTTTTTGAGCGAGGCGACGGGGCTCACCCGCTCCGCCGTAAAAAAGCTCGCGGACGGGGGAGCGGTCACCGCGGACGGCGTGCCCGTCAAGGCGGGCGAGACGCTCAAAGAGGGCGCGTGCGTGCGCGTCTGCATTCCCGATCCCGCGCCCATTGCGGCGACGCCCGAGGACATTCCCATCGAGATCGTATATGAGGACGACGACATCGCCGTCGTCAACAAGCCGCGCGGCATGACCGTCCACGCGGGCAACGGAAACAGCGACGGGACGCTCGTCAACGCGCTTTTATACCGTTTGAAGAATTTGAGCGGGATCGGCGGCGCGCTTCGCCCGGGCATCGTCCACCGCATCGACAAGGACACGACGGGGCTGCTCGTCGTGGCGAAGAACGACCGCGCGCACCTCTCCCTCTCCTCGCAGATCGCCGACAAAACGGCGCACAGGACCTATCTCGCCCTCCTCGAGGGGGTGGTGAAAGAGGATAGCGGGCGCATCGTAACGCAGATCGGGCGCGACCCCAAGGACAGGCTTCGGCAGTGCGTGTTGCCCGCGGGAAAGGGCAGGCGGGCGGAGAGCGAGTTCTTTGTGGAAAAACGCTTCCGCGCCAACACGCTCGTCCGCTTTGTATTGGGCACGGGGCGGACGCACCAGATCCGCGTCCACGCCAAATATATGGGTCACCCCGTCGTGGGGGACAAGACCTACGGCTACAAGAAACAGCGGTTCGCGCTCGACGGACAACTTCTGCACGCATGCCGCCTCGAACTCACCCATCCGTCTACGGGGGAGCGCATGACGTTCGAAGCACCCCTCCCCGACGATTTCAAGCGGACGCTCGCCCGTTTGGAGGAGGAAGAATGACCGTACTGAATGAGGAGGACATCGAACGCGCGGTGCGCCGTCTCGCCGTGCAGGCGATCGAGCTGTGCGGCGGCACGGACTTTGTGCTCGTCGGCATCCGTACGCGCGGGGTGATCCTCGCCCAACGTATGCGGCGGGAGATCTTGCGGCTCGAACACGCCGACATTCCGCTCGGCGTCCTCGACATCGCCCTCTACCGCGACGACCTGCTCGACGGGTGCGACGCCGTGTTCAAGGGGAGCGAGATCGGCTTCGACCTCGACGGCAAGAACGTCGTGCTCTGCGACGACGTGCTCTACACGGGCAGGACGGTGCGCGCGGCGATGGCTGCGCTCGCCTCGCTCGGGCGGGCGCGCTCGGTGAAGCTCTTCGTGCTCGTCGACCGCGGACACCGCGAACTGCCCTTTGCGGCGGACGCCGTGGGCAAACACCTGCCTACGTCGAGGCGGGAGCGCGTCGCGGTCCGTTTCAGGGAGACGGACGGCGTCGACGCGACCGAACTCGTCAAGGAATAACATCAAACCGTTCAAAGGAGAATGTATTATGGCAAAGAAGAAGAAAGAAGAGAACGAACGCCCCCGTTCCCGCACGCGGGTAGTGGACGTCATCGCGTTTTTCGGGCTGGCGGCGTCGGCGATTTTGCTGCTCATCGGTCCGATCCTGCGGAAGTTCATCACGTCCGCGGGCGGCGGCGCGGCGGTGCAGGCTCTCACCATGATCGCGCAGTACTGCCTTCTCGCGGCGGTCGCCATTCCCGCATGGTATTTCGTGCGCAACAAGGGCGTGGGGTTCAAGGTGTTCTACGCCGTTTGCCTTGTGCTCTACATCGCGGGGACGATCCTCGGCGTAACGCTCGGAATATGAGAGAAAAACGGCTGGCGGCAGCCGTTTTTTCTTTACAAAACGCAAAAAATCCCTTATAATGGGAATCACTTTACCGCAAGGAGAACAGCATGCCCGTCATCGCCATCGTCGGCAGACCCAACGTGGGAAAGAGCACGTTTTTCAATAAAGTCGCAGGGAGGAAGATTGCCATCACCGAGAACCGCCCCGGCGTCACGCGCGACCGCATCACGGCAGAGGCAGAGTGGCGGGGCAAGCCGTTCACCCTCGTCGATACGGGCGGGATCGAGCTCAAAAGCGAGGACGCGATGTGGAAACAGATCGCCTTGCAGGCGCGCATCGCCGTCGACACCGCCGACGTCATTCTGTTCTTTACGGACGCGCGCGAGGGGCTCACCTCCGACGATGAGGACGTCGCCGACTTTTTGCGCAGGAGCAAAAAGCCCGTCGTGCTCGTCGTGAATAAGGTGGACGAGTATGCCCCCGAAAAGGTCGCCGAGTTCTATGCGCTCGGGCTGGGCGAGCCGTTCGCCGTCTCGGCGGAACATTCCCGCGGCATCGGCGACGCGCTCGATCAGGCGGTCGCGCTCTTCCCCGCGGGGGAGACCGCCGCGGACGACGCCCTCAAAATCGCCGTCGTCGGGAAGCCAAACGCGGGAAAGAGTTCGCTCGTCAACCGTCTGCTCGGGCAGGAGCGCGCCATCGTCACCCCCGTGGCGGGGACGACGCGGGACGCTGTGGATACCGCGTTCGAGCGGGACGGCAAGCGATATACACTCATCGATACGGCGGGCATCCGCAGAAAACGCTCGGTCGAGGACGACGTGGAGTACTATTCGGTGTTGCGCGCCCTCGACGCGATCGAGCGCGCCGACGTGTGCCTTCTCGTCGTCGACAGCACGGCGGGGCTCACCGAACAGGACGTGCGGATCATCGGCAGGGTGCACGAACAGGGGAAGCCGTCCGTCGTCGTCATGAACAAGTGGGACGCGGTGGAAAAGGATACGGAGACCGTTCTCACCTTTGAAAAGAAGCTCAAAGAGGACCTCAAATTCATGGGGTATTTCAAGTCGGTCTACGTCTCCGCCAAGACGGGACAGCGCGTCGACAAACTGCTCTCCCTCGCCGAAGAGGCGTACGAGCACGCGAGTTTCCGCGTGCCCACGGGGACGCTCAACGATCTGCTTATCGACGCCATGCGTATCTCCGAACCGCCCGCCTATCAGGGCAGGAGGCTCAAAATGTACTATGCCTCGCAGGTCTCCGTCCGCCCGCCCGTGTTCGTCCTCATGGTCAACGACGAAAATTTATTGCATTTCTCCTATGAGAGATATTTGGAAAACGTCATCCGCGGCGCGTTCGATTTTTCGGGTACGCCGATCAGGATCGTCGTGAGATCCAAAAAGGAGGGATCGTGAAAGAGTTCGACGCCGCCCGCTTTTGGTATGTGTTTCCCGCGGTCGCGGCGGTATGTTACCTCATCGGGTGCTTCAATTTCGCCGTTCTGCTCGCCCGCGCGCGCCACAAAGACGTGCATAAGATCGGAAGCGGCAATCCCGGCACGATGAACATCAGCCGCGAATTCGGGCTCAAAGTCGGCTTTTTCAACTTCATTCTCGACGTGTGCAAGGGGGGCGTGCCCGCGCTCGCCGCCTATTTCGTGTTCCGCGGCTACGTGTTCGCGGGGACGGCGGTGCGCGCCGCCGACTTCATGCGCTATTTCTGCGGCGTGTTCGTCGTCATCGGGCACATCTATCCCGTCACCATGCGCTTTCAGGGCGGCAAGGGGATCGCGTCCACCCTCGGACTGTTCTACTTCTGCCTCCCCTGCGAAAACCCGTGGTACGTTTTCGCGACGACAGCCGCCTTTTTTGCGATCCTGTTCTATATCGCGTTCACCGAATGGGGCGCGATGGGCTCGCTCATCGGCGTTTCGGGGCTCTCGATATTTCAGGGGCTCATCTTCCTCGTCCGCTACCAAAGCATGCTGACGGCGGGCTGGGTCGCGGGGTGCTTTGTGTGCTTGCTCGCGCTCAACCTGCTCACTTGGTTTGCCCACCGCAAAAATCTCGTGCGGATGTTCGCGGGGGAGGAGCACCGCACGTCGGTAAGAAAACTTTTGCACGGCAAGCGCGGCATGAATTGAACCGTCAAGGAGGAATATATGGAACAAACATTGCAACTTTCCGAAGAATGGGATAAGACGTTCCCGCAGGATAAGAACGTCGCCCACGAAAAGGTCGTCTTTCACAACCGCTACGGAATTTCGCTCGCCGCCGACCTCTACCGTCCCAAGGCGGCGAAGGGAAAACTTCCCGCGATCGCCGTGTGCGGTCCGTTCGGCGCGGTCAAGGAACAGGCGTCGGGACTGTACGCCCAAACGCTCGCGGCGCGCGGCTTCCTCACGCTCGCGTTCGACCCGTCCTTTACGGGGGAGAGCGGGGGCGAACCGCGCTATGTGGCTTCCCCCGACATCAATACCGAGGACTTCTGCGCCGCCGTCGACTTTCTCTCCTGCTATGCGGGAGCGGACGCGGACAGGATCGGCGTCTGCGGCATTTGCGGCTGGGGCGGCATGGCACTCAACGCCGCCGCCGTCGACACGCGGATCAAGGCGACCGTCGCTTCCACCATGTACGACATGACCCGCGTGAACGCCTACGGCTATTTCGATCAGCTGGACGAGGACGGGCGGTACGAGCTCAAACGGTCGCTCAACGCACAGCGCACCGCCGACTACGCGGGCGGGAGCTATGCGCGGGCGGGCGGCGTCGTCGACCCGCTTCCCCCCGACGCGCCTTTCTTCGTCAAGGATTATTACGACTATTACAAGACCGCGCGCGGCTATCACGTCCGTTCCCTCAATTCCAACGAGGGGTGGAACACGACCTCCGCACTTTCCTTTCTCAATATGCCCATCTTGCGGTTTGCGGGGGAGATCCGCAGCGCCGTGCTTCTCGTCCACGGCGAAAAGGCGCATTCCCGCTATTTTTCGGAGGACGCCTTCCGCATGCTGAAAGGGGAGAACAAGGAGCTGCTCATCGTCCCCGACGCGGTGCATACCGACCTCTACGACAGGACGGACGTCATTCCGTTCGACCGCATCGAGGCGTTCTACCGCACACATTTGAAATGACGTTAATCAGAAATCGCCGCGGCGTTCCCCGCGGCGATTTCTCTTGCCCCGTTTTGTCATAAAACGAAAAAATAATACGTCCGAACAAATTTTGCAAAATTCGTTGCAATTTTGCATTGACAAGTTGATGAATTTGTGCTATAATCTGTTCGTATCGAAAAAACAGGGAGAAAAATATGAACATTCGAGACATTTTAAGCAAATGCGATCATACCCAACTTTCCGTCACGGCGACGTGGGAGGACATCAAAGCGTTGATCGACGACGGCGTGAAATATCGCACCGCATCCGTCTGCATCCCGCCCTGCTATGTGGAGCGGGCGAAAGATTACGCAAAGGGGGGCGTGGCGATCTGTACGGTCATCGGCTTCCCCAACGGGTACAACAGCGCGCTCATGAAGTACGTCGAGGCGTCGGAAGCCGTGCGGCACGGCGCGGACGAGATCGATATGGTCATCAACATCGGCGACATGAAGGCGGGCAAGTATCAGGCGGTCTGCGATGAGATCAAACAGGTGAAGAGCGGTTGCGACGGACGGCTTCTCAAAGTGATCGTCGAGACCTGCCTTCTCACCGAGGAAGAAAAGAGAACAGCGACCCACCTCGTCGCGGAGGCGGGGGCAGACTTCATCAAGACGTCCACGGGCTTTTCCAAGGCGGGCGCGACTTTCCGCGACGTGGAGATCTTCAAAGAGGAGATTGACAAAGACGGGCTGAACATCAAGATCAAGGCGGCGGGGGGGATCTCCTCGATCGCCGACGCGGAGAAGTTCGTCGAACTCGGCGCAGACCGTCTCGGCACGTCCCGCATCGTCAAGATCGTAAAGGAGGAAAATCTGTTATGAGCGAACACAAGAACGTCCCCACCCCGCACATCAATGCAAAATACGGCGATTTCGCGGAGACCGTGCTCATGCCGGGCGACCCTCTGCGCGCCAAGTTCATCGCCGAGCATTTCCTCGAAGATCCCGTCCTCGTCAACAACGTGCGCGGCGTAAACGGCTATACGGGCAAGTATCGCGGCAAGCGCGTTTCGGTGATGGCTTCGGGCATGGGACAGCCCTCCATCGGGATCTATTCTTACGAACTGTTCAACTTCTACGGCGTGGAGAACATCATCCGCGTCGGCTCGTGCGGCACGTTCGACAAGGATCTGCACGTGCGCGACATCATCCTCGCGCAGGGCGCGTGCACTAACGGCAACTACGCCATGCAATACGGGCTGCCGGGCACGTTCTGCCCGATCGCCGATTTCGGGCTGCTTTCGCGCGCGGCGGAACTCTGCGCCCGAGCGGGCGTCCGCTATAAAGTGGGGAACATCTTCTCATCCGACATGTTCTACGACGATGCGAAGAGCGGCATGCAGTGGGCGAAGATGGGCGTTCTCGGCGTGGAAATGGAGAGCGCGGCACTCTATTGCAACGCCGCCCGCGCAGGCAAAAAGGCACTCTGCATCTGCACTGTGAGCGACAGCTTCATCCATCCCGAAGAGAATACGACGGCGGAGGAGCGCGAAAAGACGTTTACGGCGATGATGGAGATCGCTCTCCAACTCGCCTGACAGCGGAGGTCGTATGGCAAAGAGATTATTTTTGATCGTTCTCGACAGTTTCGGCGTGGGGGAACTTCCCGACGCTGGACTGTGGCACGACGAGGGGAGCAACACGCTGGGCGCGATCCGCAATCATCCCGCCTTTCGTTGCCCGACCCTGACCGAAATGGGACTTTTCAATATCCAAGGCGTGGGCGGCGGCGTACCGTCTCCCCGCGCAAGCTATGCGAGAATGGCGGAAAAGTCGATGGGGAAAGACACCACCATCGGGCATTGGGAGATCGCGGGCATCGTTTCGCCCGACCCGCTGCCCACCTATCCCCACGGTTTCCCGCCCGAAGTCATTCAAGAATTTGAACAAAAGACGGGGCGCAAGGTGATCTGTAACCTGCCCTATTCGGGGACGGAGGTCATCAAAGATTACGGGCGCGAGCATGTCGAAACGGGCGCGCTCATCGTCTACACGTCGGCAGACAGCGTGTTCCAGATCGCGGCGCACGAGGACGTCGTTCCCGTTGCCGAGCTGTACCGCTACTGCGAGATCGCCCGCGAAATGCTCGTCCCGCCGCACGGCGTGGGCAGGGTGATCGCCCGTCCGTTCACGGGGGAATATCCCTATACGCGCACGTCCAACCGCCACGACTTCTCGCTCGAACCGCCCGCAGACACCATGATCGACCTCATGAAAGCCGCGGGATACGACACCATCTCCGTCGGCAAGATCTTCGATATCTTCGCGGGGAAGGGGGTCAGCGAAAGCAACCGCACCACGTCGAACACGCACGGAATGCAGGTGACCAAGCAACTGCAAGGGCGGGATTTCAACGGGCTGTGCTTTGTCAACCTCGTCGATTTCGACATGAAATACGGACATCGGAACGACGTGGCGGGATATGCCGCCGCGGCGACCGAGTTCGACGGATTCCTGTCCGCGTTCGCGCGGGACATGAAACGGGACGACGTCCTCATCATCACCGCCGACCACGGGTGCGATCCCTCCACCCCGTCGACCGACCATTCCCGCGAATACACGCCCATGCTCATCTACGGGGCGGGCGTCAAGGCGGGCGTCGACCTCGGAACGCGCGCGAGCTTTTCGGACATCAGCGCGACCGTGCTCGAATATTTCGGCGTGCCGCAGAAAAACACGCGCGGCGAGAGCTTCTGGGGGAGCGTCCGCAAATGACCGACCGGGAATTGATGGAATGCGCGCAAGCGGCGCGCAGCCGTTCGTATTCGCCCTATTCGCACTTCCGCGTCGGCGCGGCACTTCTCACCGCGGACGGAAAGGTGTACACGGGTTGCAACATCGAAAACGCGGCGTTTTCGGCGACGGTCTGCGCCGAGCGCACGGCAATTTTTAAGGCGGTGAGCGCGGGAGAACGCAACTTCGCCGCGCTCGCCATCGTCGGAGGCAGAGAGGGGGAGACGGCGGAATTTTGCGCGCCCTGCGGGGTGTGCCGTCAGGTCATCGCCGAATTTTGTCCCAAGCAATTCAAGATCTTGCTCGGGAATACGGAACGCTTTCGGGCATATACCCTCGAAGAGCTTCTTCCGCTTTCCTTTTCGGAGTCCGATCTGTAAGGAGCCCCATACCAAATGAAACACTTCGCCAAACTGACAGCCGCCCTTTTGTTTCTTCTGTCGGTCGCGGGCGCGCTTTGCGCGTGCGGACCGCGCAGGAAAGGACCTCTGCCCGAGCTCGCCTTTTATGCCGTGAACGACCTGCACGGAAAGTTCATGGACAGCGACACCCAGCCGGGCGTGGACGAGTTCACGACCTTTATGAAAGACCTCTATGCCGACGGCGCGCAGGAGGAGATCTTGCTCTCCTCGGGCGACATGTGGCAGGGGACGGTGGAGTCGTCCGCCAACAAGGGGAAGCTCATGACCGAGTGGATGAACGAGGCAAACTTCGCCGCCATGACGCTCGGCAACCACGAGTACGATTGGGGGGCGGACGTGCTCACCCCCAACAGCGAGCTCGCCGAATTTCCCTTTCTCGCCCTCAACGTGACCTACAACGGGGAGGCGGTGAATTATTGCAAGGCGTCCGCCGTCGTCGAGCGGGGCGGCATGAAGATCGGCTTGATCGGCGCGATCGGCGACTGTTTGAGTTCGATCTCGGGCGAGTTCAGCGGCGGGCTCGAATTTGCGACGGGCGATGAACTCACCGAGCTCGTCAAGGCGGAATCCACCCGCCTGCGCAAGGCGGGCTGCGATTTCATCGTCTATTCCATCCACGACGGCGGGGATTCTTTCTCCTCCCGCGGGATCGTCGACGTGACCGACGCGGACATGCCCTATTACGATACCAAGCTCTCGGACGGGTACGTCGATCTCGTGTTCGAGGCGCACACCCACCGCAGCTATATCCTCAAAGACGAATACGGGATCTATCACATGCAGGCGGGGAGCGAGAACAGGTATTTGAGCCGCGCCGTCGTTTCGTTCGGCGCGTCGGGAGATTATACCGTGACGCCGAGCCTGATCGGGGCGCGGGAGTACGCCGACAGCAAGCTCGACGACGATCCCGTCGTCGACGACCTCTTCCGAAAATATTTCCCCGATTCCGATCCCTACAACACCGTGCTCGGCAAGAACGCCTCGAAATGGAATTCGAGCGACATCGCCGAAAAAGTCGCGGAACTGTATTATAAGCGCGGGGTCGAAACGTGGAAAGAGTACGATATCGTGTTGGGCGGCGGCTATCTCAAAACCCGCAATCCTTACGATCTCGCGTCGGGCAACGTGACGTACGCCGACCTGTATTCCCTCCTCCCGTTCGACAATGCCATCGTGCTCGGGAAGATCTCGGGGAGAAACCTCAAAGCCAATTTCCTGTCGGATAAGGACAACTATCACACCTATTCGAAGATTTCGGCGGGGGACGTCGTCGACAGCCAGACCTACTATATCGTCGTAGACAGCTACACGTCCACCTATAAACGGAACGGGATCGAGGAAGTCGCCCGTCTCGGCGGGGGGATCTATGCGAGAGATCTCGTTGCGGATTACATTTCCGCGGGCGGGAGAAAATAAAAGCGCGTTCGGCAACGGAGGCAGACTATGAGAATGTACGACATCATCAAAAAGAAACGGGACGGCGGGGAGCTCTCCAAAGAGGAGATCGCCTACTTCATCGGCGGCGTTACGGACGGGAGTATCCCCGATTACCAGATCTCCGCGCTCTGCATGGCGATCTATTTTAAGGGGATGACGGTGCGCGAGACCTGCGACCTCACCTATGCCGTCCGCGATTCGGGGGATAAATTGGACTTTTCCTCCATCCGCGGCATCCGCGCCGACAAACATTCGACGGGCGGCGTGGGCGATAAAACCAGCCTCGTCGTCGCGCCCATCGTCGCTTCGCTCGGCGTGAAAGTCGCCAAGATGAGCGGCAGAGGGCTCGGACACACGGGGGGGACGATCGACAAGCTTGAAGCGATCGACGGCTTCCGCACCACCCTTTCGGACGCGGAATTTCTGAAACAGGTCGAAAAGATCGGCATCGCCATCGTCGGGCAGTCCAAACAGTTCGCCCCCGCCGATAAAAAATTGTACGCCCTGCGCGACGTCACCGCGACCGTCGACAGCATGCCGCTCATCGCCGCGAGCATCATGGGCAAAAAACTCGCCGCCGACGACGACTGCATCGTCCTCGACGTAAAGACGGGGAGCGGCTCGTTCATGAAGAGCGTGGAAGAGAGCAAGGCACTCGCGCGGCTCATGGTGGACATCGGCAAGAACGCGGGCAAAAAGATGGTCGCGCTCATCACCAATATGGACAGACCGCTCGGCTATGCGATCGGCAATTCCCTCGAAGTGATCGAGGCGATCCAAACGCTTCGCGGAAACGGACCGGAAGATCTCACCGAAGTTTGCGTCACGCTCGCGGGATATATGCTCTCGCTCGCGGACATGGGTACGCCGTCCGAGGGGATCGCGCTGGCGCGCAAGGCGATCGCAGACGGGAGCGCGCTCGAAAAATTGTGCGAAATGGTCGCGGCGCAGGGGGGCGACGTCCGCCTCATCCGCGATCCCGCGCGCTTCAAACAGGCGAAATACAAGCGCGAAGTTTGCGCGCCCGCAAGCGGCTATCTCTGCCGCGCGGACGCCGAGGCGTACGGGCTTTCCAGCCTTGCGCTCGGCGCGGGCAGGAACACCGCCGAGGACGCCATCGACTACGCGGCGGGCATCCTCCTGCACAAAAAGACGGGGGACGCCGTGCGCGCGGGGGAGAGCATCGCGACGCTGTATTCGGACGATCCCGCCTCCTTTGACGCCGCCGAGCAAAAACTGCTTGCGGCGACCGAGATCGGGCAGCGTCCCGCCGACGAGCCGCTCGTCTACGATATCGTCGGCTGAACGGACGGAATACAAAGGAAAGGTATGGCGAAACTGTATTTCAAATTCGGGGCGATGGGGTGTTCCAAGACGGCGCAGGCACTCATCACCAAATTCAACTACGAAGAGCGCGACATGAAAGTTCTGCTGTTGAAGCCCGCGGTCGACACCCGCGACGGGGAGACCGTCGTGCGGTCGCGCATCGGCTTACAGCAGGAGGCGATCGCCGTCGGCGCGGACGAAGATCTTCACGCCCTGTATTGCAACGTCTATCCCGACCGCGACGTGGTCATCGTGGACGAATGCCAATTTCTGACCCCCGAGCAGGTCGACCAGCTCGCGGATATCGTGATCGAACGGGATATCCCCGTGCTCTGCTTCGGGCTCTCCACCGATTTCACGACCCACCTGTTCCCCGGGAGCAAGCGTCTGTTCGAGATCGCCGAATCCATCAGCGAGATCAAGTCGGTCTGCACCTGCGGGGCGAAGGCGACGGTGAACGCCCGTCTCGACGAGAACGGGAAGATCGTCACCGAGGGGTCGCAGATCTGCATCGGCGGCAACGACAGGTACGTTGCGATGTGCAGAAAATGCTGGCTCAAACGCAGAGCCGAACAAGGTTAAACGCACAAGGGAGAAGAATATGAAACATCACTTCAAAATCACGGCGGTCCTCTTTGCCGCGCTGCTCTGCGGCGTTTCCGCGCTTGCGGTCGGGTGCGACCGCGGCAAATCGCATACGGACAAGCTCGAATTCCCCGATCCGACGGGGTATTACACCGATATCACCGCCGTGTCGGGCGAGGAATTGCTCGGACAGCTGCACGACCTCATCACCGCCACGCATACCAAGTACAGCTCGTACGCCGATTGCCGCGACAATGCGACGGCAACCGACCCCGCGACGGACGGCGGCGAGGGGATCGTGGAATTTTATACGCACGAGCCCATCCGCGAATACACCAAGACGGGGAGCGACGCGGGCAGGTGGAACCGCGAACACGTCTGGCCCAAGGCACTCTCGAACAAACTTTGGGGGACGGAGGGCGGCGGGTCCGACCTGCATCACATCCGCCCCTCGGAAGTGAAGATGAACGGGACGCGCGCCGACAGCAAGTACGGCGAAGTGTCGGGCGGGAGCGAGATCTATTCCAAAACGACGGACGGCGAAAATTCCAAGGTGGGCGGCAAGCACGCGGGCGGCGTGTTCGAGCCCAACGACAACGTGAAAGGGGACGTCGCGCGCATCGTGTTCTATGTGTACGTGCACTATAATACCTATGCGAACGTGCACGGCACGACCAACGGCGGCGCGGGCGACAACGTGGAGCGGTATTTCGGGACGCTTCAATTCACCAACGTCGTTGCGGCGGATTCCGAGGAAGCGGCGATCGCCATGCTGCTTCGCTGGAACGCGCTCGACCCCGTAGACGAGATCGAAACGACGCGCAACGAGGCGGCGTTCTCCATCCAGCACAACCGCAATCCTTTCATCGACTACGCGGGTTTTGCGGACGCCATTTGGAAAACGGACGGCATTTCGGGTGCGGAATAAGACAGAATCGGTCGTTTGCGAAATAAATTTACAAAAATCTTTCGTTTTTTGTAAAAAAATATCGCTTATAGGATTGACTTATATGTAAAAAAATGATATAATCCAATCAGAGGTTATTTGTCACAGAACGAACTTTTCAGTATTTTCAAAAAGGACGCCCCGCACGGGCGGTTTTGGAGGAAGAGAGGAAATGCCCGCATTACTTGAGCTGAATCCGCTCAAATCGACAGACATCATCTTTTTCATTGTGCTCGCGGCGATCGTTGTGCTCTGCGTCATCGTGTACTTTTTGATCCCAGTGTTCAACAAGAAGCAGTATAGAGAGCAACGCGAAAACCTCAAAAAGCGGGAAGTCGCGTTCAAATCGAATATCCAACGTACCGACGGGACGACTTCGGTAGGCGGGCAGACCGCGGAGGAAACGGAGGGCGAAGCGCGGGACGCGTCCGGCGCGCCGTCCGACCCGTCGCAGAATGAAGAAAAGTAAAATTTTCGCCACAGTCGTCTATTTCATTTTCACGTTCGGCATCGGCGTCGTCTTTTCGCTCACCTTGCCGGGGTACTTCGCAACGTTTACCGTCCCCGCAAAGGTGATCGCAAAGGCACTCGGCGAAGGCGATTTCGTTACGGGGATCGTACTTGCCGAGCCCGTCGGGTTCAGGGAAGATCCCGTCCTCAACCGAACCTTTGAAGAGGGCGGCGGGATCGTCCTGTTCGAGACGGTGATGGAGGTCTACGACAGGGACGCGGAAGAGGGCGCGCCCGCCCACGGCTCGCTCTATAAATGCTATGAGGGGTACGTCTTTGGCGTTTCCGACCGCTACGACGTATTTTCGAGAGAGAACAACGGCACGTCGCTTCGGGTCACGACGGGGAGCGGCGAAGAAAAGACCCTCCCGCTTCTCGATTACGACGAGAACGGCGACGGGAAGAACGACGGGATCGTCACCTACAAGCAAAACGGGTTTATCGTTTTGGAGATCCGCGAGAGCGACGTTTCTTCGGTGAAGTCGCTGCGGTTCACCGACAAGGCGGGCAATACCGTCTTGGAAGCCGAGGCGGACGGCGTTCTCGGATTCGAGAGCAAATTCTTCGATTGTTTCGGCGACATCGGCGCATACAACGAATGGGTCGCCGCGGTGAACAGGGAGGGGGCGACCGACGAAGAACAGCGGGAGCTGAACGAAAAGCGCAACGAGTACGTAAAATCGGTGACGGACGCGCTCGGAAAGGAAGAGGGGTGCGTGCTCACCGCGTCCTCCGACGCGTACGGGGCGGCGGCGAAAACCGTATCCAAACAGGCGAACAAGAAAGCGATCCCGTTTGTCATCCTCTATTTCGTCGCGATCTACATCATAGCCGACTTTTTGCTGGGATCGCACTATATCATCAAATTTTTCAAGTGGTTTTTATTCGGGGTATGCAAGATCCCGCACAAAGACAAGTCGCCCAAAGAGGACGTGTTCGGGCACGACTATTACAGTATGGTGACTTTGACGCTCGATCTTACCGAAGTTCCCGAGTTTCACGGAAGCGTGAAGATCAAGTACACGAATACGGACGGGGAAGCCGTGTTCTCCCTCTTAAAGGAGAACGGCTATACCGCAACGGTACGGTTGAAGGCGGGGGTGTACGTCAATCCGTTCATCGATATCGACAGGGCGTACGCGCCCGTCGACCTGCCCGACAACCTCGAAGTCGAGGGTTACCGTACGGATAAAACGATCAAGATAGTAAAACGAGAGGTTTAACGCGTATGAGGATATCCATTCAGCACTTGACCAAAGTTTTCCCGAGCCGCACCAAGGGAGGCAAAGCCGTACACGCCGTGGAGGACATGAACATCGAGATCCCCTCGGGACAGCTTGTCGGATTGCTCGGCCCGTCGGGTTGCGGCAAGTCGACAACGCTCTTCATGTTGAGCGGTTTGGAGACCGCGACGTCGGGGAAAATTTTGTTCGACGACCAGGACGTGACCACGCTTGCCGCCGAAAAACGCGGCGTTGGGTTGGTGTTCCAGAATTATGCGCTGTACCCCCACATGACGGTGCAGCAGAACATCCGCTTCCCGCTCGACAACATGCGGATCAACCGTGAAGAGGGGAACGCCCGCGCGCTCGACGCGGCGCGGCTGGTGCAGATCGAGGACTTGATGGCGCGCAAGCCGCACGAACTTTCGGGCGGACAGCAACAGCGAGTCGCCATCGCCCGCGCGCTCGTCAAAATGCCCAACGTGTTGCTTTTGGACGAGCCTCTTTCCAATTTGGACGCGCGCCTTCGCTTACAGACGCGCGAGGAGATCAAGCGCATCCAGCGGACGACGGGCATTACGACGGTATTCGTCACGCACGACCAGGAAGAGGCGATGAGTATTTGCGACATCATGGTCGTGATGAAGCTGGGCGTCGTCCAGCAGATCGGCGCGCCGCAGCACATTTACGACGATCCCAACAATCTGTTCGTTGCGAACTTCCTCGGAACGCCTCCCATCAACATCTTCAAGGGGAAGATCCAAGGCGGGAAGGCGTATATCGGCGAGGAGGCGGTCGGGGACGCCCCGTACGGCGACCGCGAGGTTTACGTCGGCATCCGTCCCGAGGGATTCATCTACAATCCGCAGGGCGCGCTGACGCTGAACGTCGACCATATCGAGGTCATGGGCAGGGACAAGTCGGTCGTTTCCACGCACGAGAGTTCCACGAAGCCCACCGTCCGCAGCATCATCGACAGCGACGTCGCGCTTCCCGAGGGCGCGGAGCAGTTGAAATTCGATATCAAACCGTATAAGTTGTTCTTGTTCGACGCAGAGACGGAGGAGAGGTTGAGATGATGGAAGAAAACGACAACATCGGCACACCGCAAGAGCCCCCGAAAAAGCACAATAAATTCGTGCAGTACTTTATCAACCTCGGCGCGCGGATCAAGGGTTGGTTCGTCGACAAATATACGGCGGTCAAAGACTTTTTCTGCGGACTGTTCCATAAAAAGACCGAGGAAGAGAAGGCACTCGAATATTCAGGGCCGCAGCTTTCCCGCGGGGAGAAATTCCGCCGCGGGTTGAAGTCGCAGAGCGGCTGGCTGTTCGTTGCGCCCGCGCTCGTTTTGATGGCGGTGTTCACGTTCTATCCCATCATCGCGGCGTTCGTCAATTCTTTCAAGCAGAGTTATTCCGGTATGACGGGAAAATTCAACGGCTGGGGGATCGACAACTTCGTCCGCGTGCTCAAAGGGGACACGGGAACGGGCGGCGCAGACTTTGTGCAATGCCTCGTGAACACGTTGATCTTAACGTTTATTTCCGTACCGCTTTCCACCCTGCTCGCGCTGTTGATCAGCGTCGCGCTCAATTCCATCAAGAGAGTTCAAAAAGCCTATCAAACCATTCTGTTTTTGCCCTATCTCACCAACGCGCTCGCCATGGGCGCGGTGTTCGCGACGTTCTTCAAGATCATCGGGACGCAGAACAATACCGAGACGGTCGGGCTCGTGAACATCGTGCTTGGCTGGTTCGGGGTAGACCCCATCGACTGGGTTGGGCTCAGATCGCCGCATTGGCAGATCGGCAGTTTGAGTATCCCGTGGGCGAAATACGTCGTTACGATCATCTATGAGGTATGGTCGGGGCTTCCGTTCAAGATCCTCATTCTGTTCAGCGCGATGCAATCGATCAACAAGCAATATTACGACGCGGCGAAAGTCGACGGCGCGAGCCGTTGGACGGTGCTTTGGCACATCACCGCGCCGATGATCATGCCGCAGATCAGTTACCTATTGGTAACGGGCATCATGGGCGGGATGAAACAATATTCGGCGATCGTCGGTTTGTTCGGCGTTACGATGGGACAGGATTACGACATGGGTACGATGGTCGGTTACCTGTACAACTACATCGAACTCGGGCAGACGGGATACGCGTTCGCGGGTTCGCTCATCCTGTTTGTGATCATCATGATCATCACGTACTTCAACAACAAGATCACGAAGAAGCGCACGACTTACAGATAAGGGGGGAGAGAGATGTCGAATTTGATATTGGCGGGCTCCGCCGAAGGTTGGTTGGTTGCGCTGTCGGTCCTCCTGATCATTGTCGGGATCGTGGCGATCGCGGTCATGAGCGTGCGGATCGCCCGTATCGTGCGGTCGATGCGGACGCCGCAGGCGGTCGTCGGCAAGTGGGATCTTTCCGCGGGCGACGAGGGGTTCGACGCCGAAAAGGCGCAAAAGCGCGAAAAGACGAAGCACATTCTCAAAAATGTCTTTGTGTACATTTTCCTCACGCTGTGCGCGTTGTTGGCGTTCCTGCCGTTCTATTGGATGCTCATGTCGTCGGTCAAGACGGAGATGGAATTCCGTGAATCCGTCCCCACGTTTTTCCCGCATACGTTCCAATGGAAGAACTATTGGATGGTATTCCACCAGGTGACGAGCACGTCGGGCGCGAACGCGTCGTTCGGGCAGATCCTGCTCAATACGATCATTGTCGGGCTGTTGTCGACGTTTTTGGGCTTGGTGCTCATCGTGGTCACGGCGTACGCGTTGGCGCGCATGGAATTTAAGGGGAAGAACATCCTCTTCGCGCTCATGCTTGCAACGATGATGATCCCCGGCGAGCTGTTCACGGTTTCTAACTATATTACGGTTGCGAAGGCGCACATGAACAACACCTACACGGTGCTCATCCTGCCTTTCCTCGTGAGCGTGTACTACATCTATCTTTTGCGGAACAATTTCATGCAGATCCCGAACTCGCTCTATCAGGCGGCGAAAGTCGACGGGTTGAGCGACCTCGGATATCTCATCAAGGTGATGATCCCGCTCACCGCGCCCACGCTCATCTCCATTACGTTGCTTCGGTTTATCGGTACGTGGAACAGTTATATTTGGCCTCGTCTCGTGAACGAGAAGTCGTGGCAGATGATCACGAACTGGGTGACGGGCGGCTTTGTCGACCGCGTACAGGCGACCAGCCCTTGGGGCGATAATTGGTCGATCTACGACAAGTTCTACGGCGATTCGCAGCCGCTCGACACGTTGAAGATGGCGGCGGTCTGCATGGTGAGCTTGCCTCTTCTCGTCCTCTTCATTTTCTGCCGCCGTTACATCATGCGCGGCGTATCGAAGAGCGGCACAAAGGGTTGATATCTATCGGTTTCCGCCGCGTCCGTCATGGGGCGCGGTTGAAATAAATAAAAAAAAGGAGAAATTCATGAAGAAGATTTTGACAGTTGCGATGGCGTGTTGCTTCGCCATGACGGGGTGCATTGCCCTTGCGGCGTGCGACAACAAGACCAAGAGCGACCCCGCGCACACGATCGTGTTCTATTCGTCCCAGGGCGACAACCTCACGGGAACGACCGATATCGCGATAGAGACGTTCGAGGCGAAGTACCCCGGGTGGACGGTGACCCACAACACGCAGGGCGGCTACGAAGATGTGTTGAGCAAGGTGCGTTCCGACCTTACGGCGGGCACGCAACCCGACCTCGCCTATTGCTATGCCGACCACGTTGCCCAATACCTCGCATCGGGTACGGTCGTCGACATGAGCGAGTATCTCTTGAACGATCAGCCGTTCACCTACACCTATACGGCGGACGGCGCGGAGCAGACCAAGACCGTCGACCGTATCGGCTTCACGCAGGAGGACATCGACACATTCGTCACGGGCTACTTCGAAGAGGGATATGCGGAGAACTTCGCGGACTACGCGAGCTACGGCTACGAGGCGAAGTCCCTGCTCACCCTCCCGTTCGTCAAGTCGACCGAGGTGTTGTACTACAACCCCGACGCCCTGAAAGAGCTCAACGAAACAGTTCCCACGACGTGGGACAAGCTCTGGGCGATCTGCGACAAGGCGAGAGCGAAATGGCCTACCTGCACCCCTCTCGGATACGACAGTGAGGCGAACTGGTTCATCACCATGGGTCAGCAGCTCGGCTACGAATACACGAGTGCCGACGAAAGCAATCACTATCTGTTCAACAACGATGGTGCGGCGGCTTGGTTGAATTCCATTAAGGCGCAGTACGACAAGGGCAATTTCACCACCCAGCAGATCTACGGTTCTTACACGAGCTCGCTGTTCACGAAAGGTCCGGAAGATGCGGGTTGCATCTTCTGTATCGGTTCGACGGGCGGTGCGAAAAACCAGGCAGGCACGAATTTCACCACCGAAGTTTCGGCGATCCCCGGGAGCGGCGAAGGCAAAAACCAGTGCATCAGCCAAGGTCCTTCCCTTGTGATGTTCTCGACGGATGCGGCGAACGACAGCGAGAAGCAGATCATGACTTTCCAATTCGTGAAAGAGTTGCTCGCGACCGAGTTCCAGGCGAAGTTCTCGCGCGTCAGCGGCTATGCGCCCATGCGTACGGACGTTTACGCCAATGCAGACTTCCAGCTCTTCCGCGACGGGAAAGCCTCCGACGGCAGCCCTCTCACCGGTACCGACCTCATCATTTCCAAGTGCGTGAAGGCGGGCGTAGGCGGCGAGTTCAACGCGCGTCTGTTCGTCTCTCCCGCGTTCGTCGGTTCGTCGACGGCGCGCCAGCAGATGACGAGCGTTGTCCAATATGTGTTGCTTGGACAAAAGGAAGCGGCAGCTGCCCTGCAAGACGCATATAAGGCTTGCGGCGGGAAATAACGGAAACGAAAACGATGAAAAAGACAATCGCAATGATCGCGATCGCCATCCTGTCGGCGTGCTGCCTGTTTACGGCGTGCAACGACAGTAAGATCGCGGACAACACCGAACATTTCGACAAGATCACCAAAACTTTGAAGCTCTCCAAGGAATACGAGGGCAAGAAGTTGATGAGCGACGACGGGATCGGCGCGGCGAAATTGATCGGCAGTACAACGGACGGCGACACCACCACGTTCTCCCTCGTCGAGGGCGGCTCGGTCACGGTACGCTATCAAGGCGTAGACACGCCCGAGAGCACAGGCGGAGTGGAGAAGTGGGGGAAAGCCGCGAGCAAGTTCACCGACGAACGTTTGAAATCGGCGACCGAGATCGTCCTCGAATCGGCGAGCGGCGGAATTCCCGAAAAGGATTCCAAAGGGAACCGTTCGCTGTGCTACGTATGGTACAAGACCGAGAGCGACGATTTCAAACTTCTCAACCTCGAACTTGTGGAGAACGGCTATTCGCTGTGCAAGGAGAATGCCGAAAAAGCGTATTACAGCTATTTCATGAAGGCGGAGGCGTTCGCGCAGAGCATCGAGTTGCGCCTGTTCTCCAAGCTCGACGATCCGCTGTTCGACACGGCGGTGCAGTCGCTCTCGTTGAAGGCGTTTAACGAATCGCCCGATAGCTACCAAGAAAACACCAAAGTCCAGCTGTACGCCTTTGTTACGGGCGAAACGACGTCCTCTTCGAATGCGACGACGTATAAGATCACGCAGTACGACGAAGAGACGGGGAATGAGTACTCGATCAGCCTGTACGCGGGCTATAACACGACGGGAATGTTGCGGATCGGCGATCTGTACTTCATTCTCGGCACGCTGCAAAAGCATAGCGGGAATTGGCAGATCTCGGGCGTTACCGTCGACAACGACGCAAAGGGGAGCGACAAGAAGTCGTGGAGGTCGGAAAGTTCCTACCGTCTCATCTTTGATTCGTCGAGCTCGCTCTTCACCGCGAAAGTGAATTGGAACTGTTTGGGCAATCTCACGGTGAAGTCGGTCGATGTTGACGGCAGCGACTATACGTTCGTGGGAAGCGCGGAGCGTTACAACGGCGAAACCGCCGAGTTTACGTTCAAAGTGAGCGTGCCCTCGGGCGCGACGAAACTCATCAAAGCGGGCGACGTGCTAACCGTTTCGCGTTGCTACCAATTCGAAGCGGGCTCGAACGTGTTTACGATTGTCGATTACAGCGACGTCGGATTTGTATCGTGAAACCAAAAAAATTAAGGAGATAAGACATGAGAAGAAGAAGCAGACTTGCGCTCATCGTGTTGACCGTTCTGTGTGCGTTTACATGTGCGCTCGGGCTTGTCGCTTGCGGCGGCGCGGCGAAAGACGCCATCGAGAAGTACATTCTTCCCGAGAACGAAACACTTGTCAGCGCGGATTTCAAACTTCCCAAGAAGATCGGGAACGACATTTCCGTAAAATGGAAGTCGGGCAATACCAAAGCCATCGCGATCGAGGACGGGGACGAGAACAACTACACGGCGAAAGTTACCCTGCAACCGCAGGTGACCGAAGTCAAGCTCACCATATCGGCGAGCGGCGCGTCCAAGGCGTTCACGGTCCGTGTTGCCGAGCTCGACGTGTACACATTCCTTTCCTACAAGTTCCCGCAAAAGGGCGTGGCGGTTAAGGCAGATTTCGATCTCGAAACGTCGTACACCGTGCAGGGGCAGACGGCTACCATTTCGTGGGACATCGACGATGAGCCCTCGAAAGAGTACATCTCTCTGAACGCAGAGAAGAACAAGGTCATCGTGAAGCCGGGCGACGATCTCGCCACGGTCAAGATCAAGGCGACGTTCACCTACAACGGAAAGCCCGCTCCGCAGACGTACACGTTCTCGGTGTCGCCTTACCTTACCGCTCGCCAGCTCATCAACAACATCTATTCGCAGACCGAATATCCCGTTGATTTGAGCGGCTACATTCTCCATGTATCCGATGCGTCGGCAAGCTACGGCAATGCGACGTTCTTCATGATGGACGAAGAGACCAAGTGCGGCTACTATGTTTACAGAGCCGCGATCGACGCGGCGGACGCCGAGAAGTTTGTCGACGGCGCGTATGTCACCGTAAGCGGCGCGAAAGCGACCTATTACAACGGTCTCTGGGAGACCACGCAAAAGACGGGTACTGCCGTCGTTGACGAGAGCAAAGAGAAGATCGACCCGAGAAGCACGGTGTACGATTTCGACACCGACCTCATTTCGGGCGTTCCCTCCGCAACGTGGCGTCAGAGCACCTTTGTCCGCCTCACGGGCTGGAAAGTCACGGCGAAGGCGACCAAGGACGACGGCACGCCCAAGAAGCCCTCGAACGAGGCGGGTACGTCCTCCGACCTGTTCACCATCACCAAAGAAAAGGTCAGCATCAACGTTTACATCTCCAAGTACATTCAGAGAAGCCAGGAAGACCTCGACGGGCTCTGCAAGTGGTACGACGACATCCAAGTCGGCGACTTCGTAACCGTTACGGGTATCCTCGGGAACTACAACGGCGCGCAGATCCAGCCCGTGAAGGCGACCGACATCGTAAAGGCTGACGCCGAGAGCACCAATGAGATCGGTCCGAAGCTCAAAAAGGCTGTCGAAGGCGTGAACAAAGAGATCGCAAAGAACTTCGCTTCCTATATCATCGAAGATAAGGAAATCACGATGCCCACGACGATCAGCGGCGCAGACGGCGTTGAGATCTCTTACGCAGTGTTGACGAAGTCCACCGCGCCCACCGTCACCTACAACAACGGCAAGTTCACCGTAAAGCCCCTCACGGTCGAAAAGGGCTACGACGTAGAAGTTACCTACAAGGTCGGCGATAAGTCTTACTACGGCATGTTCCGCGTCAAGACGTTGAAGATGACGAGCGAACAGGTCGTCGAACTCATCAAGAACGATATCGACAAGGCGGGCATGGCAGACGTTGCAGGACGCGGCGCGTACGCGCTTCCCATCCCCGAAACCTACGGCGCGACCCTCACGTGGGAGGTCGACGGCACGACGCCCGCATGGTTGAAACTCACCGATAAGAACGTTGAGATCAACAACCTGCCCGCAACTGCAACCGAAATCACCATCAAAGTGGCGATCGCCTTTGGCGAGGGTGAGAGCGCGGCGACGGCGAATACTTCGTTCAAGTTCACCGTCTCTCCCGACACCTTCCAGGAAGCGACCGCGGCGGCGGCAGGCGATTCCATCCTCTCCGTGTTCTACAAGGGCGCGAGAAGATATGTCACGGGCATCGACGGAACGTATCTGTCCACCTCGACCGACGTCTCCGCTGCGAAGAAGATCACGATCGCCGAGGCTACGAACGGCTATACCCTCAAAATCGACGGGAAGTTCATCGAAGTCAAGGGCGGCAAGCTCAACTTCGCCGACACCGCAACCGCGAACGCCGTCTGGACGTGGAACGACGCGTTGAAGATCTACACCTTTGCAGAGGAAACGGATACCTACTACATCGGTACGTACGATACGAGCAAGTACGATACGATCGGCGTCAGCAACATCACCTTCATTTGGGACACCGAGAAGAACGAGGCAAAGAGCGTTCTCAACGTAACGCAACATCCCGCACACTTCGGTACGCCTGCCGCAACGTTCACGGCTCTCGACGCTCCCAAGGCTGGCACGTATAAGTTCGCGATGTTCAGCGCAAACAAGAATGCGATGTATTATGCGCTCGACGCAATGAGCGGTAGCTATCTGAATACGTCGGCTGACGCTTCCAAAGCGGCGGATTATGTGATCACGCAGATCGGCACGGACAACAAGTACACCATCACCGTTGGCGGAAAATATCTTGAATTTGTCCCCCGTGCTGACACTACGAAACAAGGCGTAGATCTTCAACTGAATGCAACGCAGACCGAGGGCAAATATTGGCAGTGGGTCGACGGGATCAAGAACTTCGTCATGGAATCCAAGTACAACAAGACGGACAGCCCCGACGAGACCGACCTGTATTACCTCGGCACTTACGGCACTTACACTACGATGAACGGCAACTATATCGGTCGTATCGCCGACAAGGGCGAGGGGAACGTTTATACGCCGAATGGCAAAGAAGGCGTAGAACAATGGGTCGGTCACTTCGGTACGCTTGAAGGCGGCGAAGAGCCCGAAGAACTTGCGAAACCCACAACTGCCGACAACATCACCGAAACGGGCGCAACCGTGTTTGATTTCGCCAATGTTGTAATGAATGCGAAAACCGATACCGCCGACGCGCGCCTTGCATTGTTCCCCAATGCGACGGCGGCAGGGCTCACGAGTGTAGCCGCGGCGAACATGTATTGCGGAAACAACACGACGGGCGGTCCTGCAACTTCTCAAAATCAGGGCGGTTTCCTGCGCTTGGGAACGTCCAAGAACAACGGCACGTTGACGCTTACGTTCTCAAAGAAAGTGACCAAGGTGCAAATCCTTTGCCAAGGTTGGAGCGCGTCCGATACGATTGCGATCGAGGGATTTGAAGATACGACGGTCGGGAATGCCGCAAAGAAAGCGGTCATCTTCGAGCTTGGAACGTCCGCTTCTTCGATCAACATCACCACCGCAAAGCGCGTTCTCATCTACAAGATCGCCGTAACGTTCGAGGCATAACCCCGTTCGTCCCGTGCGATCCCCACCGCGGCGCGCATTGCCCACGGAATGTTCCGCGGCAACCTTGCGCCCACGGAGATCCATGAACAAAAAGACAGCCTTTCCTCGGAAAGGCTGTCTTTTTTCGATTGGCAGTATTTTATCCGCACCCTACGCTTCTCTAATATGTCATTCGCCCGCGGCTTCTAAATTGTCATTCGTCCCGCGCTTCTTATTGTCATTCGCCC
>CANRJR010000018.1 GCA_947631005.1 uncultured Clostridia bacterium | reverse complement strand
GGAGAGCTTTTTCGTGGGAGACGGCACATTCGCCACCTTCCGCGAGGACGGGCTCGACATCCATTCCGAAAAACGGAGCGTCCGCATTCCTTACGGGGAACTTCGCGCCTTTTCGGTGTGTACGCGCAAATCGCCGCGGGAGAGCGGGGAGTGGAGCATCGTATTGGAGATCCCCTCCTCCTATCTTTCGCAGGAAGAGAGCGGCGTATCTTTGGTGCAGGCAGACGACAAGCCCCGCCTCCGCGCCGTGCTCGCCCGCCGCGGCATCGCCGTGCTCGGCGAGCCGTCCGACGGGAAAAAGGGAAAATTCAAGTGCGAGAAGGCGTTTTATCTGCCCAACAAACAGAAGCGGGCGGGCGCGGTCTTTTGGACGGTGCTCGGCGCGCTCGTCGCGGTCGGCGGCGTCTTTGTCGGGATCTTTTGGAACGCCGCGGCGGGCGGGATCATGGGCGCGCTCGGCGTGTTTTTGCTGGCGCGCGGGATCTACGCCTTCATCGGGGCGCGCGCCCTCTTCGCGATCTATGAGGAGGGGATCTATTGGCGGGGCTCGCAGACCGAGCGCGTTTTTCTCAAATGGGAGGAGATCGTGCGCGTCGCGGCGGAGGAGAAGAACGGTTTCCCCCTGCTCTTCGTGCAGTGCGAATGCGGCGGCTACCGCTTCCCCCGCCCGCAGGGTGCGTTGGAGGCGATTGCGGAAAAACATCCCGAAAAGAGCGCGGGAGGCGCGAAGCAATCATAAATAAGGGAGACGTACGCGCCGCACGGGCGCGGGAGACGCGATGATTTGCAGCAACTGCGGAAAGGAGAACGCAACCGAATACGAGAGGACGGAGGGCGGAAAGACGACGACCGTTCGTCTCTGCGCGGCGTGCTATGACCTGCTCTTCGGAAAGAGCAAGGAGCGCGCCTGTCCCGTCTGCGGCGCGACCTTTTCGGACTATAAGCGGACGGGGCTCGTCGGGTGCGCGGAGTGTTACGCCGCCTTCCGCGAGGAACTGCTTCCCGTCATCCGCCGCGTGCAACAGGGCAACGACCGTCACGACGGGAAAGCCCCGAGCGGGCTCGCGGACGCGAAATACGACCGCGTGCGCTACCTCGTCGACCAACAGGCGACCCTGCGCGAAATGCTCGCGGAGGCGCAGCGCAACGGCGAATCCCGGCGGGCGGAGAAATTGCGCGAGGAACTCTCCCGCATCAACAAGGAATTATACGGAGGGGACACGTGAGCAATGAGGCTTGGGAGAGCGTCGTCGTCTCCTCCCGCATCCGTCTTGCGCGGAATTTCAAAGATTATCCCTTTCCCGCGCGCCTCATCTGCGCGCCGCACGCTTCCGAACAGGCTTCGGAGATGATCCGCATCGTCGCGGGCGAGCTCATGAGCATAGGGGAATTTCGTCTGTATGTGATGAAAGACGTCTCGCAGGAGGAGGCGAATTCGCTCAAAGAGCAGTATTTGATCAGCCGCGACCTCATCCGTCACAGCGCGATTTCCGCCGCCCTCATCTCGAAGGACGAGACGATCTCGGTCATGGTCAACGAGGAGGATCATATCCGTGCGCAGTGCTTCATGAAAGGGTACGACCTGTTGCGCGCCTACGAGCGCATCTCGGGCATCGACGAGATCATTTCGGATTCCATCCCCTTTGCCTACGACGAACAGCTCGGCTATCTCACCGCCTGTCCCACCAATCTCGGGACGGGGCTGCGGGCGTCGGCGATGCTCTTTCTTCCCGCCATGTCGCGGCGGGGATTTCTCAAACAGATCATGCCCCGTCTCATGAGCGCGGGGCTCACCGTACGCGGCGTGTACGGCGAGGGAAGCGCGGGCGAGGGCGACCTCTTCCAGATCAGCAACGAGCTCACGCTCGGCAAGTCGGAGGAACAAATTTTAGAGACCGTGCGCAGAAACGTCGAAATCATCGCGGACATCGAGATCGCCGAACGCGGGTGCATGAAAGAAGAGGGCGGGCTGGTGTTGAAAGACAAGATCTTCCGCGCCTATGGCACGCTCTGCAACGCCGTACTGCTCTCCGAAAAGGAGTGCGCGTCGCTCATCTCCGACCTCAAACTCGGCGTCGCGCTCGGCTATTTCGGCGACGAAAAGCTGGCGGAGGGGCGGATGCGCATGCTCGACGACATCGCCGTGGATATGCGCCCCGCGAACGTGATGTGGAGCGCGGGCATGGCGGCAGAGGAGCAGGACAGCTACCGCGCCGAATGCGTCTCCAAGATCGTACGCGCACTGTTGCGCAGCGAATAAAGACTTATGGATCAATCGAAATATACCAAACATCTCGAACAGGTCGTCCTCGTCGCCGAAGAGACGGCGAAGCGGTTCAAAACGACCTACATCGGCAGCGAACATCTCGTATTCGGCATGCTCGTCGTAAGCGACTGTTCGGCGGGAAAACTGCTGCGGGCGGCGGGCGCGAAGCTCGACAAGTACAGCGAGATCTTCAAGCGCAAGCTCGATCACGCCTGCACCGTCCACGGGTACACCCCACGCACCAAGCGCATGTTCAACCTCGCGCGGGAGTATTCCATGGAGAGCGGGTTCGACGCGCTCGTCGGCACGGAGCACCTCTTGCTTGCCGTTTTGGCGGTGGAGGATTGTATCGGCGTGGAGATCTTGAAGAACATCCGCGTCGATATGGAGGACCTCGAAGATCGGGTCAACCTCTTTGTCGGCGGGAGCGAGTCCGACGAAGAGGAGTCCGCGCCCATCCATACCACCGCGCATTTCATTGCGCGTTCCCCTGCGGAGACGTATAAGGAAGAGCCGAACGCGCCTTTCATGCAGTACGGCGTCGACCTCACGCAACAGGCGCGGCGGGGCAAGCTCGACCCCGTGATCGGGCGCAATAAGGAGATCGAAAAGGTCATCCAGATCCTCTCCCGCCGCACCAAGAACAACCCCGTGCTCGTCGGCGAACCCGGCGTGGGCAAGACGGCGGTCGTCGAGGGGCTCGCCCGGCGCATCGTCGCGGGGGACGTGCCCGACAACCTCATCGGGAAGCGGGTATTCTCGCTCAACATCGCAAGTTTGCTCTCGGGGGCGCGCTATCGCGGCGACTTCGAGGAACGGCTCAAACAGGTCATCGACGGCATCGTCAACGACAAAAACATCATCCTCTTCATCGACGAGATCCACATGATCGTGAACGCGGGCAGGTCGTCGGAGGGGGGGAGCGTGGACGCGTCCAACATCCTCAAACCCATGCTGGCGCGCGGCGAATTGCAGACGGTCGGCGCGACGACGACGGAGGAATACCGCAAGTATATCGAAAAAGACGCCGCCCTCGAACGCCGCTTCACGCAGGTGCTCGTGGAACAGCCCACCCCCGAGGACGCGATCGTCATCTTGGGCGGGCTCAAAGATAAGTACGAGGCGCACCACAACGTCGTCATCAGCGACGAGGCGATCGAGGCGGCGGTACGCCTCTCCGACCGCTATGTGACCGACCGGTTTTTGCCCGACAAGGCGATCGACCTCATCGACGAAGCGGCGTCCCGCGCCCGCCTGAACGCGTTGACGGGTCCCAAAGAGCTTTCCGAACTGCACGACCAATGCGCGCAACTCTCCGCCGACATCAAAAAGGCGGAGAAGTGGAAAGACGCCGCGCTCGCGCAACAGCTCAACAAAAAGCGCGCTGCGGTCTCGGAGAACTATGTCGAAATGCGCAGGAAGTGGATCTCCGAGCGCAACGCCGCGCATATCTCCATCGGCGCGGAGGAGATCGCCGCCATCGTGAGCGATTGGACGGGCGTGCCCGTCACCAAGCTCACCGAGGAGGAGAGCTCCCGTCTCATCAACCTCGAACAGGACCTGCACCGCCGCATCGTGGGACAGGACGACGCGGTCGCCGCGGTCGCGCGCGCCATCCGCCGCGCCCGCGCGGGGCTCAAAGATCCCAACCGTCCCATCGGGTCGTTCATCTTCGTCGGTCCGACGGGCGTCGGTAAGACCGACCTTTCCAAGGCTCTCGCCGAGGCGATGTTCGGCGACGAGCGCACCATGATCCGTCTCGACATGTCCGAGTTTATGGACAAGAGCTCGGTCACCAAGCTCATCGGCGCGCCGCCGGGATACGTCGGCTACGACGACACGCAGGGCGCGCTCACCGAGCGCGTGCGGCACAAGCCCTATTCCGTCGTCCTCTTCGACGAGATCGAAAAGGCGCACCCCGACGTGTTCAACCTGCTCTTGCAGATCCTCGACGACGGCAGGCTCTCGGACAGCCGCGGCAGGGTGGTCTCGTTCAAGAATACCGTCATCATTCTCACGTCCAACGCGGGCGCGCACGTCGTGAAGGAGGTCTCCGCGCTCGGATTCCGCGCCGCCGACGGCGAGTACGAGGACATGAAGAGCCGCATTGAAAGCGCGCTCAAACAGCAGTTCAAACCCGAATTTCTCAACCGTATCGACGAGATCGTCGTCTTTCACAAGCTCGGCAAGCCCGAAGCCGCCGCGATCTGCGAAAAGATCCTGTCCGCGCTTGCCGCCCGCATGCAGGAGAGAAACATCACGCTTCGCTTTTCGCCGCGCGCCGTCGATTACCTCGTCGAGCGCGGGTACAGCGAGGAATTCGGCGCGCGGCCGCTCAAACGCACCGTCCAGCGGTTCGTTGAGGATGCCCTCGCCGAGGAGATCCTCGCGGGCAGGGTCGGCGCGGACAGCGAGATCACGCTCGACGAGGAGAACGGCTCGCTCGTGTTCCGCAAAGAAAATAGTTAACGGCTGAAAGAGCCCGCTTCCAAACGAAGCGGGCTCTTTTCGGATCGGCGGCATACATCATGCGGCTTGGTCGGGCGCGGCGAGGCTCTTCACATACGATTCCGCGTTCATATGGATGACGATCGCGGCGATCTCGATGAGGGTCAACCCGACGAACAGCCCCATCAGCGGGTTGATGACGCAGGCGAGCAGGGTCAGCGCGATGGAGATCAAAAAGATGATCGCGTCGGTGAGGGCGTACAGCCCCGCGTTTTTCAGATTGACGATGGATTTGAGTTCCATCTTCCCCCTGCCGTACAGGAGGTAGGCTTCGAGCAGGGCAATGCACCCGACGAGCAGAATGAGCAGGACGGCGGAGATGAGAATGCTCCACTGCCACAGCGAGAACAAGAACGCCGCGGCGACGACAAAGACCGCCGTCAGAACCGAATCGAGGACGGAGGCGAGGATGAGCTTCCACAGCGACCGTTTGGCGATGTTCTTGCGGATCTGGAATTTCACGATGAAAAATCCCGCGATAAAGCCCAAGACCCAGAACACGATGAACATCACGAAGCAGACGACGACCGTCTCCGTAAATCGGGAGACGAGCGCGACGACCTCCGCCGAAAAGGAATCGAAGTCCGTCCCGAGCAGGGTATGCAACGCCTGCGTGACCTGTTCGTTGATCCACGCCGCGGAGAGCATGGTTTGGATCGCGCCCGCAGGGTCGTCCCAATCCAGCGCGCGCACCGCCGTCCAAACCTCGCCGAGCAGGGCGTTGAAGTCGAGGTTGACGTTCACGGCGAGCTCTTTTATGCCGTCGGTGAGTTGAGAGATCCCGCCCGCGATCCCCGGGATGAGGATGGAGACCCCGATCATCATGCCGAGGAACATCGTGCCGAGCGGCGTAAAGAAAAATTTCAGTCCGATGAAGTAGTTTTTGATTCCCTGTTTTACCATAGTTCCACCTGTTTGCCGCGGAATGTCAGCCGAGATCCCAATCGATGGGGGAAACGCCGCGGGCGGCGAGGTAGGCGTTCGTCTTGGAGAAGTGGCGGCAGCCGAAAAATCCGTTGTACGCCGAGAGGGGGGAGGGATGGGCGCATTCCAGAACGAGATGCTTGCTCGCGTCGATGAGCGCGCGTTTTTTGCGCGCGTTGCCCCCCCAAAGCAAAAATACGAGCCCCGACTTCTCGCGGGAAAGCAGACTTATCACCGCGTCGGTAAACCAGCTCCAACCGCAGTCCGCGTGGCTGTTCGCCCGATGCGCGCGGACGGTGAGCGCGGTGTTCATCAAGAGCACGCCCTGCCGCGCCCATTGGGTGAGGTCGCCGCTCGCGGGCGGGGGAAATCCGAGGTCGCTGTGCAGTTCCTTGAAGATGTTTTCGAGGGACGGGGGCTTGGGAACGCCCTCCCGCACCGAAAAGCACAGCCCGTGCGCCTGCCCTGGTTCGTGGTAGGGATCTTGCCCGAGCAATACGGCTTTCACCCCCGCGTACGGCGTGTAGCGGAAGCAGTTGAAGATGTCGTACATGTCGGGATAGACGGTGAAATGCGAATACTCGTATTTGAGAAATTCCCTGATTTTTTTGTACCTCTCGTCCGTGAAGAGGGGGGCGAGGGGCTCGTTCCAATCGCCGAGGTCGATCATACCGCTCCTCCCAGCGCGGCGAAAATTTCGGGCAGCCGCGCCCCGAGCGCGCGCAGGGCGCGCGCGCAATTTTCACGGAATTGCCCTGTCGTCGAGCCCAAGCCGTACACGTCGGAGATCGCCTTCACCGAACAGAACGGCACGCCTGCATACTTGCACACCTGCGCGATCGCGCCGCCCTCCATTTCGCGGACGTCGCAGCCGAGCGAGAGGAGAAGGGCGTGGTCGGCCGGCGAGTCGTTGAAGCGGTCGCCCGTGCCGAGCGCGCGGCGGGGATAGGGAAGCGGCGGACAGAAAAGCGGCAGGAAGGGTTCGGTTTCGCCGTCGAGCGTGCCGACGGGCAGTCCGTTGAGCTGGGCGCAGTCGAAGTCGTACTGCACCGCCCTGTCGATGAGATATACTTCGCCGACTTCGGTCGTTTGAGGGTTCAAGCCGCCCGCCGCGCCGAAGTTCAAAAGAACGTCCGCGCCCGCTTCGAGCGCGGCGCACGCGCCCGCCGCGGCGTTGACTTTCCCCACGCCGCAGGTGACGAGCGCGACGTCCGTTCCGAACGCCGAACCGACGCGTACGGGTTTGCCGTACCGCGAGGCGATGTGTTTCACTTTCATTTGGGAGAGGAGGTCTGCCTCCCTGTCCATGGCGATGACGCAACCGATCATGATTTTCTCCTTTTCGGATAGTATAACAAAATTTTCCGAAAAACGCAATCAAACGCATACTTTTTTTGGCGGTTGGGAAAACTTTCCGCACAAGGAGGATGCATGAATCCGTTTGAATTGAAGCCGCAGAAAGCGGACAAGATTTTTACAAGCTGGAATAAAGTTCTCGTCAAGCCGTACAACAAGAACGAAGTCGACCCTTACACCCGCCTTCGGGTGATCCTGATGTCGGGGACGGAGTTTGAGAGCGTACGCTTTTCCAACGCCTTCACCCGCCATTGTCCCAACAACGACGTCCGCAGGCGGCTTGCGCGGATGCGCAGGGGGGAGCAGATCCAGCAAAAGCGGGTCGCGAGCCTCAAACCCATCGACGAGAGCATTCTCGAACACACCATCGGGTATGAACAGCTCGCCGTCGACCTCACCGCCGCGCTCGCCATCACCGAAAAGAACACCTATGTGAAACAGCAGCTCGATTTCGCCCTGCTCGAGGACTTCGACCACCTCTACCGCTACGCCGACCTCATGGAACTCGAAAAGGGGGGAGATCCTCAAAAGCTCGTGGGAAGCTATACCGAGATCATGCCGGGGCGTCCCACCGTCGCCGAATACCGCCATCCCGACGACGACGTGAATTTCTATCTGAATTGCTATCTGAACGACCTCAAAACCAAGCTCAACGTCAACATTATCACGGCGGCGGAACAGCAGACGATGAACTACTATATGAATGTCGCCAACCTCTACGGCACGCCGCTCGGCAGAAAGCTCTACAACGAGATCGCCATGATCGAGGAACAGCACGTTACGGGGTACGGGTGTCTGAAAGATCCCTGCATGACATGGTGGGAAAGCCTGCTCATGAACGAGTACACCGAATGCTATCTCTACTATTCGTGCTGGAAAGACGAAAAGGACGAGCGCGTCGCCAAGATCTGGGAGATGCACTTCGAGGAGGAGGTCGCCCACCTGCACGAGGCGGCGGATCTTCTGAAAACGTACGAGGGCAAGGTATGGCAACAGGTGTTGCCCGAGGGCGGGGAGTTCCCCGAGCTCCTTAAATTCCGTCCGCAGAAAGAGTATATCCGCGACGTGCTCAAAACGGTGCGGCTCACCGCCGTCGAGGAGGGCTGGGAGGAGCTCGACAAAACGCCCGACACCTTCCGCTATTTTGCCTATAACGCCCGCATCAACGACGATCCCGCCTCGGTCGGGACGCACGCCGTCATCGAAAAGACCGTGGCGCGCTTCGGGCGGGATTACCGCATCCAAAACGGCGATCATCCCGTAAAAGCACTCGCCGACCGCACCAAAGACAACCTCGACGTCGGTCGGGTCAAGGGGAAATAAGCAAGGCAAATAAGCCAAGGAACACACCACGCACGAAAAATTGAGAGGGAGACGCCGTTTTCCCTCTTTTTTGTTTGTCAAAACGGATATCGTATGATATAATAGGCAGGATCTACGGAGCGTTACCGATGAAACTCAAATGGCTCGGCACGGCGACCCTGCTCATCGCGGGCGGGTCGACGCGCATTTTGCTCGATCCCTATCTCCGTTCCCGTTCCCGCCTTGCGCCCGTCGACACGGGCGAGGCGCGAACGGCGCAGGCGATCTTTATCACCCATCCCCATCTCGACCATTTTCGCGACGTCGACTGTTTTTCCGAGGGGGTGAGACCCGTCTATGTGCCCGCCCGCGGCATGGAGATCGCGCGCGAGCGGGGCATGAACGTCTCCTGCATGCGCCCCATCGCGGCGGGAGAGGAGGTGCGGTTCGGCGAGTTCACCGTGCGCGCCTACCGCGGCAAGCATTGCGTATTCGACGCGCGCACCGTGCTTCGCGTCGTGTTTTCGCTCTCCGCATGGGCGCACTTTTTTTCGACCGTCCGCTTTCTGAAAGAGATCGAAAAGTATCGCATCGGCGCGGACGACATCCTCGTCTATGAGATCTCTGACGGGGCAAAGACCGTCGTCGTGCTCGGCTCGGCGGGGCTCTGCGAGGGGGAGGAATATCCCCGCGGCGCAGACGCGCTCGTCTTTCCCTATCAGGGGCGGTACGGCATGCACAAATACCTGCGCCGCTTCCTTGCGGCGTTCGAGCCGAAGATGACCGTCCTCGACCACTTCGACGACGCCTTCCCGCCCCTCACGCATACGATCAGTCCCAAAAAATTCATCAAAGAAATGCAAAAGCGAGGGATGGAATACGCCGTCCCCGCCGAAGGAGGTTGGATTGAACTATGAGAGCGGACGACGCAAAAGCCTATTTTTTGGAGGGGTATAACTGCGCGCAGTCCGTGCTGCTCGCCTTTGCCGACCGTACGGGCATGGAAAAAGAGGATCTCGCGGCGATCGCCCTGCCGTTCGGCGGGGGGATGGGCAGGCTGCGGGAGACCTGCGGCGCGGTCTCGGGCGGCGCGCTCGCCATCGGACTGCTTTGCCGCGAAAAGTCCAAAGCCGAAATCTACGCCCTCGTGCACGCCTTCGGCGAGCGGTTTCGGGAGGAGAACGGGAGCCTGAACTGCGGCGCGTTGCTCGCGGGCGCGGGCGTACACCCCGCCCCCACCGCCGTCCCCGAGGCGCGCACGCCGACCTATTACAAAAAGAGACCCTGTCCCGAGCTCGTATTCTCCGCCGCCGCCATCCTCGAAACGCTTCTCGGGCTTTGAGAGGGACAATCAACGCGGGAGCGTTCCCGCTTTTCGGGTTTGAACCGAACCCCGCGCCGACAAGGCGCGGGGCTCGTCTATTCTTCTGTAAACCCGTCGCATACCCGTCGAAGCGAATAACCGCCGCGATGTTGCGGATACTTGTGGTATGTGGAAACTCATGATGACGCTCGGTATTTTGCTCTCTGTGTGTTCTTTTTCGGCGTGCAACGTCTCGGAGATGTCGACGCTGCGCGAACTGTCCCGTCCCTATCTCGGCGTGTACGACTGCGAATCGCTCACCTACGGGGGAACGGAGCGCATCGGCGACTTCGAATATCTGCGGCTCGCGCTCGATTACGGAGGCGACTTCACCGTGACCTACCGCATGGCGGCGGGTGCTTCGGGGAGCTTCGAGGGGACGTACACCGCCGATCCCGAGCGCGGCGAGATCACCCTCTCCTCGCACGGCAAGTCGCGCACCTTTCCCATGCGGCGGGGCACGATCGCGGTAAACGGCAACTTCCTCGGGAAACTTTGCTACGCCGAATTTCGTCTGCCCTGAAAAATTTTCAAAAAACAGGAACAAACGTTTGCAAAAGTTGCGCCGCCGTGCTATAATGGGGGCATGCAGGCGATCGCAAAAGAACCAGTGTTCACCGCCGACCAAGCCGCGGCGGCGGAACTCATCGAGGAATGGTTCTTCCATTTGAATACGCAGATCTTCGTCCTGTGCGGCTATGCGGGCACGGGCAAGACCTTTCTCATCGACCGCGTGGTGCGGGGGATGGGGCTCGTCCCGGGGGAGAGCGCGGTATTCGTCGCGCCGACGGGGAAAGCGGCGTCTGTCCTCATCCGCGCGGGCACGCCCGCGGGGACGCTTCACAGCCTCATCTACACGCGGGAGGAGGACATCGAGGTCAACGAGGACGGCGAGGTCGTCTCCGAACGCTTTCTGCGGTTCGTCAAAAAGGAGAAACTCGCGGGGGATATCCGTCTCATCGTCGTGGACGAAACGAGCATGGTGTCCGACGAGATCTTGCGCGACCTTTTGTCGTTCGGCGTGAAATGCCTCTTTTGCGGCGACCCCGCCCAGCTTCCGCCCGTCGGGGGGAGCAATACCCTGCTCACCATGCCCGTTTACACCCTCAAAGAGATCGTACGGCAGGAGCGCGACAACCCCATCGTGCGGCTCGGCGAACGGGCGCGCGCGGGCAAATTTCTCGAATACGGGGAGTACGGCGAGGGCACGCGCATTTTGTCTGCACGTTCGCTCGACTTCGACGAGCGGCGGGAACTCTTTCTCAACGCCGACCTCATCGTCGCGGGCTCGAACCGCACGCGCATGCGGACCAACCGCGAGATTCGCGCCATGCTCGGCATCGCGTCCACCGCGCTGTTGCCCATCGACGGCGAAAAGCTCGTCTGCACCCTCAACGATTGGTCCAAACCGCTCGACGAAAAGGGGAACTTCCACCTCGTGAACGGCATCGTCGGCGAATGCTACAACGTGCGCGAGGGGGAGGACGGGCTCGCCATGCTCGACTTCCGTCCCGATTTTCTCGAAAATATTACCTACGATCTCCCCTTTGATACGGGCGTGTTCCGCACGGGGGAGTACTGCCACCGCTACGGCGCAAAGGCGTGCCGCCTGCAAAACGGCAGGCTGGTGCACGAGGATAACTTCGAAGCCCTCCGCTCGGCGCGCGTCAAGCGGGAGGACACCGTCTGCCGCTTCGAGTTCGCCTACGCGCTCACCTGCCATAAGGCGCAGGGGAGCGAATACGACAACGTTGTCGTGCTCGACGAGAGCCGCCTCTTCGACAACGGCGCGTCGTGGCTCTATACGGCGATCACCCGCGCGAAGAAAAAATTGACAATAATAAGATAGTTCACAAAGAAGTTCACACTTTTCTTTTCGCTCCTTGCCCGTTGCGCAAAGCGCGCCGTGCGTGTCACGAAAAGAAAAGTCGTGATAGAAACTCACTATCACTTAAATTAGAGCCCGTCCTCAAAGATGGTGTGTAAAACAATAAGCCGCAAGTGTGCGGCAAATTGTGTCGCGCACGGTGGAAATGAATTCCACCTAACGCCATTATTTGGAAGAGTTCACAAAAATGCTTTTGCGTGTCGGCAAAAGCATTTTTCGTGAGGGAAACCGACTTTCTCTTAAATTAGGTTGGTCGTCTCGTTCGCTCTGTAAGACAATAAGCGCGAAGTGTCGCGCAAATTGGGGCGCGCACGGCAGAAGTGAATTCTGCCTAACGCCATTATTGGGAAGCCTAAAAGGCGTTATAAAAATGTCATGTTGCCCCGCCCGCAGTTTCTGATACGTTCCAAGGGCGGCACGAGCGGGCAACGCCCGCGAAGTAGCCGAGAACCCGCGTCGAGGAGACGCGGGCTCTCGTGTCGAAACATCTCCCTTGTTTTATTTGCCCTTTGCCTATACTACGTTGTCATTTCGTCCCGCCCGCTCACTTTTGATATGCCATTCCATATTCCCTCGCGAAAAAGATTGCGTAGCAAGGTTTTTCGCGACGAAAGGGAGATTTCTCGACTACGGCTACGCCTCCGCTCGAAATGACATAATAGAAGCCGCGGGAGGAGTATTCCGAATGAAAAATCAGAACGTCTGTTTGCTTCAAAATATCATGTAAAGCCGAGCCTCCGCATTTTAATGATTGTGCGCTGATATTGCATTCTGCGCTAAATTTAGACATATGAAAAAAGCTCACGTCAATGAGTGAGCTTTTTAACGGTGAATCGAATGGTCGATGTCTAACCGTATCCTTATTTCATGGGGAGCAAGGGATTTTACTTCGCAAACCAAGAATTCACGCCCACTAATATAAGTACATCTTAAAAATCATTTCAAGTTTTAATATTTCCTGCTCTGAAAAGAATTTGTTATTGTGCGCCTCATCGAAGATTTCTTCGATTATTTTTATGTCATTGCGCTCAAGAACTTCCACATTGATCACTAAAGCAGAATTCAAGTCATTGGGTTGCATTTTAATAAGTCCGTGACCGATGTCCCGAGATTGCAACCGCAATAAATTTTGCGCAAAACATGTTTGCATAAAGCAAAACAATACTTTGATATATTGTAACCATGGTTTCTTTACGTATAATCCATGGTAGCTGGTCATATATAGGCAGTCGGATTCATTGAAGATGAAGTTAATTTTGTTCCGCGTTGTACACGCCATCAATATTTGCGGAGGTGTTTGTACTCCAAGCTCATACCAAATTTTACGATTTGCTGTTAAATAGCGTTGATTATATCCTTGACTAACGCCCCACGCAATATAATCTTTGGCTAAATTTGAATTTTGAGCATTTAATATCAACAGCTTATTCTTTTTTTCTTGTGCAATAATAGTTTCATTGGTAAGAAACGGGGTTTTATAAAAACTAGACGAAGATATACAATATTTGATACATTCATAAGGGATGTGGTAATTTTTAATAGCTTCATCACACAAAAGAAAAAATTCATTGCAGCCGGTCGCAATGCCACGCTTGGCGGTTAAATACGTATGATAAGGGACAACATTTTGTGGAATTTTAGTAAAGAAAGAAAAGTTCGACCACTTATCTAATGATTCAACTTCAATACAAGATAATGTTCGGCTATTTGTTGGATGATTGATCCGAAAATCTCTTTCAGAATAGTATTCCAAAAAAGTAATTCTGTGCGATGTGGATTTTTCTATCAAAAAAATAGCCGCAGTGGTAATAATATCATCTGAAAATATATTCTCATATTTTAAGAAATGTATCGATATTTCAAAATTATGGTATAGCAAAAAATGTTTGATTGTATTTCCTTGCGGACCATCAAGAAAATCATAGGGCATGATAAAAGCAAGTCGTCCGCCATCTTTGAGCTGATAGAGGCATTTGAGAAAAAAATATAAGCAGTAATTGCTTAACCCTGCAAGCCGAATATTTGTGTGCTTAAAACATAAGTCGATCAATTCAGCTCTGTCTTTTATCTTTTGAAATTTAGAAAAAGGTGGGTTAGCTATAATAGCATCATATTGATTATCCCAACTGCTGGTTAAAAAATCCGCCAAGAATATATTGAACTGTCCGAGTGAAAAAAAACGAAAGATATGCTCATCGGATTCATAACCGATCATATTGCACTCGTTATAAATTTTGCCTATTGTTCTAAAAAAAATATTATTGCCGACAGCGGGATCTAATATCGTTTTGGGTCTTTTCCCGACTACCCAATCCGCCATAAATTCAGCTATATATGTCGGGGTAAAATATTGTCCCAAAGCCTCCCTATGACCACACGGAAGCATTTCAACATAAGCGTCAGTATTATTATCCATATTGATATTATCGCATATTGAATTCAAAAAGTCAAGATGTGATGAATTTATTTTTCCTCTTCCCCAATGCTCGCTGATATTCACTTTCAAACAAGCGAATGAAATCGTCTTTCTCCCTTTCGATAAATTTATCAAAGCACTTATAATCTGCGGATTGAAGATTGCCGTTATTGCTGGGGTTTATATATAAATCGGGGATCCAAGAAATCGGGCATACAACGCATTGCACAATGCTGATCGTCATATCTTCATTAAAACGTAAAATGAAAGTGGCTACATACAGCTCCGCATCGGTGCGCGAAAAGAACTCCCTTAATCCTTTTGCTTTGGAAATATCATCTTTGTTGCGCCTTCCGCCCTCCACCGCAGATTTAATGTTGACGTATGCTTTTTCGCCGCCTTCCCTTATAAATTCCATATCAAATACATCAACTTCAGATTCGGCAGACCGAACTTCTCTAAAACCCAATGTTTTTGCGTGAACCTCAAGATTTTGATTAATAATCTCTTCTATGATTCTCCATACTGTGCGCCCTTTTGCCGCTTTTCTCCACCCTAACGGCATAATGCTTTTATTTGCGATCGGTATATTACCTATCTTTGATATCAATAGGTTCAATTTGTCCTCGAGAAACTTTCTTTCTGCTCTTATGTAATCCAATTTCTTCATAATGACCTCAAAAATCAAAAAAGTTTGATAGTGATACTTCTAAAGCGTTCACTATTTTTTCCAAAACAATTATGGAAATATTTCTTTTCCCCACTTCCAGACTGGCGATGTAGGTACGATGAACATCGGCGCGCGCCGCTAATTCTTCTTGACTGATTCCCATCTTATGCCGAAGTTCTTTTATTCGCATTCCAACTTGTTGAGTAATCATAATTTCCCTCTATATTATTGTAATAATTTGTTACTGATTTATCAACATACTATAAGTAACAATTTTTCTTTTGCGCTTCGGCAAAGGCTTAACGAAAGCGAGTGTGTCGAAGACGGTGGGATTGCAGTCGCGACGATAGGATGAATTTTTTCGAAAAAGTCGGACATTCAAAACAATCCGCTTGACAAGATTTCCCGTTCGGCTTACAATAAGAAAAAAAACAAAAGGTGTACCAATGGCATACAGAACGCACAACTGCGGCGAACTTCGCGAGAGCGACGTCGGCAAAACCGTTACGCTTGCGGGCTGGCTGGACGGCAAGCGCGACAAGGGCGGCTTGCTCTTCGCCGTCCTCCGCGATTTTTACGGCGTGACGCAGGTCGTATGCGCGGACGAGGACATGATCCGCGCCTTCCGCGACATTCCCACCGAATCGACGGTCTCCGTGGAGGGGACGGTCGTACTCCGCTCCGCGCCCAACGACAAACTTCCCACGGGCAAGATCGAAATTACGCCCGTGCGCGTGGAGGTGCTCGGGCGGCGCATGACGAACGCCCTGCCCTTTGAGATCTCCCATTCCACCGAGGCGGGGGAGGACGCGCGGCTGAAATACCGCTTCCTCGATCTTCGCAACGCCGCCGTCCGCGACAAGATCGTGCTTCGCTCCCATATCATACAGGATCTGCGCCGTCTCATGACCGAGCGCGGTTTTTTGGAGATCTCCACGCCCATTCTCACGAGTTCGTCGCCCGAGGGCGCGCGCGACTACATCGTGCCGAGCCGCCTCTATCCCGGGGAATTTTACGCGCTTCCCCAAGCCCCGCAGCAGTACAAGCAACTGCTCATGTGCTCGGGCTTCGACAAGTATTTCCAGATCGCGCCCTGTTTCCGCGACGAGGACGCCCGCGCCGACCGTTCGCCGGGGGAATTTTATCAGCTCGATATCGAAATGGCGTTCGCGACGCAGGAGGACGTGTTCGAAACGCTCGAAGCGGTCCTCCCGCCCGTCTTTGCAAAATACAGCGGTTGGGAGGCGGACAAGCCGCCTTTCCGCCGCATTCCCTATCTCACCGCGCTCGAAGATTACGGCACGGACAAGCCCGATCTTCGCAATCCGCTTCTCATCCGCGACGTGACAGGACTCACCGTGAACTGCGGGTTCGATCCCGTCATGCTGAAACACGTCAAGGCGATCGCGGTAAAAGGCGTGAGCGTGCCGAGAAAGTGGATCGACAAGACCTGCGAGGAGTTTTCCGTCAAGACGGAAGGCGGCAAGATGTATTGGTTCAAGCTCGACGAAAACGGCGCGCCCGCGGGCGGGATCGCCAAGTTCGTCGCCCCCGCGGCAGACGCGTGGAAGAACGCGCTCGGCGCGGACAAAGATTGCTTCGTCGCCCTTGTCGCCGAGGATAAATTGCAGGACGCGCAAAAACGGGCGGGGGTGCTCCGCACCATGCTCGGCACGGGGCTCGATCTGCTCGAAAAGAACGTGTACCGCTTCTGCTGGATCGTCGACTTCCCCATGTACGAGATCGGCGAGGAGAGCGGCAAGCTCGAATTTTGCCACAATCCGTTCTCCATGCCGCAGGGCGGGCTCGACGCGCTTCAAACGCAAGATCCCCTCAAAGTGCTCGCCTATCAGTACGATATCGTATGCAACGGCGTGGAACTCTCCTCGGGCGCGGTGCGCAACCACGACCCCGAAATCATGCTCAAAGCGTTTTCCCTCGTCGGGATCGGCAAGGAGGAGGTGGAGAGCAAATTCCCCGCGCTCTATCACGCGTTCGAGTACGGCGCGCCCCCGCACGCAGGCGTCGCCCCCGGCGTCGACCGCATGGTCATGCTCATCTGCGACACGGTGAACATCCGCGAGGTGATCGCCTTCCCGATGAACGCCAAGGCGCGCGACCTCATGATGAACGCCCCCTCGCCCGTTGAGGACAAACAGCTCGACGAGGCGAACATCCAAATCAAACGGAAAAAGTAAAATTTCTTACGCCGCGCGCCCGTTCCCGAAAGGAACGGGCGCGCGGCGTTTCCGCATCGAAAGAAGCCGCCCCGCGGCGGTCCGCAGGCGGTTTCGGCACGCGTCCGCGTCATAGGACAGAACCCTCTTTTCATACAATGAAGAAAGGGGAGGGGATAGGATGTTTGCGATGCTGTATTGTCTTTTGGCGCGGCTGTTTTTCTTTACGGGGGCTCTCTCGGACGGGAGTTCCTTTCCGCGCCCGCTCACCAAGGAAGAGGAGGAAAAGTATCTTCGGCTCTTCAAAGCGGGCGACCTGCACGCCCGCGACGTGCTCGTCCGCCACAACATGCGCCTCGTCGCGCACATCGTAAAAAAGTACAACGGGGCGGCGGAGACGGACGACATGATCTCGGTCGGCTCGATCGGGCTCATCAAGGCGATCAACACCTATGAGACGGGGCACGGGACGCGACTCGCGACGTACACCGCCCGCTGTATCGAGAACGAGATCCTCATGCTCATCCGCGCGGGCAAAAAGCACAAGGGGAACGTGTCTTTATCCGAGCCCGTGGGACAGGACAAAGACGGCAACGAACTCACCCTCATGGATCTCCTCTTCGAAAAAGAGGACAAAGTATTCGGCAGCGTGGAGCGCAGTCTCACGCAGGAAAAATTTCTCAAAGCCATCGCCGCGCTTCTCACTCCGCGGGAGACGGAGATCATCTCGCTCCGCTACGCCCTCACGGGCGGCGCGCCGCTGGCGCAACGGGAGGTCGCCCGCCGCATGAAGATCTCCCGCTCCTACGTCTCCCGCATCGAAAAGCGCGCCCTCGAAAAACTGCGCGCGGGGCTCAAACGGGAAGATTTCTTCGAATGAACATCTGTCCATAAGCGCAGGTTATACTTCGCATTCGAAGCGGAAAACGGCGTATGGGGAAAAAGGTCGACGAAACGTTTGACTTCGCGGACGGGAAAGGGTATAATAAACCCTGTGGCAAAACGCCGCGCCATCCATAAGGAGTTGATATGAACGTCACGGAACTGTTCGGCACAAACGTCTTTAACGACGAAGTTATGAAGAACTCTCTGCCCAAGGAAGTTTACCGTTCCCTCAAAAAGACCGTCGAGGAGGGCGAACCCCTCGACGGCTCGATCGCGAGCGCGGTCGCCAACGCGATGAAAGATTGGGCGGTCTCCAAGGGCGCAACGCACTACACCCATTGGTTTCAGCCCCTCACCAACCTGACGGCGGAAAAGCACGACAGCTTTATCGAGCCCTCGGGCGACAGGGTGATCATGCAGCTCACGGGGAAGAGCCTCATCGTAGGCGAACCCGACGCCTCTTCCTTCCCCTCGGGCGGGTCGCGGGCGACGAGCGCGGCGCGCGGCTATACGGCGTGGGATCCCACCTCGCCCGCCTTCGTCAAGGAGGGCACGCTCTACATTCCCACGGTGTTCGTCTCTTATACGGGCGAGACGCTCGACAAAAAAGCCCCCCTCCTCAAATCCATGACCGCCCTCGACACGCAGGCGAAGCGGCTCTTGAAGCTGTTCGGCATCGAATGCAGAAAGGTCTCCACGACGGTCGGACCCGAGCAGGAATACTTTCTCATCGACGAAAAGGTCTACCTCGAACGCAAAGACCTCATTCTCACGGGCAGAACACTCTTCGGGACGCCCGCCCCGCGCGGACAGGAGCTCGAAGATCACTACTTTGGCACGCTCAAAACCCGCATTTCCGACTTCATGCGCGATTTAGACGAAACGCTCTGGTCGTACGGCATCTTTGCAAAGAGCAAGCACAACGAGGTCGCGCCCGCCCAGCACGAGCTCGCCCCCGTGTTCACGACGACCAACGTCGCCGTCGACGCCAACCAGCTCACCATGGAGCTCATGAAAAAGGTCGCCAAAAAGCACGGGCTCGTCTGCCTTCTGCACGAAAAGCCCTTTGAGGGGATCAACGGCTCGGGCAAGCACAACAATTGGTCGCTCTCGACGGACGCGGGGCTCAACCTGCTCGACCCCGGCGAAACGCCCGAAAAGAACGCCCGCTTCATGCTCATTCTCGCCTGCGTCGTCGCGGCGGTGGATAAATATCAGGGCGTACTGCGCGCCTGCATCGCCTCCGCGGGCAACGATCACCGTCTCGGCGCGGACGAAGCCCCGCCCGCCATCATCTCCGTTTACCTCGGCGATCAGCTCGGCGCGATCGTCGACAGCATCGTGCTCGGCAGACAGTACGTCCCCAAAAAGGCAGTCCCGGGGTCGATCGGCGTGCCCGAATCGCCCATCTTCCCCATCGACACGACCGACCGCAACCGCACCTCGCCGTTCGCGTTCACGGGCAACAAGTTCGAGTTCCGCATGCTCGGTTCGCAGGCGTCCGTCGCCGATCCCAACATCGTGCTCAACACCATCGCGGCGGAGGCGTTCTCGGAGGCGGTCGAAGCCTTGCAGGGCGCGAAAGACTTTGAAAAGGCGTGCAAGGAGTACACCGACCGTCTGCTCAAAGAGCATTACCGCATCATCTTCAACTACAACGGCTACGGTCCGGATTGGGAACCCGAAGCCGAGCGCAGAGGACTGCTCAACAACAAGACGACCGCCGACGCCGTTCCCGAATTTTTCAAGCGGGAGAACATCGACATGTTCGTGCGGCAGGGCGTTTATACCGAAAAAGAGGTCATCGCCCGCGCCAACATCGCGCTCGAAAACTATACCAAGACCATCCGCATCGAGGCGCGCACGATGATCGAAATGGCGAAACGGGACATCTGGCCCGCCGTCAACGGCTATGTGTGCGAACTGTGCTCGGGCATCGCGGCAAAGCGCGCGGTCTCGGACGACATTCCGAGCAAGTCGGACGGCGCACTCGCGAAACGGCTTTCCGCCCTCGACGACGCGCTCATGGACGCCGCCGACGAGCTCGAAAAAAAGCTTGCCGAAGTCCCCGCAGGCGAAGTTCCCGCCTCGCAGGCGATGGCGCACGTTGTCGTGCCCGCCATGGCGAAACTGCGGTCGATCGCCGATGAGCTCGAAACGCTCACCGCGGCGTACGATTGGCCCTATCCGACCTATACCGATCTTCTGTACAGCGTCAAATGAGCGAAGAAACGCGAAAACGCCGCCCCCGCCCTCCGAGCGGGGGCGTTTCGCTTGACAAAAACCGCCGCGGCGTGTATGCTGAAAGTATGAGGTGCTTATGAAAGTCAACGTGAAAAAACTCGACGAAAACGCGAAATTGCCGACGTACGGCTCGGCGGACGCGGCGGGCGCGGATCTGTACGCCGCCGCCGCAGAAACCATTCCCGCGGGGGAGACCCGCTTCGTCCATACGGGCGTCGCGTTGGAATTGCCCGCGGGCACGGTCGGGCTCGTCTACGCCCGCAGCGGGCTTGCGTGCAAGCAAGACCTCGCCCCTGCCAACAAGGTCGGCGTCATCGACTGCGACTACCGCGGCGAGATCGTCATCGCCCTGCACAACCACGGCAAGAGCGAACGCCGCGTGCAGGCGGGCGACCGCATCGCTCAACTCGTGATCGCGCCCTACTACACCGCGGAGTTCTGCGCCGCGGACGAGCTTTCGGACACGGCGCGCGGCGCGGGCGGGTTCGGTTCGACGGGGGATCGCTGATGCGCATGCGGAAAAAGCGGCGGCTCGAACCGCGCATGGAGGCACTCTTGGGATTGCTGTTGGCGCGCGGACGCCCCTGCCTCAACCTCAAAGAGGCGGCGGAGAATTACCGCGCCCCGCTCAACTATGCGGAGATCTTCGGAAACGCGCGGCAGGTGGAGCTCGAGATCGGGTGCGGCAACGGCGCGTTCATCGCGGAACTTTCCCGGCGGGAAGAGAAGAATTTCCTCGCGGTGGAGGTCGTCACCAACGTCATCGTCACCGCCATGGAGCGCGTCGCGCGGGAGGGGATCGACAACGTGCGCTTCCTCAATATCCCCGCCGAGATCCTGCCCTGCTATATCCCGCGCGCAAGCATTTCCCGCATCTATCTCAACTTCTCCACCCCGCTTCCCGAACCGAGCCGCGCACGCCAGCGGCTCACCTCGCCGCGCTTTCTCGCCATCTATTCCGACCTTTTGCAGGCGGGCGGCGAGATCGTACAAAAGACGGACAGCGAAGAATTTTTCGAGGATTCCCTCCGCAATTTCGAGGCGGCGGGATTCGACGTCGTTTCCGTCGACCGCGATCTTCCCGCGGGAGGGGACAACATCGTCACCGAATACGAAGCGGCGTTCCGCGCGCAGGGCAAACCCATCTTCCGCGCCGTCGCAAAACGGAGGGGCGTATGAATTTCGGCTATACCATGCCCACGCATGTCGTGGTCGGCAGGGGGTGCGTGCGCGCGAACGCAGACATGCTACGCCTCGGCGGACATGCCCTCATCGTAACGGGCCGCTCTTCAGCGCAGAACGGCGCGCGGCGCGACGTGATCGCCGCGCTTCAAAGCAACGGACAACGCTATACCGTGTTCGAGGGCGTTACGCCCAATCCCACGCTCGGGTGCGTCCGCGAGGGGCTCGGAGTTTTGCGCGAATCGGGCGCGGATTTCGTGATCGGCGTGGGCGGGGGTTCGCCGATGGACGCCGCCAAGGCGATCGCCTTACTCGCCGTTCAGCCCCGCGCGGACGGGGACGTCTTTTCGGGCGGGTATGCATTGGACGCGCTTCCCATGGCGCACGTCCCCACGACGGCGGGAACGGGGAGCGAAGTCACCCAATACGCCATTCTCACCGACGAACGCATGCGCACCAAAACGAGCATTTCCTCGCCCGCGCTCTTTCCCAAAGTCGCATTTCTCGACGGAAGTTACACCGATACGCTTCCCCTCCGCACGACGGTGCATACCGCGCTCGACGCCTTTTCGCACGCCGCCGAAAGCATGCTCAAAACTTCCTCGTCGCCCATGTCGGAAATGCTCGCGCGGGAGAGCCTGCGCATTCTGTACCCGCTTTTCGGGTCGCTTTCCGCGCCTACCTGCGAGGAGCGCGACCGTCTGCTCTATGCCGCCTGTCTCGCGGGCATGGCGATCGCCCAGACGGGCACGACGATCGTCCACGGCATGGGGTATTTTTTGACGTACGACTTTGGGATCGACCACGGACGGGCGAACGGACTTCTCCTCGGGGAGACCTTCCGTCTCTGCGAAGAAAAGGGCGTGCCCGCCATGCGTGCGATCTGCGCCGCGTGCGGCGCGGACACGGAGGAGATCTGCGAAACGGTTTCCCGCCTTCTCGGCGCGCGCGAAGCAATCCCGCGCGCCCGCCTCGAAGAATACGCCGCCCGCACGATGAGCCACAAGAATATCCGCAAGTGCAAGTTCGACCCGTCTAAAGCCGACGTCTTACGCATCTTCCTGCGCTCGTTCCCCGCTTAAAACGCCGTAAATTCATCGAGCCGAGCCCGTTATGTAACGGGCTCGGCTCGCTTTTTCGGTTTCCTTTTTTATCCTTCGCCCGAGGCGCGCTTTGAACGGCGGCGACGGGGGAAGGGGATTTCAAGATTTGCGCGTTCGGCCGTCCGTCAAAAACGCGGCCAAACAATCGTCGATGCCGTTGTATAGTTGATAGTTCCCGAAGCCGAGGCGGGAGAAGAGTTCCCGCGCCTGTGTTTTGTCCCGCTCGGCGTGGCAGGAAACATGCCATTTTGCGTCCGTCTCCCGCTGCGGCGCAGGCGGAGGGGGGACGGTTGAATGCTTTTTTCCGCGCCCGAGCATTTTTTTGAACGCTCGATCGTATTCGGAGAGGAGAGCCAACCGCTCTGCTTCCGCCTTTTCCGCCACGGCCGCCGCCTGTTCCTCGGGGATCTCTTCGGGGCTCAAACCGTAACCCGTGCGCTGAATGGCGTACTGAATGCGCAAATGAAGTTGTTCCAAGCCGTCGGATGCCGTCGGTGCGGGCGGGGGAGCGTCCTCATTCTGCGCGGAGGGTACGCGCGTCGCGTCAAGTAAAAAATCGAAATATCCCACGTCGGGCGGCGACATCGAATGCCCCAAAACATACACGTGTTTGATGTCCTCCGCCACGACGCCCTCTGTCGCGAGGCGGAAAACGAGATCCATGATATGTGCGTCCACCCGCTTATCGGTCATATAGAGGAGATATTCTGCGAGGAAGAGCCCGCGAAACCGTCCTCCGAAGCGGTACAGTTCCCACTCGGGCTCGTAGGGATGGCTTGCGTGGCCAAAGACGACGGATCTCTTGTCGCGCGCTTCGCCGTGGATATGAAAAATCTTCTCCTGCGGAACGCCGAACCGCGCGAGCGTGTCCGTATAGTTGAAGTTGATAAAGAAACAGTTTTCGCCAAAGGAATAGGGGACTTGGCCGTCGGGCGTTTTCAGGGAACATACCCACCCGCAAAACGCTTCGCGCAAGATCCTGTTGGCATTGCGTACGCATTTTCCCAGCTGCTTCAACTGCCTATTTTTTTTGCCGAAGAGCAAATTCAGCGCATAGGTATCCACCTGATCGAGAGAATTTTCAAAGGTGCTCCAAAAACCGTCGTTCAACTCATCGGGATCGAGGGGGTCGCCGTACACGATCTCTGCCGCCCCGACCGTTTTCTCTTCGCCGTCTTTGCTGTAACGATAGGGTTTGATATGCAGTTTTTTCATGATTTTATCACGGTTTTCGCGATAGTAAGCGGCAAAGTCCGCCAACCCCGACCGCATTCCCTGCCAAAGGTCGAAGCCGTTTCCGATGATGACGAGCGTGTCTATCTTGCGTTCCATGACTGCATTATAGCATACTTTCGTCGCAAAAATCAACTCCCGCGCCCGTTTTCGCCCGCGTCACGGACATATCCAAGCGCGTATTATTGGGTTCAAGCGTAAAAAAATCGGTCTCGTCCGAACGCGCAGATTCGGACAAGACCAACGCAAAAGGCGAAACAAAACGCAAACGGAGCTCGTTTATCGGGATAGAAGACGCTCGCAGAACGCCTTTCCGAGCTCTTCGAGGTATTCTTTTCGGCAAAGGGAATTGCGCCAATCTTCGGGAATGCCGTCATAACCGTAGAGAAGTCCCGCAAAACTTCCCACGACCGCGCCGACCGTATCGGTATCGAGCCCCACATTCACCGTTTTCAGAATACAATCGCGGAAATTGTCCGTCGTGAGCGCGCACCAGACCGCCGCTTCGAGCGTGTCGACCACATACCCGCTGCTTTTGATCTCATCCCGCGGAAGCGACGCGAAGCCTTTCTCGAACAAACGGCGATAGTGTTGAATTTCGGGGTGGATTTGATAATACGCCTCGGCTTTCTTTAAGCCGTCTTTTATGCCTTGTTTGGTGGGATTTTCGAGGAGTTCCCAAAGGACAAACGTATAAATACCGCAGCCGATACAGCTCCGCGGGTGTGCGTGTGTGATGGCGGAGGAACGATGAATGAGATCGATCTTCTCGTCCAACGTAAGATCGGAATAACGCAGATAGAGGGAAAACGGATAGATGCGCATGAGCGATCCGTTGCCGTTTTCGTATTCGTTGCGGCAACCGCATTCCTCCGCCGGGATGCCGAAGTACGAACGCCTGATCGCCGTTGCGCAAGCTCTTCCCACATCGAACGTCATACCCGTAGGCGTAAACTCGTTTTCATCGAGCCATTTGCGGAAATTTTCCATCACTTTTTCGAAGTCGAGCCCGTACTTTGCGAGGGCGTCCATCGCACAGAGTGACATGCTCGTGTCATCCGACCACGCCCCCTTGGGAAAGACGCCGCTGTAAAACGGCGTCATATCGGTGACGGGAAATTGATCGAATGCGGCGCGCTCCTGGAATTGTACGGGGCCGCCGACCGCGTCCCCCGCGGCATGCCCGAATACGATCGCTTTAACTCGGACGAAAAGTTCGCTGTCTTTTTTCATAATGATCCCCCGTTTTATGATCGTTTCTGTTTATCGTTTCCTGTTTCTCGATTCCTGCACTTGGTGGGGCGATGATGCGACCGCATGTCCATGGAATGTTACGTTTTTTTGCGCTTGCGCCTTGCGAGCGCGAATCCCAGCCCTGCGACTGTCAAAACCGAAACGGGGATCGCGATTGCGAGCCACGTCAAATCTGTTTGTCGATCGGGCTGTGCTTGTTCTTCGATGATAATGTCGAAATACAGTTCGGTCGTTTTGTAGTTGCCCGCATCATCGCCTCGATAGATCGCTTTCGCGGTCAGCCTGTTTTCCGAAATTTTTACGCTTCCGTCCTCCCAGACGAATCCGTCGGGAAGTGAAATATCGGATAGTGTCGTCGCCTTTTCGGAACAACGGATCGTCGTGTCTGCGGTCGGCTTTTCCGCCTGTTCAATGGTGAAAACAAGCTCTTTTGTGCCGCTGTAATCGTTTTTGAATGTCACGACGGCTTTGCCCGAACCCGCATTTTTATTGTTTTGGTATTCGACGTCGAAGTCAATGCCCGCAATGAGCGAAAGTTCGCCGTCGCTTGCTATGATATTCGGCGTTTGTTCCGTCCCGTTATAGACGAAAGACAGTACTTCGAGTTGGACCTGCAACCCCGCAACGTCCTTTGGCGGCTCTTTGGTGAGCGTGATCTCCGTACGATAGTTTTCATAATTTACCGTATCGGAATACACCGCCCACGCTTGCATGCTCTCCCGATCGATCTCCGTGTTCGGTGTTTCCCACTGCCAACCGTCCGTCAAAGCGACCGACTGCAAGCTCTTTGTTTTTCTGCCGACGGTCATGGAAGAGGGGGGCATTTGCGCGGGAGAAGCGGCTTTCGCAATCGTAAATTCTGCCTTTGCCACCGCCGATCGGTAATTTTGCGAGGACTCGATCTCGGCTTTGATCCAATAGACGCCTGCGCTCGTCGGCTTGCTATCCGTGTAAACGCCGTTTTCGGCGTCTGAATACGTGTAAGTCACCGCGGAAATTTCCATTTCTCCTTCCGCATGCGGATCGGGCGTCGTCGCGTCTCCGTACGTCCAGCCCGCGAATACGACCCGAAAGTTTTGCCTTTCCGCCCGTTCGATGGTAAACGTGAACGTTTTTGAGCCCCTGTAATCGTTTTTGCCCTTTACGGTCACGCTTGCTTGACCCGCATTTTTGTTGTTTTGGTATTCGACGTCGAAGTCCACGCCCGAAACGAGCGTCCATTCGCCGTCGGTTGCAACGATATTCGGCGTTTGCTCTGTCCCGTTATAGACGAAAGACAGCACGCCGAGTTCGATTTGCAACCCCGCAATATCCTTGGGCAGCTCTTTGGTGAGCGTGATCTCCGTGCGATAATTTTCGTAATTTACCGTATCGGAATACACCGCCCACGCTTGTATGCTCTCCCGATCGATCTCCGTATTCGGTGCTTCCCACTGCCAACCGTCTGTTAAAGCGACCGACTGCAAGCTCTTTGTTTTTCTGCCGACGGTCATGGAAGAGGGGGGCATTTGCGCGGGGTGATCCGCCTTATGGATCTCGAAATCCAGACTGATTTGATCGAAATAACGCCCGAATCCTTGAATGGTCACCGTGGCTGTCCCTGCACGGACGTTGTTTTGGAATGTCAAAGTAAAATCAATATCGCGATGAAGAACTTTGTTCTGACAAATCACCCGCATGCGCGGCTCGATTTGCGCGCCCGTATATGCGTAAACTCCCTCGATTTCCACTTCGGCATGGGAAATGTCGATGTCGGCGGGCGGATCTTGCGCGATTTTGTTGATATAAAAATCGCGGGTCAAATTTTGATAGAAATCCTTGTCTGCGCCTACATATTTGATGGACACGAGGTTGGACATGCCGACGTCGAGTTTTCTGTTTTCATCCACCCATTCCCAATCGACGGGGAGCGCGATGTCGTGCAAGTCGGTCACGTTGTTGTAGACGTCGACCGTGCCGCCCATCTCATCGGGCGGACTTTGCGGTTTTGCGACTTCGAAATACGTCGTCCTCACGCCTTGATATTCGCCCATGCCCGTCATTTTTACGGTCGCCATGCCGGGGGAGACGATCTCTTGTACTTCCACCCTGTAATCTTTGTCTTTGATAAGCAAATTGTCGCCCAAATAGACTTGAAGCTCGGGAACGGACTGCTCGCCTTTTTTATAATAGACAAGTCTGTTTGCGATTTCCACACGGGCATATTTTAAGTTTTTGCCCAAATTTCTTTCACGATCGACGGTGTTCGTGATCGCTCTGATCCTGCAAGACTGATTGACGAAGGATGCGTCGGCATAGGAGTTGCTGTTTTTATAACTGGTCCACTTCCCGTTATAGAAATAATACGTCATGTCGTTAACCGACGCGCTGTTGTCGACCGCACAATTCACCGCAACCGAAGTGCCGTAGCGGCTTTTACAGCTAACCACAACCGAGAAGTATTCGCCCTGTTCAAGTGCGACGGGGGTTTTGAGGTCGATGGTGTGCATTCCGCTTCGTTCGAGATGCGTATCCATTTCCGCAACGGGAACGCCTTGGTTTGGTTGATTGATCGGATCGTTCACATTGCCGGGATTTACCTTTAAGTTTTTATAGATCTTGATGTTGACGTTCAAATCTTCCTGCGGCACGGATATCATAACGGCTTTTAACTGTTCCTGCTTGGTAGGGCTTGAAAGTTTTGCCTCATAAATCGCCGCTTGCGATTCGGCATAATATTTTTGTAGAGTGCCCGTTATATTGCCGTCATAATAATAAAGATTTTGATAGTCCTCTTTCATTGCCAAATCCACGGAATATAACCCTCCGATGGGCAATTCATAGGAGATGTAATAGCACCACGTTCCGTTGATCTCGCCGTATCCGCCGTTAAATTGATCGTTTCCCCAGCTGTTTTTAATGATCCACGCTCCGTCGCCTTGGGGTTGGCGCGGAGAAAATTCCGAACTCTTTACGCTGTCGTCCCAGCCGACAATGATTGAAGTATGGTTTGACGCGGCATAGGGGTCATAATATTTTTTACGGGACGGCGCGCTGTAATTAAACGTCACCGCGCCATATTGCAAAACAGCGCGTTTGATCGCGTTTTTGTCGTACGGAATGCTTTGATAGCTTTGAACATAATATTCGGACTGTTGAAGGCAACTTTTGATTTTGCTTACATCGACGGACGGATGAAAGGAATTTTCGCGTAAAAGCGTGTAGCCCTGCGTCATGATCGCGAAAGCGTTTACGGCGTTGTCCCCCTGATTCCATCTTCCGAAATCATATGTATCGTTTGTCGTCAATAGCAGAGGGTCCTGTTCGCCGTCACGGGTATGGCGCGTGTATGCCGCGATCGTTTCATCGAAATCGAGGTTGTATTTCGTCGCATTTTGATTGATCCCTTCGCGCAGGATGCTTGCCTCAACCGCCCCGACCGCCGCATATGCCCAGCAAGTATTTCTTGTTCCTTGACTTCTCGCAGGCGTGATATATCCGAACTCCCGCCCGTCGAATTTGGATAGATGATCCGCCCAATAGGTCAGCTGTTCGTCTCCCGCATGCTGTAAGTCCGCAAGTTCTTTCGGGGCTTCTTCGGTGACTTCCGCGCCTTGGATGAGCGCGGCGGCGCGCTCGGCTGGCTTTTTGATTCCGATCAAAAAACCAGCTCCAAGCGTCAGGAAAAACGCTTGAAATAAGACCATAATCAAAAAACAGGTTCGTGCATGTCCATTCATGCGGGAAAATATCTGCAAACGCGCATGCTTTTTCCACATTGTTTTCATAGGGTTTTTTAGCCTCCCTCAAAAATGACGCCGCACGGTATCCGACAATCCATGCGATGGATAAAAGTTTCCGTATCTCTACAATCACTATATTAGCAGATTTTCCCCGAAAAAGCAAGAGGCTATTAGCTTTCTATCCGATCCGAAATGATTTTATGTTTTGATGGGCATATTTGCAGACAGCCACCCCAAGCATAAGAAACATCAGATATGATATAAGTTTTCACTGCCCGCGCAGGTAAAACATGAAAAACGCTCACTCAAAAGAGTGAGCATTGCTGTAAAATCGACGCGGGAATACTTCGCGGGATATGCCCGCTCGTGCCGACCTTGGACTACAAATAGAAACTTTGGTCGGGGCGAACCCGGTGCGTTCATCTACTGCCCGCGCAGGTAAAACATGGAAAATGCTCACTCAAAAGAGTGAGCATTTTTCATGGTGACCCGCACAAGGTCCGAACAGAACACCCTATTCGGACGAGCGGAAAGCCGAAAAGACAATCATTTTTCTCCTTAATTTTTGCCGTTTCGTCTTGGGCTATTGTAGCACAGTCTTGGAGAGAAGTCAACGGGGCAAAATTCTTGCGTTCACATCCCACTTATACCAGATTTCCGATACCGGGCTTACGCCCGGCTTTTTTTTGCGCAACAATTTTGTTTCTCCCTCTTTCGTTGACTTCCCCCTGTGCCATCCTTCCATTGCTGTTTTATCTCAATCAATCCCGTGCTACTGCTGCCCTGCCGAAAGGCAAAATAAAATATCGGAGGTTTCCAAAATGGAAAACGCAGTTTCTCAAAACAAAAGGTATTTCATGAGAGAGTTTCAGCTCTATGATACCGACCACTTCATCACTTTCAATATCATCGGAATTGATTTTGAAAGACGGCTTATCACCGTGAACATTTCCAATCAAGGAAGATTGAGCGTTCAGACGTTCGACCTGAAAAGTGAGGACGACGCGCTCTACTTCGAGTACGGCATCTTTGACGAAAACAAGATACCCGTGGACGAATTTGAGGAAATCGAGGAGGACTGAACAATGAACATCGAAATCAAGAACCTGCGAAATCACGAATTTCACAATGAGCCGTGGCAATTCCGTGTAGACCGGGGAACGCCCGTAGGCAATCCCTATTATATGCACGACGAGAGCGAGCGCGACAAGGTGTGTGACAAGTACGAACTGTATTTCCGCAAACTCATTACCTATTCGGATAGGGCGGTGAAATATCTCAATTCCATGCTGGAAGCCTTACGGAAATACGGACATATCGAACTGTACTGCTGGTGCGCTCCCAAACGTTGCCATGCCCGAACAATAAGGGGCTGGCTTTTAAGGGAGATCAACCGATGAAAAACGGACAGCAGCTTTCCATATTCGATATCCAACTTTCTCCACCGACCGCAGATGAAATTCCCCAAATCATGCAGACGGCAGAGAAACAGCGAGAACCGCCAAAGGAAAACCGCGAACTGTGTCCATACCGTATCCCCACCGTAGAGGAAATCATAAAAGACTTCCAAAGCGCGGCGACAGCTTACAGTACGGGAAAAATATTCGAGGACACCATCGCTTGCGGGGCTATCGCAATATCAAACGCCGTGGACTTCACCAAGTACGACGAGCGCGAAGAACGTTACAAACAAATCATGAGCGGATACCGAGCCGAAGAGCAGCGAAAACTTCCCGAACTCTTCGCAAAGGTATTCGCTCTTTTATCTTCTGTGGTCTATGACAACGGAGCGTTTAATGACTATCTCGGAGAGATCTTCATGCGTCTGAATATAGCGAACAATAAGGCGGGACAAGTATTTACGCCTTTCCATATCGCAGAATTTATGGCGCGGGTCACGGTGGGAGAAAACGCCGATAAAGCGCAAAATGAGATCCTTACAATTTGCGATCTGTGCTGTGGGAGCGGCGTCATGTCCCTTGCGGCATTGGATGTGTTGAAAAGTAAAGGAGTGAACTATGCCCGAAACGCATTCATCGAATGCAGCGACATCGACATCCGATGCGTCTATATGGCTTATTTGCAACTCTCCCTTGCCGGCGTTCCCGCTATTATCAAGCACCAGAACACATTGACAAACGAAATATGGGACGTATGGAAAACGCCCGCGTTCGTCATGCAGTACACAAGATTTTATCAATACGATAATTGAAAAGGAGAAATATATCATGTACAAAGCAATGGCTTATATCTATTCGCTCAATCAAGGCACAATGCGTTCTACAAAAAGCAGAGATCACCGTCTTGGAAAAGGTCGGGGACAATGATTATATCGTCGATTATAACGGGATCAAATGTCACGCGATTTTTAACTTTTTCACGGGATGCTACTATGCAGATGATATTTACGGGGTGGTAGTAGAATGAGATACATTTTATATTATCATAACTTTTACGGCGCACTTGTGTTTCACTATTCGGACGACGACGGCAAAGACATCCGAGAACGGTACATCGGCTATTCGCTGAACGAAGCCTTGCGACGGTTCAGAGAAAAATACGCCTTAAAGGGCAAACACATCGACATTGCGTCGCTCGACGAAAGCAAATAATCATGAAGAATTACGGTTATAAGGTTTACTACCAACAATATGGCAAACGAAAAATGAAGCTCTACCTTATCACAAACACCTATTCCTCGGCTGAATGGAGCGTGAGATGGTACGAAACGCACCCGACAGAGGATAGACGAACAAAACGCCTGCTCGAAGATGTGACATGGCTCATAGTCCCTATCAAGACTTTTCTTGAATACAAGCGTCTCTGGCGCGGTTGCCCGTTCTGACGAAGAGCGGGCTTTTTCTTATCTCAAAATAAACCTCAAGGAGAAATCAAATGAAAAACAAATTTTTCAAAGACGTTAAGACAGTCGAAGAACTGAAACGGCAGTATAAAGCACTCGCTTTCAAGCACCACCCTGACAGAGGCGGCGACGTTGAAGCTATGAAACGGATCAATGCCGAATACGACGAGCTTCTGAAAATCGTCGGCAATATACACGAAACGGCGGACGGAAAGACCTACACGAAAGAGAAAAAGACAGATATTCCAGACCGCTTCAAAGACATTATCAATGCTATCATCGGCTTCAACTGTAAAATCGAGATATGCGGCGCATGGATATGGGTATTCAATGCGTTTGCATACAAGGACAAACTGAAAGAACTCGGCTTTTTCTGGTGTAACGGCAAGAAAGCGTGGGCTTGGGCGGAAGATCCCACGACAGGCAAGCACCGTCTGACGCTTGACGAGATCCGACGCATTCATGGCTCGGAAGTGATCAAGGAAGAATCGGCGGACGAGCAAAAGAAAATCACAGCATAGGAGGCTAACATGAAACTTTCAACAAATCGGCTCTACACTCTCTGCAACAAATATCAATGGTTTACGAACGGCGACAACGCGCAGTACGGAATGATGTTTGAGAGAAACAAGGCGGGCGCATCGCTTGAAACGCTGGCAACGATCATCTGGATATGTTCGGACGGTTGGAGCGAGCAGGACATTTTGAAAATCTTAAAAGAGGAGGCTGACTTATGAGAAAACTCAACTTGACGGCAAAAGGCAAGGGACAGGAATTGATCTTTGCCTACTTACAGGAGAACGCGAGCGAAACACTGGCGGAGAAAATCAACAACGGCGTCGTCATTGAAAAAGACGGGAAGCGCGTCCGAAATAAAAAGACGTTGGACGGCTTTATGCGGTATGCAGAGGGCGAAGCGCAGAAACTCGCGGAGAAAGGCGCGAGGTCGGCTTGTATCGAGGACGCTACCGTTTACGGCTGGGCGATCCATTACTTCGAGGAAGAAGAGATCATCGGGAAGCTCTATACCCTTGACGGGAAAGAGCTGGCCGAGCCGAAGAAAACGACCCAAACGGCAGCTCCCGCGAAACCCGTCCAGCAACAGGACGCACAGATGTCCCTCTTTGGCATGATGACGGCAAACGTGCCTACCATGTCCGAAGCCGACACAAAAGAAGCGGATGAAAAAGGTAGGGGAGTAGCCACCATGTCCGAAGCCGAAGAAGCGGACGAAGAAGAACCCGCCGAGGAAGAACCCGAAAGGCAAGGCTCGCCGTTTTATCAATGCTATCAAAGGTTTGCGGCGAAGTATTCGGATGCCGTGCTTTTCCTGCGCTTGGGTGACTTCTACGAGGCATTGGGCGACCATGCGATAAAGATATCGGATGTCCTCGGTCTGACGCTTACAGGTTGCGATTGCGGGCTGAAAAGCCGTGTTCCGATGTGCGGCGTTCCCTATCATGCTTTTGAGGTGTACGTCGCAAAACTTTTGGAGCGCGGATACAAAGTAGCCGTAGCCGAGGATTTGAACGGATTTCATTTCATGAATACGCCGACCCAGCGCATTGACGAAGAAACGGGCGAGGTGCTTCCCGACGCCAAAGAGCAAGACGAAAACGATCCTATGGACGACATTGACACCTCGGCGTTTGACAAGGAAGCTCTTTGCGCGCTTTCCGATTTATTCGGGAATGAAATCGACGTGAGATGAAGCCATGAAATACGAAAAAATAAAACCCATTCCGAAGTACATTGAAAGACTGATTAAACAACGCGATTCGATGGATTTCCCTGTCCAAGATGGCGTGCGCCGCTTTTATGCCTATCTTACCAAGAACGACGGCGAGCTCACAAAGGTGACCGTCGCCGTAAAGACGTTCAAGGGGAAACAGTATTGCAAGCAGGTCGCCGTTCACGGCGTTCACTCGGAGCGATGCTATGTGAAAGATATGATCCGATGCTATATCGGAGGCTTCCACGTCGGTTGGTACGATGAGGGTATCCAATCCCGCCGCAGGTGGTATGAATACGGCGAATGGGGCTGGGCGTATGACAATAATTTTGACCCGCCCGCTTTTATCGTCAATATGGATTATGTCGGAAAGTTTCCCGAATATAAGTACAGCGGCTATCAATCTTTTACGCGGGGCGACGTTCTGCAATATCTCCGCGTCTATGAACAATTCCCGCAGACAGAATATATCGTCAAACTCGGGCTTTGCCACCTCGCCATGCGCAAGCAGATCTTACGGAAAGCAGAAAAGAATAAGCCTTTCCGCAAATGGCTGTCCGTCCACCGCGAGGAATTGCAAAACCCGCATTTTTATGTTTCGTCCATTTTGACGGCATATAAGACGGGGAAGCCTGTTGCGGAAGTTCAGGCGCGCGCAGCCGCCCAAAAGAGCATTATGGGAAGCGACTATCAAGAATTACGGCGCACGTTTTCCCGTGACTTTGATAAACTTTTCACCTATATCGGGGAACAGCATATTGGCGTTAGCGATTACAACGACTATCTCAAAGCCTGCGTATTCCTGCACCTCGATATGAGCCTTCCCAAAAACCGTTATCCGCATGATTTCAGACGCTGGCACAATATTCGTATAGACGAATATGCCTCTGCGATGGATGAGCGGGACGAACAGACGCACCAAGAGTTTTACGCGAAGTTCGCCCTCGTCGCAGAGAAGTATCAAACCCTGCAATATGACCGTTCGGGAAGCTATGTCTGTATCATCGCCCGCAGTCCCAAAGAGTTAAAACGGGAAGGGCGCGCCTTACAGCATTGTGTCGGGCGTATGGGATATGACCAAAAATTTGTGCGCGAAGAATCCCTCATTTTCTTCATCCGAAAACGGAGCGAACCGCAAACGCCTTTCGTGACGGTGGAGTATTCTCTGATCACAAGAAAAGTATTGCAATGTTACGGTTATAAGGACAGCCGCCCCGATGAAACCGTCCTCGACTATGTAAACGGCGTATGGCAACCCTACGCAAACAGAAAAATCAAGAAAATCGCTTAAAGGAGAAAGATCATGAACGCTTATTTGAGAGTTACAGGTTACTATCCCCAAGCCGACGTTTGCTTTATCACAGACAGTTTCGGTCGCTTTCCCGACCTATGGGAGTTCACGTCTTATTTGACGGAAAAAGGTGTTAAAATCATTGCCGTGAGCATGGAAGGCTTCGACGACGGCGATCTTCCCCGTATCGGTGAGGACAGCGAGCATATCATTCTCCGCGCTTGCGGAAAGGGAATGCCCATCCGAAACGGGCGTATCATCGAAGTGAACGGGAAACGCTACGGGGCGTAACGGCTGTTTTTTCGACAGGGAGGGCGTTTGCTCTCCCTATTTTTTTGCCCTTTAACAGTTTACACCTCGTTTATTCCTTGATTATCCCTAACTTATCCCTTGTTTATCCCTTGTGACAGCAGGGCGTGTGCTTGTTGTGACACGGTTTTATGGATACTCTGAAAGTAAGGGGGAAAGAGCATAAAAAAAGTGTATGGGCGGTGGCTCATACACTTCGTTTGTTATAGGGATAGTTACTTCTTAAATCGGTCACGCAGGACGGAAGCGATGTCTATTTTGTAGACGATCTCTATTGTCCGTTCTTCGTCCGCATTCTTCGGAGCTTCGCCCACGAGGATGCGGTCAATCAGCTCATAGCACATTTCACGGGTCAGTTCGGGGACTTCGAGATATTTTTTGATGTTTCGTATAAAACTGTCTACGTTCTGTGCCGTGCCTTCGGTCTGTGCGATCTTCGCTTCGAGAGCGGCAATATCGGTTTCAAGCGTTTTCTGCTCGGCAGAGTATTTCTCAATAAAAGATAGACAGATGTCCTCCGGCATTTTGCCTTTCACCCTGTCCTCATAAGCAACCTGCATCAGACGGGAGAGTTCTCCGAGCCGCTTCTGTTTCGCTTTGAGTTCTTTCTGCGCCGCCTTTACTGCGCTGTCCGTAAGCTCGGCATTGTGCTTTATCACTTCTTCCCTTGCGGTCTGTTCATCGAGGGCGATATACTTTGCCATGTTGCGGATGTCGTCCAAGACGATTTCTTCCAATACCTTTGCAGAAACATAATGCGAGAAGCACAGCGTCTTTCCATAGCGCACATAATAGCCGCAGTTGAAATGATAGCTCACCGTGCCCTTTGTGGTGATATGCGTTTCCAGCTTCATCTTCTGTCCGCAGTCTGCACAGACGAGAAATCCGGAGAGCGGATGCGTATATCCCTGTTTGGTTCTTCTGCCGTTCGCTACCGACTTTTGGCGTTCGCGCACTCTATCCCAAAGTTCTTGTGAAATGATAGGTTCATGGGTGTTGTAAATGACCGTCCACTCGCTTTCATCCTTTCTGTATCTCTTGTGATTTTTATAGGAGAGCGAAGTCCACCGAAGCTGCGGCATGTGTCCGATATAGATGATATTTTTCAGCATTTCACGGATCGTGCTTGTGTGCCAGATATTCAGCGCATTGGGCTTTCCCCGCTGTCCGTACTTTTCGTAAGCGTAAGCAGCAGGTGTTAAGATGTGTTCTTCATTGAAGATCTCCGCGATTTTTCTCGGAGCGATCCCCGAAGCGTACATCTCAAAGATCCGTCTTACGATCGGCGCGGTTTCTTCGTCAATGACGGGAGCGCGTTTTTCGTCCGTTCCCATGATATATCCGTAAGCCGCTTTCTTGGCGGTATAAATTCCTTCCTGCGCGTTCGCCCGTTTCACCGCTCTTATTTTTTTGCTTGTATTGGCGGCGTGCCACTCGTTAAACACGTTCATAATGGGCATCATCTCCATCGCGCTGCTGTCACGGTTGGAAGTGCCTACATTGTCCTGTATGGCGATAAACCTTATGCCGAACGCCGGGAACACATAATCAAGGTACTGTCCCACCTCGATATAGTTCCTTCCGAAGCGGGAAAGGTCTTTTACGATGATGGTATTTATCACTCCCGTCTTGGCGTCGTCGAGAAGCCGCTGTACTTCGGGGCGTTGGAAAGTTGTTCCCGAAATGCCGTCGTCTATGTATTCGCCGTACACTTCGATGTTGTTCTCCTCGGCATACTTGCGGAGGATGTGCCGCTGGTTCTCAATGGAGAGCGATTCTCCCTGCCGTTCGTCCTCTTGGGACAATCTCATATAAAGTCCTGCGATTTGTTTTTCCTGTTTCATAGATTACCTCGCTTTGTAAGCCTGCTTTTCTGCAAGCCGTGTAATTGCTTTTCGGAAGTCCTTGCCGCCTGCATAGTAACTTCGGACGGTATAAGTCTTTCCACAGACTGTTTTCCTTCTCGTGATAGACGGGGAAAAGAGATAATGCTTCTCCAATCCGTCAAGTTCGTTGGTTTCTTGTTTGGGTTCATTTTTGACCTCTTGTGACATAGATATTTTTTGGGAATGCTTTCCCTATGGTTGCAAAATACGAATAGGAAATTTCACCCCGTTTGACAATGGTTTTCCATAAAATTATTTTTTAAGGGGGGATGTAGTTATGGATAGTTATGGATAGTCATGCTTGTCACCCGTAAATTGCCGCGTATCTTCGGCGCATTTTAATGAAGTATTCAAAGACTGTGGATTGCGCTCTTTCGAGTATTCTGCCGATTTCGGGAAAGCTCAACCCCGCCATGCGGCATTCAAGCGCGGTTTTCATATTATCCGTTAAGTTCAAGTTCTCAACGATGTTGTCTGCTACGGTATAGTCCTGCTCTGTTTCTTCCTGTATCTCTGTGGAAGGTTCACTCACGGGTGTCAATGCTTCAAGGCTCACGCTGCGGTAGTAATCGCTCGTCTTGCGGTTGATGAGTTTCATCATCTTCTTGGTACAGGCGATTTGCACGGTGATCTTCTTTCCTTTCTTGGTATAGCCGATGACATCACTCAAATGCTTTCCGTAATGTTCGCAGAGGAATAACACGCCTTCCTGCACCAAATCATAGCCGTCGCTGAATACATGGCTGACATCGTTCTTATGCTTGACATCCACATAGACATCTCGGTACAATCTCTGCATCCGCGTTCCCATATAGCCGATGAGATACTGTGTTTCGAGGACTGCAATGAGTTCTGCCATAGCAAGCACATTTTCCTTTGAGATCTCCTCGCGGAGAACACCGTAATCCAACACTTTGCTCATTTTCTTTTCCTCCGATGGTTTTTCTCGCCTTTCGGCGCACCCTACCCCAAACGGAAAGACAATGGCGGTCGTTTTGATATTCGGCACACTTTCTTCCTGTCAAGGGCAACGAAGTTGCTCCGTACCACCCTTGACGGGAAGTGTCTTTCCGTTTACCACCAAACGCCGAAAGACGAAGAAAAATTGTAGTCACAAAGAAAAAAATGAGATGAAATGCGAACATCTGTTTGTATTTGCTTGCTTTTTGTGTGGGAACGCGGTATAATCATGGTATGGGCATTGATTTATTTGCAGAAAAATATTTCGATGATGAGATCGAAGAAGCGAGCGAGTTTCCGTGGGAGCATATCAAGCGCAACGGGTATGGCTTTATCCGCATCAAAAACCCGCATTATATGGTGGACGGCGACGAACACGAGTTCTTTGTCCGCAAGCCCACTCCCGCAGAGCGCAGAGAAATCATTATCAATACCGTGATTGAGTGCAATGGCAGGACGTTTCGTATTCCCGTCCTCGCGGAGTTATTGGGCGTTTCGGATAGGACGGTGCAGATGGTTTTGCATAGATTGGAACGGGAAAGATTGATTGAGATCACCCCTCGGAAATCAAGAAGCGGGGCGCAACGGTGCAATGCCTATCGCTATATCGGACCGCCTTGCGAGAAGTACGGTTCGGGGCTGACGTTAAAACTTCTCTATGATACAAAACACGACGTCGGTATCCGTGATTGGAATTGGAAAGTGTATTCCTTCGCCCACAATAAAGTTTGGCATAACAACTATCCGCTCTGCGAAGCGAAGTTTGAACAACGGAAGGCAAGGCACGACTATCTGGTGAAGAACGACCTTCCGGTCACTACCCCCGAAAACGTTAAGTACATCGTCTTGCGGTACAGTTATTGGCGGGGAGAAAAAGAGAAGCTCAAACACTTTCTTTTCTCCAAAGACGGGAGTATCAAATTTCCACTCTTCCCGCTCGGTCGCTCTGAAAAAATATCGCTGTACGGCAATCCGCTTTTAATAGAGTTCGGCGGGTTGGAAGAGAATCCCGTCGTCACGGTTTCGGACGGGGAAACGGAAGAGATGTTCGGCATCTTTAATTGGTTCTATGAGAACATCATTCAAGTTTCGAGAGAGCTGGACGACGACCATGCAGAGCAGTATTTCATCGTGGGCGACTTTACGACAAAATAGGCGGCAGAAGTAAAATCCCCATACCATGTCCGTGATGAAGGCATAGAAAAAAGTGCGAAGAAAAAATCTTCGCACTTTTTTCGTGTTCTGCCGGTGAAAAAATCTATTCGTATTGTGGCAGGCACTCCCGCCCGTCTATGGCTGCAAAAATAAATCAAGGAGGTGTGGGAACTTTCCGCGGCGGGAGCGCCTGACATCATTTCAAAGGAGGATCTATGAAAAGACAACAACCCGGCGACGGCGTTGGGGAACTTGACGCGGACGGCATTGCGGTTTGGTATCCCAACTGCAAAGTCCGCTTCGACGGCAGCCACTATATCGCCACCCCGCATACCACCAACCGCACCCGCCGCAGAAAGCACAGGGAACAGGTCATTGCGGTAGCTATCGAGGACGGAAAGCTCGCCCTTGAAACAGAGCCGCAGAAACCGCCCTCAACGCCCGAACAAATCACAGTCGAGGAAGCAATCGAAGCGCATGAGAAAAGCCCGCCTGAAAGCACAGACGAGCCGAAGAAGATCATTAGGCATACCACGCGCAAACAAATCTTTGATGAGCTTTATGAAAAGTATCTCTCTATGAAACCAAGGGAACGCAAAGAGGCGATCCTCAACGATATGCGCCCGCTGTTTGAAAACGAGGACGCTTTGAAGTTATTCGTGGACGATAACTGTTTACGGCGGTGGAGAAATCTCGTCGTGCGCAGACAGCGGTTCGCAAGGAAAGCATATAACCAGCATTTCCGTTATTTTGCGACCTTCACTTACGACAGCGAAAAGCATACCGAGGAGAGTTTTAAGAAGCGATTGCTTCAAACGTTGAGAAGGCTTGCAACGCGTAGGCATTGGCTGTATATGGGCGTATGGGAACGCGGCAAGGAAACGGGCAGGCTTCACTTTCACGCGCTCGTGTATATCCCCGACGGGGAAGCGGTAGGAAGTTTTGAGGAAGTGACGGACTACAACAAAAAGACGGGCAAGCGAAAGACGATAACGCAGAACACGTTCTTTGCGGAGAAGTTCGGCAGGAATGAATTTGACGATATATCCTTCTCCGATATGGTGTATGGAAAAGCACTTGCCTATCTCATGAAGTACATGGAGAAGAACAACGAAAA
>CANRJR010000017.1 GCA_947631005.1 uncultured Clostridia bacterium | reverse complement strand
TTATCCCGCCGCCGTGCTTCTCGGCAGCGAATACAGGCACGATATGAACGTCATGCACGAAGAACTTCAAAGGCTCGGCTGTGAACATATTCTTATCGATCCGTATGCGGAACGCGGAGAGACGAAACAGCATTGTTTTGTGGCTTCCGAAAGAGTCGATCCCGTGGCAAAGGACGCATTTGACAGAATGATGGCGTTCATCAATGGAAAAACAAAATAAAGAGTTGCAGGAAGGAAAAATCATGATGAAAAAACTCTTAAAAGGTATTTTAAGCGCGGTTGCCGTTATCGTAGCCGCGGTCATTGTATTGATTGTCATTTTAACGATAAAAAACGGTATCGATTCCAAAAAGCCGCAATTAACCGATGATTATTATACGAGTTTCAAATCCGATTCCCCATTGGAGAAAAAATATTCGGGGTTAGGAGATTACGAGGTCGCAAACGCCGATTTTGACGCGGGCGATAAAAAAATCGCTAAATACCGTATTTGGTATCCGAAAGAACTCGAAAGCGCAGAGCAGGAATATCCGCTTATCGTGATAACCAACGCAAGTAACGTTGCGGCACTGAACTATGAGCCGTATTTTAAGCGGCTTGCGTCGTGGGGCTTTATCGTCGCGGGGAATGAGGATCGGCAAGCGGGTTCGGGCGAATCCACCTCGCTTACGCTCGACTATGTATTGAATCTCGGAGACAAGCAGGGCAGCAAATTCTATAAGAAGATCAGCCAAATAAATATCGGAATTATGGGATTTTCGCAAGGCGGCGCGGGCGCGATCAGAGCGGCAACCGAATTTGAAAACAGCAACCGATACAAAACAATGTTTACGGGCAGCGCGGCTTACGCTTTACTTGCCAAAAATATGGGCTGGGAATATGACGCTTCTAAAATCAAGATCCCGTATTTTATGGCGGCAGGTACGGGAAAGTCCGACGATTCGGGCAAATACGGCGAAAAAGATTTTTCGGGTGTAGCACCCCTGTTCTCGTTGGAAGAGAACTATGAGACAATGAGCAATGACGTATTCAAGATCCGTGCGAAAATTAAGGGCGCGGAACACGAAGATATGCTTACCTTGACGGACGGTTATATGACGGCTTGGATGCTTTGGCAGTTGAAAGACGACGAAGAAGCCGAAAAGGCCTTTGAGGGCGATACCGCGGAAATTCTCAATAACGGTCATTGGCAAGATATTGAGAAAAATATTTAACTCCATAGAAAATGGCATAAAAGGCGGGTTTCCCGCTTTTTATGCTTGAAAGGGATTATACCACGTTCCTTATTCTGCCTCCCGTTGAAACGAAACGTCCGCGATTGTTATACCGAAAAGCGGTTTGACAAACCGCCAAACCGCTTCATTCCGAATCCCTATAAAACGCCGCCGAAAGTTCCCGCTGTTTTCCGTTTGATTCCGAGTTCCGATGAAATTCCTTATAAAGACGCCCGCTTTGCGCGGGCGGGAATGCACAAAAAAACTGTGAGGGCTTTTTTTGTTACGCTCCACCGAAGCGGAAACACGACAGGTACCTCCCGCAAAGCTACCTCATGGCACACGCAAGACACCGTTTAGTGCTGCTGTATCCCTACCCTGACACGGTTCGCGGGCATACGTTGCATGAGACCTTGTGATCAACGACCCTTACTGCGCGCGGCCTTCCATGGAGGGCACCGAGAAAAGCGTTCGGCTCTGCTATAGCGGATTGCAGATACAGGGCACCGCTAACTCCCCGCCTATCACAGCAACCATAGTATAACCGAAAAGCAGGATTTTTGCAAGCGATTTTGTCCATATTTTCGCGATTGGGCGCGGCAATGCGCAAAATGCGGGCGTTTCTTTCAAACGGAAATAAAACGTCGCCCGTGCATGAAAATAAATTGTATTCCGCGCGCAAACGTGATACAATAGACGCGATTTATGGGTACGTTCCGTTTCGGGCTCAAATATTGGAAAAAGTACGTTCCGCTTTCGCTTTTGTCCAAGTTGTTCAGCCTCATTGCGATCTTATGCGACGTCGCGATCCCGCTCGTCAGCGCGGGATTCATCGACTACTGTCTCGCGTACGATCCCGCATCGCCGCCCGACGAGGGATTTCTGTCTTTCCTCTATACGGGCGCGTTCGGACAGCCCTCCTCGTGGAAGCTGTTCACAAGTCTCGCCCTCATCTTCGGCGGGCTGTTTTTGGTGCGCGTCGTGTTTTTGTACCTGAAAAACGTGACCTTTCAATGGTGCGGACTGCGCATGGAATGCACCCTCCGCGAGGAGACGTACGCCAAACTGCTCGCCCTCGACGGCGAAACGCTCTCCCGCTACAACATGGGCGAACTGCTCACCACCATGAACCGCGATACCATCATCTTCAAGGAGATGTATTCGCGTATCCTCATGAATCTGTTCGATTCCGTGCTCATGATCGGGATCTCGGTCGCCGTGCTCTCGTCGCTCGATCTTTGGCTTCTGTTGGTGCCGCTTGCGATCGCGCCCTTTTTCGTCGTGTCCCTCGTCAGCTACCTGTCCCGTTCCCGCCGTCTCTTCCGCGCCATCCGCGCGGGATATTCCGAGATCAATCTCGACGTGCAGGAGAACATCGACGCGGTGCGCATCGTGCGCTCTTTCGCCGCCGAGGACGAGGAGATCGCCAAGTTCGACGCGTGCAACCGCCGCGTCTACGATTTGAGCGTGGAACAGGTGCGGCTCACCTCCAAATACAATTCCATCTTCATGGGCTTCCAGCAGGCGGGCTATGTGGGAACGGTCATCGCCGCCGTCTTGCTCGTGCTCTCGGGCAACATCGCGCTCGGCGCGCTCACCGCGGCGACGACGTACGTCACCAAGATCATCTCGCACATCACGCAGATCTCCCGTTCCTGCTTCATGATGCAGAACCAGCTCGTGTCGGGCGGGCGGCTCAAAAAATTCCTCACCGAAGAGAGTGCCGTGCCCGACTGCGCCTCCGCGCTCGTCGCGCGGGTACAGCCGCACATCACGGTGGAGGACGTCAGCCTCACGCTCGGCGACAAACAAGCCCTCAAACACATCACGGTCGATTTGCCCTACGGGAAGAAACTCGGCGTGATGGGGGGGACGGGAAGCGGTAAATCCGCGCTTTTGAAGACGCTCGCCCGCGTGTTCGACGTCACGTCGGGCTCGGTCCGCATCGACGGCGTAGACGTCCGCGATTTCCCCCTCGAACAGGTGCGCGCGGAGTTCGCCTACGTCTTTCAGGACGTCTTTCTCTTCTCCAATACGGTGGACGCCAACATCGCGTTCGCCCGTCCCGACGACTGTTCGGAGGAAGAGGTGCGCCACGCCGCGGAAGTCGCGCAGGCGTCCCGCTTTATCGACCGCCTCGAAGAGGGCTATGCCACGGTGGTCGGCGAACGGGGGGTCGGGCTCTCGGGCGGGCAGAAGCAGCGCGTCTCCATCGCGCGTGCGCTCATCAAGGGCGCGCCCGTGCTCGTACTCGACGACGCGTCGTCCGCGCTCGACATGGCGACCGAGAAGCGCGTACTCGCCGCGCTCAAAGCCGAACGCCCCGACAGTACGCTCATCATCGCGGCGCACCGCGTCTCGTCGGTCATGGACTGCGACGAGATCATCTACCTGCGCGACGGCGAGATCGTGGAGCGGGGGACGGCGGAGGAACTCATCGCGCTCGGCGGGGCGTTTGCCGCCGTATGGCAGTTGCAGACCAACGATAATCAGCTCGACGATTCGTCGTACGGAAAGGGGGAGCTGTAATGAAGCGCAATACCTACTTCATGGACGAAGAAGTCACGACGGACAAGGTGGACGTCAAATATTTGAAGCGCATCCTTGCGCGCGTCCTGCCGCACAAGAAGCTGTTTTTGCTCGCGCTGCTTCTGCTCGCGCTCTCGTCCGTCGTCGCGCTCGTGCCGCCCGTCGTCATCCGCACGCTCGTCAACGACGTCATTCCCGACGTGGAGGGGAAGCGTACCGAGCTCGTTCTTTTGCTCGTGGGGCTGGGCGTGCTCGGCGCGCTTACGGCGGTTTTGCCCTACTTCCACCGCCTCATCATGGGGACGCTCGGACACGGCATCATCGCCGACGTCCGCCGCGAGATCTTTCTGCATTTGCAGGAATTGCCCTTTGAGTATTACGACACCCGCCCCGCGGGGAAGATCTCCATCCGCGTGACCGAATACATCAACGAGCTCGCCGACTTCTTCACCGACTATCTTCTCAATTTCATCGTAGATATTTTGAAGATCGCGGTGGCTACGGTGTTCATGCTCGTCCTCTCGCCCGTGCTTACGGGGGTCGTCTACGCGGCGGTCCTGCCGCTCGTGGCGTGCGTGTTTCTCATCAAGAATGCCGTCCGCAAGCTGTTCCGCAAGCACCGCGCCAAAAATTCCAACCGAAACGCCTTCATCGTGGAATCCATCATGGGCGAAAAGGTCATAAAGAACTATAACCGCTCGGCGTACAACCGCGCCGTCTACCGCGACTTGCAGGAGGACAGTGCCAAGACGTGGATGAAGATCGTGCGGCGCAACGAGCTCAACGCGCCCATCTCCGAATTTTTCTGGAACGCGGGCATCTTGGCGATGTACGCCGTCGCGCTCTCCCTCATCTTCGCGGGGAACGCCGCGATCGCGGGCACGGTCATCGCCTTCCTGCTCTACACCTCGCTGTGTTCCGAGCCGCTTCTGCAACTCACCGCGATGATGCAACAGCTCTCGCAGGTGTCGGCGAACCTCGAACGTATCTACGAGACGGTGGACGCCCCCGTCGCGATCTGCGACAAAAAGGACGCCGTCGAATTAAAGGTCTGCGGCACGGTCGACTACGACGACGTGACCTTTGCCTACGAGGATGGCGTGAACGTCCTCGAACACTTCGACTTGCACGTCAAGGCGGGGGAGAAGATCGCGCTGGTCGGACCGACGGGCGCGGGCAAGACGACGGTCGTCAACCTGCTCACGCGCTTTTACGACGTGAAAGAGGGCAGCGTGCGGGTGGACGGCGTGGACGTGCGCGACGTCACCCTGCATTCGTTGCGGAGCGAGATCGGCGTGCTCATGCAAGAGCCGTTCATCTTCAAAGGGACGGTGCTCGACAATATCCGTTACGGCAATCCCGAGGCGTCGGACGAGCAATGTATCGCGGCGGCGGAGGCGATCTATTGCGACCGCGTGGCGCGCCGTCTGCCCGAGGGCTACCGCACCGTGCTCGGCGAGCGCGGCGAGGGGCTTTCGGCGGGCGAAAAACAGCTCATCTCCTTTGCGCGGATCGTCTTGAAAGACCCCAAGATCGTCATTTTGGACGAGGCGACGAGCTCGATCGACTCGGAGACCGAACTGCTCATCCAACATGCCCTCGACCGCATTTTGGAGGGGAAGACCTCTTTCATTGTCGCCCACCGTCTCTCCACCATCCGTAAGGCGGACAGAATTCTGTACATCGCCGACCGCGGCATTGCCGAACAGGGTTCGCACGAGGAATTGATGCAGCTCAAGGGCAAATATTACGCCCTCAATCAAAGAAAATAAAGGGAGAAGATCATGGCAAATTGCAACAACGACTGCGCGGCGTGCAACGCCGACTGCAAAGACAGAAAACCGCAGAAAAAAGCACCGCACCCGAAATCCAAGATCGGACGGGTGATCGCCGTCGCCAGCGGGAAAGGGGGCGTGGGCAAGTCCCTCGTGACCTCCCTGCTCGCCGTGCGCGCGCGGGCGATGGGCTACCGCGTCGCCATCCTAGACGCCGACATCACAGGTCCGTCCATTCCCCGCGCCTTCGGCGTGCACGACCTCGCCACGGGCACGGACGGGGAGATCTATCCCGTCACGTCCGCAAGCGGGATCAAGATGATCTCCATGAACAACCTGCTTGAACACGAGGACGACCCCGTCGTCTGGCGGGGCGCGCTTATCGCGGGCGCGGCGATGCAATTCTGGACGGACGTCGTATGGGACGAAACGGACATCATGTTCATCGACATGCCCCCCGGCACGGGCGACGTTCCGCTCTCCGTCTATCAGAGCCTCCCGCTCGACGGCATCGTCTTTGTTTCGACGCCGCAGGAACTCGTCGAAATGATCGTGAAAAAGGCGGTGAATATGGCGGGGCTGTTGCAAGTGCCCATTTTGGGGCTCGTCGAAAATATGAGCTACTTCACCTGTCCCGACTGCGGCAAACGCCACGCGCTGTTCGGCGAGAGCAAAGCGGACGCGCTTGCGCAAAAGTACGGCATTCCCGCCACCGCGCGCCTGCCTATCGACCCCGCCCTCGCCGCCCTCGTCGACGGCGGCAAGATCGAAGAGGCGAATACGGACGGAGTAGGGGAAGTGTTCCGCCAAATTTCTTTCGGCAAAAAGTAAAAGAGATTTTAAGAGGGGAATAGTTCACAAATTTACTTTTCTGTGCCGTGCGCGTTGCGCTTACGCGCCGCGCGTGGCGAAAAGAAAATTTCGTGAGGGAAACCAGCTCTCGCTTTAATTAAGTTGGTCGTCTCGTTCGCTCTGTAAGACAATAAGCCGCAAGTGTGCGGCAAATTGTGTCGCGCTACTTCGCCCTATGGGCTCGTGCCGCCCTTGGTCTACAAATAGAAGCCGCGGGCGGGGCGGCAGAAGTGAATTCTGCCTAACGCCGTAAATTGGAAGCCTGAAAGGCGTTTCTAATTTGTCATTTCGACCAAGCCGCGTAAGCGGCGCGTGGAGAAATCTCCCGCAGTCGTATTTGTTTGTTTTCCGTTGTCATTTCGAACGGAGGCGTAGCCGCAGTTGAGAAATCCACTTGGTCGTTGATTAGGCTTGGAATAAAAATAAGGGAGATTTCTCGACTACGCTCGAAATGACAAATTTGGAAATGTGGCGAAATGACAAAATGGAAAGCGGTTTGGTACTTCGCCCTATGGGCTCGTGCCGCCCTTGGTCTACAAATAGAAGCCGCGGGCGGGGCGGCAGAAGTGAATACTGCCTAACGCCGTAAATTGGAAGCCTAAAAGCGTTCCCAATCTGTCATTTCGACCAAGCCGCGTAAGCGGCGCGTGGAGAAATCTCCCGCAGTTGTATTTGTTTGTTGTCCGTTGTTATTTCGAACGGAGGCGTAGCCGCAGTTGAGAAATCCCCTTGGTCGTTGATTAGGCTTGGAATATAATAAGGGAGATTTCTCGACTACGCTCGAAATGACAAATTTGGAAATGTGACGAAATGACAAATTGGAAAGCGGTTTGCTACTTCGCCCTACGGGCTTGTGCCGCCCTTGGTCTACAAATAGAAGCCGCGGGCGGGGCGGTGGAAATGAATTCCACCTAACGCCGTAAATTGGAAGCCAAAAGGGTGCTTCCAATTTGTCATTCAGAGCGAAGCGAAGAATCTCCCGCAGTCTTATTTGTTTTCCGTTGTCATTTCGAACGGAGGCGTAGCCGCAGTTGAGAAATCCCCTTGGTCGTTGATTAGGCTTGGAATATAATAAGGGAGATTTCTCGACTACGCTCGAAATGACATAACGGGAATTGGTGGAATAGCGCATTCAGCATGCTTCACAACCTCGGAATAAAAAACGCTCTTGCTTGTGGGCAAGAGCGTTTTTACGATTTTTAAGGTTTCCGATGAAACGGAAGCGGGGTTATTCGTCGGGTTGTTCGACTTCGATGACTGTCGTCTCTGCCCAGCGTTTGATGGATTCCGCCGCGCTTTCGCAACCCGAGCGGGTCTTGTAGTCCGAGCTCGTCGCGAGCAAGCCGCCGCGCGCGTTGAGGATCTTTACGAAGTAACTGCCGTTCTTGGTCGCGTCGTCGATCTGCAAGTTGGCGGGGTTGGCGATGTTGGTTTTATACGTCTGGATCGCCGCTTTCGCGCCCGCGAGAGAGGCGTAGGGGACGCCGCTCGTGAGCATCACTTCGCCGTTGGACGCCACGAGACGGAAGGCGAATTTGTTGTTGACGGAGTAGATGACCCACTTGCCGTTGGCGGCGGACACCTTTTCCGCTTTCTTTGCCGCGGGCTTCTTCGCCGTTGCGGCGACAGCCGCCGCCTTTTCGGCGGGCTTTTCCGCAGGTTTCTTGGCGGGTTTCTCGGCAGGCTTTTCCTTTTCTGCGGGTTTCTCCGCAACTTTCTCAACGGGCTTTTCCGCGGGTTTCTTGGCGGGTTTCTCCGCAGGTTTCTTATTCTTTTTCACGGGTTTCTCCTCGACAGGTTTTTGTTCGGTTTCCGCGACGACGGGCGCGGGTGCGGCTTCCTCGACGGGAGCGGGTGCGGGCTCTTCTTCGACGGGAGCAGGTGCGGCTTCCTCGACAGGAGCGGACGCGGGCTCTTCTTCGACGGGAGCGGGTGCGGCTTCCTCGACAGGGGCAGGAGCGGGCTCTTCTTCGACGGGAGCAGGAGCGGGCTCTTCCTCGACGGGGGCAGGAGCGGGCTCTTCAACGGGAGCGGGCGCAGGCTCTTCCTCGACGGGAGCGGGCGCGGGCTCTTCAACGGGAGCGGGTGCAGGCTCTTCCTCGACGGGCGCGGGCTCTTCCTCGACGGGCGCGGGCTCTTCTTCGGCGGGCGCGGGCGTAGGCTCTTCGGCGGGTTCTTGCGCGGCGTTCTCCTTTTGCTTTTTGGCTTTGGAGGAAAGGACGATCATCGTGACCAAAAGGACGACGATCAAAACGAGAATAACTGCGAGCACGGCGATGAGCGGAATATGGTCTTTCACATAGTCGGCGACGCCCGTTGCAAGGAACGAAAGTGACATAGCGATGTTCTCCTTTGATTTGCGGTCTGTTAGATTGTCTCTATTTTAGCACGAAAATGTGCGCCTGTCAATCCATTGACAAATATTTTTATTTGCGTTATTATAAGATTATGGCAAAAAATATGAATTTCGATACGCACACGGGGTGCGTTGCGGTGATTGGCGGCGGCGCGGCGGGCATGGCTTGCGCGCTTCGGCTCGCGCGCGGCGGCAGAAAGACCGTCCTTATTGAACGGGGCGACCGTCTCGGGAAAAAACTTTCGGCGACGGGCAACGGTCAGGGCAATGTGACCAATACCGACATTTCGCCCGCGCATTACCGTACGGACGATCCCGCCCGCCTTTCCCGCATTCTCTCGCGGTACGGGACGGAGGAGATCGTCGGCTTTCTCGAAAGCATGGGCGGCATCTTTTTGGCGGACGGGCGCGGTAGGGTCTATCCCGCGTCGCGGCAGGCTTCGGCGGTGACCGACTTGTTCCGCGGCGCGCTTGCAAAGTGCGGCGCAGACGTCTTGACGGGCGTGCATGTGCGTTCGGTCACATATGACGGGAAGTTTACGCTCATGTGGGACGGGGGACAGATGTGCGCGGACGCAGTGGTGTTGGCGGCGGGCGGGAAAGCCGCGCCCGCGTTCGGAACGGACGGTTCGGCGTACGCGCTTGCGCGCGCGTTCGGGCATACCGTTACGCCGCTTTCGCCCGCGCTCGTGCCGCTCAAATGCGATCCCGCGCTCGTCCGCGGTCTCAAAGGCATCCGTATCGACGGCGCGTTGCGCCTTGTGCGCGGGGGCGAGACGCTCTTTTCGGGACGGGGGGACATTTTGTTTGCGGACGGCGGCGTTTCGGGAGATCTGATCTTCCGCGCCTCCTCGTATGCGCAGAAAGGGGACGTGCTCGAACTCGACCTGTTACCCGACGTCTCCCCCGAAAAACTGCAAACGGTATTCCAAAAGACGGGGTCGCTGCTGTGCGTGCTGCCCAACGGACTTGCGCGCATGCTGGCGCGGGAGGACGAGGTGTGCGAGCGCATAAAACGCTTTTTATTGCCCGTTACGGGGGACTTCGGCTTTGCACGGGCGCAGGTGACGCGGGGCGGCATTCCGCTCGGCGAGACGGACGAGGGCTTGCAGAGCCTCTTGCGTCGGGGGCTGTACTTCGCGGGGGAGATCCTCCATGCGGACGGCGACTGCGGCGGCTACAATTTGCATTGGGCGTTCGCCTCGGGACTGTGCGTCGCGGACGCGATCGGAGGGAAAGCATGATTTTGCACGACCTCTTTCTCCGTCCCCACGAACGGGAGACCGCGCTTTTGCGCATTTGCGAAAGGAAGTTGCACGCGCCCGTCAAGTACTTCCGCATCCTCAAAAAATCGCTCGACGCGCGGGACAAGTCGGACATCCGCTGGGTGTACACGGTGGAGTGTTCGGACCGCGAGAAACAGTCGCCGCCGCCCGTATTCGAGAAGATCAAGGGCAAGCCGCCCAAGGTCGTCATCGCGGGGGCGGGTCCGTGCGGGCTGTTTTGCGCGATCCGTCTGTTACGGCACGGCATCCGCCCCGTTCTCGTCGAGCGCGGGAGAAAGGTGGAAGAGCGCGCCGGGGACGTGGCGCGGTTTCAGGCGACGGGCAAACTCGACACCGAGAGCAACGTCCAATTCGGCGAGGGGGGCGCGGGCGCGTTCTCGGACGGCAAGCTCAACACGCAGACCAACAGCCCGCTCAACCGCGAGGTGCTCGACGCGTTCGTCCGCTTCGGCGCGCCCGAGGAGGTGGGGTATTTGGGCAAGCCGCACGTCGGGAGCGACAACTTGCGCCGCGTCGTGCTTTCCATGAGACAGCATATTCTCAAAGAGGGGGGAGAGGTTCGCTTTTCCACCCGTCTCGACGATATCAAGATCGCAGACGGCAAACTCGCGGCGGTCTGCCTCAACGGCGTGTGGGAGGAGGCGGACGCCCTCGTGCTCGCCGTGGGACACAGCGCGCGGGACACCTTTGAGATGTTGCTCTCCCGCGGGTTCGCCGTCGAGCAGAAGGAGTTCGCCGCGGGGGTGCGCATCGAACACCTGCAATCGGCGATCGGCAGAGCGCAGTACGGCGCGGGTTACGCCGCCCTCCCCGCCGCCGATTACAAGCTGGTGTCGCACGCCTCCGAACGCGCCGTGTTTACCTTTTGCATGTGCCCCGGGGGCGTGGTGATCCCCTCGGCGAGCGAAGAGGGAGGCGTCGTCACGAACGGCATGAGCAACTTCGACCGCGGGGAGAAGAACGCCTCGTCCGCGCTCGTCGTACAGGTGAAGCGGGAGGATTTCGGGAGCGAACACCCGCTTGCGGGCGTGGAATTTCAGCGCAGAATGGAGCGCGCCGCCTTTGAAGCGGGCGGCGGGGACTACCGTGCGCCCGTCCAGCTCGTCGGGGATTTCCTTGCGGACAGGGAGAGTTACTATTTCGGCGAGGTACAGCCGAGCTATGCGATCGGGACGTCCTTCGCGCCCGTCCGTTCCTATTTGCCCGCGCCGCTTTCCGACGCGCTCGCCGCGGCTCTGCCCGACTTCGGCAACCGTCTTGCGGGGTTTGCCGCCTACGAAGCCGTGCTCACGGGCGTGGAATCGCGCACGAGTTCGCCCGTGCGCATCCTGCGGGGGGAGGACTTGCAGGCGGCGGGGATCGGGGGCGTGTATCCGTGCGGCGAGGGATGCGGCTATGCGGGCGGGATCACGTCGGCGGCGGCGGACGGCATCCGCGTCGCCTATGCCATCGCGCGCAAATATTTTTAATTCTTACCCCTTTTTCATGCCGCCGTCACAGAATTTTCACTTGCGCGCGGTATGATACTCTCATAAAATCGTTTCACATCGTCCACCCTTTGGATTTTTTCATATTCTCTCGCAAGGTCTCCTCCCGTTGGGGGGAGATCTTGCGCGTTCCGCGGAAGGCGCAAGGGCGGTCGTCCATAGCCGTCTACGCCGTCCGTGACGGAAAAAATTTTTTCAAATTCTATTGCAATATTGTTCGGATTATGGTAAAATAGAGCAAATTTGTGTTGGAGGGAAAATCATGAGGAAAACAAGCAAGATCCTTGCGCTGACGCTCGGATCGGTCATGGTGCTCTCGTCGCTCGCCGTGCTCGGCGCATGCGGCGGCAAGACCGAACCCGCCGTGGCGGCGAGAATTTGCTACGACAACCTGCCCGACGACGGGATCGAGATCCCCGCGGATCAAACGTCGATCGAGCTCAAAGGGTACGATACGGTCAAAGAGACGAACGCGGCGGGCGAAGAGGTCGCGGCGGGCGTCGTGGCGACCTACGAAAACGGCGTGCTCACGGCAAAGAGCGCGGGAACGGTCATCCTTTCCAAGGGCGACAAGAGCTTCCGCGTCGAGGTCGTCCCCGCATACGTCACCAATCCAAACAATCAATATACGCCGAATCGGGGAAGCGATTTCACGCAAGGCAGTAAACTGCTCGGAGGCACGCACGATCCCTCCCTCATCGAAGTGGAGGAGAACGGCAAGCCCGCCTACTACATCTTCTCGACGGGCTGGGCGACGGGCAACGAGATCCGCCGCTCGGAGGACCTCATCCATTGGGAATACAAGGGCAAGGCGACGGCGGTCACCACGCCCATGCCCCTCATCGACCTTTGGGAAGAGGAGAAGAACGTCTCCCTTGCACCGGATGGAGCACCAGGCATTCAATGGTGGGCACCCGACATCGTCCCCGCATACGGCGGCGGCTATTGGCTGTACACCTGCTGCGTTTCCCATTTAGCACATAACACGGACGGCAGTGAGTATTCCAAGGCGTGCATCGTGCTCTTCCATTCGATGTCGCTTACGCCGGGGTCGTTCACCTATCAGGGCGTCTTGATGCAGTCGGCGATCCCGCAGAGAACTGCGGATTCGTCGTACGACGTCAACTCCATCGACCCGCAGATCATCTACTCGCCCGACGGCAAGATGTACATGGCGTATGGCTCGTTCGGAACGGGGAACTGGATGCTTGAACTCAACCCCAAGACGGGTCTGCGCAAAGACAAGATGTATGAGAGCGGGGAATTCAAAGACATCGCCACCATCCGCGAATACAGAAACGAAGCCGTGGATATGTACATGGATTTCGCCAAGAACCAAGGCGCGACCAAAGATACTTTGATCAAGCACCCGTTCTACGGCACGATGATCTCGCTCAACTTCATGGAAGCACCCGTCATCGCGCGGCACGACGGCGTTACCGTCTCCGACGAAACGGGGAAAGTGTATGCGAAGAACAAGACCTACTATTACAGCTCGCATTCCTACAACGGATTGGACAGTGCCTATCAGATGTGGGGCGGCAGAAGCGAGAGCGTGTGGGGGATCTACCGCTCGACGAACGGCGGCATCGTCTACAACGTCGGCGTGGGCGACAAGAACAACTCGGGCAACAAGTACATGGGCACGTTCAAGTGGCAGGACGCCGACAAGAACACGTCCATCGACATCCGTCTGCCCGGACATAACGACTATTTCACGACCAAAGACGGCGTGAACGTCGCGGCGTACATCACCCGTACGGACACCTATCAACAGAACAACGTGACGCAGGATATCGTGTTCGTGTCGCAGATCCACCAATACTACCTCAACTCGATGGGCGATCTCGTCATCAACCCCAACCGCTACGGCGGGGAGTCGGGCCGCGCCGTCACGCAGGCAGAGCTCTTCAAGTACACCCAAGACGGGAAGTTCAAGATGGTCGCGCTCAAAAACGACAATAACTTGGCGGCGACCTCCGTCGACGTCACCCTCACCGAGGACGGCAAGATCTCCGACGCCACCTCCGAGCTCGGCACGTGGCAGATGTACGGCAACGGCTACATCGTCCTCCGCTTCAAAGAGGGCTTCGAGCCGACGCCCGGACAGAACCTGTACTACGGCGTCGTGCGCACCGCATGGCTCGACGACCAGAACAAGTCGGGCTTCACGATCACCTGCATGAGCCACCCCGAAGAGGGCGCGCAGAGCTACGCGCTTTTCATGAACAACTATTCCACGCTCACGGGCACAGGGCTCGTCGGTTGATCGGGGCTTCGCTTTTTCGAAACTTCAAAAATACGGCAACGCGCTTTTGCATCCGCAAAAGCGCGTTGCTTGTTTCGGTTGTTTTTTGTCATTCAGAGCGAGGTTTCAAATATGACATTTCGACCCGCCCAAGGTTTCAAATACGTCATTTCGCTTTGCCCATTTCTACTATGTCATTTCGAACGAACAGGCATTCCCAATTTGTCATTTCGCCCCCCGCTTCTTATATGTCATTTCGAGCGGAGGCGTAGCCGTAGTCGAGAAATCTCCCTTATTATATTGCAAGCCTAATCAACGACCAAGGGGATTTCTCCGCGCGCTCACTGCGTTCGCTTGGTACTTCGTCGCTTCGCTCCTCGTGCCGCCCTTGGTCTACAAATAGAAGCCGCGGGCGGGGCGAAATGACAGAAAAAAGTAGAACGAAATGACAAAGCAATATAAGCAAAGGGCAAATAAAACTGCGGGAGATGTTTCGACACAAAAATCCGTGCCTGCTCGGCACGGATTTTTGGCTACTTCGCGGGCGTTGCCCGCTCGTGCCGCCCTTGGAACGTATCAGAAACTGCGGGCGGGGCAACATGACATATTAGAAACGCCTTTTTGGCTTCCAAATAATGGCGCGAGGAAAACCATAAACTGCGGGAGATTTCTCCACTTCGCTCGTTTCACTCGCTTCGGTCGAAATGACATATAAGAAGCGGGCGAAGCGAAGAATGACATATAGAATGCCTTTCAGGCTTCCAATCATGTTGCGCGAGGAAAATCACACTTTTCCGCTGCGCGACACAATTTGCGCGACACTTCGCGCTTATTGTCTTACATACCGATTTTGAGGACGGGATCTAATTAAAGCGAGAGTAAGTTTCTCTCACGACTTTTCTTTTCGCGACACGCACGGCGCGCTTTGCGCAACGGGCACGGAGCGAAAAGAAAAGTGTGAACCGTTCCCAATAATGGCGTTAGGCAGAATTCACTTCTGCCGTGCGCGACACAATTTGCCGCACACCTGCGGCTTATTGTCTTACAAAGCGAACGAGACGATCAACTTAATTAATGCGATAGCTCATTTCCCTCACGAAATTTTCTTTTCGCCACGCGCGGCGCGTAAGCGCAACGCGCACGGCACAAGAAAAGAAAATTTGTGAATGTCTATACAAACAGCGTTTCAAAGTCTCCCGAGTAGCGGCCCGAGAGGGCGTTGTAGGCGTCGTTGGCGGCGGCGTCGAGGCGGAAGCAGGAGAGCGCGTCCCGTTTGAGGCGGTCGGCGTCGCTTCTGCGCACCAACGGGGGGAAACTTCCGCGCGCGAGTTCGGACAACATCTCCTCCGCGCCCTGTTTGCGCAGGGCGAGCGTACGGCAGTAGAGGGGGGCGTCGAGGTAGGCGCGCACGTCTTTGAGGCGCACGCCGAGGAACACCTGCAACAGAATGCGGCGCAGGCGCGACGCGGTGTATCGCTTGGTCGTCACCTTTTCGATGACGTCGCCGTACACGGGATTGGAGCGGGCGAGTGCTTTGAGCCTGTTTTCCAGCCCCTCGGCGCAGTCGGGCGCGGCGGCGATCTCCTCCTCGCTTGCGCGGAGCAGCGAGAGCACCGCGGCGGGGCGATAGGCGGGCACGTCGCCGCGGAGGTCCTCCCAAACAAAGGGGGGGACGTTTTTCTTGATCAGCTTTTGCGTCTTTCTCGCGGGGTCGTTGAGGGCGGCGCGGAGGGCGGTCGCCGAAGAAAAATTCCGCGCCATAGTTTCATCGGAATACCCTGCGCCCATGCGGGGGATGGGGAGCGGCTCGATGGACGCGCCCTGCATGAGAATGGCGCGGCAGTACTCTGCGCCGAGGATGTTGTTGGGCGCGGTGAGCATCTGCTCGTCGACGTCGGCGTTGAGGGAGAGGAGGGTCTGCGTGCGGGCGCGGACGTAAGACGTGCCGTCCTTCATATTCTCTTTGAGGGCGGTTTTGAACGCCTTGTCCTCGCGGGAGAGGATGCGGGCGAGGGAGAGAAAGCTCTCCTTGTTGCCGCTCTCGCACCCGAAGGCGAGTGCGGTGACGGCGGGGATGGAAGAGAGAATATGCACCGCGCCCTGCGCGAACAGTTCGGCGGGGGAGACGGCAAAGGCAACGGGAAGTTCCAGAACGGCGTCCGCGCCGCCGAGCACGGCATGCCGCGCGCGCACATACTTTCCGAGGACGGCGGCTTCGCCGCGCTGGGTGAAGTTCCCGCTCATGAGACAGACGATCTTGTCGCACCCGCTCATCGCGCGGATCTGTTGCAGTTGGTAGGCATGTCCGTTGTGGAACGGGTTATATTCGCAGATGACGGCACAAATTTTCATCTTTTTTCGCCTCCATTTCTTTACAATCGCGGGCAAAAGGTGTATAATGTCATAGATAGGTCAGGTTTCGTAAATTCATTATATACGAAAGCCGAAAAAAAAGAAAGAGTTTGGAGGAATTTTTTATGGCAGGATTTGTACAGTCGGTCAAAAAACTCGGCAGAAAGATCGCCGAAAGCGGCACGATCATCGAGACGATCAAGAAAAAGGCTTCGGCAAAATATAAGAAGATCGTCCTCTGCGAGGGCGAGGACAGCCGCGTCGTGGAGGCGGCTGCGGAATGCGTCGAGGAGAAGATCGCGCGCATCGTATTGCTGGGCAACGCGCAGGAGATCGCCGCCAAAAACCCCGGCGTCGACCTCACGGGGATCGAGATCATCGAGCCCGCAACGAGCGAAAAACTTCCCGAATACGCCGCGCTTCTCTATGAGCTTCGCAAGAGCAAGGGCATGACCGAGGAACAGGCGAAAGAGCAGGCGAAAGATCCCACTTTCTTCGGCGCGCTCATGCTCAAAAACGGCGACGTGGACGGGCTCGTTTCGGGCGCGTGCCATTCGACGGCGAACACCCTCCGTCCCGGACTTCAAATCATCAAGACCGCGCCCGGCGTCAATTCGGTTTCCAGCTTCAACCTCATGGTCGCGCCTGCGGGCGGCAACAAGTATTGCGAGGACGACATGCTCATCTTCGCGGACTGCGGGCTCAATCCCACCTACACCGCGGAGGGGCTCGCCGAGTGCGCCATCGCCACGGCGAAGAGCGCGCAGGAGATCGCGGGTCTCACGCCCCGCGTCGCCATGCTCTCGTTCTCCACGATGGGAAGTGCCAAGCACGACCTTGTGACTAACGTGCAGGAGGCGGTGCGCATCGCCAAGGAAAAAGCACCCTCGCTCGCGCTCGACGGCGAATTGCAGTTCGACGCCGCGCTCGTCCCCGAAGTCGCCGCGCTCAAAGCACCGGCGTCCAAGGTGGCGGGACATGCAAACGTGCTCATCTTCCCCGATCTGCAAGCGGGCAACATCGGCTATAAGATCGCCGAGCGTCTCGGCGGATTCCAGGCGATCGGCCCGATCTGCCAAGGGTTTGCCAAGCCCCTCAACGACCTGTCGCGCGGGTGCAAGACGTCGGATATCGTCTGCGCGGTCGCCATCACGGCGTTGCAGGTCATCGATTGAGGAGGAGACCGATGAAGATCTTGGTCATCAACGCGGGGAGTTCCTCCCTCAAATATCAGCTCATCAACATGGAGACCGAGGAGGTCGTCGCCAAGGGGACGTGCGAGCGCATCGGCATTGCGGGCGGCAAGCTCACCCATAAGGCGAACGGGGAGACGTTCGTCATCGAACGCGAACTGCCCAACCATACCGAGGCGATTTCGCTCGTGCTTCAAGAGCTCGTCGACGAAAAGGCGGGCGTGATCCGTTCGATGGACGAGATCGACGCCGTGGGTCACCGCGTCGTCGCCTCGGGCGAAGCGTTCACCAAAACCACGCTCGTCACCGACGAGGTGATGCAGACGATGGAGGAGATCGCCGAGCTCGCGCCTCTGCATAACCCCGCCGCCATTCTCGGCATCAACGCCTGCCGCGCGGTCATGCCGGGGAAGAAGATGGCACTCGTGTTCGACACCTCTTTCCACGCGACCATGCCCGACTACGCCCATCTCTATGCCATCGACTACGACGACTACAAGCAATATAAGGTGAGAAAATACGGCGCGCACGGCACGTCGCACAAATTCGTTTCGGGGGCGGCGGCGGAGTATCTCCATAAGCGTCCCGAAGAGCTCAAAATCATCACCTGCCATCTCGGGAACGGGTCGTCCATTTCGGCGGTAGACGGCGGGAAGTGCATCGATACGTCGATGGGCTTCACTCCGCTCGCGGGCGTCCCGATGGGCACGCGGAGCGGCGATATCGACTACGCCGCCGTGGAATTCCTCTGCCGCAAAAAGGGTATGACGATGGCGGAGGGGCTCACCTATCTCAACAAAAAGAGCGGCATGCTCGGGATCTCGGGCGTCTCGTCCGACTTCCGCGACCTGACGGCGGCGAAAGCGGCGGGCAACGACCGCGCGCGGCTCGCCCTCGACATGTTCATCTATTCGTGCAAGAAGTACGTCGGCGCGTATATGGCTGCGCTCGGCGGGCTGGACGCGATCGTGTTTACGGCGGGCGTCGGCGAAAATACGCCCGAAGTCCGCAAGGGGATCGCCGAGGGCATGGAGGCGTTCGGCATCAAACTCGACGAAGAGAAGAACAATTACCGCAACGACGGGACAATCCACGACATTTCGGCGGCGGATTCCCGCGTGAAACTTCTCGTGATCCCGACCAACGAAGAACTCGTGATCGCGCGCGAAACGGCGGCTCTGCTCTGATTTTTCGCAAATTCTTGGAATTTGGCGCGAAAAAAGATTGACAAAAGGATAGAAATATCCTATACTTTGTAAGTCAATGATCCCTGTCATCGATGTGCGTCGCTCTGCGGCGGAAAAAAGATACGAGGGAACGCTCGCGTTTGCGTTCCGTCCCGACGACGCGCTCAACGATCTTCCCTATACGTCCTTTGCGGGCGACGCGAAAGCCGAGCTTTGCTATCGCATTGCGGAGGATCGCACGGTCACCGTAGACGGGACGGTCGAATTTACGCTCGAAGGCGAATGTTCGCGCTGTCTGTCTCCCGCCGTCCAAACGGTCGAGGGTGCGGTGTACGGCGTGTTTACCGAGGGCGACGGAGACGGGGAAACGTACGGCTATCGCGGCGGTACGGTTCGGCTTGAAGAGTTGATGCGCGATACGGTCGTGTTCGCGCTCCCGCACCTTCTCCTTTGCAAGGCGTGTGCGGACGAAATATGAAATCGCAAGTGAGGTGGAATTATGGCAGTACCGAAAAGAAAGCAGTCGAAGAGCAGAACGAACAAGCGGTTTGCAAATTATACGGCGAGCGCGGCGACGCTTGTCGAGTGCCCGCATTGCCACGAACTGAAAGTCGCGCACAGAGTTTGTAAGAACTGCGGCTACTACGACGGCAAAGAGGTCGTCGCCCAAAAAGAAGATAAGAAGTGAGAAACAGCGGACGTTCCGTCCGCTTTTTTTCTGCATTGTTTTTGTACGATCGCGTAAAATAAGGAGAAACCATGAACGAAGCCGCCCTTTTCAAACTCTCATACGGCGTGTATCTGTGCACCACCTGGGACGAGGGACGTCCCGTCGGCTGCGTCGCCAACAGCGCGATGCAGGTGACTTCCTCCCCCGCAACCGTCGCCGTAAGCATCAATAAGAACAACTATACCCACCGTTGCATCTCCGAAACGGGATATTTTGCGATCACCATCCTCTCCCAAAATTCCGACCCCAAACTCATCGGGAAATTCGGCTTTACGTCGGGGAAGGACGTCGATAAGTTCGCGGGCGTGAAGTACGCCGTGCGCGGCAAACTTCCCGTGCCCGACGACGCCGTCGCCTTCTTGTGCTGTAAGGTCGTCGACCGTTGGGAAACGTCGTCGCATACCGTATTTTTGGGCGAGGTGTTCGAGTGCGACAACCTCCGCCGCGGAAAGCCTATGACGTACGCCTACTATCACGAGGAATTGAAAGGAAAGACGTCGGTCAACGCGCCCACCTTTGTCAAACCGCAGACGGGTTCGGGCGAGACGTGGGTGTGCACGGTCTGCGGGTACGAGTACGACGGCGCGATCCCGTTCGAGGAACTTCCCGACGATTGGGTCTGCCCGCTCTGCGGCATGGGGAAGGATATGTTCGAAAAGCGCGGCTCGGGCGCGCCCGCCGCGAAGTGGGTGTGCGACGTCTGCGGCTACGAGTACGACGGCGCGATCCCGTTCGAGGAGCTTCCCGACGATTGGGTCTGCCCGCTCTGCGGCATGGGCAAAGAACATTTCCATAAGGCATAACAAGTTTCAAAAGAGCAAACAGTTTTGTCTGACAGAACGAAATCCCGCGCTTTTAGCGCGGGATTTTTCGATGCTTTTCTTCGCGAAAAAATACTTCGTCCGCTCCTTTTCGCGAAAACATACTTCGTCTTTTTTCGCGAGGGAATAAGGAATAGTGTATTAGAAGCGAAGAGGTGTTCCCATGAGAACGCCCTTCCACTCCAATATGTCATTTCGAGCAAGCGAGTGAAACGAGCGCGTCGAGAAATCTCCCGCATTATATTTCAAGCCGAATTAACGACCAAGGGGATTTTTCGACTTCGGCTCGCTTACGCTCGCCTCCGCTCAAAATGACAAAAAGAGGAGTGAAATGACAGCGGAAAACAAACAAATAAGACTGCGGGAGATTCTTCGCTTCGCTCTGAATGACAAATTTATAACGTCCTTATGCTTCCAAATAATGGCGCGAGGAAAACCACGCTATTTTTATCCCACAAAAATACTACGTCTTTTTGCGGGAACCCTATACGCTGCGCCTTTGGGCGGCAGGGACCGCCGCAAAGCCCGTCGCGCCTGCCTGCGCTCCTGTCGCGGCGTTGTTCACAGCCCACAGGGCTGATGAACAGAAGCAACGCCGCTCCACCCAATTTGCCGCACACTTGCGGCTTATTGTCTTACAAAGCGAACGAGAGGACGAATTGAATTAAAGCGAGAGCTGGTTTCCCTCACGAAATTTTGTTTTGCCTGCAAAACAAAAATTGTGAACATTTCCGCTTGACAAAATACCCGTCGGGGGTATATAATGTCGTAGAACGCGAGAAGTTAAGAAGTGTAAAAATATAATCGGAAGTGAGGAAATGCAAAAAGCGATGAGAAACGCCGATACGGAAATCAAAACAAACTGTTGCGTAAGCGAGCAGCCCGACTATTGCGCGCCCGAGCAAAAAACAGGCTGTTGCGTAAGTGAGCAACCTGACTGTTGCGCAGAGCAACAACCGTCGCAGTGTTGCGAAACGGGGGCGCGAAAGACGGTGCGGAGCGCGGAAGAGAAGCACGGACTCGAAGTGCGGCTCAACCGTCTCATCGGGCAGTTGAACGGGGTCAAGAAGATGGTGGAGGAGGATCGCTATTGCGAGGAGGTCATCATCCAGCTTTCGGCGATCTTTCAGGCGGTGCGCAGTCTCGCGTACGGCATGCTCGAACGTCACATGCACCATTGCATCGTCGAGGATATCCGCCGCGGCGACACGGCGTCCGTCGATCAGATCATCGCGCTCGTAAGGAGATATCAATGAAACAACGGTATTCTGTGACGGGCATGACGTGCGCGGCGTGCGCTTCGGGCATCGAACGCACGGTCAAGAAGTTGAACGGCGTCGCGGCTTGCACCGTCTCGCTCATGGACGGGAGCATGGAGGCGGAGTTCGACGAAAACGGCGTGAGCGACGGGGAGATCCGCGCGGCGGTGCGCAGCCTCGGCTATGGCATTTACGACTACGGCAAGACGCCCGCCAAGGGGGAGCGGTTCTCCCTCTTGGTGCGTTTTTTGCTGTCGCTCGGTTTCCTTTTGCCCGAGATGTACCTCTCGATGGGACACATGCTCGGCTTGCCCGTGCCGCACGGGTGGCTTAACCACGGGTTTCAGCTCGGGCTCACGGCGGCGATCCTTGCCGTCAACTATAAATTTTTCGTGAGCGGCGTGCGCGCGGCGGTGCGGCTCGTCCCCAATATGGATACGCTCGTCACGCTCGGCGCGGCGGTCTCGTTCGGGTACAGCGTCGTACAGGCGGCGGTTCATCCCGAGGGCGACGCCCTCTTTTTCGAGGCGGCGGCGATGATCGTCACGCTCGTCACGCTCGGGAAGTTTTTGGAGGACAAGAGCAAGAAGCGCACGGGGCGGGAGGTGGAAAAACTGCGCTCGCTCGCGCCCGACGTCGTAACCGTTTTGCGCGGCGGCGTCGAAAAGAAACTTCCGCTCTCCGACGTGGAAGAGGGGGACGCCGTGATCGTGCGGCAGGGCGAATGTATCGCCGTCGACGGGGAGATCTCGTCGGGGCACGCCTTTGTGGACGCGTCCGTCGTCACGGGGGAGAGCCTTCCCGTCGAGCGGGGCGCGGGGGAACGCGCCACGAGCGGCTGTCTCGTCGTGAGCGGATATTTGCAGATCAAAGCAGATAAAGTGGGCGAGGACACCTTTCTCTCGTCCGTCATCCGCATGGTGCGGGAGGCGGGGGCGTCCAAAGCCCCCATCCAGAAGCTTGCCGACAAGATCGCGGCGTTCTTCGTGCCCGCCGTGCTCGCCGTCGCCCTCCTCACCTTTCTCATATGGATGCTCGTCTCGCGCGACGTTGCGCGCGCCGTCAACTTTGCGGTGAGCGTGGTCGTCATCTCCTGCCCCTGCGCGCTCGGGCTGGCGACGCCCGTCGCGGTGATGGCGGCAACGGGGCGGGGCGCGTCGATGGGCGTGCTCTTCAAGAACGCCGAAGCCCTGCAAAAGCTGGCGGACGTGCACGACGTTCTGCTCGATAAGACGGCGACCCTCACGGTCGGCAGACCGCAGGTCGTGTATTTCGACGGCGGCGAGGAGGAAAAGAAGCTCGCCTACGCCCTCGAACGCAACCTCAACCATCCGCTCGCGCAGTGCATCGCCGACTATTGCGGCGGCGGGTACGACGCGGAGGACGCCGAATACGTCACGGGTCAGGGCGCGGTCGGTACGATCGGCGGCAGGGAGTATTTCCTCGGCAACGAGCGCATGATGCAGGCGCGCGGCGTGAAGTTCTCCGCTTCGCTCGACGCTTTCCGCCGTCTCACCGCCGAAGGCAAGACCGTCCTCTTCCTCTCGGACGGGGAAAAGACGCTCGCCCTGTTCGCGCTTGCCGATACCCTCAAAGAGGGCAGCCGCGAGGCGGTGGAGGGACTTACGGCGCGCGGCGCGCTTCCCGCCATGCTGACGGGCGACAACGCCGCGGTTGCGGGATATATCGCAAAGGAGGCGGGATTCCCGCCCTACGATGCGTGCGTCCGCGCCGAACTTCTCCCCGAGGGGAAGATGGAGATCGTTAAAGACCTGCGCGCGCAGAACGAACGGGCGCGGGAGGAGGGCGCGCGGCGCGCGCTCTACGTCGCGATGGTGGGGGACGGCATCAACGACGCGCCCGCCCTCAAAGAGGCGGACGTCGGGATCGCGATGGGACGGGGGACGGACGTCGCCATCGAGAGCGCGGACGTCGTGCTCTTGCAGGGCGATCTGCGGCAGCTCAACGACGCGATCGACCTCTCCCGCCGCACCATGCGCATCGTCAAGCAAAACCTGTTTTGGGCGTTCTTTTACAACTGTATCGGGATTCCGCTCGCCGCGGGCGCGTTCGCCTTTGCGGGGCTTACGCTCAATCCCATGATCTCGGCGGCGGCGATGAGCCTCTCGTCGCTGTTCGTCGTCACCAACGCCCTGCGTCTTACGGGAAAACGCCGCGTCCGTACCGAATCGGACGCGGAAAAAGGAGATATCATGAAAAAGACACTGCAAATTGACGGAATGATGTGCGAACACTGCTGCAAGCGGGTCGCCGACGCGCTTTCGGCAGTCGAGGGCGTGACCCACGCCGAAGCCGCGATCAAGCGCAAGAAAGGGACGGCGCAGGTGGAATGCGCGCCCGACGTCGCCGACGAGGCGTTGATCGCCGCCGTCACCCAAGCGGGCTACACCGTGACCGCCGTCGAATGACAGATCCGACAGGATCTCCCCCCGAACGACAGGCTTTTCAAGTATGCGCATGCAAGCATATGGTATGCTTTCACAAAAAGGAGGTGTGCCATGGATACATTGTTGCTTGACAGGCGTACGCAGGGCATGATCGAGGGATATGTCCCCGAGGGCGAACTGCTCACGTCGCTCGTGCGCTTTTTTTCGATCTTCGCAGACAACACGCGGCTGCGCATTCTCTCCGCGCTCGCCATCTCGGAAATGTGCGTTACCGATATTTCCCGCGTGCTCGGGATCAACCAGACGACGGTCTCCCACCAGCTTCGCTTTTTGAAGGACGCGGGCATGGTGACGACCGACCGCCACGGGAAGATCATCTTCTATTCGCTGTACGACGAGATCGTGAACGACGTGCTCTTGAAAGGCGTCGAGTTTTTGGGGTATTGAAAGCATGAAAAAACGCACCCGGGGGTGCGTTTTTTCATGCGTTGAGGGTCATATGGTTTGATTTGCAAGGACGATCGCGCCGAGCTGTGCGCCGATGTCGTCGATCGCGGTTTTGTTGATCCAAACTTTTACTTTCTTCGCTTTCTTCGATCTGCCGCGCCGCAAGCCGAGGTAGATCCCCGTGATCGCTTTCTCGTGCATGGTGATCTCCAACGAAAATTCCCCGCTGCGGATTCGGCGTACGCCGTCCATGATCCACTTGATTCCGACGATGAGGACGGAAAACGGAATGCCGATGATAATTTCAAGCACGCCGAGGAGCTTGGCAAAAAAGGACGCGCCCCCCTTGTGATAGGTGATCGTGTTCACCGAAGAGAGCGGGATCTCCTCGATGTCGAGGGCGATCTTGCTCTGCGAATAAGTGATGATGCGCTTGTTGGTTACAACGAGTTCGGCGTTCTTTTTGGTGCGCCCCTCCTTGACCGTGCCGTAAACCCAATCTTTGATGACCCGTTCCCCCGGTCCCATTGCAATGTTCATATGTTCCTCCGATAAATGTTAGATTTGTTATCATTTTACTCTTACAAAAGTAAGAAGTCAAGTATTTTTCCTTACTTTTGTGAGAAAATTTTGGTATGGCGAACACTTTCGGAAAGACGTTGCGCGAACTGCGCATGGAGTTCGGGGTCGGGCAGGAGGAGTTGGCGAAGAAGATCCATGTAAGCAAGGGGATCATCAGCTTGTGGGAGAACGGGTTGCGAGAGCCCGTTATGTCCAATTTGATCGCGCTCGCCGATTTTTTCGACGTCTCTATCGACTATCTTACGGGGCGCGAGGGCGCGATCACATAGGCGACCGAGAGGATTTTGCTTGTTGAAGAAATATGTCGGTACGGTCGTTCTCTCTTCTGTTAGTAGCCGTGCCCGCAGTTTCTGATACGTTCCAAGGGCGGCACGGGGAGCGAAGCGAAGAAGTAGCGGAGGCGAGTAAAACGAGCCGAAGTCGAAACATCTCCCGCAGTTTGATTGTTCTTTTTCCATATTACGATGTCATTTTGACATTCTTTTTTTTGTCATTTCGACATTTTTCTCTCTGTCATTTCGACCGAAGCGAGTGAAACGAGCGAAGCGGAGAAATCCCCTCGGTCATTGATTCGGCTTGAAATAAAAATAAGGGAGATTTCTCGACTACGGCTGCGCCTCCGCTCGAAATGACAAATTGGAAGCCGCAGGCGGGCGAAATGACATATTGGGAACGCCTGTTCGCTTCTAAAAATGTCATGTTGAGCCGCGCCCGTGCGCCAAACAGCGCATGGGCGCGTGTCGAAACATCTCCCTTATTTTTAAGGGCAATAAGACTGCGGGAGATTTCTCCACGCGCCGCTATCGCGGCTTGGTCGAAATGACAATTTTAGGAGTGCCCGTTCGCTTTCCCACTGTCATTTCGACCGAAGCGAGTGAAACGAGCGAAGCGGAGAAATCCCCTTGGTCGTTGATGATGCGTGTGATAAAAATAAGGGAGATTTCTCGACTACGGCTGCGCCTCCGCTCGAAATGACAAATTGGAAGCCGCAGCGGGGCGAAATGACATATAAGAAGCGGGGGAGGCGAAATGACATATAAGAAGCGGGGGAGGCGAAATGACATTCTTACCGCGGGCGGGGACGGACGTCCCCGCCCGCGGTTTGCACTTTGCGGGAAAAATTTCGGCAAAAACCTTGAAAATCGCTTGCGAGTTGTGTATAATGGGAATATGGGTGAAAGTGTCGTGCGCGAAAAACTCAAACTGTTGCCCGATTCTCCCGGTGTTTACATCATGCTTGATCGGGACGGCACGGTCATCTATGTCGGCAAGGCGCGCGTCCTCAAAAACCGTGTGCGGCAATATTTTCATTCTTCCGAAAAGCCGCCCAAGGTGCAGGCGATGGTCGAGAGTATCGCCGATTTTTCGTACGTCGTCACCCCGTCCGAGGTGGACGCGCTCGCCCTCGAAAACACCCTCATCAAAAAATACAAACCCAAATACAACATTCTCCTCAAAGACGACAAGACCTATCCCTACATCAAGGTCCATACCAAAGAGGAGTTTCCCTATCTTTCGATCACCCGCCGCGTGAAAAAGGACGGGAAGTATTTCGGACCGTTCATGGGCGGCATCAACTGCAAGGAGATCGTCGACGTCTGCGCCAAGATCTACCATGTCCGCACCTGCCGCACCGCGATTTCCGAAAAGCCCAAAAAGCCCTGTCTCAACTATCATCTCGGGCGATGTCTCGCGCCCTGCGCGCACCTTTGCGACAGGGAGACGTACGCGGCGTGCGTCGACCGCGCGATCGCCTTTTTGTCGGGCGACTATGAGGACGCAGAGTGTCTGCTCACGGAGAAGATGAAGCAATTCGCCGAGGAGGAGCAATTCGAGCTCGCCCTCGACTATCGCAACAAGATTGCCATGCTCTCCAAGCTCGGCTTGCGGCGGATCACCTCCATGCCCAAGGACGTGGACGTCGACGTGTGGGCGTATGCGGGGAACGGGCTGTATGCGACGGTCTCCCTCCTCGTCACCCGCGGCGGCGTGATGCAGGGGAGCGTCAACTTTTCCATTGACGAAGGCGCGGGGGAGCGCGGCGAACTGCTGATGAGCTTCCTCACGCAGTACTACGCCAACAAAGAAGTTCCGCACGAGCTCGTGCTCGGGGAGAGCGTCGACGACGGGCTGTTGCAGTCGTACGTCCGCGAGAAGCAGGGACGGAGCGTGGAGATCGTCTATCCGAAGTTCGGCGTAAAGCGGGAGCTCCTCGACATGGCGGAGGGGAACGCCAAGGAGTATCTCGAAAAGGCGGTCTCCGCCATCGAACATAAGAACGACATGACAAAGAACGCCTGCGCGCGGTTGCAGACCTTGCTCGGACTGCGCCGCTATCCCCGCCGCATGGAATGTTACGATATTTCGGACATCTCGGGCGTCGATAAGGTGGGGAGCATGGTCGTATTCACCGACGGCGAGGCGGACAAATACGAGTACCGCCGCTTCCGCATCCGCACGGTGGAGGGCGCGAACGACTTCGCGTGTATGCAAGAGGTGTTGCAGCGGCGGCTTTCCAAGCTCGGCACGGAGGAGGAAGAACGCTTCCCGAAGCCCCAGCTCATCGTCCTCGACGGCGGCAAGGGACAGCTCTCCGCCGTGCAGGAGATCTTCTCCTCCCTCGGGATCGGCGACATCGACCTCATCGCCCTCGCCAAGCAGGAGGAAGAGATCTTCACGGTGCATTCCTCCGATCCCGTGAAGATCGACAAGCGCGACTATGCGCTCAAAATGTTGCAGCGCATCCGCGACGAGGCGCACAGATTCGCCATTACTTATTTCCGCAACTTGCACAGCAAGCGCAACCTCGCCTCCGTCCTCGACGAGATCGGCGGGATCGGCAAGCAGAAGCGGCAGGCTCTGCTCGATCGGTTCGGCACGATCGACAGGATCATGCGGGCGAGCGAGGAGGAACTGCGCGAAACGGCGGGCATCGGCAACGAGCTCGCGGCGCGGGTGAGGAAATATTTCGAGGAATTATGAGATATCCGCTGTTTATTTCGGATTTCGACGGCACGCTCGTCCGTGCCGACGGTACGGTCTCCGAACGCAATATCCGCGCCATCCGCGAATACCGCAGGGCGGGCGGGACGTTCGTCATCTGTACGGGGCGCATGCTCGCCTCCATTCTGCCCCGTCTCAAAGAGCTCGGCTTGGAGGACGGGTTGGTCATCGCGTTGCAGGGGGCGATCGTCGCTGACGTGCGTACGGGCAAGCTCATCAAAGACGGCGCGTTCTCCCGCGCGGGCGCGCACGACGTGCTCACCTTTATGGAGGCGCAGGGCTGGCACATCCATATGTATGTGGGGGATAAGATCTACGCCAACCGCCGCGACGGATTGCTCGACGCGTACGAAGCCATCTGCCGCGTGAAGGCGACCGTGCCCAAAAAGCCGCTCTCCGAAGTGGCGGCGCGGGGGATGCGGGTGCGGAAGGCACTCGCGATGTGCCTCAAAGAGGAGCGCGACGGGATCCGCCGCACGCTCGAAGCGCGCTTCGGGGAGGAATATTTCGTCGCCTGTTCCTCCGAGTGGCTGGTGGAGATCATGCCGAAAGACCAAACCAAGGCGGCGGCGGTCCGATTTTTGTGCGACTACTATCGGCTTTCGCCGTCGCAGGCGGCGGCGATCGGCGATCAGGAGAACGACGCACCCATGATCGCGGCGGCGGGCGGCAAGTTTGCCGTCGAAAACGCCGTGCCCGCGCTCAAAGAGATCGCAACGGTCGTCCCCTCCGTCGAGGAGGACGGCGTTGCCGCGGCACTCGAATACGCAATGGGAGAAAGGATATGAACGAGATCATTTTGCCGAACCAAACGGTCATGCTCGACAAGTTTGCGTCCGATCTGAACCTCGAAATGCTGTATGCGGGGCGGGGGCTCATCACCCTCACGAGCATCAGCGTGGACAGACCGGGGTTGCGGCTTGCGGGCTTTTTCAGCTTTTTCGACACCCAGCGGATCATGCTCATCGGGCTCACCGAACACGAGTATATGCGCTCGTTCTCGTCTGAACAGCGGTCGGAGATGATCCGTAAACTCTTCGACTGCGGGGAGATCCCCTGCGTGATCTTCTCCCGCGACCTGCCCGTTCTGCCCGAATTTATGGAGTGCGCCCGCGCGACGGGCACGCCCATCTTCCGCACGGGCAAGATGACCACCCTCATCATGGCGGACCTCTGCGTCTACCTCAACCGTCTGCTCGCCCCCTCCACGACCATACACGGCGTGCTCATGGACGTATCGGGCACGGGGATCTTGCTCACGGGGGAGAGCGGCGTGGGCAAGAGCGAAACGGCAATGGAGCTCATCAAGCGCGGACACCGCCTCGTTGCCGACGACTCGGTGCTCATCAAGCGCGTGGAAAAGGAGCTCGTTGGGACTGCGCCCGAGCGCATCCGCTATTTCATGGAACTGCGCGGCATCGGCATCATCAACGTGAAGAACATGTACGGTTCGGGCTCGGTGATGGAGGAAAAGGAGGTCGAGCTCGTCATGGAGCTCGAACATTGGCGGCGGGATAAGGAGTACGACCGCATCGGCGGCGAGGGCACGGTCGAGGATATCCTCGGCGTACAGGTCCCCAAACTCATCGTCCCCGTGAGCCCGGGGCGCAACCTCGCCATTCTCATCGAGGTCGCCGCCCGCAACAACCGCCTGAAAGGCATGGGCTACGACGCGGCGCAGGAGCTCATCCAGCGCACCATCGGAAGATAATGGAACGGGAAATTCTCGCGCCCGCGGGGAACGAAGAGGCGGCACTTGCCTCGCTGTACGCTGGCGCGGACGCCATCTATCTCGGGCTCGGGCAGTTTTCCGCGCGTTCGGGCGCGGGGATCGGACAAGACGCCCTGTCCCGCATCGTTTGTACCGCGCACCTCCTCGGTGCGCGCGTTCACGTCGCCCTCAATACCCTCGTCAAGGACAGCGAGACGGACGACTTTTTCGCCTTGGCGGTCGCGGCATGGAACGCGGGCGCGGACGCGCTTCTCATCCAAGACATCTTTCTCGGGCGCGAACTCAAACGCGCCTATCCCTCCATGGTGCTGCACCTCTCCACGCAGGCGGGGTGTTGCAACGCGTACGGTGCGGAAGCGGCGCGGGAGTTCGGGTTTTCGCGCGTGGTATTGGCGCGCGAAACGCCGCTTTCCGAGATCCGTAAGATCTCTTCCGTCATCGAGACGGAGGCGTTCGTGCAGGGCGCGCTCTGCACGGCGTTTTCGGGACAGTGCTATTTTTCCTCCTTTGCGGGCAACAACAGCGGCAACCGCGGACGGTGCAAACAGCCCTGCCGCAAACGCTACCGCATCGACCGCAAGGGGTATGAGGAGGAGGCGTACGCCCTCTCCCTTTCCGATCTCTCGGTGCGCGAGCGCATTTTCGACCTCGCCGACGCGGGCGTAACGTCGTTCAAGATCGAGGGAAGATTGCGCCGCCCCGCCTATTGCGCCTTTGCCGTCTCCTACTACCGCGCCCTGCTCGCGGGCGAGGACGGCAAAGCGGCGTTTCGCGCCCTCAAACGCGCCTATAACCGCGGCGACTACACCTACGGGCTCGCCTTCGGGCAGAAAGATCTGCTTTCCCGCGACGTGCAGGGACACATCGGGGAGCGGGTCGGCTTCGTCTCGGGCAAGAACTTCGTCAAGAGCGACGTCCCCATGCAAAAGGGCGACGCGTTCAAAATTTTGCGCGGCGGGAAAGAGGTCGGCGGCGCGGCGTTTTCCGCTCCCGCGCAGGGCGGCTTTTGGATTTCAAGTGCGCAGACCCTATGTGCGGGCGACGAGGTGCGGCTCACCACCCGCGAAGAACCCCTGCCCGTGCGTCTGCGCCCCGTCGATGTGGAAGTGTGCATCTGCGCAGGGGAGGAGATGCGCGTCCGTTGCGGGGACGTGTGCCTCACGGGGGGACGGGCGTCCGCGGCGAAGAACGCGCCGCTCACGCAAGACAAGATCCGCGCCTGCTTCGGGCGGGTCGACGGGCTTCCCCTCGCGCCGCGGATCACCGTGCAGACGGACGGGGCGTTCGTGCCCGTGTCCGAACTCAACGCTTTCCGCAGGGAGTTTTACGCCGCGCTTTCCCGCGCGCTTGCGCCCGCGCGCCCGCCGCTTGCCCTGCGCCCGCATGCCGTCTCCTGTACCCCCGTGCGGGGGGAGGAGCGCGCCGCGATCGGGATAAAAGCGGGGGACGAAATCCTCATCTATGCCCCGCGCGATCTCCGCGCCCCCGTCCCGCCCGCGCACGGCGGGAAAGTCTATCTCTATCTCCCGCCCTTCCTCACGTCGGAGGAGGCGGAGAGGTTGATGCAAGCCCCGTTCGACGGGATCTATTGCGAGGGGTATTACGGCATAAAACTCGCACAACGCTATCAAAAAGAGCTGTTCGCGGGGGTGGGATTCAACCTGACCAACGCGTACGCCGTTGCGGGCGTGCGGGAGTTCGCGCCCCGCTTCGTGCTCTCCAAGGAGATCTCCCTGCGGGAACAGGACGCGCTCTCCGCGGCGGGGGCGTTCGCCCTGCGCGCTGGCGCGATCAAGCTCATGGACCTCATCTACTGTCCCTTTGAACGGACGTGCGGGGATTGCGACAGGCGGGAGATCTACCGCATGACGGACGAGGACGGGCGGGAATTTCCGCTTCGCCGCTACGTTGCGCCGAACGGGGATTGCCGCTTCGAAGTATATAATTGCGCCGATCTTGCCCCGCAGACGGGGCTCGCGTCCCCGCTTTCCGACGGACGTGCGGAGAGCGGCGCGCAGACGCGCGGGCATTCCGAAAGGAGCATGCAATGAAACGCAGTTTTGAGCAGTTGGAGCTCAATAAAATTTTGGCGGCGGTCGCGGGATACGCCGTCTTGGAGCATACGAAAGAGGAGATCTTGTGCTTGGAACCCGCGGAAGAGCTCTCCGAGGCGCGGCGTCTGCTCGATACCACGGAGGAGGCGGCGCGGCTCATCTTCGAGCTCGGGGCGGGTAAGATCGAATATTTCCCGCCCATGGGCGATGCGCTCGAACGCGCCGAAAAGGGAGCCGCGCTCTCGCTCTTCGAGCTTCTCGGCGCGGCGAAACTGTTGCGTTCGGCGCGCGTGCTGTACGATTCCGTGCACCCTTACGCGCCCTCGCTGCCCATCTTCGGGGAGCTCTGCGGGCGGCTGACGTTCGACCGCGCGCTCGAACGGGAGATCGGAGAGAAGATCCTCTCCGAGGACGCCGTTGCGGACACGGCGAGCGAACGGCTGTTTTCCATCCGCCGCGAGATCGCCCTGCTCGGCGAGCGCATCCGCGCCCGTCTGCAACAGTATTTGCAGGGCGAGGAGCGCAAATTTTTGCAGGACGCCATCGTCACCGTACGCGGCGACAGGTTCGTCATTCCCGTCAAAGCCGAATACAAGCGGAGCATCCGCGGCTTCGTGCACGACCGTTCGCAGAGCGGCGCAACGGTGTTCATCGAGCCCGAAGAGACGCTCGAAATGAACAACGAACTGCGCACCCTCATGATCGACGAAAAAGAGGAAGTGGAGCGCATCGTAAAGGAACTTTCGGCACGGCTCGGCAAACTGCGCGCCGCCCTCGAAAGCGCGCAGAGCCTGCTCTGCGAGGCGGACGGATTTTACGCCCGCGCCGAATATTGCTACGCCCTGCACGCGGTCAAACCCACCCTCAACCGCAAGGGCGTCGTGGAGATCAAACAGGGCAGACACCCTCTGCTCGATCCCAAGACCGCCGTCCCCGTCTCGGTTTCCGTGGGGCGGGATTGCCGCTTTCTGCTCATCAGCGGCGCGAATACGGGGGGCAAGACGGTCACGCTCAAAATGTGCGGGCTGTTCTGTCTCATGGCGGCGTGCGGGCTGTTTGTCCCCGCCGCGGCGTGCGAGCTCACCGTCTCGGGCGTGTATTGCGACCTCGGCGACAGCCAATCCATCGAGGAAAACCTCTCCACGTTCTCCTCGCACATCGTCAACCTCAAAGAGATCCTGAAAGAGGCGGGGGAGTATTCTTTCGTCCTCATCGACGAGCCGGGCGGCGGCACCGATCCCGAGGAGGGACAGGCACTCGCCCGCGCCACGCTCTGCGCCCTCGCGCGCAAGGGCTGCCGCGGCATCGTCACCACGCACTATTCCGCGCTCAAAGAGTTCGCCTACCAAACGGAGGGATTCGAAAACGGGAGCATGGAGTTCGACGCGGAAGGATTCCGTCCCCTGTATCGCCTGAAAATGGGCGCGCCGGGGTCGTCGAACGCCCTCGCCATTTGCACGCGGCTGGGCTTCCCCGCCGAAACGGTGGAGGAGGCGCGGGGTTATTTGTCGGAGGGAGCGCGCGCCTTCGAACGCACCCTGCGCGCCGCCGAGGAGAGCCGCATCCGCGCCGAAACGCTCGTCCGCGAAAACGAGCGGTTGCGGGCGGAGTGGCAGACCCGCCTCAATGAACTCGAGCGGGAGGAGCGCAAATTTTCGGCGGAAAAGGAAAAATTTCTCGCCTCGTCCAAAGCCGAGGCGCGGCGCATCGTCGCCGAACGGACGGCGGAGGCGGAGGAGATCTTGGCGCAGATCGAGGCGGTCTTTCGCAAGGAACACGCCGACGAGCGCGACCTCATCCGCGCCCGCACCCTCAAAAATAAGATGAAAGAGATCGAGATCGCCGAGGAACGCGCCCCCGAGCGCGCCCGTCCCGTCGATCGGGATACCCTCAAAGCGGGCGACTATGTGCGCATTTCGAGCATGGATTCGGAGGGCGTCGTCCGCTCTGTCAATCGCGAAAAGGGGGTCGCCGAGGTGCAGGCGGGGAGCTTGCGCGTCAAGGCGAAGATCACCGACCTCTATGTCGCCTCCAAAAAGGAGGAGACGCCGCGCGTGCGGGTGACGCGCGATCTCGGCGACAGAACGCCCGCCCGCGAGATCAACCTCATCGGCATGACGACGGGGGAGATGGTCTCCGAACTCGAAACGTTCCTCGACGGCGCATCGCTCGCGAACTACGGCGAAGTGCGGATCATTCACGGCACGGGCACGGGAAAACTGCGCGCCGCCGTGCATGCGTTGCTCAAAAAGCATCCGCGCGTGGAAAGTTTCCGTCTCGGCGTGTACGGCGAGGGGGAGGGCGGCGTCACCGTCGTCACATTAAAATAGGCATATCTCGGCGGCAAGTCCCATACAATGGGGTGATAAATCCCGATTGTTTGAGGTAAACTGTTGAAGAAAGGTTGGACCGCGGCGACCAACGCCGCGCTCGCGCTCGTCATCGCCGCCGTGGCGGCAGTCTGTTTCTTTCCCATGGCAGATCCCGCCGCGGGGCTGGACGAAAAAGCCGTCCGAAAGGGAACGTCGGCGGACGGCGTTTCGCTCATGTTCAACGTGTATTGGGGGACGGAGGAGGTGTACGGCATCCTCGGCGCGCTCGACGAATACGGCGCGAAGGCGACCTTTTTCCTCGGCGGGAGCTGGGCGGACGACAACGTCCCCTGCGTCAAAGAGATCGTCGCGCGCGGACACGAGATCGGCTCGCACGGGTATTTCCACCGCGACCACGCCGCGCTCGATTACGAGGAAAACGTGCGGGAGATCGCCGCGAGCGTCCAATTTCTCTCGCTCGCCGCGGGAACGCCCGTCACCCTTTTTGCCCCGCCCTCGGGCTCGTTCAGCGACGATACGCTGACCGCCGCGGAGAACATGGGGCTCAAAACCATTCTGTGGAGCAAAGACACCGTCGATTGGCGGGACAAGGATGCCGACGTGTGCTATCGCCGCGCCACGCAAGACGTGCAGGGGGGCGATCTCATCCTCATGCACCCCATGCCGCACACCGTGCAGGCGTTGCCGCGCATCCTCGCGGCGTATCGGGAAAAAGGTCTCCGCGCCGTCACGGTCGGGGAGAATCTCGGATAAATACATAGGAAAAGAGGAGCAATATGGTAGAAACGAAAACTTTGTCAAACGGCGTGCGCGTCATCGTAAAGCGCATGGAGGGACTGCTTTCGGTCACGATGGGGGTGCTCGTCGGTACGGGCTCGGCGTTCGAGCGGGACGAGGAGGACGGCATTTCGCACTTCATCGAGCACATGCAGTTCAAGGGGACGCCCACGCGGACGGCGTTCGAGATCTCCGACGCCTTCGACGCGCTCGGCGCGCAGGTCAACGCCTTCACGGGGAAGGATATGACCTGCTATTACGCGAAGTCGACGACCGACCACGCCGCCGAAGCGTTCGGCTTGCTCGCCGACCTCTTCCTCAACGCGAACTTTCCGAAGCAGGAGATCAAGCGCGAAAAGGGGGTCGTGATCGAGGAGATCAACATGGACGAGGATTCCGCGGAGGATCTCTGCCTCGACCTGCTCGCCCGCGCCGCATTCGGCGGCGACAATTACGGCAGAAACATCCTCGGTCCGAAAAAGAACATCAGGCGGTTCACGCGCGACGACCTCCTGCGCTACAAGCGCGAGCGGTACGTCCCGCAGAACATTGTCCTTTCCTTTGCGGGCAACATCGGGATCGCCGAGGCGTTGGAGATTTCCGAACGCTATTTCGGGGGGATGGAGGGCGGAAATTTCGTGCAACGGCCCAAGAACATCGCCCTGCGCACGGACGTCCTCTTCAAAAAGAAACCCATCGAACAGGCGCATTTCGCGCTCGCCTTCCCCTGCGTCGACCGCGCTGCCCCCACGCTTCCCGCCGTGCAGGTGATGAACGCCGTGTTGGGCGGGGGGATGAGTTCCCGTCTTTTTAAGCGGGTGCGCGAGGAAATGGGGCTCGCCTATTCTGTATATTCTTATACTTCTCACTACGAGGAGACGGGCGTTTTGGCGGTGTATGCCGCCGTCAATCCGCAAAAAGAGGAGGAGGCGGCGCGCGCCGTCGCCGACGTCATCCGCGCCTATAAGCGGGACGGACTGACGCAGGAGGAGTTCCTGCGCGGGCGGGAACAGCTCAAATCGAGCAGTATTTTCTCGCAGGAGAACACCTCTTCGCAGATGCTTCTCTACGGCAGACAGCTCCTGTATCTCAACGAAACGTACGACTTCGAGCGGCGCATGGAGGAGATCTCCGCACTCACCCGCGACGACGTGATGCAGGCGATCGAGGGCAGTTTCGACTTCGGAAAGGTCGCCGTCGCGTCGGTCGGAAAACAGCGGAAAAACGTCGCGCCGTGAGTTACCATATCGGGTTCGATCCCGTCGCTGATTTGAATAGCGTTTTGCTGATTTTGGGCAGTTTCCCCTCTGTAAAGAGCAGGGAAGAGGGCTTTTATTACGGCAATCCGCAGAACAGATTTTGGCGCATGCTTTGCTCGTTTTTCGGGGAGGAGATCCCGCCCTCCGTAAGCGGCAAGCGCGCCTTTTTGCTGCGCCGCGGCGTCGCGCTTTGGGACGTCGTTACGGCGTGCGAGGTCGAGGGCTCTGCCGACGCGTCCGTCCGCGCCGACAAGATCGCCGATCTTCCGAGCCTGTTCGAAAGGACGAACCTCAAAGCAGTGTTCTGCAACGGGTCGCTTTCTTATACACTTTACATGCAATATTACGGAAATTATACAATTCCCGTGCGGCGGCTTCCGTCCACCTCGCCCGCCAATCCGCGCTTTCGCACCGAGGTGTGGCACGCCGCGCTTGCCGAATTTTTCCCGCGGGAGACAGAGGGAATAAAATATTGAGAGAAAGAGTTGACAACCCCGCAAAATTGCGCTACAATGGGGAAAAGAGTTCTTTGGAGGAAACTATGTTCGAAAAAGTTTGCAAGATGCTCGCGGAGCAGTTGAATATCGACGCCGCGTCGATCACGCCCGAGGCGGAAGTCGTCAAGGATCTCGGCGCGGATTCTCTCGACGTCGTCGAGCTCATGATGGCGTTGGAGGACGAGTACGGCATCACGTTGCCCGAAGCCGACGTCGAAAACGTGAAAACCGTGCAGGATATCGTCACGATGATGGAGAAGCTCGACAAATAAGGCATGTACGGCATGCGGCGGAAAAAATTTCCGCCGCAAAAGTGTCTTTGAAAAGTTGCCAAACGGCAAAACATCTGCTATAATAAAACAGACACCTGCGGTGTACGGAGTTCGGGAAAAACGTAATCCACGAAACACCTACGGGAACAGGGGTCGTGCGGGATAGGCAAGGTCTGTATTTTCGGAAAGTCTGATGTCCGCGCGCCACGTTCCCACCTGCGAGAAGCGGGTTAACCCTTTTTCGGACTGCGGCACAGGCGGATGTCTTTTTTTACGGAAAAATTTTCGCTCTCCCGCGCAAAATTTGTTGCAAGTTTTGATTTTGTATGATATAATCGGTCTGTCGTAAGGGTCGGCGCGCGGTTTTGCGCCCAAGCGAAAAGTAACGCCCTCCCGCAATGCACGCAAAGATAATCAAATATGGCCTTGTGGTCAAGCGGTTAAGACGGCGCCCTCTCACGGCGCAATCCCGGGTTCGATTCCCGGCAAGGTCACCATGGGAAATGCTCACTCTTTTGAGTGAGCATTTCCCATTATCAATATATGAGGAGGTCATTATGCCTAATAATAAGCAAGCCGTTTTCAGGGCTATTTTAACCGAGTTTGTCAAAAGTCACAATGAGTACGCTGGAAAAGTTATGGAATTTGCAGATCATTTAGACCAAGCGGTTGAAATCGCGCAAAGTTTACCTATGGACATTCAGATGCAGTTGAAAGAGTTTCTTTGTGGAGCAATGGCAGCGCGCGGTATGTTTTCTATATTTTTTGGCAGATAAACGGCGGTCTATTCCGCGAAAGCGGCGCGCTTGTTTTAGTCAAGCACCCGCCAAAGTGCCGTTTTAAGTTAAGGTTGCTTTTTTGAACGGACGGCCCTCTCTACTTTATCGGCACATCCTGCCAAATCGTTTTTGACTTCAAAATCCCAAAATCTTAAAACTGTCCAACCTTCTGAAATGAGGAACAATGTTACATCCATGTCATGTTCACGGTTGTGTTTAATTTTTTCCGTCCAATAATGGGTATTGCTCTTGACGCGTTCTTGAAGTGTTTCAAACTTATACCCGTGCCAAAAGTCGCCGTCAACGAATACGGCGATCATTTTCCGCAGGAATACAATATCGGGTTTTCCATAAACTAACGGACAGTTCTTTCGGTAGCGCAGACCCCGCCGCCAAAGCTCTTGCCGCAAAAGAATTTCGGCTTTCGTATCCTTGCCTTTGATCATCGACATATTGTAGCTTCGCGCTGTCATATTTGCAGGGCGTTTTTTCTTTTTCATGGAATCACCTTACGGGCTCATTATATCATAAAGAAAAGCTATTTGCAATCATATTTAATACAAAATGTGACGTATAGTCCGTTGTTAGATAAGTCACAAAATAGTATAATCAAAAACGAGGTAGTTATCATGGATATTAAAGTCGCCGTTGGAAAACGCATTCGGCAGTTGCGAAACGAAATCGGGTTTAGCCAGGAAGAGCTTGCGGACCGGGCTGGCATTGACCGTACCTATATTACAAGCGTGGAATGCGGGAAAAGAAACATTTCGATTGTGAATGTTGAAAAAATTGCAAATGCATTGGGCGTCACGCCTGCCAAGCTCTTTGATTTTGAAAATTTATAATGGGGAAAATGATATGACGCAAGAAGAAATCATTAAAGAATATTTTGTTGCACATCCGAACAAGGACATCAAACATCCCGAAGTCGTAGATTGGGTGACAGAAGAATACAAAAAGCGAACGGGAAATGTTTTGCGCGATCCCGATCGAGCCATCCGCAAAATGGCGCAAAGCGGGTTTCTCATTAAGGTTGCGAAAGGTGTTTACCGCTATGATCCTGACCATGTTGTAAAGCGGGAGCTTGAAGATTTTACCGAGGCGCAAAAAGAAGCGATCAAAAAGCGCGACGGCTACAAATGTGTCATTTGTGGATTGGGTCCTGCCGACGGCGTAGAAATCCAAGTCGACCACATACGCCCCAAAGATTTAGGCGGAAAGGCAGAAATAGATAACGGGCAAACACTTTGCGCAAAACACAATTTCCGCAAGAAAAATTATGGGCAAACTGAAATGGGTAAGAAAATGTTCGTCAATATGTACAACGTTGCAAAAAAGCTCGGAGATGATGAAACTTTGGCGTTTTGTACAGAGATACTTGAAGTCTATGAGAAACGCAAAATAGATACACATATTGTTTGGAAGAGATAGGTCATTTTTCGTTGACTATAAGTAACGTATCGGCTATAATAATGGTATGTACAGAGTTTTTTTTGAAGAAGCGAACGCAAAAATCATATACGGCAATACTCTGACGACAAAATTCATAGAACCTGAAAGCATTGATTTGATTGTCACCTCGCCGCCGTATAATTTGGATATCAAATATAAATCAAGCAGCGACCGCCTTCCTTATGATGACTACTTATCATTTACAAAACAATGGCTGAAACGGGCTTACGGTTGGCTGAAATCTGACGGAAGGATGTGCGTAAACATCCCGTTGGATAAGAATAAGGGCGGGCATCAAAGTATTGGCGCGGATGTCACGGAGATCGCAAAAAAGGTTGGCTTCAAATATCACGCCACGATTATTTGGAACGAAGGCAACATCTCAAAATCCTCTGCGTGGGGGTCATGGATGAGCGCGTCCTGTCCCTATGTGATTGCCCCCGTTGAGCTTATCATCGTTCTATATAAAGACAGTTGGAAAAAGACGAGCGGTTCGAGGAAATCAGATATTTTGCGGGATGAGTTTGTCGGTTGGACGCAAGGAGTTTGGTCGTTCAGCGGGGAAAAGAAGTCAAAGATCGGACACCCGACCCCATTTCCCGTGGAGCTACCCAAGCGGTGTATCAAACTGTTTAGCTTCGTCGGAGATACAGTATTAGACCCCTTTATGGGAAGCGGGACGACCGTCGTCGCGGCAAAACAGAATAACCGCAACGGGATTGGGATTGACATCGACCAAGATTACTGCGCATTGGCAATGAAACGGGTTTTGAGGGAAACCGAATCATGAAAAAATATACTTATATTGATTTATTTTCGGGCCCGGGCGGTCTTTGCACGGGATTCATCAGTGAGGGATTTGTTCCGCGTATTGCCGTTGAGTGGAGCGATACGACTGTTGTCACCTATGCAAAATCCCATGATGCCGAAATCTATGAGCTGAAAGATTTGCTTGATCATCTTGGGCATTTAGAAGATGTTCTCTTGAAGACAGAGAAAACCTGTCTTATCCACGGTGACATCAACCAAGTTTCCAATGAGATGATTTTGGAAATTTTGCAGAAAAAATTCCACGAAAACACGGTTGATGTTGTGACAGGCGGTGCGCCGTGCGAGAGCTTTTCTATGGCGGGAAAGCGGCTCGAAGATGATGACCGCAACGACCTTTTCTCCAATATTTTAAGGATCGCCCATGCGGTGGACGCGAAGTTTACGCTGTTTGAAAATGTACCGGGCTTGCTTACCAAAAAGCGGAACGGCAAAAAGGGCGGGCAGATCGAATATGTCTTCGGAGAATTTGAACACCCCGATGAAAAGACGGGTGTCTTTTACCGCATTGCAAGCAAGGATGTGAGCGTTTTCAAGTGCCTTTCCGCTGACTATGGAACGCCGCAAAAACGTGAACGCATTTTCATTGTGGGGTGCAATAGCAAATATCCCGAAAACCCGTTCGTCTATCCCGAAAAAACGCACGGCCCGAATCGGAAATACCCTTATGTCACAGTGGAGGATGCGTTCCGCTATCTTCCCCCGCTCCAAAGCGGTGAAGGGGCAGAGGAAATGCCGTACTTCCCCGC
>CANRJR010000016.1 GCA_947631005.1 uncultured Clostridia bacterium | reverse complement strand
CCTGTTTGCTCCCCACGCTTTCGTGCCTCAGTGTCAGTTACAGTCCAGCAGATCGCCTTCGCCACTGGTGTTCTTCCTAATATCTACGCATTCCACCGCTACACTAGGAATTCCATCTGCCCCTCCTGCACTCAAGCCCGACAGTTTTAGTAGTAGTTCCGAAGTTGAGCCTCGGGATTACGCTACTAACTTGCCAAACCACCTACGCACCCTTTACGCCCAGTCATTCCGGATAACGCTTGCCTCCTACGTATTACCGCGGCTGCTGGCACGTAGTTAGCCGAGGCTTATTCTGTGGGTACAGTCACTTTCTTCGTCCCCACTTAAAGAGCTTTACAATCCGAAGACCTTCATCGCTCACGCGGCGTTGCTGGGTCAGAGTTGCCTCCATTGCCCAATATTCCCCACTGCTGCCTCCCGTAGGAGTTTGGACCGTGTCTCAGTTCCAATGTGGCCGATCACCCTCTAAGGTCGGCTACCCATCGTAGGTTTGGTGGGCCGTTACCCCGCCAACTGCCTAATGGGACGCGAGCCCATCTGTGTCCGATAAATCTTTCACCGCAAGGGGATGCCCCCTCGTGGTCATATGCGGTATTAGCAGTCATTTCTAACTGTTATCCCCCAGACACAGGCAGGTTGCTCACGTGTTACTCACCCGTCCGCCACTAACGTATTGCTACGTCCGTTCGACTTGCATGTGTTAAGCACGCCGCCAGCGTTCATCCTGAGCCAGAATCAAACTCTTAAGTTTCATTGTTCAAATATCGGTGCGGGCTAACGCACCGACGGCTCTGACGATGTTATCGTTATTTTTGCTGACTTTGCTTTTGAGTACTACTAAGTTCTCAAAAAAATTGACAGAAACTGCATTTTTGCTCGCTTACAAAAGTGTTACAAAAAATCGTTTCTTTCTTATTCCATTTTTAATCTGCATGATCGGACAACAGTCCGAGCTCCCTTTTACAAAAGAGCTTTGCTATTATACCATAGCCGTTTGCTCGTTGTCAAGCGTTTTGAGGCAACTTTTTTCGGATTTTTTTGGATTTTCTCCGCGATCCCGCATGTGCCTCCCGCTTTCGGGCAGCTTGTTCATTCTATCATATCGTTTTCGGAAAGTCAACTGATTTTCGCGATTTTTTTGCGATTTTTTGCGAAATTTTTGTCTGTTTTTGTAGACCACAACAGGTTGTATTTTTATCGCTTTTATGCTACAATAGAGGGGAAATCCCCCCTGTTTTTCGGAGGACGCCCATGAAAATCGTTCAAATTGTATCCTGCGTTCTTGCCTGTCTGCTCCTTGCCGCCTGCCCCGTCGTCGGCATCTTTTGCGGGCTCGTTTGGTTTCTCATCCCGCTCTGTCTTTCCGCGCTCTGCATGCTCGTGATGCTCTTCGCGAAAAACAAGGCGACCCCTATCGTCAAAAAACCCGACTTCATGGACGAAAGTGACGACCCCGCCGAGGCGGAACGCGGCGAGCACGGCGCGGACAAAGAGGATAAGCAAAGCACGGGTCACGGCGGGAGCGAAGAGGATAGGAAAAACGCGGAACACGGCGAGAGCAAGTAGCCGAAGTTTTTTTGCTTTTGACAGTTCGTTTCCCAACGTTTCCGAATGTCTTTCGGGTCGGACGGGTATTTCCAATGTGTTTTTTCGAGCGGAGGCGGCTTCTAATTGTAGACCAAGGGCGGCACGAGCCCATAGGGCGAAGTAGCAAGCCGCCGCTTTCTTAATTGTCATTTCGACCAAGCCGCGATAGCGGCGCGTGGAGAAATCTCCCTTATTTTTATTATAAGCCTCATCATCGACCGAGGGGATTTCTCGACTACGGCTCGCTTACGCTCGCCTCCGCTACTTCGTCGCTACGCTCCTCGTGCCGCCCTTGGAACGGTATTCGATTCTCCCCCGAAAAAAGACGAAGTATTTTTTCGGGGAGAGGAGACGCCGAGGGCAAACAGAGCTTTTCGTTAGAAAAGCGTAAAAAGCTCTCGTGCGTCGACGAGCGGGCGGGGCAACATGACAAGCGTAATATAAACAATAAGACTGCGGGAGATGTTTCGACTTCGGCTACGCCTCCGTTCAACATGACATATTTAGAATGCTTTTCAGGTTTCCAAAATTACGGCGTTGGGCAGAATTCACTTCCGCCCAACGCCCGCTTTTCATTTTCAACTTTCGTTACAATTCACTCGCCGAAACATGATTCGTGTTCATTGAGCTTTCGTTTTCAACGGCTGCCGAACATCCTCTCTCAAATGCGGTTGGTGCTGACCATGTGCAACGCCATGCCCGACTGCGTTCCCATCGCCGTGACGGTGAGCCCCGCGACGCTCTGGTGGTCGATCCACGCGGGCATGACCACGCCGAGGTACTGCTCGCCGTCGACCGTGACCGAAATATAATGCGCGCCGTACATGTACCAACTGCCCGTATAGTCGCCGCCGAGACTGCCGTCGGGGTGCAAAACGACGCGTTTGGCGTTCACCGTCTTATATCCCTGCGTGAAGAGCACGATCTCGAACTTGCCCGCCGAGATATTGAGCAATTCCTCCGCGGTGACGTCTTGGATCTCCTCGCCCGCATAGCGGTTGGCGTTCATCACGGGCCAGCCGTCCGAGTTGAACGCGTACTGCCCGAGGTAGAGATAGTGGAAGTTGTTGGAACGGGAGAGCCCCTTGTCGATGAAGTAGTTGGTGCGGCAGTGGTAGGAGATGAGGTTGATCCCGCCGCCCGTGACAAACATGTCGTTGTGCCCGGGGCAGAAGTAGTCGGCGGGGGCGTCCTCGAAGCGGAACGAGCCGAGCATCTTGTTGCCCGTGCCGATATCGGTGGAGCAGACGAGGCGGTTGCCGTTGACGTCCACATACGGTCCTTCGGGACGCTCGCTCCTGCCGCAACGCATGTTGTAGACCGAGGACAGCGAGCCGTACGAGCACATCAGATAGTAATAATTTTTGGACGTCCACTTGCCGTTTTCGAGCACGGGAACGTCTTTATGATAGCGGATGACGCCGCCCTCGAGCGAGCCGCTCGCCACATTCACGCCGTAGTACTCTTCGAAGCGCGCCTTGCCCGACGAGAAATCTGAATACTTTCTCCCGTCTTTGCGCAGACCCGTTTTGGGATCGAGTTCGATGACGTACAGTCCCAGCCCGTACGAGCCGTAGACGAGGAAGCTCCTGCCCTCCGCGCTGAAAAACTGCGGGTCGATGGCGTTTGGCGTGCGCCAGCCCGCGGGCGACTGCACGATGAGGTCGACGCATTGATATTCCCCCGCGGGCGAATCTGCCTTCGCCAGCCCGATGCACGACTTCGAACCGCCGAAATAGCCCGTCAAACAGAAGTAGAGCCAAAACTTGCCGTCCGTGCCGCGCACGCAATGGGGTGCCCAAAACGCCATACTGCCGTCGGGGCGGGTGCATACGCCGTACCCGACCTCCTTTTGCGTGGTGACGCACCAATCGTACGCCGCCTGCAAATTTCCGTATTTGCCCTTGCCCTCGCCGCGCTTATACTGCGCCGCGTACGCGTCCGTCTTGAACGCCGAGCCGAGGTATTCCCAATGGAGAAGATCGTCGCTGACGCGGATCTGATATCCCCCGGGCGCGCCGAACGTGTCCGTCGAAAAGGCGTAGTACTTCCCCTCCCATTCGAGAAGAGAGGGGTCGTGCGCGCAACCCTCCTGCCACGACGCATAGTCGGGCGAGCGCATCTGCAATTTGTTGAAGCGGGGATTTTTGGGATAACGAAGTGCCATATCGAACCTCCGTGAAAGAAACGCGCCGCCTGCGGGCGGCGCGAAACGTTACTGTGCGGTCTTTGCCGCGCTGTTCGCCCAAATGGGTAAACCGTCTGCCGAGGTCGCCGTGATGCTGACGACGGGCGCGTTCTTGTATTTGCACCACTGCGGCACGACGACGCCCTGATAGGTGGCGTTCCCGAGCGTGACGGTGATGTAGTAGCCGTTCGCGTCGAGCGTCCACGAACCCGTCTGCGCACCCGACACCGTACCGTCGGCATTGAGGGTGCAGGCGATCGACGGGACATGATCGACGGTGTTGCCGCCCGAATGGATGACGATGTCGTACGTCCCTGCGACGTCCGCCGCGGTGAATACGCCCGCGGTCTCGCCCGCATAGCGGTTGGGCGCGAGGACGGGCCAGCCGTCCTTATTGAAGAACATCTGTCTCACTTCGACGTGGTGCATGCCGTCCACCCTGTTGCGGATGTGGTGCACGACGAAATATTTGCCGTCCGCTTTGATGACGGAATTGTGTCCGAGCGCGGTATCTGTCGGACCGCCCGCGAACTGGTAGTTGCCCGCGAGCTTGTTGCCGCCCCCCGCTTGCTTCGCCATATCCGTGCCGCTGATGTCGACGTAAGGTCCGTCGGGATTCTCGCTCCGCGCGACCCGCATGTTGTAGTCGGAGTAGAGGCTTCCGTAACTCGTCATGAGATAGTAGTACCCCGTCTCGGCGTTATAGAAAGCGAACGGACCCTCGTTGTTGGTGCTCGCCGTCCAAACCTTTTTGCCGAGCTCGTACTCGTCGCCCTCCTTGGGAAGCCCGACGTTTTCGCCCTTGGTGTTGAGCTCGCGCATGAAGAGCCCGCCGAAGTTCGAACCGTACACCAGCCAAAGTCTGCCGTCTTTGTCGTAGAAGAGTTCGGGGTCGATGGCGTTGGACGCGCCCGTGCCGTCGGACAGGACGACGACCCGCTCGTTGCCGTACGGTCCGTAGATTTCGTTGGATTCCACAACGCAGATCGCAGACTTGCTCAACCCGAATCCCGACGTCATGGAGACGTACATGTAATATTTGCCGTTGATCTTTTCCACGTCGGGTGCCCATGTGTCGGACGCGCCGCCGTTCGTCCACTCGTTGCCCTGTTGAAGCACCGACGTAACTTGCGCGCCGTAGAGCTTGTTCGACGCGCCTTCCGACGCGTATTGCGTCCACTTGATGAGATCGGGCGACGACGCCACGGCGAAGTGCGTGCCGAACGCGTAATACATGCCGCTGTCGGGATCGCGGAACACCGAGGGATCGTGCACCACCACGTCCGCACCGAACGCGGGATCGGCGGGAAGCGAATAGGCGGCGGTGGGAACGGCGTCGTAGGCTTTGAGCCATTCGTCGCTATTGGTAAATTTCGGACCGCCGCAGCCCGCAAGTGCCATCACCATGCTCGCCGCAAGCAGCCCTGAAATGATCGGAATACTCTTCTTCATCTTCTTTCCCCTTATAAAAATTTCGGTGTATCCATTATACACCTGTTTGCGGAAATTTTCAATAGCTTGTTCACAAAATTTCTTTTGCATGCAAAAGAAATTTTCGTGACGGAAATGGGCTCTCGCTTCAATTAAGTTGGTCGTCTCGTTCGCTTTGTAAGACAATAAGCCGCAAGTGTGCGGCAAATTGTGTCGCGCAGCGGAAAAGCGTGGTTTTCCTCGCGCCATAAGTTGGAGCATAAGGGCGTTTCTAATATGTCATTTCGCCCCGCCCGAGGCTTCTATTTGTAGACCAAGGGCGGCACGAGGAGCGAAGCGACGAAGTAGCGGAGCGGTCGAAATGACAAAAGAGGGCAAAATGACAACGGAATAAAAACAATAAGAATATGGGAGATGTTTCGACTTCGGCTACGCCTCCGCTCAACATGACATATTAAGAATGCTTTTAAGGCTTCCAAATTTACGGCGCGAGAAAAACCGTAAAATACGGGAGATTTCTCCACGCGCCGCTATCGCGGCTTGGTCGAAATGACAATTATAGGAATGCCGCTTCGCTTTCTAATATAATATTCCTTATTCTCTCGCGAAAAAGATTGCGTAGCAAGGTTTTTCGCGAAAAGGAGCGAACGGCAGGAGGCGGGACAAGAAAAAACCGCTCCGAGGAGCGGTTTTTTGTGAGGTTTGGGTCTTGCTTACTCTTTCGAACCGGTGAGCATGAGCGAGCCGATGATGAGTTTCTGGAACGCCGCGAACAAGATCAAGACGGGCAACACGCAGAGCACGGACGCCGCGATGATGGGTGCTTGGTTCTCGGTGTTGACGTTCGCCAAAACATACATTGCGTGCGGCAGGTTGATCCAAGGGGAGCTTTGAGGCACCATGATGAACGAACCCATGTAGTTGTTCCAGCAGCCCATGAAAGACAGAAGTCCTTGCGCCATGATGGCGGGCATCGCAAGCGGGAGGATGAAGCCGCAGAAGATACGGAAGTATCCCGCGCCGTCGATCTTCGCCGCCTCGACGATGGAGGTAGGCAAGCCGAAGAGGAATTGGCGGATGAAGAACGCCGTCATGATCGAGCCGAACAAGCCGGGGATGATGAGGGCGAGACCGTTGGTACGCCAATTCATCTGATCGTACATGACGTATTGGGTGACCATGATCGAAGGACCGGGGACCATGATCGCGGCGAGCAGGAAGAAGAACACCTGATTCCTGCCGATCCATTGGATCTTCGCGAACGAGAATGCCGCGGACGCCGACGTAATGACGCCGACAACGACGGGTACGATCGAGTAGATGAGATTATTGAGGATCGCGCGCCAATAGCTGTAACCTTTGGGCATACCGTTCGAACCGCCCTTGAAGCCGCTTGTGAACAGCCACTGGTAGTTGTAGAACAGACCGACGCCGTTCTGCGTGGTCATGCTCGAAGGCCACCAAACGAGCTCGTTGAACATATCGGTCGTACCCGACTGCCCCGTGAATGCGAACGAACCCGCGATCATCCACCAGAAAGGATAGACCATGATGAACGTTCCGAAGAGCAGGATAACGTACGTTGCGATATCCATGACGAGCTTTGCGCGCTTCTTGCTCGCGCGGTGCGTCTTGGACGAGAATCCGAAGAACGCGAGGACCGCGCCGACGCCGTAACGGAAAGGAGAATAGTGCTTGATGATCTGTTCTTTGCTTGCAGAACCGGGAGTAAGGTCAACTTCTTCGACGGGTTCAACAACTTGCATGTTTTCCATTTCTTCCATTGTTCTCCCCTCCTTAATCCTTATTTCTGCTGTCGAGCCAGAACTGGAACAGCGTAAGCACGAAGATCATGACCGCGAGAACCATACCGTATGCAGTGCCGAGGGACGCGTAAGGCTGTCCGAGGTCGCCGTTGATACCGTATCTCCAAATGAGGGAGACATAGCCCGAGGTGAGCCAGCTCTCGCCCTGCATAAGGACGGGTTCCGCGTAGATCTGCATCCCGCCGATGACCGACGTGACGATGTTGTAGAAGATGACGGGATAGAGGTCGGGCATGGTGACCTTCCAGAAGATTTGCCAGCCGTTCGCGCCGTCGATCTGCGCCGCTTCCTTGGTTGCGGCATTGACGCCCGAGAGACCTGCGACGTACAGAATGATCGTGCCGCCGAGCCCCTTCCATACGGACATGATGATGATGACGAGCTTGGTAAAGATACCCTGACACCAATAAGGATTGCGCATGAACTCATTGGTCGAATCTTTCCCGAGCAAGCTGCCCCACGTTTGCGCCGTGGTAGCCCCTTGGTCGATCCAGCGGAAGCCGCCGTCTTCGGTGGCGAGCCCGAGCATCTGGTTGATAACGCCCGTTTCCTTGAACATGATACGGAACGTATAGATGATCGAGATCGAGGAAGCGACGCAGGGCAGGTAGTAGAGCACGCGGAATACGTTGCCGCCTTTGATATCGCGCGACATGCAGACCGCGAAGAACATCGACAGGATCATGCCGATCGGGATACCGATCATGTAGAACACCGTGTTGAACAGGTGATATCCCATTTCGTTATAAGTGATTTCGGCGAACGTGTTTCTGACGGTATGGGTAAAGACGAACTTGTACCAATATCCGGCGTCACGCGCACCCGTATCCATATTCGTCGCGATGTGTTTTCCCATCGTGAAGAGGTATTCCATCAAGGGGACCGAGTTACCGACGGTGTAGTCGGTAAACGAGAGCAGGAACGCCATGATCAGCGCGGCATAGACGAACCAGACCGTACCGATGATGAGGGGGAGACAGAACGCCCAACCCCAAAGGTTATCTTGCAGTTTCTGCTGATTGATGGGTTTTCTCTTCTTTTTCTGGGGAACCGCTTCTTCCGCGACCGCAACGGCCTCGGGAGCGACGATGGCTTCGGACGCAACGTCCTCCGCAACGCTCATGGTAGCGTTTTCTTCCATGTGATTCCCTCCTTAAAAAGTTTGCCTGCACCCCTCCCCTTGCGGAGAGGGGGCAAGCCGTGAGCAATTACTTGTTCTTGATCGCGTTCGCTTCGAGCTGGATCGCCTGTTCGAGCTTGGCTTGAACGTCACCCGCAGTCTTGAGGCAGAACACTGCCGCCGTCTGATAGCCGCCGGTGGGACGGGTCTTGTCGGGCGTAGTGATGACAAGTTTTTCAAGACGGTCGATGGGCTCGTCACTGCCTTGCTTCGTGATGGGAGTTGCGAGGTTGTACGCAAGGCACGAACCGTCTCTCATCTGAATGAGGTTGATCCACTCAACGTTGTAGGTGTACATCGCGGAGTCGCGTGCTGAGTTCAGACCGTACTGCATGCGGAGGTTGAGGTCGCGGTCCGCATAGGTGAAGGTGACCATGTTGAAGATCTTCATCGCGAAGCCGCGGTTGGAGATCTCGCCCGTGAACGAGGAAAGTTTCACATCCTTGTACGCTTCGTTGTACTTGGTGGGCTCGGTCTTGCCGTTCGCGGTGACGGTGGGATGATACTGCGCGATCCAATCGCCGACGGTCATGCTGGACTGACCCTTGAAGTCGCCGATGTTACGGGACGCTTGGTCGATATCCCAAACGATGTCGTAGTAAGCGTTCCAGAGGTTTCTGCCCGCCTCGCCCGTGACAGTCGCGCTGCCTTCGGGGGTAAGCATATCCTTGAACGTACCGTTTGCGTACTCGGTTTCCTGATAGTGCAGGAAGTCGACGCATTGTTCTTTGAAGTTGGGAAGCTGCGCACCCGAATAGGTAAGGGTGACCTGCGCGTCCTCGTTGATGCAGAGTGCCATGATGAGGGAAGCGGCACCTGCGATCTTCCACTCTTCAGACGTGCCCTTGGTCTTGGCAAGGGAAGCATTCGCGGCGAACCCGACGGAGTCCATACGCGCGCCCCACTTGTTCTGACGCTCGACCTGGTTCGCGTAAACTTCGCCGATGGTGTAGGCTTTCTTCTCGCCCGCCTCTTCCATTTCGTAGAACGCATCCTTATAGGTCGAATACAGAGCGTATTTCTCGCTGATTGCCTGCGGCATCATTCTGAACTCGCAAAGACCTGCGGGCTCGTCGCGGTAGTCGGACTGGTTTCTTGTTGCGGAGTCCCAAGTACCGGACCCGTAGAAGAGCTCTGCGCCGCCGCGGAAGAACGCCCAGCCGTTATCCGACTTGGTGGTGTTCTCGTCGCCGCAGTTGCCGCAGTTGCCGTTCCACGTAGAGCCGTATTCGATGAACGCGCCGTACGTTTCCACGAAACGGTCGGAGTTCACGCCGTACTCGATGTCGCGCTGTTCGGTCGAACCGTCGAGCTTGATGCGGGTGCGCTTCTCGGTCTCGGTCTGCGCCTTGTTGTATTCCGCTCTCATCTTTTCGATGGTGTTGAGTGTGGTCATATCGGTTGCGGCGGCTCTGTTCGTACCGGAGATCGCGCGGGTCGCGTTCTGGTTGATGAAGTCGACGTCGTTGCCGTACAGCCAAGGAAGGAGATACAGCGTAGGACCGGGCGCGCCTTCATACTGGTCGTTGCCGTACACGTTGCACATCGTGCCCGATTCGAGCTTGATGCCGCCCGTGCCCGAGAGCGTCGCCGCTTCGCTGAATGCCTGTGCGTCGCCGTCGGCGTTCTTGCAGTTCCAGTTGAAGGTGTTGTAGTAGTAGGTAAGAGCCCACGTGAGCGCGCCGAATTCCTGATAGGTATAGGTGATGTGCCCGATCGAGGAATCGTACGTCTTGGTCTTGTTCTTCGCAGCCGCTTTCTCTTCTGCGGTCAGGGTTGCGTCGTCGATGTCGAACGTGTCGCCGGGGAAGCCGGGGATGGTGACCGTGTAGCCTTCGCCGTTCGTGTAGATCTCAACGGCAAGTGCCATCGGGTCGCCGCCCGCCAACGCGTCGGCATAGTTCGCGAAACGATAGAAGTTGTACGGCTTGTAGGTCGTGGGAATGCCAATGTTGATGATGGGAGCATCGTCGCCCGCGGAATAGCCGTCGCCGTCTACCGCATACGTGATAACGCCTTCGTCCTCGCCCTTGAAGGTGAGCTTCGCGGTGTTGCCGCGCGCGCCCTTGACTTCGCGGGTGGTCGTCGCCTTCTGCTTCTGCAATTGCTCTTTGAGTTCCTTGGAGAAGTACTTGGCGTTGTAAGCCATACCGAAGTTGGAATAGTCCTTGGGCAGACCGTAAAGACCCGTCTTGATACCCGTGGTGGTGTAGAATCCGGGCTCGGTGACAGCCGTGGTCGAACCGGAGGGCGTTTCACCCGCTTTGAGATAGCTGATTCTGTCGCCCATCATGTAGCCTTGGGCAAGGTTGCCGTCGGTGTCGCCGGCGTAGCCGTAAAGACCGAGGGAATCTTCCCAAATACCGTTGACGTTCGCGATATCTTCGTCGCTCGAAATGAACTCCGAAATATCCATAACGCGGCCGAGGGAGACCCACGACTTCACGTACTTGGGCGAAAGGTAGATGATATCCGCGGCGTTACCGCCCGAATAGTCTCTCTGCAACGCCTGGAAGTAGGTTTCTTGCACGGAGTTGTAGTCGAAGTTTACGGTGATCTCCTGATCGGCAGGAAGATCGCCGCTCTGATGCAACTGCTCCGAATATCTTGCCGCCCAATTATTGCAGATCTCGCGGTTGGTCGCTGCGTCGGAATCATTACAGAAAATGTTGACCGACAGCGAATAGGTCGTGTCTTTTCCGCAGCCCGCAAATGCGACCGCAGTACCGCAGACCATGACCGCCGAAAGGGCGACAAGAGAAACGTTCCTGATGAGCTTTCTCTTTTTCATTCCTTGATACCTCTTAAAATTTTGTTTTCGTACGACTTCCCGTCCCGTCGCCTGTGCCGCCGCAGTCGCCGCGCGTTTGGGGGTTACGCGTCTTCCGCCGCTTTCCAGCCTCTGTTCCGAAAAGAATGACCCTAAAGATTCCCCATAAAATAAAAATCCATTCGTCAATCGTCCATGCGCTCCCGTTCCCGAGAAAAACACGTAAAATTAACGAATGCACTTCATTCCATGACTTTCCCCCCAGCGTCACGATTTGTACTGTTATTATCATAGCACACCTTTCAGGGTTTGTCAATGTTATTCCGAAAATTTTTTTGTGAAATATTTCTTGTTTTTTCGACTTTTTTTGGGCAATTCCACCATAAATCCCTCCCACCCCCATAACGACCCCGCGGCGATCCTGCAATAAACCCGACTGCCTTTGCTTTGTCGCCCGATTGCGTTTTTGCCTGTGCCGCTCAATTTGGCTTTTGCCTGTGGCACTCGATTGCGCTTTTACCTATGTCCGCCTCACTACCCGATCGTGCCTTTATTCCGCCATTGGCGGCGGAACAAAGTTTCTTATTTATATATAATGTGCGCGCGCCCGCGCGTGTATTTTGATAACGTCATGTTGAGCCGCGAGCCCGCGTCGGGGAGACGCGGGCTCGCGTGCCGAAACATCTCCCTTATTATAAGACTGCGGGAGATTTCTCGACTGCGGCTACGCCTCCGCTCGAAATGACATGATTTGGAACGCCTGTTCGCTTCCCAATTTGTCATGTTGAGCCGCGAGCCCGCGTCGGGGAGATGCGGGCTCGCGTGCCGAAACATCTCCCTTATTATAAAAATGTGGGAGATTTCTCGACTGCGCGGGCTTCGCCCGCTCCGCTACTTCGTCGCTTCGCTCCTCGTGCCGCCCTTGGTCTACAAATAGAAGCCTCGGGCGGGGCGAAACACCATAAAAACCCCGCTTCGGTCGAACAAACAAAAACCGCAACGACGGTTACGTCGCTGCGGTGCGTACAAAGAAGTAATATGTAGCGTCGCTGCCGTCCTCGCGCATCCCCGCCCCCAACAGACAGGCGCGCGAGCGTTCGTTCTCTTTGTAACATCGCGCCTCCACCCGTTCGAGGTTGAGCTTGCGGAAGGCGTAATCGCTGTACGCGCGCACAGCCTCGCGCGCATACCCGTTTCCCTCCGCTTCGGGCAGAAGCCGCACGCCGATCTCCGCCTCCGCACGGTATCCGAACCGATGCAGCACCGTTTCGCCGACGAGCTTCCCGTCCGCATAGATCCCGAGCGGCATCTCCTGCTTCTTACGGAAATCTTCCTGCGCGCTTTTGAGAAAATACCCGTCGGCGGGGCGGCGTTTCCGGTCGCTTCTCCAATCGTACCCCCAATAGCGGTTACGGTCGATATCGGACGCGAGACGGGCGTACTCCGCAACGTCCTCTTTCCCTACGGGCGCGAGCGTGAGCCGTGCGGTATGGATGACGGGAAGCGACGATACGAGGTCGATCGCGCGGCGGGGCGCGACGTTGTACTTCCCCACGATCTCGCAGGGATTGTATTGCAGTTTGGATTTGCGCAGACCGAGGTCGCCCGCGTCGTCCATGCGGTTAAGGTAGAGCACGCCGTCGCCGCAGAACATGCGCGCGAACTGTTGGGCGAGAAAGGGGTACGCTCCCTCGTAGCCGCGCAACGCCTTTTCGATGTGGACGACCACCATGTCGCCGCACCGCTCCCCCGCCGAAAAGCCGATCACTTTACCCGACGAGCATAGCATGCCCGCGAATAGACCCAATTTTCCGAGCACGGGCAGGACGGCGTAGCCCTCGTCCATCTCCTCCTCGGCGAGATAGGTCTCCTTGCTCCGCTGGACGATCTCATACTCCTTGAAAAAGGCGGTGACCGCCGCGAGATCGGCTTCGCTCCCCGTGTAGGGAACGAACTCCCACGGGTATAATTTCTCGAACTTGCGGACATGGTTGCGCTGTCCCGCAAATTTTTTGCCCGCGTACGTCTTGAAGTCCTCGGCGTAGTACAGGTAGTCCCGCCAGCGGCGGTTGTTGGTGACGAGAGCCTTGCCGTAACGGGCGACCAGCCCGCCCATGCGGCTCTCGGGCACGTTGGTAAAATGCAGGCGCATGTTCTCTTCCCTGCACATGCGCTCGATCTCCGCGATCGCCCCCGCCTCCTCGGCGGCGTCCCCCGTCAGCGAGACGGGATAGTGGAAATATGTCTTCCCAGCATAGAACTCGCGGATGACGAGACAGCCCGACGAAAAGGCATAGTCGGGCTTTAAGGCGTCGTGCCACATGAATTGAAAGGCGGCGGAAAAATCGCCGATGTGCAATTTCTGTGCGGCAAAGTACGGTTCGAGCAGGGTGAGATCGTCCTTGTCAACGGGTTTGAAGATCATATACCGCTCCCCTCGGGAAGCCGTTGTCCTCCCTCCCTCACGGGCTGAATTTGATAGCGTTTGCGCGTTTTTGCGCATAAACGCGGTTTTTGCGCGTTTGCTCTTTTCTCAACTTCTCAACTCAAACGGTCGATGATGTCGAGAAGTTCGGAAATGCGGTCGAGGTCGTCGCGCGTGTAATAGTCGATATAGATGCGTCCCTTTTTCTCCGTCCCGATCAACGAGACCTTGGTTTTGAGGGTAACGCGAAGCCGCTCCACGAGATGTTTGAGCTCGGCGTTCGCGAGCGCGTTCTTCTTCTCTTTCTCCCGCGCCAACACCTCGGGCGGGTTGAGATATTGCTTGACCGCGCGTTCGATCTCGCGCACCGACCAGCCGTTCTTCACGCACTCCGCCGCAAGGTCCGCCTGCGCCTCTTTCGGCACGGGGACGAGCGTGCGGGCATGCCCCGCCGACAGCTTCCCCTCGCGCACCATGGCGACCACCTCGTCGGACAGCGTCAACAGCCGAAGCGTGTTCGCGATCGCGGGGCGGGACTTCCCGAGTCGTTCGGCGAGCACCTCCTGCGTCAGGTTGTATTCGTCCATCAAGCGGCGCATGCCGTACGCGGCTTCGATGGGATTGAGATCTTCGCGTTGAAGATTTTCGATGAGCGAGATCTCCTGGATCTCCCGCTCCCCGAGCTCTTTTACGATGACGGGTACGACTTGAAGCCCCGCGCGTTGGGCGGCGCGGTAACGGCGTTCGCCCGCGATGATCATGTACGTTCCGTCTTTCTCGCGGTTGACCACGATGGGCATGATGATGCCGTGCTCGCGGATGGAATTGGCAAGGTCGTTCATCGAATTTTCGTCGAACGCCTTACGGGGCTGGTCGGGATTGGGGTGAAGCAGGGAAATATCGACCTCCGTGCCGCCCTCCGCCTGTGCGTGTTCGTATGCTTCCTCGGTATCGCTGAAAAGCGCGGCAAGACCGCGTCCGAGACCTTTCGCCATCGTTTATTCTCCTTTTCCCTCTGATTTTTTCAAAAATTCTTCCGTGAGTGCCTTGTAGGCGCGCGCCCCCATGCACTTGGGATCGTGCAGTAAGATGGGTTTTCCGTTGCTCGGTGCCTCCGCAAGCCGTATGTTACGGGGAATGACGATCTCGTACAGCTTCTTGGAAAAGAACTTGCGGATGTCGGCGGCGATGCTCTTGGAAATGTTCGAACGTCCGTCGTACATCGTAAGCACAACGCCCTCCACTTTGAGGCTTTTGTTGAGACGTTGACGCACGAGCGTGATGGTGTTCATGAGCTGCGACAGCCCCTCGAGCGCGTAATATTCGCTCTGGATGGGGATGATCACGCTGTCCGCCGCGGTGAGCGCGTTGATGGTGAGCAGCCCGAGCGACGGGGGACTGTCGATCAGAATATAGTCGTACTCCCCCCGCACCTTTTCGAGCGCGTTTTTGAGCATCTTCTCGCGGCTCTTTTTGTAGACGAGTTCCACCTCCGCGCCCGCAAGATTGATCACGGAGGGGAGAATGTCGAGCCCCTCGACCTCCGTCGGCAAAATGTTGTCTTTGGCGTCCTCTTCGTCGATGATCACGCTGTAAACCGACTTTTTGAGCGACCCCTTGGCAAACCCGAGCCCCGTCGTCGCGTTGCCCTGCGGGTCGAGGTCGACGAGCAGCACCCGCTTCCCCCCGACCGCAAGATACGCCGCCATGTTGACGCACGTCGTCGTCTTGCCGACGCCGCCCTTTTGGTTGGAAAACGATATGACCTTTCCCATGTTCCCTCCTTACGCGTTACGCGTCGCCCGAGGGCTTACCGTCCGAACCGTCGGCGGGCTTATCGTCGGTAGGTTTGCCGTCGGCGGGTTTTTCGGCGGGTTCTGCGGTCATTCTGCCGAACGGATTGTCGGGCGCGCTCTTGTCGTGCTCCTCCATGTAGGCGAGCACCTCTTTATATCCCGCGCCGCGCATGAGCATGTCGACCTCGGCGGTATAGATGGTCTCGCGTTCCACGAGTACGCGCGCCATGTTGTCGAGAATAGGACGGTTCTCCATCAAGAGATTCTTCGCCCGCGCGTACGCCTTCTGCACGATCGCCTTGACTTCCTCGTCGATGATCGCCGCGGTCTCCTCCGAATAGGTGTTGCGCTCCTCGAAATCCCGCCCGAGGAACACAGGCCCGTCGCTCGAATAGGCGATCGGTCCGAGCCGCTCGCTCATGCCCCATTCGGCGACCATCTTGCGCGCCATCTGCGTCACCCGCTTGATGTCGTTGGACGCGCCCGCCGATACGTCTTGGATCACGATCTCCTCCGCGACCCTGCCGCCCAACGCCATACAGATAAAATCGTTAAGTTTATTAACAGTCATATCGTTGTCGTCGCTCTCGGGGCGCGTGAGGGTGTACCCTGCCGCCATGCCGCGCGGGATGATGGAAACTTCCTGCACGTTATCGCAATGCTCGCAGAGTTTGGAAAGAATGGCGTGCCCCGCTTCGTGATAGGCGGTACACTTCTTGTCGGCTTCGGTCACCACGCGGCTCTTCTTCTGCGGACCCATAATGACCTTGTTGATGCCCTCGTACAGTTCGAGATTGCCGATGAGCGTCTTGCCCGCGCGGGCGGCGAGGATCGCCGCCTCATTGAGGAGGTTGGCAAGGTCCGCACCCGAGAACCCGCTCGTCATGCGCGCGATGATCTTAAAGTTGACGTCGGGCGCGAGCGGCTTGTTGCGCGCGTGTACTTTGAGAATTTGCTCTCTGCCTTTCACGTCGGGCAGGTTGACGTAGATTTGACGGTCGAACCGCCCGGGGCGAAGCAACGCGTTGTCGAGGATATCGGCGCGGTTGGTTGCCGCCATGACGATGATGCCCTCGTTGGTCTCGAAGCCGTCCATCTGGACGAGGATCTGGTTGAGCGTCTGTTCGCGTTCGTCGTGCCCGCCTCCGAGCCCTGCGCCGCGTTGACGCCCCACGGCGTCGATTTCATCAATGAAGATGATGCAGGGTTGGTTGCGTTTGGCGAGATCGAAGAGGTCGCGTACACGCGACGCGCCGACGCCGACGTACATCTCGACGAAATCCGAGCCGCTCGCCGAGAAGAACGGCACGCCCGCCTCACCCGCGACTGCACGCGCAAACAGCGTTTTGCCCGTTCCGGGAGGACCGACCAAGAGGACGCCCTTGGGGATCTTCGCGCCTAAATCCGAGAACTTCTTGGGATTTTTGAGGAACTCGACGACCTCGGCGAGTTCTTCTTTCTCTTCTTCCGCACCCGCGACGTCGGAGAACCGCACCTTGATATTGGTGGTAACGCGCGCCTTGGTCTTGCCGAAATTCATCACACGGCCGCCACCGCCGCTCGTCGCGCGCAGAATGACGATAAACATGACTACGCCGATCACGAGAATGGCGATGTAGATGACATTGCCCCATCCCGCACCCGCGTTCGGGTCGGAATATTCCGCCCGTTCAAGCCCGTAGTTGTTGATCCACTCTTCCACGAGCTTCAAGCCTTCCGCCGTGTGAAGATTGGGGAAGTTCGCCCACCACGAGTAATTACGCGCGTCCTTTGTCGCATAGCCGTAAATGGTATAGCCGTCGATGTAGATCTTTGCGATTTGCTCCGCGTCGGTGTACTCGCCCGTGATCCCATCTTCGGGATCGCCGCGTTCGTCCTCGATACGGGCAATGAACTCATCGGCGGAGATCTCCTTGCTGTTCTTGATCTGCGAGGTGATGAGGAAGTACGCACCGATCCCCAACACCGCAACCAAGACAACAACGATGATCGCCTTGACTGTCTTGCTCAAATTGCTTCTCCTTTCTGATATGGATTCTTGTTCCGCATGCCGAAAGTATGTGCAACGGAAACGCTATTATTGTATCACAGTCGAGACAAATTATCAAGCAATTCACGGCAAATGTTTTCTAAATTTCATAATTCTCACAATTTTGCCTCAAAATTACCCAATTTCTCGTATTTTTGCCCTGTAAAACAGCAAAAATTGTTTCACATGAAACGACAGCCAAAAATTTTTGTATTTTGATAGTTTCACGTGAAACATTGGGTGCTGTAAAATTTGTGTATTATAAAAAGATAGGCACAAGATATAGGCTTTTCAAAATCTACATCTTGTGGGGGGAAATATTTTGCGCACAAGAAATCCCGCGCGGCATATGCCGCGCGGGACTGCGCTTTGTTGGATTTGGGTTTAAGAGAAGATTCCGGGGAGACGCGTCGCCCAAACAAACCACTTCCAATTGTAGATGCTGCCGACCACCGTGCTCGCGCTGATGAAATCGTTGATGACACCGAGGTTGATGAGGCGGCAGATCGCGAGCGGGATGAAGATCCAGAGCAGTGCTTTCACGAGCCCGAGAACGCCGCCGAGCGCACGGTTGACCGTGCCGAGCGTTTTCGACTTGTTCACGAGCTTCGTCCCAACCTTGCCCAAAAACCATGCGCCGAGCTTGATGATGACGACGATCGCGACAAATCCGATGGCGACGGAGATCCAGCCTGCGATCTTGGCGTTGCCGATGGCGTCGGTGAGGGCGGTGGTCAATCCGAACGTCGATTCGAGAGAGCCGCTCATCGGCATACAGAAAAACACCGCAAAGGCTATGGCGAAGATCGTACCCGCGAGCTTGCAAACGCCTTTCACGAATCCGCGCCATACGCCGAGAAGGATGCCGAGCAAAACCGCGATGAAGAAAATGACGTCGAGCGTCGCTGCGCCCGAAACCAAAATGTTCATTGTTTCCTCCTGTACGGCTATTATAGCACGCCGCCCGAAAAATGTCACTTGTTTTTGAGGGGGCGGCTTATAAAATTTGCGGGGGCGGTCAACAATCATACGGCAGGAGGAGACCATGGAATACACCTTTCATTTTTATAATACGATGGCGGAAACGGGGCTGATGATGGCTCTCGACAAATGTCTCGGCGAGCTCGAAGCACCGCCCGTCGTCCTGTGCATCGGAAGCGATCTCTCGATCGGCGACAGCCTCGGACCGATCACGGGGACGCTTCTCAAACGGCGGGGCAGCGAGTTCTGCGGCTTCGTCTACGGTACGCTGAAATATCCCGTCACCGCAAAGGAGATGAAATATATCGAATCGTTCCTGCGGAAAACGCACCCGAAGAGCAAGATCATAGCCGTCGACGCGGCGGTGGGGGAGGAGTGCGACATGGGGCTCATCAAGGCGAGCGCAGGCGCGTTGCGCCCAGGCGCAGGCGCAAATAAGCGGCTCGGAAAGGTGGGCGACGTCTCGGTGATGGGCGTCGTCGCGCGCAAGTCCGCCTTTTCTTATTCCATGCTCAACCTCACCCGCCTCAACATGGTGTATGCGATGGCGGAAGTCGTCGCGGGCGCGATCTCCGCGCTCGGCGATAAATACGCGCTCACCCTGTCGCAATGCTCTTGAAGAAAGACGGTTTTTTCTGCGCCTCCCGCTGTAAAAATAATTTTGTGATTTTATAACATTTTTATCATGACTAAAATCTATAATATGTGAATTGATATCACATTTACAAGATTTTTGAAAGTTTCCATGCAGACGTTGACGGAATTTCCATAAAAAGTTATAATATTCACAAATCAAAAGGAGGGATACTTATGATCAAGACGACGAAAACCAAGACGTTCAATACCGAGACTGCGACCATCGTCAAGAAAGTGACGTACGGCGTTTACGGCGACCCTGCGGGGTACGAGACCACGCTTTACCAGACGCCCGAGGGGGACTACTTCCTCTACACCTACGGCGGGGAAGCGTCCGAATACGCCAAAGAGACGATCACTTCTTACACCAAAGCCAACGCAAAAAAGTGGCTGGACGCACAGAAATAAGTTCACACAGAAGTTTACACAGAAGTTCACAAAAATGCTTTTGCTCTTCGGCAAAAGCATTTTTCGTGATAGAAACAGGCTCTCGCTTTCATTAGGTTGATCCTCTCGTTCGCTTTGTAAGACAATAAGCCGCAAGTGTGCGGCAAATTGGGTGGAGCGGCGTTGCTTCTGTTCATCAGCCCTGTGGGCTGTGAACAACGCCGCGACAGGAGCGCAGGCAGGCGCGACGGGCTTTGCGGCGGTCCCTGCCGCCCAAAGGCGCAGCGTATAGGTTTCCGCAACAAGACGTAGTATTTTTGTGGGATAAAAAAGTGCTTCCCATTTGTCATTCAGAGCGAAGCGAAGAATCTCCCGCAGTTTTATTTGTTTGTTTTCCGATGTCATTTCGTCTTACTTCTTTTGTCATTTTGAGCGGAGGCGAGCGTAAGCGAGCCGAAGTCGAAAAATCCCCTTGGTCATTGATGAGGCTTAAATAAAAATAAGGGAGATTTCTCGACTACGCTCGAAATGACATATTGGGAAACGGCTTGGTACTTCGTCGCTTCGCTCCTCGTGCCGCCCTTGGTCTACAAATAGAAGCTTCGGGCGGGGCGAAATGACATATTGGGAACGCCTTTTCGCTTCTAATATGCTATTCCTTATTTCCTCAAAAAATTGGCGAGCCGCGTAAAACGCGGTTCGCCGTCTCTTTTGATGCTTGTCTGTACGTCTATCTATTGTTTCACCGTCCGTCAGAATTTGCCGTGCGAAACGATCGGTTCGCCGTTTCATATCGCTTCGGACGAAACAACTTTTCCCCTTTTCCGATTATTCGTCCGTAGTTTCGTCGGGATCGGAAAGGGGGACGTCTGGAGTTTCGGGAGCAGATTCGGTTTCTTCCGCCTTGCCGAGATACGTTCCGAAAAAGCCCGAGAAGCCGCCTTTTTTGTAGCCGGGGGTGCTGTTGCCGCGGAAGCTCGTGCCGCTCGTCTCGGGGGTCGCCTCGGAGGGCAACTCGCGCTTGGGGTAGGGTTTGCGCTCGCCGGGCTTGCGTCCGTTGCGGTTGTCCCGTCTGCCGCGGCGGTCGCGGTCACGGTCGCGTCCGTAACCGCCCCGCTTGTCGTTTTTCAAATTTTTGGGGGTGATGACGACGTAACGGGCGGGTTCTTTGCCCTCGCTCTTGGTCGTGACCTCTTCGTTGTCGACGAGCGCGGAGTGGATGATCCTGCGCTCATAGGGATTCATGGGTTCGAGGCGGACGCGCTTGCCGAGGCGGACCGCCTTTGCGGCGAGCTTTTCGGCGAGGCGGCGCAGGGTCTCCTCGCGTTCCTCGCGATAGTTGCCGCAGTCGACGACGACGCGCTTATATTCCTTTCTGCCCGTATTGGCGACCGCGCCCGCGAGAGCCTGAACGGCGTCGATGATCTCGCCGTGGCGGCCGATGATCCCCTTGGTCTCTCCCGCGAGGTTGATGACGATCTTTTCGCCCTCGTCCGAGAGGGTGGGGATCGCTTCCGACCCGAGCAGGGGGAACAGTCCTTCGAGAAATTTCACTGCGCGCTGACCGTCGGTTAGCTTTTCCTTGACGGCGATCTCCACGCGCGCGGGGATCGAGCCGAACAGTTTTTTCTTTCCCTCGTCGATGACGGTGATCTCGGCGTCCGCTTCGGCGATGCCGAGTTCTTTGAGTCCCGCTTCGATCGCTTCTGCGACCGTTTTACCTGTAAACATCATACCCATTTCCTCTTTTTACCCCTTCTTGGGATTCTTTTTTTCTTTTTTCGCGGCGTTTTTCTTCTCTTCGGCTTTCTTTTCTTCCATCCACGGAAGTTTTCTGCCGTATTGCGCCTTGGTCTGTTCCTCTTCCTTTTTGTTGAAAATGCGATCGAGAATGACGTTGGAAAGGAGGGTGATCACCAGAGAGATGACGCTCGACATCGTCATATAGATGGAGAACGCGGCACTGTACATGAACGCAAAGACCGCGTAAATGAGCGGCATGACGACGAGCATGACCTTTTGCGTCTGTACGCCTCTGCCGTCCACCGTCTGGTATTGGTTGCTCTCTTTGGAACTCTTCATGGTGAGGAGTTGGGAGAGCACCATCATGCCGATGGAGAGCGCGATGAGGATGAAATATCCGTTCGCCTGCTTCTTTTGTTTGGCGAGCTCGGACGTCAGATTTTCGTATTGCTGTTCGGGCAACACCGAAGAGAGCGGCTTCTTTTCCTTGCTCCCGTCCTCGTGCGTAAAGGTGACCTTGATGCCGCCGAGCTGATCGGAAAAGCCCGAATAGGAGGGGATTGGGTGATTATAGGAGACGTCGGGATACCAGACGTTTCTGACCCACAAAAAGCCCGGATTGTGCTCCTCGTAGCTCTCCGCGGCAGCCGACGCGCCGATGTGCACCACATAGTCGTAGCACGCCGCGTTCAAAGAGAGGGTCTCGCCCTCGGACTGCACCGACATCCTTTCGTCGATGGCGGCTTTCGCCTCGGCGTTCTTCTCCGAATAGAGCTTGTCCGTATCGAGTTTGTAGTTGCGCTCGATCTCCTCCGCCGCGAGGTTGTATTCATAGAAGATATATTTGGAATCGTCCGCCGAAGTCACGCGCATATAGGGCACGACGCGCCCCTCGGCTTTGGCTTGCGGATCGGCGAACATCTCGTAGATCACGCCGTTTTCGGTCTTGGTCCAACCCTCTTCGAAGGCGAGGGTGAGCTCGTCGTCCTCCTTGCCCTCGTGGGACAGGCGATATCCCGCGCCGTCGACGCCGTGTTCGAGAATGGCGGCGTTATAGCTTTCGGACATCTCGACGAAGAGCTGTAAATTGGCGTATTGCGAATAGGTGCGGAAGCCTTGGAAGGCGACGATCAAGATGACGAGGGAGATGATGAGGGGCAGGCACGCGCCGAGCATGCTGTACCCGTTCTTTTTGTACAGCTCCATCATCTTGGTGTTGTACATCGTCTTGTCGTTGGCGTATTGCTTTTGAAGTTTGTCGAGGTCGTCTTTCATGCTGCGCATGATGAGGGTCTGTTTGCGCATCTTCACGCGCTGGTAGATGTCGAACGGCAGCGTGATCGCTTTGAGCACGAGCGTAAACAAAATGATGCCGAGACCGACGATCCCGACTCCCTCGATGATGACGCGCGCAAAATGACCGAGCCAATTCAGCCCGACCTGATAGCCCTGCGTGAGCAGGGGAAAATCGACGACGGCATTCAACAGCGATTGCATGAATTCCTCACACGAGCCACTTCTTTTTCCAAAACACTTCGGGCGCAGGGTCGATCCCTCCCTTGGAGAGAGGGTTGCAACGGAGGATCCTCCATATGCCGAGCAGAATCCCCACGATCGCGCCGTAGTTGTTGATGCACCGCTTTGTGTATTCCGAACAGGTGGGGGAATACAGACAGGTATGGCGGGACAGGTGCTCCTGATAAAACCCGATGAGGCGGATACAGCCCTCTTTCAGGTAGGGACGGAACACCGTGCGGCGCAACAGGCGCGAATTTTCGCGCACGAGGTCACGGAAGCGGATCTTCAAGTAATTTTTCCTTCTTCAGAACTTTTTTGACGTCGCGCAAAAACGCCTGATAGGAATATTCCTCTTTCACTTTCGGAATGAGCAACACCGAACAGGGCGAGATCGCCTGCGCGCTGTTGCGGAACGCCTCGCGCAAGAGACGCTTGATCCTGTTCCGCGCCACGCTCTTTCCGAATTTCTTTCCGACGCATACCGCCATCGCCGTCTCTTTGGACGGGACAAAGACCATTTGCAAGGTTTCCGCATACGCCCGTTTGCCCGTTTTGAGCACGCGGGCGATGTCTTTCGTCTTTTTCAGGCGGCGGTACTTCATGGCGTTACGCGGTGATGTGCTTTCTGCCCTTGTTTCTTCTTCTCTTGATCACGTTTCTTCCGCCCTGGCTCGCCATTCTCTTGCGGAATCCGTGCACCTTGCTTCTCTGTCTCTTTTTGGGTTGATACGTTCTTTTCATAACATTCCTTCCTTTTTACGATCGCAGTGATATCCAAATGATTATACGGTTTTTCGGACGCGCCGTCAAGCGATTACGAGGCGTTTCTCACCGGTAAAATCAAATATAAGCTCTCTTTTTGCTCGGAATTTTGCAGAATAAAGGGAGAAATCGCGCCGTTGAAGCTGATCTCCACCCGCTCTTCGTCGAGCGCGCGCAACGCGTCGAGCAAAAATTTCGCGTTCATGGAGATGACGAGATCCACGCCCTGCACATCGGCTTTCACCGTCTCCGATACGTTGCCGTAGTCGGACGCCGACGTGAGCCTGACGCCCTCCTGCCCGATCTCCAACGTAACGAGGTTGTTCTTGTCGGCGCGGTTGAGGATGGCGGCGCGCTCCGCGCTTGCGATGAGGGCGGCGCGGTTTGCCGTCATCACCGTGGAAAACCGCGTCGGGATCACGTTCTCCTTGCGGATAAATTCTCCCTGATAGAGGCGGGAGACGATCACGGTGTCCTCGCTCCGTACGAGCAGCATCCCGCCCTGCGTGTAGAGAGTGATCTCCCCCTCCGCGGGCAGCATGCGCGCGATCTCCGTAAGCGTACGCGCGGGACAGATGATGCTGTTCTCGCCGCTCTTGGAGAGGACGTCCGCATAGCAGAGCGCGAGACGGTAGCCGTCGAGGGCGACCGTCTCCAAACGGTCTTTGAACTCCATGAGACAGCCTTTGAGGACGGGACGGGAATCGTCTTGCGCGCAGCAGAACGTCGTCCCCGCGATGAGCGCGGTAAGCGCGGCGTTGTTCATCACGAAATAGTTTTCCCCGATCTCGAAGTCGATCTTGGGGAATTCCTCGGCGGGGAGGGTTTGCATGTACGACACGGCGTCGCGGTATTTGATCTCCATGCCGCGTTCGCCCGTGGAGAGGCAGACTTCCTCTTCCGAAAGTTTGGAGGCGAAGTCGGCGAACAGCTTTCCCCTCACGCAGATATCGCCCTCCTCGAACACCTCCGCTTTCATGGTTTTCCGTATGGAGAGCTCGCCGTCCGTCGCGAGCAGGGAAACTTCCTCCTGCGTCGCACGGATGAGGATACATTCCATCACGGGCGCAGTCGTACGCACCGCGCACGCCTTCGCCACCTTTGCCACCGCCTCCGAAAGGGTCAACCCGTCGCAAACGAATTTCATCGCACTTCCTCCTTGCTGGACAATTTCATAAAAAGAAATTTTAATAATAATAGTAATAAGAGCTGTGGATTTGTGGACAAGTCCGCCCCGCGCTCCTTGTATGTCTCTATTATAGCGGAAACGGCGAAAAATTTCAAGCAATTTGGACGGTTTCGGAAAATTTTCCGCTGTGGGAAACGGCGTGGACAGGCTGTGGATGAAAAGGGGAGAAATGAGGCTTGTCCACACCCCTTTTGCGGGGGAAAGAAACAGACGGGAACAAGACAAAACGGGGCGGCTCTTTGGGGGAGAGGTTGTCCACAAACCTGTGAACAGCTGTGCAAAACCTTTCGACATTTCCCCGCGGGGGGGATCGCCTATACTACACTGTTATTTCGCCTTATTTTTTCTATCATTTCGAAATAGTTCTCTCTGTCATTTTCCCCGCCCTTTTTGTCATTTCGACCTACTTTTTTCTGTCATTTCGACCGTAGCGGACGGAGTCCGCGAAGCGGAGAAATCCCCTTGGTCGTTGATTATGCTTGGAATATAATAAGGGAGATTTCTCCACGCGCCGCTATCGCGGCTTGGTCGAAATGACAATAAGAAGAGCGGCTCGAAATGACAAATAGGGAACGCCGCTTCGAACACATTGAAAAAAGACGCAAAAAGTATTCCCAAAATGTCATGTAGTCCCGCCCGCAGTTTCTAATATGTCATGTTGAGCGGAGGCGAGCGAAAGCGAGCCGAAGTCGAAACATCTCCCTTATTTTTAAGGGCAATAAAACTGCGGGAGATTTCTCGACTACGGCTACGCCTCCGCTACTTTGTCGCTTCGCTCCTCGTGCCGCCCTTGGTCTACAAATAGAAGCTTCGGGCGGGTCGAAATGACATTTTGGAAGAAGAAAGGAGTGACAAAAAAGCCGTGGGCGGGGCGAAATGACATATTGGGAACGCCCGTTTTCTTCCAATATGCCTCTTCGCGAACGGGGAGAAAAACATGGAAAGAGGGGGAAAGAGGTGGCGCAAGCGGTTGAAAAAACGGCGCGGATATGATATAATAGAAATATGTTCCCCGATTTTGTCCGCATCATGCAGCTCTATGAAGCCAAGCGGGAGGCGTTCAATGCGTTTACCCGTCTCCTCTTATATTATAATGAAAGGTTCAACCTCACGGCGATCACCGACGAGAGGGATATCCTCTACAAGCATTACGTCGATTCTCTCGCGGGGGAAGCCCTCTTTCCGCAGGGGGCGAACGTTGCGGAGGTCGGCTCGGGCGCGGGATTCCCGTCTATCCCCCTCATGATCGTGCGGAACGATCTTCGCTTTACGCTCATCGAGAGCACGGGAAAGAAGTGCGCCTTTTTGCGCGAAGCGGTAAAAGAGCTTTCCCTCAACGCCGAAGTTTATAATACGCGCGCCGAGGAAGCGGGGCGGGGGAGCCTGCGGGAGACGTTCGATGCGTGCTGCGCGCGGGCGGTCGCGCCGCTCAACACCCTCGCGGAATACTGCCTGCCCCTCGTAAAAACGGGCGGGAGCATGATCGCCTACAAAGGGGGGGACGAGAGCGGACAAGCTCGCCGCGCGGTCTCCCTTCTCGGCGGCGGGGAGATCGCGACGTATTTCTATTCCCTGCCCGAGGGATACGGCGACAGGACGCTTTCCGCCGTAACAAAAGAGCGGGCAACGCCCGCCAAATATCCGCGGGGGAACGGCGCGGAGAGGAGGTCGCCGCTGTGAGCGCGTGCGCGTTGACGGGACATCGCGTCCTGCCGTCCTTCTTCGACGAGGAAAAACTTGCGGAATTTCTCGAAAGGCTCGTCCGCGCGGGGTATGACGTATTCTATTGCGGCATGGCGGAGGGGTTCGACCTCGCCGCGCTGGAATGTCTCGCGCGGCTCAAAGGCAAATATCCCCTGCACCTCGTCGCCTGCATTCCCTACCGCGGGCAGGAGATGGGATTTTGCGAGCGGGACAGGAGAAAATACCGCCGTCTCATCCGCGCGTGCGACGAGACGGTCGTCCTCTCCGAACGCTACTACGCGGGTTGCTTTTTCGCCCGCAACCGCTATATGGTGGACAAAGCCGACCTGTTGGCGGCGTTTTGCAGCCGCGAGACGGGCGGGACGGCGTACACCGTGCGCTACGCCCAAAGGAATCACGTGGAGGTCGTATTTTTCAAATGAAGATCGTCTTTGCAGACGGCGATAAAATTTGCGTCGCCGAGAACGGAAGCAGGGAGACGTACGAGAGCGAGCCCATCCTCCGCTACCGCGAATACGCCGCCTCCCGCCGTCAGACGGACGAGTGGAAGCTGGGCGGCGAGGGGGCGAAGTTCCGCGGCGAAACACTCTCCCCCCGCGAGCGCATCGACGCTTATATCAACGGCGTCGATTGGGACGGCGACGACATCGTCTATTGTTTCACCGTCAACGAGTCGTCGGGGGTTTACCGCAAGCCGCGCGACAGGAAGGCGCGCGAGGAGCACATCTATTCGTCCAACCTCGACGAAATTTTGAGCGTGCACGTGCAGGGAAACAAAGCCGCCGTCACCGTACGGCAGGACGATCTACCCCACGTGGGAATGCTCGACCTTACTTCGAGCGATCTCGTCATGCTCACGGCGGGGGACGCGCGGGACGGAAACGCGCGCGCCGACGGCAACGTCATCCTCTTCGACAGCGCGGGCGTCGGTCGCAATGCGCAGGGCGAATTTACGGGCGACTACGCCCCCGCCGCCATCCTCTCCCTCGACCGCGAAACGCTCTCGATCGAAGAGATCAAGTCGGATAAAAAGTACGCCTACGTCCGTCCGCAGCGGCAGGGCGGGGCGTTGTATTGTATCCGCCGTCCGCAGAAGAAAAAGGGCAGCGGCGTCCTTCTCGATATCCTGCTCTTTCCCTACCGCATCGTCAAGGCTCTCGCGGGGATGTTGCAGTGCTTCTCGGTCTCGTTCGGCGGGGAGAGCCTCACCTCGGGCGGCGACAATCCCGCGCGGGGCAGAAAGCAGGACGGGCGCAAGCTCTTCATCGACGGGAACGAGATCGCCGTCGAGAAAGAGACCAAGCGCAACAAAAAATTCAAAGACAGGGAATACGGCTTTGTCCCCGCGAGCTGGAAGCTCGTCCGCATCGCGCAGGAGAAAGAGGAGATCGTCGCGAGCGGCGTCTGCGATTTCAGCGTCGCAGGAAACGCGGTCTGCTACACGGACGGCAGACATGTATGGCTCGCGGAGGGCGGCAAGCCCGTCAAGATCGCCGACACCGAGCGGTGTCTTGCCGTGAGCATGTCCGAAAGCGGCAACCGTGTCCGCGTTCGGGATCTGTCGGACGACCGCGGACATGCCCCCCTCTCCCGCCAAGACGACTTTTTCGATTGATCCGCCCGTGGGCGCGCACGCCGTCATAAAAAACTTCCCGTCGGACAGAACATCCGACGGGATTTGACGTTCGTCGGCAAAAAGGGACAAGAAACGCGCCGCGCCGTAAGCTATACTGTTTGGAAAGGAGAAAAAAATGGCTTACGAAAAACGCGTGTGCGTACTCAAACAGATCGGAAAAGGATTTTCGGCGGACGGAAGCGCATTGTCGGGGGCGGTGTATGCCGAGCGGATGGGGACGGAACTCACCGTCACGCCGCGCATTCCCGCCATCGCGCCCGTGCGGGAGGGACGGTACGCGCTCGTCCTCTGCGCCGAGGGAAAAACGGCGGTGTTCGAACTCAAAGGAAACGAGAGCCTTACGCTCTCGAACGGCCCGTCCGTCAAGGGGGGATTCGCCGCGCTCGTCGCCTTCGTCAAGGGCGAGGCGCAGCCCGTCGCTTACGGAGTGTGCGGCGCGGTCAAGGCGAGCGCGGAGGAGCTGCTCGCCGTGCTCAACGAAAAGCCGCAAAAAGAGCGCGAGCGGAAAGTCCCCATTCCCTCGCCGCTTCCCCCGAACGAACTGCCCGTTCCGCTCTCGCCCAACGTGCCCGACGCGCCGGGCATCCCCGTTCCCGGATCGGGCGACGAGCCCTTTCGCGACAGGGCGGCATACGACGACGAAGCCATCGCTTCTTCCGACTATTACCGCCCGGGCGCGGGCGATGCGGATGATGCGGCTTACGGCGGCGTCGCGGGCGAGGCGGGGAAAGACGCTCATGAAGATGCGGGCGTTGAAGATCTCTTCCGCATCCCGCGGGGGACGCTTACATACTATCACGCCGTGCGCGGACGCATTCAGGCGGCATTCCAAAAATACCCGAGAGACGAACGGCTTACCGCGGCGTTTCCGCGGTCGGAATGGGTGAAGTCGGGGGGCGCGCTTCTCGGGATCGTCTATGAAAACGGCGCGCCCAAATATCTGTGCGTCGCCGTAGAGGCGAACGGCGATCCGCCCGAGGAGATGAAAGAGCGGTGCTGTTTCGTCCCCGCCGCGCCCTATTCGGACGACAAGGGATTTTACGTCGTCTTTCAATCGGCAGACACGGGAGAATACGTCACCGTGTCGCAAGCATGAACCGCCGCCCCCGCGGCGGCTTTTTTACGATTTTCTTCCAAAGCGTTTACAAGCGAGGAAAAATGTGGTATAATATAAAATGGGGGACGAGGGAGCTCGTTTCCCCGATCACAGGAGGTAAACTTTATGGCGTACACGCAAAACAAAAAGGTACTCGACTTCGTAAAGGAGAGCGCGGCACTCGCCTGTCCCGACGAAATCGTTTGGATCGACGGCAGCGAAGCCCAGCTCGAAACGTTGCGGCAAGAGGCGGTAAAAACGGGCGAGATGATCAAACTCAACCAAGAAAAATTGCCCGGGTGCTACTATCACCGCACGGCGCAGAACGACGTTGCGCGCGTCGAGGACCGTACGTTCATCTGCTGTAAAAATAAAGAGGACGCAGGTCCGATCAACTATTGGATGGATCCCGCCGAGGCGTACGCGCTCTGCCGCGAGATCGCCCGCGGGAAGATGAAAGGCAGAACGATGTACGTCATTCCCTATTCGATGGGCGTGATCGGTTCGCCCTTTTCCAAGATCGGCATCGAGGTAACCGACTCCATCTACGTCGTCCTCAATATGGCGATCATGACGCGCGTCGGGCTGGAATGCTACCGCGCGCTCGGCGAGAACGGCGATTTCATCAAGGGATTCCACTGCAAGTGCGACGTCGACCCCGACAAACGCTACATCATGCACTTCCCCGAGGACGACACCATCATTTCGGTCAACTCGGCGTACGGCGGCAACGTTCTCCTCGGCAAGAAGTGCTTCGCCCTGCGCATCGCGTCCTATCTCGGCAGAAAGGAGGGCTGGCTCGCCGAACACATGCTCATCCTCGGCGTCACCTTCCCCGACGGCAAGAAGAAATACCTCGCCGCGGCGTTCCCGTCCGCGTGCGGCAAGACCAATCTCGCCATGCTCATTCCCCCCAAACACTATCTCGATATGGGGTATAAAGTGGAATGCGTCGGCGACGACATCGCGTGGATCAGGATCGGCAAAGACGGACGGCTCTGGGCGGTCAACCCCGAGAACGGGTTCTTCGGCGTCGCGCCTGGTACGAACAGCAAGAGCAACCCCAACGCCCTCGCGGCGACCCAAAAGGGCGCGATCTTCACCAACGTCGCCATCAATCCCGAAGATAACACCGTGTGGTGGGAGGGGCTCACCAAACCCGCCCCCGATCACCTCATCGACTGGCTCGGCAATCCGTGGACGCCCGAGAGCGGCGTGAAGGCGGCGCATCCCAATTCGAGATTCACCGCGCCCGCCCAAAATTGCCCCTGCCTCTCCCCCGAATTCAATTCCAAAGAGGGCGTCCCGCTCGACGCGATCGTGTTCGGCGGCAGACGCGCTTCCACTACCCCGCTCGTCTATCAGTCCCGCGATTGGGATCACGGCGTGTTCGTCGGCTCGATCATGAGTTCGGAGACCACGGCGGCGGCGACGGGCGCGGTCGGTGTGCTTCGTCACGACCCCATGGCGATGAAGCCTTTCTGCGGCTATCACATGGCGGACTACTTCGCCCATTGGATCGCGATGGGCAAAAAGATCGCGCACCCGCCCAAGATCTTCAACGTCAACTGGTTCCGCCAGGGCGAGAACGGCGAATTTTTGTGGCCCGGCTTCGGCGACAACATGCGCGTTCTCGAATGGATCTTGAAGCGTTGCGACGGCGAAGTGGACGCCCGCGAGACCGCTATCGGCTACGTCCCCTATGCGGAGGACATCGACCTCGAAGGGCTCGACTATTCCCGCGAGACCCTCGAAAGCATCCTCTACGTCGACAAGGCGAGGTGGAGCGCGGAGGCGGACGAGATCGCCGAATACTACAAACAGTTCGGCGACAGACTTCCGCAGGAACTTCGCAACAGCCTCGCAACGTTAAAGGAAAACTGCAAATAAGTTCACAAAGGGGTTCACAAATTTTGTTTTGTGCTTCGCCAAAACAAAATTTCGTGATAGAAACCAGCTCTCCCTTTAATTAAGTTGGTCGTCTCGTTCGCTTTGTAAGACAATAAGCGCGAGGTTTCGCGCAAATTGTGTCGCGCACGGCAGAAGTGAATTCTGCCTAACGCCGTTATTTTGGAAGTTCACAAAAATGCTTTTGCTTGTCGGCAAAAGCATTTTTCGTGAGAGAAACCGACTTTCACTTTAATTAGAGCCTGTCCTCAAAGATGGTATGTAAGACAATAAGCGCGAGGTTTCGCGCAAATTGTGTCGCGCACGGCAGAAGTGAATTCTGCCTAACGCCGTTATTTTGGAAGTTCACAAAAATGCTTTTGCTTGTCGGCAAAAGCATTTTTCGTGAGAGAAACCGACTTTCACTTTAATTAGAGCCCGTCCTCAAAGATGGTATGTAAGACAATAAGCCGCAAGTGTGCGGCAAATTGGGGCACGCAGCGGAAAAGTGTGATTTTCCTCGCGCCATTATTTGGAAGCCTGAAAGGCATTATAAATTTGTCATGTTGCCCCGCCCGCAGTTTCTGATACGTTCCAAGGGCGGCACGAGCGGGCAACGCCCGCGAAGTAGCCGAGAGCCCGCGACGAGGAGACGCGGGCTCTCGTGTCGAAACATCTCCTTTTATAAGACTGCGGGAGATTCTTCACTTCGCTTCGCTTCGCTCTGAATGACAATTTGAAATGCCCGTTTGTTTCTAATTTGTCGTTTCGCTCCGCCCGTTTTGTCATTTCGAGTGTAGCGAAGCGGAATCGAGAAATCCCCTTGGTCGTTGGTTGTGCTTATAATAAAAATAAGGGAGATTCTTCGCTTCGCTCTGAATGACAATTTAGAATGCTTGTTCGCTTCTAATATGTCATTCCCAATAAAACGTCACAGAGACAGGCGCACGGTAATCACCGCCTGTTGCCCGTTCGTTTCTAATATGCTATTCAACATTTCCTCGCGAAAAAAGACGAAGTATTTTTTCGCGAAGAGGAGCGACCGACGTATAAGGTACGCCTTTCCCTTTTTGGGGAAGGCGTACAAAACACGTCGCGTCGCGACGATCGGTATAAGTTCGCGCGTCAGTTCTTCCTCTGTAATGCGCGGCTCGTTTTTTGCTTCGTCCGTCGGCTTTTTCATATCGTCCCCCTAAAAGTATTTCATAGACAGTATATCCCCATTACACGCATAATGCAAGCAAAAATATGCGTTTATTGGGGATAATGTTGTCGATATGGAAAAGAGGACGGAAAGGGCGGGTCTGTCGCCCGAACGGTTGAAAGAATTGATGTTCGACCATGCGCTGAAATCGGAGGCGTTGGCGGCGAAGATCGGCGTGGCGGGGACGTCCGTGCGCGCGTGGATGAACGGGACAAGGGAGATCTCGCTCAATAATGCCGTAAAAATTGCCGACTTTTTCGGTTGTACGCTCGACTATTTGGTCGGCATGCGGGATACCGACGAGCGCGTCGTGCCGCACCCCTTGCCGCCTTTTTACGAGAATTTGCGCAAGGTCATGCGGGAGACGGGCGTCACGCGATACCGTCTCACCGAGAAATCGGGCTTGTTTACCGAATCGCATTTTTCGGGATGGGCAAAGGGCGCGCAACCCGATCTTTGTACCGTGTGTCTGCTCGCCTCTTATCTTGGCGTTTCCGTCGATTATTTGACGGGGAGAATGGAGTACTGAAAGAAGTTCACAAAGGGATTCACAAATTTTGTTTTGTGCTTCGCCAAAACAAAATTTCGTGAGGGAAATGAGCTATCACTTAAATTAGAGCCCGTCCTCAAAGATGGTATGTAAGACAATAAGCGCGAAGTGTCGCGCAAATTGTGTCGCGCACGGTGGAAGTGAATTCCACCTAACGCCATTATTAGGGAAGCCTGAAAGGCATTATAAATTTGTCATGTTGCCCCGCCCGCAGTTTCTGATACGTTCCAAGGGCGGCACGAGCGGGCAACGCCCGCGAAGTAGCCGAGAGCCCGCGTCGAGGAGACGCGGGTTTTTGTGTCGAAACATCTCCTTTTATAAGACTGCGGGAGATTCTTCACTTCGCTTCGTTCTGAATGACAATTTGAAATGCCCTTTTGTTTCTAATTTGTCATTTCGCTCCGCCCGTTTTGTCATTTCGACCAAGCGAACGGAGTGAGCGCGCGGAGAAATCCCCTTGGTCGTTGATGATACTTGGAATAAAAATGCGGGAGATTTCTCGACTACGGCTACGCCTCCGCTCGAAATGACATATTTAGAAAAGTTGCAATGTCAATCAGAGACTTTGGGCGTAGAAACCACGCCGAAATGACATTGCAGAAAACACACCGAAACGGCATTGTAAAAATCTCAACGCAACGGCAACGGCGAAAAGAAAACGAAAAGACATTGACGAAAGTGCGCGGGCGTGATATAATATGGAAAATCACATAAGGAGATTTGAGAATATGGATCCGAAGTATCTGAATATCCTCACCGTCATCGTCATGTTTGCGGCGGTTTTGGGGCTCGGATATGCGGCACTCAATTTCTACCTCACCAAAAAGCTCAAAGAGGGGAATGAGAGAATGCAACACATCGCGGCGAAGATCCGCGAGGGCGCGAATGCGTTTATCTTTTACGAGTACAAGATCGTTGCGATCATCGCGGCGTGCGTCGCCGTCGTGCTCGCGCTGTTCATCGCGTGGGAGGCTGGGATCGCCTTCCTCATCGGCGCGGTGATGTCGGCGACGGCGGGCTTCATCGGCATGAAGATCGCAACCTACGCCAACGTCCGCGTGACCAACGCCGCCAACGAAAGCCGCAACATCGGCAAGACGTTGAAGGTCGCCTTCCGCGGCGGTTCGGTGATGGGGCTGTGCGTGGCGGGATTCGCCCTGCTCGGCGTCGTCATCGTGTATTGCTGTTTCGGCTGGGCGGGCGGCATGATCGACGTGCAGGCGGCGAACCCCATCATCGAGCACATCAATCCCATCACCAAGCAGTCGTACAATCTTTCGATCGTGCTGTCGGGATACGCGCTCGGCTGTTCGATCATCGCCCTCTTCAACCGCGTGGGCGGCGGCATTTACACCAAGGCGGCGGACATGGGGGCGGACCTCGTGGGCAAGACCGAGGCGCACATTCCCGAGGACGATCCCCGCAATCCCGCGACCATCGCCGACAACGTGGGCGACAACGTGGGCGACGTGGCGGGGCTCGGCGCAGACCTGCTCGAATCGTACGTCGGCGCGATTATGGCGACCGTCATTCTCGCGCTCGAACTGTTTGCGAACACCGTCAACGCGAGCGCGCTCATCGGCGCGTCCATGATGCTCAAAATGGTGCTTTTCCCCATTCTGTTTGCGGGGATCGGGCTGATCGGTTGCGTGATCGGCATCTCTTATCCGCTGCTCAAACCCAAGCTCTCGGACAATCCGCACATGGAGCTCAACCTCGCGACGTGGATCTCGGCGGGCGTGACGCTCGTCGGCGGGCTGCTCTTGTCCCTCTTCCTCTTCAAAGGGGAGAGCGCGGAGATCCTCAAAAACGCCAAATTGCAGATCGGACCCGTCACGCCGTGGGTGGCGGCGGCGATCGGCATCTGCGCGGGGATCGCGATCGGCATCATCTCCGAGTACTATACGAGTTACGACTATAAGCCCACCAAGGGCATCGCACAGGCGAGCAAGGAAGGTCCTGCGCTCACCATCACGCAGGGCATGGCGACGGGAATGATCTCCACCATGCTGCCCGTGGTCATTCTCGGCGTCGCCATCTTCCTGTGCTTCGGCATAGGGGGCATGTACGGCGTCGGGTGCGGCGCGATGGGCATGCTCTCGTTTGTCGCGGCGACCGTCTCCGTCGACACCTACGGTCCGATCTCCGACAATGCGGGCGGCATCGCCGAGATGAGCATGCTCGACGAGGACGTGCGCGCCATCACCGATAAGCTCGATTCCGTCGGCAATACGACGGCGGCGATCGGCAAGGGATTCGCCATCGGTTCGGCGGCTCTGGCTACCATGTCCATGATGTCGAGCTATCTTTACGCGGCGGGCGAGGAATTTTTGCAGAACGGCGCGAACCTCCTCCTCAACATCGTGCGCGGCGACATCATCGTCGGCGCGATCGTCGGCGCGGCGATCCCGTTCCTCTTCTCGGGCATGCTCATCAACGCGGTCGCCAAGGCGGCGCGGAAGATGGTCGACGAGGTACGCCGCCAATTCCACGACAATCCCAAGATCCTGACGGGGGAGGAGGACCCCGATTCCAAGCAGTGCATCACCATCTCGTCGCAGGGCGCGCTTCGCCAGATGATCGTGCCCTCCGTCGTCGCCATCGCCATTCCCGTCGTGTGCGGGTTTGTGTTCGGCGCGGGCTTTGTGGGCGGCATCCTCATCGGCGCGACGCTCTCGGCGATCATGCTCGCCATCTACACGGGCAACGCGGGCGGCGCGTGGGACAACGCCAAAAAGTACATCGAGGCAGGCGGCGTAGAGGGGGCGAAGAAGGGCTCTCCCGCGCATGACGCCGCGATCGTGGGCGACACCGTGGGCGACCCGCTCAAAGACACCGTCGGTCCGTCCCTCGACATCCTCATCAAGATTATGTCGACCATCTCCCTCGTGTGCGTGGTGGTGTTCAGCAACTTCAACCTGCTTAAACTCATCGGATTGAACGGCATCTTCGGTTGATACAACGAACGCCCTGCTCACGCGGGGCGTTTTCACAAAGACTTCAAAACAAGGAAAAACAGGGTAACGCTATGCAAATTTCAGTGATCGACGGGTTTCTCGTCGCGATTTTTCTCTTCTTTCTCGGGAGCGTGCTCGGGTGGTGTCTCGAAGTGCTCTTCCGCCGCTTCTTCTCCGCGAAGAAGTGGATCAACCCGGGCTTTCTGACGGGACCCTATTTGCCCATTTACGGATTCGGCGTGGCGGGGCTGTTCGCCATCTCCCGCCTTCCCATCCATACGGGCGCGGCGTGGGCGGACGCGCTCATCATCATCGCCATCATGGGCGTCGTCATGACCCTTATCGAGTATATCGCGGGGCTCATCTTCATCCGCGGCATGAAGATCAAGCTGTGGGACTATTCCAACCAATGGGGGAATATCCAGGGCATCATTTGCCCGCTGTTCTCCTTTTTCTGGCTCATCGTGAGCGCGCTGTTTTACTTCGTCATCGACGAACCCGTGCTCCAAGCCGTCATTTGGTTCGTGCACCATATCGAGTTCGCCTTCGTCGTGGGAACGCTGTTCGGCATTTTCCTCGTCGACTTCGGACATTCCATGCACCTCGCGACCAAGATCCGCAAGTTCGCCGACGAACACGGCGTGATCGTGCACTACGAAAAACTCAAAGTTTCGGTGCGCGAACGTCTCGAAGCGGCGAAAGAAAAGGTCAGCTTCGCATTCCCCTTGCAGGCAATCTCCCGCTTCAAAGAGGAACTCACCGAGCGGTACGAGGCGTTCAGCGTCATGCGCAAGAACAAAAAAACCGCCGCGCCCGCGGAAGAGGTCGCTACCGCTGCGGATGAGACTGCCACGGAAGAGACCGCCGCGACTGCCGAAGAAACGGTTATCATTACGGAAGAAATTGCCGCAACGGCGGCGGACAAGAAAGACAAGAAAGAATAAAGCGCAAAAAAGGAATGCGCGCGCCCGTTTCCGAACGGAAACGGGCGCGCTTTAATTTGGCATAAGACTGCGGGAGATTCTTCGCTTCGCTCTGAATGACAAATTGGGAACGCCCGTTCGCTTGATCCGCTTCGCGCTAAATGTCATATTAGAAGCAAACAGGCATTCTTAATTGTCGTGTTGCCCCACCCGCGGCTTCTATTTGTTGACAAAGGGGGGTACGAGCGGGCAGGGCGAAGTACCAAGCCGCCGCATTCCAATAATGTCATTTCGCCCCGCCCGCGGCTTCTATTTGTAGACCAAGGGCGGCACGAGGAGCGAAGCGACGAAGTACCAAGCCGCGATAGCGGCGCGTGGAGAAATCTCCCTTATTTTATTATAAGCCGAATCAACGACCAAGGGGATTTTTCGACTACGGCTCGCTTACGCTCGCCTCCGCTCAAAATGACAAAGAGAAAAAAGTCGAAATGACAACGGAAAATAAGCAAATAACACTGCGGGAGATTCTTCGCTTCGCTCTGAATGACATATTGGAAACGCCCGTTCGCTTGATTCGCATCGCGCAACATAACCTTAAAAACGCGGGTGAAAAGCAATCGATCCCCGCCATTCCGAAATTTTCCGCAAAAAAAGAGCCGAATGCTCGGCTCTTACGGTTTCAAAAGAGCGCCGCCCCGAGGGAGGGGGGAAGTGGGGCGGCGCGGAGGGATATGCCTGCCGAAGCAGGCGGGGTGGGCTGTTACATGACGACGATATCGCGCCGCGTGAACTGTTCTTTGAGGTCGGCGGGGAAGTTGTCGTCGGTGATGAGCACGTCGATGTCCTCGAGGTGCGCAAAGGTATAGGGCATGATCTTGCCGATCTTGGAGCTGTCGAGCATCATGTACATGGATTTCGCCTTTTGGCGGGTCATTTTGAGCAGATCCGCCTCCACCTGCGAACCGCAGGAGAAGCCGTTTTCGGGGGTGAACGCCGAAGCCGAAATGATGGCGAGCTCGAAATTGGTGTTGTCAAAATAGGACTTTGCGACGGGGGACGCGGTGGAAAGATTGTCTTTGAGCACCTGTCCGCCGAGCACGGTGAGGTTGATGTTCTTCTTTTGCGAAAGCTCGATGGCAACGGCAAGTCCGTTGGTGAACACATGCACGTTGATGTCGGGCATTTCCTTGGCGAGATAGAGCGAAGTCGTTCCGCCGTCCATGAAAATGGAGCTGTTTTCATCCACGAGACGCGCCGCCTTTTGGGCGATCTTGATCTTTTCGTCGGTATGGATGGCGGTCTTTTTGGTGTAGGGTTCGCCGGAGACTTTTTGCACTTCTTTTACGGACATCGCGCCTCCGCGGACGCGGATGATCCTCCCCTCTTGTTCGAGCTGAAACAGGTCGCGACGCAACGTCATTTGCGAAACGGAGGGGAAATAGTCGTCGAGCTGTTCGAGCGAAAGTTTTCCGCGTTTGTCGAGCAGTTCCGCGATTTCTTCGATACGGTCGCGCTTCATGGTTCTATCCTCCCAAACTAATTCTTTGCTCAATTATAACACATTTTTGAAATATGGCAAGCGTTTTCACAAAAATTTTTCCTCTAATTTTTTGAAAATTCCGTGAAAATGTGCGATTTGTTCATTTTGTGACACAATAATTCGTCGTATTCCCTCATAATTGTGGACAAGATATGTCATATTGCTTTCCGCAATCAATAAACTGAAAACATTTCACAGGGCGAAAGCCGAAACATGAGGGCGGGGAGCAGAGAACGGAAAAAATGCGCAAAAGCCAAAAGGCGGGTGTGAAAAAGGCGCAAAAAGCACAAAAACACAGAAAGATACGCGCGCGTTGCGCGCCCGCGCGAAATTCCCCCGAAAACCGCTTGCCTTTTTTCGGGGGAGTATGGTAAAATATCGACTATGGAACGCCGAAATTATTTGATCGGATTGGACGAGCATTTCGCGGCGCAATACTCCGACTATGTGAAGATCAGCGCGATCGAGGGCTACCGCATGCCCGAGATCGTCTATGTCGCTCCCGACGGCAACATCGCCCGCCGCGATCCGTCGCTCATGCGGCTCATTCATCAGGAAGCATGCGACGCGCTTATCGCGCGCTTCAAGGAGGGGCTCGCGGACACCGATTTTTCGTTTTCCTTTTCTTTCCGCACCCTCGGCGACAGATTCCGCGACCTCTTTTCCAAGCGGACGTTTGCGAAGATGTTGCCCGCCGTGCTCTCCCGTTGTGAGGAGACGGCGGCTTCGGCGGGGGAGAAACTGTCCGTTGAGCCGCGGTTTTGGAAGAAGATCGCCGCGGGGAAGCTCTATCCCTCCAAAAATTGCATTCTCGCGCTCGGGCTGGTGTGCCGCATGCAGATACAGGACGTGACCAATCTCCTCGCGGTATGCGGGTTCTCGTTCGACTCCTCGAACGTGCGCGACGTCGTGGTGGAATACCTCTTCTTGCGCAAGATCTTCAACGCGGAGATGCGGGACGACTGTCTGGCGGAATATAAGATCACCTGTCTGCCCATCGCGCACGCGGCGGCTTCCGCCTCCATACAATAGAGAGGAACTATGTTTTTCAAGAAATTGCGCGCGGACATCGACGCCGCCAAACGGAACGATCCCGCCGCGCGGAACAAATTCGAAATATGGCTGACCTACGCGGGCGTGCGCGCGCTCATATGGCATCGGCGCGCCGCCTTTTTCCAGCGCATGCACCTCAAACTTTTGGCGCGCATGCTGTCGCAATACGCCAAACGCCGCACGGGCATCGAGATCCATCCCTCGGCGAAGATCGCGTCGGGCGTGTTCATCGACCACGGCGCGGGCGTCGTGATCGGGGAGACGGCGGAGGTCGAAGAGGGCGTCGTCATCTACCAAGGCGTCACGCTCGGCGGGACGGGCAAGGAAAAGGGGAAGCGGCATCCCACCATCAAGCGCAATGCGGTCATCTCGTGCGGGGCGAAAGTGCTCGGCGGCTTTACGGTCGGCGAGGGCGCGCGGATCGGCGCGGGGGCGGTCGTGCTCCGCGAAGTGCCGCCCTACGCCACGGTCGTGGGCGTCCCCGGGCGGGTCGTGCGGATCAACGGCGAAAAGCCGCAAGACCTCATTCCCGCGCAAGACGACCCCGTGCTCCAAGAGATCTGTACGCTGCGCGAGCGCGTGTTCGAGCTCGAAGAGCAGGTCGAAAAACTCACCCAAAGTCTGCACCGCGCAGGCGAGGAGGACCAAGATTGAAGATATATAACACCCTCACGCGGAGGAAAGAGGAATTTATCCCGCTCGAAGCGGGCAAGGTGAAGATGTACGCCTGCGGCATTACGGTGTCGGGCGAGGCGCACATCGGACACGCCTTTCAAGCCCTCGTCTACGACGTGTTCCGCAAATTTCTCCAAAAACAGGGCTACGAAGTGACGTACGCCCGCAACTATACCGACGTCGACGACAAGATCATCGCGCGCTCCAAGGAGACGGGCATTCCCGCCGACGAGTACGCCGCTATGATGATCGAACATATCGACGCCGCCATGCGCCGCGCCAACATCGACGAGCCTACGCTCTGGCTCAAAGCGACCGAGCACATCGGCGACATCATCGACTTCATCTCCCGTCTCATCCAAACGGGACACGCCTACGCGGGGGGGAACGGCGACGTGTATTTCGACGTGGACAGCGACCCCGGATACGGCTGTCTTTCGGGACGGGACAAGCGGGATATGCTCGACGGCGTGCGCGTCGAAAACGACGAAAATAAGAAAAACGCCTACGATTTCGCGCTCTGGAAGGCGGCGAAAGAGGGGGAGATCTCTTGGGATTCGCCGTGGGGCAAGGGCAGACCGGGCTGGCACATCGAGTGCTCGGCGATGAACCGCGCCGCCTTCGGCGACAGGATCGACATCCACGGCGGCGGGCGCGACCTCGTGTTTCCCCACCACGAGAACGAGATCGCGCAGACCGAATGTCTCACGGGCAAGCCGTTCGCCAAATATTGGGTGCACAACGGGCTCATCAAGGTGAACGGGCAGAAGATGTCCAAGTCGCTCGGCAACGTGCTTCTGCTCACCGACGTGCTCGACCGCTATTCGGACGAAGCACTCAAATTCGCCCTGCTCTCCTCCAACTACCGCGCCGACGTGAACATCACGGACAGCTTCTTTTCGGACGCGGAGGCGCACCTCGTCCGCTTCTACACCCTCATCGGGCGCATCGAACGGGAGTTCCCCGAAGAGATGGGGCTCGATCCGCGCGTCGATGCGGAGTTCGACGCCGCCCTGTCCGACGACTTCAACACCGCGCTCGCCTGCGCCAACCTCTACGGCTATTTCCGCGAGGCGGGCAGGCTGGCGGACAAGGGGGACGCGGGGGCGCGCAAACTGACCAACGCCGTCCGCGCGGTCTATTCTCTTCTCGGACTGTTCCGCCGCGATGCGGACGGGTATCTCGCAGCGTACGCCGCCGAGGAGATCCCGCCCGAAGTTTCGGCGGTCGCCGAGGAGCGGAAGGCGGCGCGCGCCGCCAAAAATTGGGCAAGATCGGACGAACTGCGTGAAACATTGCGCAAAATGGGGTACGCCGTCAAGGATTCCAAAGACGGTTACACCCTCGAAAAACTCTGAACGGGAGAATGATATGAAGATCACGGCGAAAGAACTTCGGAAAAAATGGATCGACTTTTACACGGCGCGGGGACACGTCGACATCGGCGCGGTCTCGCTTATAGGCGACGGCACAACAGGCGTCATGTTCAACGTGGCGGGCATGCAGCCGCTCATGCCCTATCTTTTGGGGAAAGCGCATCCCGCGGGCAAGCGGCTGTGCAACATTCAGGGCTGCGTGCGCACGGTCGACATCGATTCGGTGGGCGACGCGTCCCACTTCACCTTTTTCGAGATGATGGGGAATTGGTCGCTCGGCGACTACTTCAAAAAGGAAAAGACGGCGTGGACGTTCTCCCTGCTCACCGAGGTGTTCGGGCTGGACGCGGACAAGCTGTGCGCCACGGTGTTCGAGGGCAACGAGAGTGCCCCGCGCGACGAAGAGACGGCGTCGCTGCTCGCCTCGCTCGGCGTCGCACGCGAGCACATCTTCTATCTCCCCAAAGAGGATAATTGGTGGGAGCTCGAGGGGACGGTCGGCACGCCCTGCGGACCCGACAACGAGTGGTTCTATCCCCTCGATCCCGAAAAGAAAGACCCCGTCTTTCCCGACGACTATGTGGAGATCGGGAACGACGTGTATATGCAATACAAAAAGACGGCGGCGGGATACGAGCCCCTCGCGAGCAAAAACGTCGATACGGGGTTCGGATTCGACCGCATGCTGCTCTTTTTGAACGGTCTGCACGACGCGTATAAGACCGATCTGTTCACGGGCGCGCTCTCTGCGCTCGAACGGCTCTCGGGCAAGAAGTACGACGACGGCGGGGAAGACAGGCGCGCCATGCGCATCATCGCCGACCATACGCGTACGGCGGTCATGCTCATCGGCGACGAGAACGGCATTCTGCCCTCCAACGTGGGCGCGGGCTACATTCTGCGCCGCATCATGCGCCGCGCCATCCGCTGGTGCAAGAAGCTCGGCGTCGGCACGGACGCCATCGCCGAGGTCGCAACCGTCTACATCCGCGAGGTGTACGGCGAAGCATATCCGCTTTTGCGCGAAAAAGAGGCGTACATTCTCGAAGAGATCGGAAAGGAAGCCGCCCGCTTCGAGGCGACGCTCGCGCAGGGCATGAAAGAGTTTGAAAAGTGCTTGCAGGGCATCGCGCGCAAAAACGAGTTCATGAAGAAGCAAGACCCCGCCCACGTAGACGAAACGGTCATCGGCGGCAAACAGGCGTTCCGTCTGTACGACACCTACGGCTTCCCCCTCGAACTCACCGAGGAGCTCGCCGCGGAGTGCGGGCTCACCGTCGATAAAGACGGCTTCGAAGCCGCCTTCAAGGAACATCAGGAGAAGAGCCGCGTCATCGCAAAGGGCGAGGCAAAGGGCGGGCTCGAAAGCCATTCCGAAATGGCGACCCGCTACCACACCGCCACCCACCTGCTCAACGCCGCCCTCAAAACGGTCCTCTCCCCCGACTGCAACCAAAAGGGATCGAACATCAACGACGAGAGAATGCGGTTCGACTTCAACTTCCCCCGCCCCATGACCGAGGAAGAGATCAAAGAAGTCGAAACGCTCGTTAACCGTAAGATCGAGGAGGATATCCCCGTCGTCTATCGCGAAATGCCCCTCGACGAGGCGCGCAAAGAACACTTCGTCGGCGTGTTCGACAGCAAGTACGGCGACGTCGTAAAGACCTATACCATCGGCGACTTCTCCAAAGAGATGTGCGGCGG
>CANRJR010000015.1 GCA_947631005.1 uncultured Clostridia bacterium | reverse complement strand
CGGAATACGAAAGCCTTGCGTTATATCGGCGAGGAAGCGAACCCATCGGGTTCGCCCCGCGCGCAGTTTCTGTTTGTGGACGAAGCGCGGCACAAGCGGGCGCAGCCCGCGCAGTATTCCCGTCGCGGAATACGAAAGCCTTGCGTTATATCGACGAGGAAGCGAACCCATCGGGTTCGCCCCGCGCGCAGTTTCTGTTTGTAGACGAAGCGCGGCACAAGCGGGCGCAGCCCGCGCAGTATTCCCGTCGCGGAATACGAAAGCCTTGCGTTATATCGGCGAGGAAGCGAACCCATCGGGTTCGCCCCGCGCGCAGTTTCTGTTTGTAGACGAAGCGCGGCACGTCCCGCGCGCATTTTTTTGTAAACCAAGGGCGGCACGAATGAGCGCAGGCGAGCCAAACAAAATAATCTTTATCTTATGCCGCCTTATGCGAGCGGCAAGGTGGCGGAAAAGATCGTGAAATGGTCTTTGCGTTCATACGTCAATTCCCCGTGCATCGTCTCGATGGCATTTTTCGCCAAAAACAGACCGAGCCCCGAATTGTTTTCGGAGGGATTCCCCGAAACGAACGGGGCAAAGACGTTTTTATCGGTCGTAATGCCCTGCCCGTCGTCTATGATGTCGAGGCGGCATATCCCTTTCCGTTTGACGGCGGTCACGGACAAGTGCGAGCAAAACGAGTGTTCGATGGCGTTCAGCACCAAATTGAAGATCACGCTTTCCAGAGCGATTTTTTTTGCATATACATTCAATGTTTCGGGCAGCGTGACCGTCAGAAGGATCCCGTTCGCTTCACAGTCGGGGCGCAGATCGTTGGTTACGTTTTGCACGATTTGGCTCAAATTGACCGCTTCGGACTGTTCTGCGACGTAATTTTGCTTGCCGTATTTTCCTATCTCGGCGAAGTCTTTTTTCAGTTCGGAATTTTTTTGCAACAGAGAATCTACCTTGGAAACCAATTCGGGGGCGGATAGATTTTGCCGCAGATCGGTCAGGGAATCGTTCATTCCGAGGACGGTCCTTTTCATGTCGTGGCTGATATACAGTAAAATCTTATCGCGTTCGGAAAGCACATTCTGCAAACTTTGCGTCTGCCGTGCCACCTCCTGTTCCAGATTGGTCGTGAGATACCGATTGTGGATCTCTGCGGAGATAAATTCACGCAGACCCAGCACGAGCGTAATTCCGAGCTCCCCGAGATACAGCCAAAACGCAGGAGAGTGCATAATAAACGGGATCGGCTGATCTGCGAACAAAGCCGCGAATGTGGCAACGCCCGCGACGACGGTATTCAAACGCAGCCCCAAAGGCTTATTTTGATAGATGTCGCGGACGGTAAACCCGAAGATAACAAGGATACAGGCGACCACCAACCCGATATAGGAATAGCAAACCGCGGTATAAGCGGTTACGCCCGTGCAAAAAGGCGAGAGAAATGCCAAGACGGTTGCGGCGATCGCGGCAGCACTCGTCAAATACAGAACGGGGATCTTTCCGAATTTTTTCGGAAGATACAGCGCGGAGGCAAAGAGAATAAATCCCAAGGAAAAGCGTCGGATCGCAAGCAGAAGATACGGGACGGTCGTAAACCCGAACAAAGCATACGTAGAGGAAAGTGCCGAAAAAATTCCCGCGGCAAATAGTAATTGCGGAACGAAAGGGAAAGACCGTTTCAGAATGCAAATCAAGAGGAACAGCAAGAGCGTTGCCGCCCCGATGCTTGCGCCCGCCAAAAGAACCGCTCGGTTGCGGGAAACTGCATTATGGACCGCCGCGTCCTCGCCGATCAGAACAGGTCCGAACAGCCCCACGAAGTTTTCATTGTCCGCCTCGTAATGGATGGTTACTTTGCATTCCTTGGAATACTTCCCGTCCGCCGAGATGGGAATATCGAGAAACATGGGCTTGGTTGCCGTCCGATGGACGGTGGCGTCGTCAAATTCGGAGGACGACGAGTAATTGAGATAGTAGTCGATATGATATCGGTCGATCGTGCCGACGTACTCCTCATTTTCGTACTGCACAAACACGCTGCATGCGGCAAATACGGGCGGGATATACATCGTCAAGTGCCAATTTCCGTCCGCCTTCAAAAGGCTGTTCAAACGCTCGCTTTGCGCCCATTCTTCGCCCGACAAGGTGTCGATGTAAAAGCGAAACGTCCCGCGTTTTGCGGGCTGACTGCCGTCGTTTTCATCGGTTACGACCTCATTCAGTCCTGCAAATTCATTGGGAAGATAATTGAACGCCGTCATTTTCATCGCGCCGCGTATGTCTGAAATGGAAACGGCGTTTACGGTAGCCTCCGCAAAGTTCATCTTTTTCACGGGCGTTTCAGTTATGGCGACCCCCCCCGTAAATAATAAAGATATTGAAAATGCTGCACAGACGAGAAACAGCCCCGCGAGCACGAGAACGTTTGCGATGTTTTTTCTCATAATACTTCTCCCGTAAAACAGTACCCCTTGTTGAATTCGGTGCGGATGATATCGCTTGCGGGCATGGCGGCTTTGAGTTTCCTGCGAAGAGACGATAAATGCGTCCGTATCGTTGCCGTATGCAAACTCGGCGCACACCAGATTTGTTCGTAGATTTCGTCCGCGGTGAAATACTTGCCGCGGTTTTTGATGAGAAAGAATAAAATATTAAATTCGGACGCTGTGAGGGAAATGGGCATATTTTTATATTTGACGGTGCGCGTATTGGCGTTCACGGAAAACGCCCCGAACGTTTCCACCGCGTCTGCTTTCGGCAAGAGCCGCATCGCGATATGCGTTTCCAAAAGACGCATGGAACAGGGTTTTACCACATAATCCGCTGCGCCCGAGGTAAGCCCCGCAAGAATGCTTTCCTCCTCGTTCAGAGAGGACAGAATGACCACGGGAGGCAACGCGGGAAACACTTTGAAAAGTTCCATCCCCATGCTGTTTTTGAGGATAAGATCCAGAACGACGGCGTCGAAGTCCCCTCTTTCCGTCAGAAGCCCTACGGCTTCTTCCACGTCCGACGCCGTAAAAACAGTATTGGTAAGGGAAAAATAATCGACCATTTCCCTTTTTAAGGTTTCGTCGTCCTCAATGAACAGCAGATTTCTTTGACAAACCGTATAATTCATAGCAGCTTCCCGTACCTTTCCGCTCATACCTTTCCGCATCTACGGTAGTTTTATTATACCAAAGAAATAATTTCTATGCAAGTTAGATAACTGTTTTACGATAAAACATTCCCGTAAAGAATTGTTAAGGTTTCGCCTGACGCGAAAGTTGTTGATATTTTTTAACTTATGGCGCATAAATTGTTGACATGACAACAAAATAGTGCTACCATCGTAGCAAAGGAGCGGATATGGAACAGCGATACACAACGTTTTCTCTGCTGTTGATCAACATCACGCGGTGCGTGCAAAGGATCAAGAACGTCGAAATGGCGGCACTCGGGCTCAAAGGCAAGCAGGTACAGTGTCTTTTCGCGCTGTACAATTCCCCCGCGGGGGCGAGTTTTACGCGGCTCTGCGAGATATGCGGCGAGGACAAGGGGATGATGTCGCGGACCGTAAAGGAGCTCACCGAGGCGGGGCTCGTTTATACCGACGCGGCGGGCGGACGGAAGTACAAAAACCCCGTCTTGCTGACCGAACAGGGCGCGCAGGTCGCGGGCGTCGTCGCCGAAAAAATATCGGCGATCCTCGAAAAGGGCAGTTGCGGGATCTCCGACGGGGAGCGGGAACGCCTCTACCGTTCCCTCGGGATCATCTCGGAAAATCTCACGGAAATTTGCAAAACGTACGACCTCAAATAGCGGGTCGGAATCATTTTTTATCGGAATTATTTTGTCGGAGGCACACCCATGTGTAAAAATTTGATCACGCAACTCATCTACCGCGTTGTGCTGTGCGTCGTTTCGGCGTTTGCCTGCCTGCTGTCGCTCGGCGTTTTCTATATCGGGACGAACGGCGGGAACGAATTTTCGTGGGGTTTTTTGAAGTTCTACACCAATATCAGCAATTATTTCGTGCTCGCCGTTTCGGTCGTCGTCCTCGCCGATACGGTGAAGCGGGTGCGGGCGGGCGAAACCGAAGGCTACAACCGCAAAATACGGACGTTCAAGTTCATGACCGCCATCATGATCCTCGTCACCTTTCTCGTGGTCATTTTCCTGCTCGATTCCCCCCTCACCGCAAACTATTGGCGCAACGTCGGGAATATGTCCTATCACTTCCTCGCGCCCCTGCTCTTTATCCTCGACTATCTTCTCTTCGACGAGAAGCGGACGATCTCGGTCTTTGCGCCCCTGTACAGCCTCATCATTCCGCTCGTCTATGTTGGATACATCTTCCTTTTGGGGGCGGTCATCCCCCGCTTTTCCTACCCGTACTTTTTCCTCAATGTGAACGAACTCGGCTATGGCGGAGTTCTGCTTTGGGTGCTGGGGCTCATGGGCGTGTTCGTCGTGCTCGGCTACCTCTTTTGGCTTTGGAATCGTTTCGACAAGATAGACGGCAGGTGGAAGTTCGACTTTCGGAACATCCTGTTCCCGACAAGACCCTCCCCCGCCGAACAGGGACAGCCCGAACAGGCGCAGTCCGAACAAGCGCAGTCCGAACAAGCGCAGTCCGAATCGGACGCGCCCCATGAGGAGATAAAATGATTAAAATTTTGATCGACAGCGCGTCCGACATCGAACAGGAGGAAGCGCAAACGTTGGGCGTCGCCCTGCTCCCGATGGAGGTGCGGTTCGGCGAGCAAACGTATTTGGACGGCGTGACCCTCTCGCACAGACAGTTTTTCGAGAAGCTGATCGAGAGCGACGAATTTCCCAAAACCAGCCAAATCAACGAATACCGTTGGGGCGAGGCGTTTCAGACGCTGACCGCAAACGGCGACCAAGTGATCGCGATCACGATCTCCTCCAAACTTTCAGGCACATACGCCTGCGCCGTGAACGCCGCCAAACGCTTTGCGGGGCGGGTGTTCGTGGTGGACAGTCTGAACGCCGCCACGGGCGAGCGCATCCTCTGCGATTACGCGCTGCGCCTGATTTCGGACAGCTCGGACGCCGCCGCCGTCGTCACCGAATTGAACGAGAAGAAAAAGAAGATCCAGATCATCGCCGTCGTCGACACGCTGAAATATTTGCGGAAGGGCGGCAGGATCTCGGGCGTTGCGGCTTTTGCGGGCGAGATGCTCTCGGTGAAGCCCGTCGTCTCCGTCGTGGGCGGCGAGGTCAAGCTCGTGGGAAAGGCGATGGGCAGCAAGCGGAGCAACAACCTGTTGATGCAACTCGTCCAAAAATGCGGCGGGATCGATTTTACCATGCCCTACGGACTTGTCTATTCGGGGCTAAACGACGAATTTCTCAAAAAATATCTGCGGGACAGCGAGGTCTTGTGGAAAGGGCACATCGACGACCCCGACCGCATCCCCGTCTATCTGATCGGAAGCACGATCGGGACGCACGTCGGACCGAACGCCGTCGGCGTCGCCTTCTTTTCCGCTTGACCCTCCCGCGCGAAGCCGCCCGCCTCGATGCGTACGGCGAAACAAACTCTTCCGATCGCACCCGCGGAAACCTTATAAAAGCGCGACGGGCGAACGGATCGTTCAATTCGGCGACCGTTTTGTTCCCGCCCGTCTATCGCCCGTAACAAGTTTGAAAATTTTCGGAAAAATTTTCCCCCGCGTTTGACATTTCGGGCGAGATCCGCTATACTGAATATAAAAATTCATAGAGCTTAACGACACATGTGGTGCTTCGGCGCGTAAATCTGATACGGTACAGAGCTGTTGCAGGTGTCGTTTTTTTACGGGAACGGCACGGGAACACGCGTGCCGTTTTGCTTTTGGGAGGTTTTATGGAAAACAGCGATTATTTAGAGAAAGAACGGATCGGCAAACTGCTTTTGAAGTTCTCCGTTCCCTGCATTCTCTCCCTCATTATTTCCGCTCTGTACAATATCGTCGACCAAATTTTCGTCGGAAACAGCAAGATCGGATATTTGGGAAACGCGGCGACGGGCGTCATCTTCCCGATCACGGTGATCGGCTGGGGACTTTCCCTGTTCTTCGGGGACGGCGCGGCGGCGTGGATGTCCGTCTCGCTCGGGGAGGGCAAGCGCGACGAGATCCACCGCGGCGTCGGGAATGCCGTGCTCGCCTCCTTTGTTTCGGGCTGTATCGTGATCCTCGTCGCCTACCTGTGGGGAGACGACCTTTTGATGCTCCTCGGCGGCACGGAAGCCAACCTCTCCCTGGCGCACGACTACGGAACGGTCATTTACGCCATGATGCCGCTCGCGCTCGCGCAAAACTGTCTCGCCGCCGTCATCCGTGCGGACGGCGCGCCCGGCTATGCCATGTTCGCCATGATCGCGGGCGCGCTCCTCAACATCATCGGCGACCCGATCGCGATCTATGCGCTCGATTTGGGAATACGCGGGGCGGCGTACGCGACCATTCTCGGTCAATTCGTCAGCTTCGTCATCTGCGTTTGCTACTTGTTCAAGAGCAAGACGTTTCGCCTGCGGCTCAAAAGTTTTCTCCCCGATTTTCGGATGTTGTTTCGGATTATGGCACTTGGACTTTCGAGCTTTTTGACCCAGCTCTGCATCGTCGCGACGACCGTCGTCAACAACGTCCTCTTCGTGCGCTACGGCATGAAGAGCAAATTCGGTGCGGATATCCCGCTCGCGGCGTTTACCGTCATCATGAAGCTGTTCCAAATCGTGCTGAACGTTGCGATCGGGATCGCGGCGGGCGCGCAACCCATTGTGGGATATAATTACGGGGCGAAGCGGTTCGACAGGGTGAAGCGGCTTTTGCTCCTCATCCTCCTCTGGACGGGCGGCATATGTTTCGCCTGCACGGCTCTGTTCGAGGCGATCCCGCGCGCGTTCATCGCCATGTTCGGCGCGGGCAGTGCGGCGGGACTGAACGCCGAACTGTACATGGAATTTGCCGTACCCTGCCTTCGGATCTATCTCATGCTCATCGCGTTCACCTGCCTGCAAAAGGTCTGCGCGATCTTTACGCAGTCGATCGGCGAGGCGAAGATCGCCGCTCCCCTCTCCTTTCTGCGGGACATCCTCGTGATCGTGTGCGCTCTGCTCGTCCCCCTGCGGCTCGGCGTCATGGGCGTGGTATGGGCTGCTCCCATCGCCGACGCGATCGCCCTCGCAGGGACGCTCCCCGTCATGATCGTTGTCTGGAAAAAGCTCGGGAAGCTCCAACGGGAAGTTCCGCTCCCGACGGCGCAAGAGACACACGGGGAACAAAATTCCGACGAGGCGCAAGAGGCACAAGGATAACATGACATGCGCGGCGGAAAAGCCGACATCCGAAAGCGGCAAATCCCGATTCCGCAAAGCGGATAAAACACTCTTCGTTTCGACGCCAAATCATGGCGCGCGCATGCCGTAAAAACGGCGCAAAAACGGCGGGGAAATGGCAAATCGCCATACCATGTCCGAAAACGCCGCCCGAATTCACCGAAAAGAAAACATGAAAAAACGGGGACGCGAACGTCCCCGTTTTGATCTTTTATGCGGCGCAGAGCTGCTTGATGTACCGCTTCTCTTTCAGGGAGATCTTCCCGTCGGCGGATGTCACCAAGAGGCACAGCATAACGATGTCCGCGCCGAGCGTTTCGTCCGCGGCGGTGAGGACGGCAATCAATTGCTTGGTGTACGTCTTGATCTCCTTTTGCACGTCTTTGGAGACCTTGTAGCGATACTTGATCTCCGCGAGGTCGCACGTATCGCCGAACGCCTTGGAGAGCGCGGGGTAGATGTAGACGTAATCTTTCTCGCTGATCACGCCGTCCGACACGATAGAGCCGACGACAAATGCGGCGAGCGTTTCGAGGGGATCGAACCCCTCCATGCCGAGGTCGCGCAGACCCTTTCCGACCGCGACGGCTTTGTCCGCGATGAGCACGGCGCGCTCGGCGGCGGTGAGTGCTTCCACTTCGTTGCACAGTTTTTGAAACTCAAACATGGTTCTGTCTCCTTATGTTTTGATATTGGAATCGGTAGATAATGGATGCCGCGATATGGGACGCCGAACGCGAACCCGTTTTTTGCGCCCTGCGTCCGCGGCGAGAAAAAGCCGACGCGAAAACCTTTACACTGTTGACTTTTTCTCTCCCATTGATTATAATACAAAATACGGGCGGTGAAAAGTACAAAACGCGGCGAACTGTCCGAATCTTTACAAATCGGAAAAATTGTACAAAAGGTGCGCTATGAAAGGAAAATGTTTGAATCGTTCCTCGATGAGGACGCGGAAACTCATCAAAGAAGCCTTCTTGGAGCTGCTCGCGGAGAAGAAAGAGGTGAGCCGCATCGGCGTGAGCGAGCTTGCGGCGCGCGCGGGGATCAGCCGCGCCACCTTTTACGCCCATTTCGACGACATCTACGGCATGATCGACGCATTTGAGGACGAAATGATCGACCGTTTTTTCACCGACGCGACCCTGCTCGCCACCGACGACTACGAAAAATTCTTCGACGCGATCTTCTCCTTTCTCGAAGAGAACGACGAAAATTACAAGATGATCTGCAAGTCGAACGAGATGCTGTTTTCGGCGAGCCGCCTGAATCGGCTCGCGATCGGGAAGTTTATGGATCTCGTCGACCGCGATCCCAAGATCGTCAACAGGGAATTGATCGAGCTCGACATCGGCGTTTTCTTTCAGGGCATCCTCATCGAATACATCAAATACTGCCGCGGGCTCTCGGCGGTCACGCCGCGCGACCTCCGCGCCTACGCCGAAGATTGGTATCGGCGGTTTTTACGGGAACGCCGCGTCGCTTGATCCCCCACCGAAAATTTTCGGAAAACGAGCCCCTGCGCCTTCTCGGCGCAGGGGCTCGCGACAAAATATTCTTTATATTTTTCCAATCGGGGCATCGTCGACGCATCGCCCCCTTTTCTTTATCGGCAGTTACGGTTCAAGCGCACCCATTATCCCGCAAAACGTCCGTTTCAAGTCTGCTGACCGACATAAAATTCTCTGCAATCCTCCGCTCGGAAGCACCCCAAAACGCCGCTCATCCACACGCCCGTATCGAGATGAATTTTATAGTAGTCGCCAAGACGCGTCCCGCGTGTTCCGTCCCGAAGATAACATCGGATACAGGGCGGTAAGCCGAGAACGGTAACGGGCGTATGCCCGAAAAAGACGCACTTCCCCTCTTTGGGCAGTACGTTCGGCTCTTGAAAAATGCGATCGTAGACGAGCTGTTCCGGAATCGCGCTGTTCAGCGGTATCATGCGCCCCTCTTGATCGAGCGGAACGCCCGCGTGGACGCAGATAAAATTCTCCGCTTCGTAAAAATAAAGCAGAGCCTCCATGCGATCGACCGTCTCCCAATCGAGAAGTTCGCCGTCGTCGGGGAAATATTTCCGCAACTTTTGCAAAACAAGATCGTAGTCGCACGTCTGACGCATGAGCCCCCAATAATATTTGAGGAACGCGTACTCGTGATTGCCCGCAAGGAGTATGGCATGTTTCATGGAAAAGAGAAGTTGTGTGAGCCGCACGGAGTGTTTTCCCTTTTCGATCATATCCCCGCAGGAGATGAGGGTATCTCCGTCCGAAAACTTTATCTTATCCATCAGTCGGCAAAAGAGGTCGTATTCGCCATGCACGTCGGAAAGAATATAAGTCATGTTCCAAGCTCCGCCAAAACGGACGTTCCGAGCCCTCCATATTTGCATTTCTACTCGCCGAAAATTTTTATTGCCCTCTTTTTCGGCAGGTCTTACGGTTTAAGTTAAATCTTTCATTCCAAAAAAATGAGACGGACAAAGTCCGTCTCATTTTTTTGGAGCTACTGGCCGGACTTGAACCGGCGACCTGCTGATTACGAATCAGCTGCTCTACCGACTGAGCCACAGTAGCAAGCGCGCAATTTCGATGTGCTCTAACATTATAAAAAAACCGACGAAAAAATGCAAGCGTTTTCACGCGTCATTTCCGAAATTTTTCCCGATTGGGGCAAACAAAGTGATTTTTCGCGGTAAAACTTCCGCATACAGGTTGCCGCGCACGCCCTCCTCGCCGTCGAAATCCCAAACGACGGTATCGGGAACGCTGATTTCGACCGTCCTGCCGCGCAGGGTGACGATGCGCGAACTTCGCTGTTTGCCGCCGAGCAAAAAATTCGCGAGCGCGGCGTACTCCCCCACGTGCGAGCAATGTTCGATGACGGCGACCTCGGCAACGCCGTCTTGCATATTTCCCTCCCCGTTGACGGGACAGCCCGCGGCGACCCGTCCGTTCATGACGAACACGGCGGCGGCGACCGTTTTGCATTGCGCGTCCCCGCACGTTACGGTGACGGGAAAGGGCTTGAAACCGAGGTTGTGCGCCACGCCGTGGAAAAAGTATGCGAGCCTGCCCCAGCGTTGTTTGAGCGGGCGCGGCGTTTCGTACGAGAGCCGCGTGATCGAGCCCGCGGCGGCGAGGTACATGCAATATCGGGAACGGTTGACGCGCATGCAGTCGAACTGTTCGGTATGCCCGTCGAGAATGGCGCGGAGCGCGCCGCGCAAGCGGCGGGGGATGCCGACCGTCCGCGCGACGTCGTTCATCGTCCCCGTGGGGAGGTAGCCGAGCGTGATCTTCCGCCCCGCGGCGGCTTGCAACACGGTATGGAACGTGCCGTCGCCGCCCGCAAACACCACGGCGTCGTGTCCGCATTCCCGTACGCAGGCGGTGAGATCGGCGGCGGTTTGGGGGACGAACGTCTCCACGTCGTACCGTTTGGAGAGTTCCGCTACGGCGACGGACGGGTCGAATCCCTTTCCGCTCTTCGGATTGTACAAAAAAAGGCAACGCATGTTGTTATTATTGCCCGTTCGGGGCACTTGTATCAACGCTCACGAAAAGCAATCGGCGCAATGAAGCACCGTAACGCAGAGCGCGACCTGCAAATAGCGGAGATCTTTGGAAAAAAGAATGCCCTCCGCGAGCTCTTTTCCCCTGCGTTCGGCGCGAAGCAGGGCGACGTTCCAGAGCGAAAACACCCCCTCTTCGTTCCCGCCGCGCAAGCCCGCCAGCGACTTGACGACCCCGCGGACGGCGGCGCGCGCTTCATCCTGCCCGATCTCGGCGCGTTCCAGCCCGTTCGCCGCGTCGAAGAGAATGCGGGCGCAACTATCGACGGTTTGGGCGTTCGCCTCGACGCGCGCCCGCGAAGCGGCGCGCTTCCCGTTCAAAGAGAAAGACTTCGCCTGCAAGGCGACGACGCGGGTATCCACGCCCTTGCTTTCCATGACGCCGCGGACGTATTCGGCGTCCGTCTGCGCATAGTAACAGGCGACGACCACTTCGTCGTCGTCCAAAAGGTAGCCCGCGCCGCCCGAGAGATAGATATCCCCCGCCACGGCGTCTGCCGTCGTTTCGCGGCAATCGCGGACGAGGAAGTAGTATTCCTGCGAAAGACGGACGGTTTGGATCGCCCTGCCGCGATAAAAAATTCCGACAAAGAGCAGGGTGGTGAAGAGAAATAAGAGCACGGAGACGCACAACGCCCCGCGCCCGATCCGAGCGCGCATACTCATTGTATGCTGTTCGCCGCGCTCCGTATGCCCCGCTATTTCCTGCGGCGCAGAATGTCGCCCTCATACAGCCGAACGCCGCACGCAAAGGTGTACTCCGCCTGCACGAGCTTGGCGTCGCGGCAGGGCTCGCCCGCACCGTCGCGCAACTCCGCGACCACGATCTTCGCGCCGAACTGCGGGGAGGGCGTGAGCAATTCGAGGGTCTCTCCCTCGTAAAATCTGCCGCGCATTTCCACGCGCGCCCGCCCGTTTTCGTACCCGCGGACGATTGCGATGAACTCGCACGTGCCCGCCGTTTGCGAATCGCCGAACGAGACGCCCGTCCCGTCCGACGTATAGGCGCGGTGGGTGAGCGTATCGAACTCCGAAGCGAGCTCGCCCGCATCCGCGCCGTCGAGAATGCGGCGGTAGGCGTTGACGACGGTGGCGAGATAAAATTCGCTCTTCATGCGTCCTTCGATCTTGAACGAACAGACGCCCGCCGCCGCCAGCTCTGCAAGCCGCGCGCTCATGTTGAGATCGCGGCTGTTGAGAAGATACGTCCCCCTGCCGTCCGTTTGGACGGGCATCCAGCCGCTCTTGCCGTCGGCGGCGCGGATCTCGTAGACGTAGCGGCAAGCCTGTACGCACGCGCCGCGGTTGCTCTCGCGCCCGTCGAGATAATCGGAGAGATAGCACCTGCCGCTGTACGAGATGCACATCGCGCCGTGGATGAAGGCTTCGAGCTCCATCTCCGGGCAGGCGGCGTGGATCTCGGCGATCTCCCGAACGTTGAGCTCCCGCCCGAGGACGACGCGTTTCGCGCCGAGGTCTGCCCAAAAGCGCGCCGTTTCGGCGTTGAGGTTGTTCGCCTGCGTGGAGATGTGGACGGGAAGATCGGGGGCGGTGCGGCGCAGAATGCGGAACACGCCCGGATCGGAGACGAGCACGCCGTCGGGACGGAGACTGCGAAGCGCGCAAAAATACGCTTCAAGCGCACCGAGATCGCCGTTGCGGGCGAAGATATTCGCCGCGACATACACCTTTTTCCCGCGCGCATGCGCGTAAGCGATCCCATCCGCGAGCTCCTCTTCCGTGAAGTTTTCCGCGAAACTGCGCAAAGAAAACGCCTTCCCGCCGAGATACGCCGCGTCTGCGCCGTAGCGGAAGGCAAGTTTGAGTTTTGCAAGGTTGCCCGCGGGCGCGAGCAATTCGCCTCCGATCATACCGACCTCTACCGTTTTACCGTGAAAGCCACGCCGTCGCCGATCGAAAGGATTTCCGTCCATACGTCGGGATCTTGCGCGATCATATCGAGATATTCGCACAAATGCCGTATGAGCATGGTGCGCTTGGGCGGGATCTCGTTTTTCGCCCAATGGAACAGCATGACGTCGTCCGAGATCAACACGCCGCGGCGGCGCAACAGCCGCTTGCAGTCGGCGTAATACCGCCTATATTGCACTTTCGGACCGTCGAGAAAGATCATGTCGAACGGACCTTTGAGCGCGGGGAGACATTCCGCCGCGTCCCCCTCGATCAGGTGAAACCGCTCTCCGACGCCGAACAGCGCGGCGTTGCCGCGCGCCCGCGCCGCACGCAGAGAATTGATTTCGACGCCCGTGACTTCCGCTTGGGTGTGAAGCAAAAGCGCGACCGACGTGAGTCCCTCGCCCGCGCCGATTTCGAGGATGCGGCGGGGACGGATGGCATTTGCCGTCGATAAAAGATAGGCGAGCGTGTCGTCCGAACAGGTGGGATCCCGTCCGCACTTCGCACGCTCGCGCATGGCAAGAAGTTCTCTCATTCCCCCCATCTGTCCGAACTCGCTTTGACGCGTTCTTCGATGGCGCGCCCCAAAATGCGCCCCACGACGGGGAATCTCGACCCGACCGCCGTCTCGGGAAGAGGCTCTGCGTCGTTGGTATTATAGAGACGGTGGAAGATCGCGCGGAGAACGTCGATCTGGTTGCGGTAGATCTCCGCGTCGGCGCATTGCGTGCGGAAGTCCTCATACTCGCCGCGGGCGGCTTCCACCTCACCGCCGTCGAGCAGAATGAGGATATAGCCGTACGCCGTGCGGTATTTCCAGCCCGCGCCGCCGCCGTGCCGCAGACGTTCGATGTACCGCTTTGCGGTGGGAAGATCGTCGAGCGCGAGGCAGACCGCAATATAGTGTTGCAACGCGACGATGCGCACGCACGCGAACAACGGACTGCGCATGGTCTTTTCGAGATAGGCGCGTTCTTCGTCGTAGCGGCGGTCGCGGAACATTTCTTCGCAGCGCGCGTTCACCCTGCCCTGCGCGTACGTCGCGCCGATCATCGCCGCGCACACGCAACAAAAGATCACGCCGACAACGCCCGCCGCGACTTCGCCGAGCGCAAACCCCGCCGCCGCGATCGCAACAAAGACCGCAAGACAGGCGGACATGAGGACGTAAACGACGATATTTCTCTTTCTCATGACGCTGTTTCTCTTTTCGATGACTTCTTATGGCGTTCGCCCTTACAATTCCCGCACCAACGGAATGATGACGGGCGATTGCTTGGTCTTTTTAAACAGGAAATTTTTCACGGCGCGGCGCACGGCGTTCTCGGCGTCGGCTTGCGTCCCGCTCGACGGCACGCCCGCAAGGGCTTTGAGCGCGCACGCCTTCAAGTCGCGCAACATGCGCTCGTCGTTGAGCATAAAGCCGCGGCATTCGACGGCAGGTTCGCCGACCGCCGTCCCGCCCGAGAGGGCGATCGCGACGATGCACACCCCCTCTTCGGACATGCGGACGCGGTCTTTGAGTGCCTCGCTCGTGCCGAAGTCCTCGAACCCGTCGCCGTCGATGAGGCGCGCGCCCGCGGGGAAGCTCTCCCCCTGTTTGAGCGTTTCGTCGGTGACCTCCGCGCACATTCCGATGTCGGGAATGAAGATTTGGGAGGGCTTCATGCCGAGCTCCTGCGCGAGCGCGGCGTGCCGCTTCAAGTGGCGGTATTCGCCGTGCACGGGGATGAAGAACTTGGGTTTGAGCAGCGAATGCATGATTTTATGTTCTTCCTGGCAGGCATGTCCCGAAACGTGGATCTTTTCGAGCGTTTCGTACACCACTTCCGCGCCCCGCTTGTAGAGGTTGTTGATGACGCGGTAGATCATGCGCTCGTTGCCGGGGATGGGATTCGCCGAGATGATGATGGTATCGTTGCTCCCGATCGTGACCTTGTTGAACTCGCCCGACGCCATGCGGGTGAGCGCGCTCATGGGCTCGCCCTGCGACCCCGTGGAGACGATGACGATCTCGCGGTCGAAAAAGTTTTTGGTCTTTTCCACGTCGACGAGCACGCCCTCGGGAATGCAGATCTCGCCGATCTTCGCCGCCGCCTCCACGACGTTGAACATACTCCGTCCCGAAAGGGCGACCTTGCGGCGGAATTTGACCGCGATGTCGATGATCTGCTGCAAACGGTGCACGTTCGAGGCGAACGTGGCGATGATGATGCGCCTGTCGGCATGCTCGGAAAAGAGATGTTCGAGCGTTGTGCCGACGACCTTTTCGCTCATCGTGAACCCGGGGCGTTCGATGTTGGTGGATTCGCCGAGGTACAACAGCACGCCCTTTTGCCCGTATTCGGCGATCTCGCCGAGGTCGATGGGCTTGCCCGCGACGGGCGTGAGGTCGATCTTGAAGTCGCCGCTGTGAAAGACGATGCCGTACGGCGTTTCGATCGCGAGCGCGGTCGCCCCCGCGATGGAATGGTTCACGTTGACGATATTCACCGTAAACGCCCCCGCCTTGATGCGGTCTTTGGGGCTCACGGTGCGCAAAACGACGTTGTTGAGGCGGTGCTCGCGCAACTTATTGTCGACGAGCGCGAGCGTCAGTTTCGTGCCGTAGACGGGGGTGGCGGGGTCGATCTCTTTCATGAGATAGGGCACGCCGCCGATGTGGTCTTCGTGACCGTGCGTCAAAAATACGCCGCGGATCTTCTTCTTATTCTTGACGAGATAGGTGATCTCGGGAAACACGAGATCGACGCCCGGCATCTCCTCGGTCGGGAAAATGATGCCCGCGTCGATGACGATGATATCGCTCCCGTACTCGATGGCGGTCATGTTCTTCCCGATCTCGCCTACGCCGCCGAAGAAGAGGATCTTTACGGGCTTTTTCGCCTTCTCTTTTCCCTTTCCCTGCGGCTGTTCGGGCTCGGCGGGCTTCTTTTTTGCGGCTCTTTGCGGCTTCCCGCCCTGTTTCGTCCCCTGCTTTACGGACGTTTCGCCCTGTTTTTCGGAAGCGGGCTCGCGGGCGGGAATGAACGTTCCCTTGCCCTTGGCGCGGGAGGGACGGCGCGGCGAGAAACCTGCCTCCTCCATTGCCTCCTTGGTGCGCATTTCGCCCGTCGAGCGGACTTCCTGTTCTTTCCGATACGCTTCGAGCCCGTTCAGAATGGCGAGCTCGATCGCGTCTTTTGTCTTTGCATTATTCTGTTTTCTTGACTGTTTCATGCTCTCCTTGCTTATACGCGAGAAAGCGGGAGGCTCGCTCCCGTCTCACTCCGTACCCTTGGTATTCTTAAAAGTCGAGGTCGGACTTCTCCACGATCGCCGTCTTGATGAGCCCCTCCTCCAAAAGTTTCTCCTCGCTGCGGAAGGCGTACTGCGACACATAGTCGACGGGTTCGATCTCCTCTTTCATCGCGCCGACGCGCTCCATCAACAGTTCAATGAGCCGCAACGTGCGTTTGAGCGCAACGCCGCTCTTCACTTTCATCATGAGCGGGGTCTTTTCGTACATCTTGGTGTCGCCCGCGAATTTCTGGTGATAGGTGCTCTCGGGGAACTCGGCGGGATTGAGCGCGAGATACACGCAGAGCGTTCTGCCGCGCACGCCGATCTTGGCGATGGTGTCCCCGCGGTAGGCGTAGCGGTCGTTCGACCAGTTGATCTGCGAACTCACCCGCGAATAGCTCAACAATTCGTTTTTGAGCGTCGAATAGTATTCCTTGATCTCCTCTTCGCTCTCGATGATCTTCGCCGTGAAACTGCGCTTGTAGCGCGTCATCAGGTTGGGATCGGTCACGACGGGCACAACCACGGGACGCACGGGCGCGGGCTTGGGCGCAGGCTTGGGTTTGGGCGCAGGCGCGGGTGCGGGCACTGCCGCCGCGGCGACTTCCTCCTCGACGGGGGCGGGCGCAGGGGCGGGTGCGGGCGCGGGCAGCGCGGCGAGCTTTTCTTCGACGAGGGAGGAGATCTTTTCTCCCACCGCCTCGGCGACCTTTTCCGCAATGCCCTCCTGCAAATAGGCGGCGACCTTTTCGGCGACCGCGTCGAGACCGCTCTCGTCGAGCGAAATGTAAAAATCGTGTTCGAGCGTCGCGCCGACCCGTTCGGCAACGAGGTCGTAATCGACCATTGGGATGGTCTCGGCGACCCTGTCGGCGATCGTGCCCTCGTCGGGGATGGGAACTGCCGCCGCAACCTTGTCGGCGATCGCGTCGGCGTCCGTCTGCGGAAGCGCGGCGATCACCTTGTCGGCGAGGAGATCGTAATCGACCTCGGGCAGAATGGTGGCGATCTTTTCGGCGAGCACGTCGTAGTCGAAGCCGTCCTCGAAGTCGCGGACGTCCTTTGCGGGCGCGGGCTTTTCGGGTTCTTCTGTCTCCTCTGCGGGCTCTTCGGCGACCGCTTCGGCGGGTTCTTCGGCGGGCGCGGGCTCTGCGGCAGCCGCGCTCTCCGCAACCGACGCGGCGAGCTCCTCCGAAAGGGACGTCATTTCCTTGCGCAAGGCTTCGATTTTTTCGTCGAACTTCTTTTCGAGCGTTTCCGCCGTCTCCTCGGCTTTCTTGCCGATCGCCTCGATGAGTTCGTCTTTGAGCGAATCCGCGGCTTTTTTGGCGACCGCCTCGGTGAGTTCGTCCTTAAACTCCTCCTGCGCGTTCTGGTTATATTCGTGGATCGCGCTGTTTTGCTGGGACAAATATTTCAATTCGCGGAGCAACGTTTCGACGCCCTCGCGCAAGCTCTCGGAGATCGCCTCGTATGCGGACGCCTGTTGCGTCGTACTGAATTGGATCTCCTTGCTTACGGCGGAGCGGACCTCGTCGAGTTTTCCCTCCACGCCCTTATACATGCCTTCGAGCACGTCCGAACGGTTATAATCGTAATCAGCCATAATCCCACCTCGCAGCTTGAAAGGTATTCTTTCTCTCTTACTATTTTACACCATATCGGCGCAAATGTAAATATTTTTCTCGGAAATTTTTTGTCTGCCGCCCCGCTTTTTTGCAAAGGCGGGCGCAAATTTTCGCAAATCGCGTCGCAAAGTCCCCCTCACGCCGCCCGAAGGCGCAAGCCGCGCCCCTCCATCCGCGTATGGTTGTAGATCGCTCCCACCGTGAAACAGATCATCAGCCAATACAAATAGAGCAGAAATACGACGACGAGCGACAGCGCGCCGTACAGCCGTTCCTTGTCGGTAAAGCGCAAAAATACGGCGAACACCGCCGAAGCGGCAAGCCAGAGCAGTGCGGTGATCGCGCTCCCCTCCGCCGCGTCGGACGGACCGATGCGATAGGGACAGACGTAGATGTTGAGGATCCACGCCGCGAAAAACGCAAACACGAACACGAGCGTATAGACCGTGGGATAGCCGATCCACGGCGAGAGGAAACGGGCCGCGAGCACGCCGCCGAGCAGCGTCGCCCCGCCAAACGCGAAATAGAGCAGAACGCCGAGGGTGAGCGCGAGCGCGGAAAGGCGCACCTTCCAGCCGTGGGTTGGGCGGTCGCATTCGTACATGATCTCCCCGCTTCGGCGCAGGTGAAAGAAAAACCCCGAGCTCGACCAGAGCGTGGTGGCGAGAAAGAACACGCTCGCCCCGCGGCTTGCCCCCTCCGCGTTGGCGCGCAGAAAGACGAGCAGATCTTTCGCCCAGCCGAACAGTTCGAGTTCGAGGATCTCCTCCCCCGTGAGCCCCGTTCTGCCGAACAGGAGGGTAAGCCAAAACAAAAACGGCACGATGGACGTAACGAGAAAGAACACGAGCGTCCCCGCGATCGTGGTGTAGCGGTGGGCGGCGAGCACGCCGTACCCCCGCCGCAACGCATCTGCCGCGCGTCGGAATTTCATGTCCTTATTTTCCGCAAAAATCGCGGAAAAACGCACACGTATTGATATTTCGCTCTGAATCAGCTCTTCCGCGTTCCCTTTTTTTCGCGCGGCGTTCCGCCCTTTTCCCGCCTCTTTCCCTGTGCATAGACGACCGCAAATACGACGGCGACGATGACAAGACCCGCCCCCGCGATAATGACGGAGAGCACGAGCGGCGACAGCCCCCTTTGCGGCGTTTCTACGGGTTCGAACACGGGAGAAAGCAAAATGTCCTCGGTGACCTGCACCGTCTCCCCCGCGCCGTACACGGTGTTCCCGATCTTCCAGCCCGCGAACCGCATGCCCTTTTCCGCTTGCGGCGCGTCGGGCAGAGTGACGAGCGTCCCCTCCTCCACGAGGCGGGGCGGTTCGTCGCCGAACGAGACGTAGAACGACGCCTTCCCCGCGCAATCCACCTTGTCGCCCGCGACGTACGCCTCCTTGGTCTGCGCCGTTCCGTTGACCAGCCAACCCTCAAAGGTGAAATCGTCCGTCTTTTCGGGCGACGCGGGAAGCGCGGCTTGCCCGCTTACAACGTAGAGCACGCTCCCCTCCTCGGCGCGGTTTGCGACAAAGGACGCCGCGGCGACCTTGGCGATCTCCGAAGCGACCGATGGACCTGGGGAAACGTAGAGCGCGCCGCCCTGCGTTGCAGTGTTGGTCTTGAAGCGGGTCGCCCCGTTCTCCCCCGCCGAAACCTGCAACTTCCGCGCGCCGTTGGACGCGGCGACATAGATCGCGCCGCCCCGTTCGGCGGTGTTCCCGAGGAACGAGCCGCCCGTCACGTTCGCCGCGCCGTCGAGATAGAGCCCGCCGCCCTCCGTCGCCTCGTTGTAGCGCACCGTGCAATCGGTAAACGTGCGGATGACGTTGCCCGCGAGGTTGGCGATCGCCCCGCCCCGCGCCGCGCGGTTGCTCTCGAACACGCATCGCTCGAAATAGAGGTTGACGCCCTGCGCGCTCGCGTTGATCGCGCCGCCGTCGCCCGTCGTATGGTTGTTGCAAAATTGCACGCCGCGCGCCGTAAACGTGGAACGTTCGCCCGTATAGACGAGCGCGCCCGCTTGGGTGAACGCGCCGCCGTCGATCGCGAGCCCGTCCCCGCCGTCGATCGTAAGCTGTACGCCCTTGCCGAGCGTGATGAGGTTGCCCGCCGCCCCGCGGGAGAGCGTGACGTTGCCCTCGCAGGCGATCGTGAGCGACTTATCCACGACGACCGCGCCCGTCGCCGCGTCCGCGATGAGGGTGACGGTATCCCCCTCCGCCGCCGCGGAGATCGCCGCAGAGAGGGTGGAATACGTCTTTTCGCCGACCCTTGCGACGGGGCTCCCGGCGTACGCCGCGGGCGATTTTTCCGCGCTCACTGCCGAGGCGTTCAGCAGTCTGTCGTAGGCGCGCACGGTGTACGTCGGCTTGTAATTCTTGGCGTATTCGGTCGTATCGGTGAACGCCTGCGAAGCCGTGAACCCGATGACGTTGTTGTGTTCGAGGATCTCGTAGCCGAGATGCGCCGCGTTCGTCTGCTCGGGCAGGATGATGAGCGTTCCCTCCGCCGTCGTGCGAAGTTCGCGGATGGAGACGGACGACGTACCGTCGTACATTCCCGTCCCGCCGCCGCGGACGTAGTTATAGTTGGCAAAGTCAGCGTACCAGAACTTGCGCCGCTCGCGCGGGAACATGCCCTGCTCCGCGCCGTACTCCATGAGCGCGCGGTACGCGTCCGACGTTTGATTGAGACGGAAGGCGTTCTCTGGCTTGGAGAAATAGAACCCCCAGCGGTCGAAATAGTAGCCGAGATCGGTCTTTGCCGCGACCGAGCAAAGGTAGGCGTGCCGCTCCTCCTGCGTGAGAAGTTTCTTATCGTCTGCCGAAATCCCCGCCGCCGTCATGTCCGCGTCCACATCGCGGAAGCGGTATTCGTTCTCCATCGCCCCCCAGAACCCCGGGTAGACGCTCTCGATCTGCCACCAAAAGACGTAGCCCGAGCCGTAGTGCTGTTCGAAGTGTGCCGAGGTCGGCTCGATATCGGGCGCGAGCTCGGTTTGGATCGCCGAGAGCGCGGGGCGATCCCACGCGTCACGGCGCAGATAGACGTGATCGTAGAACGACCACATGTTGTTGGTGACTTCGGTGATCGTGCGCCCGTTCGCCCCCATGTTGTTGTCGAAGGCGTGTCCGAGCTCGTGGGAGACCCCCCAGCCGAACGTATGATAATTCAGGAGGGAGAACGGATCGCCGTACGAGCCCGCGCAAAATCCGCAGAATCCCCCCGCGGCATAGGCGAGCGCGCCCGCCCACGGCTGCGCGATGCGGCAATTATGCCGCAGGTGCGCGTGGATCTCGTTGTAGTGCGGGTCGGAGGGCTTCACCGAAACGCCGCCGAACGCGAAGAGTTCCTCCAAATAGTTGTCCCAGCCCGCCGCGCTCGCCGCGGGACTGCAATGATTTTCGAGAAAGAGCGTCCGCGCCGACGTTGCGAGCGAGGAGGCGAGCACATGGTCGGAAACGAGCTCGGCGACGTCGGGATATCGGGACGGCGATTCCTCCATATTCCTGCAATACCTCTCGATCGCCGCGAGGAACGCCGCTTCGTCGCCCCCCTTGCGGTAGAGCGGATAATCGACCCCGCCCTCGATGTAAACCTTTACCTTGTCCGACTGTTGCGCCGCCGTGTAGCCGTTCAGAAGATAGACCGCGCCGCCTGCCGTCAGCCCGCCCTCGGGCTGAACGGTGTACTTTTCTTCGTTGCCCTCCATGAGGTTGGGGACGGGGATCACGTTCCTCCCCCGCGAAAGCGTGACCTGCGCGTTCCACCGCTCCCAAATGTTGAACGTCTGCGTGAACATGAGCTTGGGGAGCGGATCGTCCTCTTTGGCTTCGACGTACACGGTGAGCGTTTCCCCCGCCGCCGCGGCAACCCCCGTCGGCTGATAGTCGACGCCGAACGTGGACATTTTGAGCGTCTTGGAACAGTAATCGCGGACGCTCCCGTAGCGGGTGAGAAGATTCGCGCCGCCGCCCGTTGCAAACTCGCGGGCGGGAATTTTGCCGATCTGCCCCGCCGCCACGCTCTCCGCGCGGGCGAGCGTCTGTTCGATCGCGGGATAGGTGGGAAGATCTTGAAGTTCCGCGCGAAGCTGTGCGATCTGCGCGTCTACCCCCTGCTTCAAGGTCGTCTGCGTGTAGTCGCCGAACAGCGCGCCGCTTCCGATAAGGTCGAGCCCGTCGTTCTGCGGCAGTAAAAATTCGATCTCTTTCGCCGTCGCCACCCAATTATGGCTCGTGTTGGGCTGAATATAGACAAATTCGAGGGCCTTAACGCTCGTCTGCGGCAGGGCGAACACGACGCGCGCCGCCGTGGGCGTGCTCGTATAGCTCTGCGAAACGGTTTGATTTTCCGCGTCCGTCAGTCTGATTTCGAGCTCCTGCGGATAGCCGTGCGCGACCCGCGCGTCCGACGCCTGGTAGAGCACGCCGCCGAGCGTCTGCGGCGTATGGAACGTGACCGTGACGGTATTTACGAAGGCGGTCGGATCGTTCTTGTTCCCGTTGGACGTTTGCGACGTCCACTGCGTTGAAAAGTCGCCGTCGAAGGCGTAGCGGAGGGAATCCGCGGAGGCGGCGTCGTTGCACTCATATTCGAACGTGTCCGCGGGCAGGGCGTAATAGGGTAAATAGTCGTTGCCCGCAAATTTTTTGTCGGCGGTCTGCACTTCGACCGCGGCCGCTTCCGAAGCGCGGGCGCGCAAGACGTCCGCCGTAGCGAACGACGAACACAAGACGGCAAGCGCGAGTCCCGCCGCAACGATGATGTTTCTACCTTTCATACCATCTCTCCCCGAAGTTCTCGCGCATATTATAGCATACAAACGGCAAATGCGCAACGGCGGCGCGGGAATTTCCGCAAAATCTTTGTCGAAAAACGCGCAAAAAGATCCCACGGCTCACCGTGGGATCTTTCCGCAAATTTGGTTATTTGAGGATCTTGGAGACTGCGCCGGAACCGACCGTTCTGCCGCCCTCGCGGATCGCGAAGCGCAAACCTTCTTCGATCGCAACGGGCTTGATGAGCTCGACGGTAAGGGTGACGTGGTCGCCGGGCATGACCATTTCAACGCCCGCGGGAAGTTCGATCGAACCCGTAACGTCGGTCGTTCTGATGAAGAACTGCGGACGGTAGTGGTTGAAGAACGCGGTGTGACGGCCGCCCTCGTCCTTGGTGAGGACGTAGACCTGCGCCTCGAATTTCATCGCGGTGGGAACGGTACCGGGCTTCGCAATGACCTGCCCTTTCTCGATATCCGTACGGTTGATGCCGCGGAGCAACGCGCCGACGTTATCGCCCGCCATCGCTTCGTCGAGCGACTTGTGGAACATTTCGAGACCGGTGATGGTCGTCGTCTTGGGCTTCTCGATGAGACCGCTGATCTCCGCGGGATCGCCGACGTGCGCAACGCCTCTCTCGACACGACCCGTAGCGACGGTGCCGCGGCCCGAGATGGTGAACACGTCCTCGACGGGAAGCAGGAAAGGCTTCTGGTCGTCGCGTGCGGGCGTGGGGATATAGCTGTCGATGGTGTCCATGAGTTCGAGAATGCACTGGCACTCGGGAGCTGCAAGGATCTCGGCGTCGGACGCGCCGCTCGTCGCCTTTTCAAGAGCTTTGAGCGCGGAACCCTTGATGATCGGGATCTCGTCGCCGGGGAAGTCGTAGGAGGAGAGCAGGTCTCTCACTTCCATTTCGACAAGTTCGAGAAGTTCGGGATCGTCGAGCTGGTCGATCTTGTTGAGGAACACGACGATATAGGGAACGCCGACCTGACGGGCGAGCAGGATGTGCTCACGGGTCTGGGGCATAGGACCGTCGGTCGCCGCAACGACGAGGATCGCGCCGTCCATCTGCGCCGCGCCCGTGATCATGTTCTTCACGTAGTCGGCATGTCCGGGGCAGTCGACGTGCGCATAGTGACGCTTGTCCGTTTGATATTCGACGTGAGCGGTGTTGATCGTAATACCGCGCGCCTTTTCCTCGGGTGCTTTGTCGATTTCGTCGTAACGCATTTTCTGCGCCTGACCTTTGCATGCCATGACCATGGTGATAGCTGCGGTCAAAGTGGTCTTGCCGTGGTCAACGTGGCCGATCGTGCCGATGTTGACATGGGGCTTGCTTCTGTCGAATTTTGCCTTTGCCATTTTGAGTTGTCCTCCATAAAATTTTTATTTTTTGATAACTTTTTCCACTCCTTGCGGAGCGGAAGCGCAGCTATCTATCGTTTTCAGATATCAAGCTGAATCGCTTGTCGCCTCTTATTATAGCAAATACGGAAAAATTTTGCAATTACTTTACAGAACTTTTTTGCAAAATTTACGCCGCACCGCCCGTCCCGACGGAAAAATCCGCCTTTATGCGTTCTTCGGCGCGCGCGAAGAGATGATTTTCTCCGAAATGGAACGGGGAACTTCGCTGTAATGGTCGAACTGCATGGTGAACTGACCTCTGCCCTGCGTGCGCGAACGAAGCTCGGTCGCATAGCCGAACATGTCGGCAAGCGGGATCTCGGCGTCGATGATCTTCGCGCCGTTGCGGTCGTCCGTTGCGGTGATCGTGCCGCGGCGTCCCGCGACGTTGCCCATGAGGTCGCCGAAGTAGTCCTCGGGCGTGATGATCTGCACCTTCATGATGGGTTCGAGCAAGACGGGTTTCGCCTTCTCCATGCCGTTCTTGAACGCCATCGAGCCCGCGATCTTGAACGCCATTTCGGAGGAGTCGACCTCGTGATAGCTTCCGTCGTAGACCTGCACCTTGAAGTCCACCATCTCGTAGCCCGCAAGATAGCCGTTCTTCGCCGCCTCTTGAATGCCCTTGTCGATCGCGGGGATATATTCCTTGGGGATCGAGCCGCCCACCGTGAGGTCCTCAAACGCATAGCCCTGCCCGGGCTCTTGCGGAATGAGATGGATCTTGCAGTGACCGTACTGACCTTTCCCGCCCGACTGCCGCTTGTACATGCCCTCGGCGTCGACGGCGTTGCGGAAGGTTTCGCGGTACGCAACCTGCGGCGCGCCGACGTTCGCTTCGACGTGGAATTCGCGCAGAAGGCGGTCGACGATGATGTCGAGGTGAAGTTCGCCCATGCCCGCGATGATGGTCTGCCCCGTCTCCGAATCGGTGTACGTCTTGAACGTGGGGTCTTCCTCGGCGAGCTTGATGAGCGCGAGCGTCATCTTCTCCTGTCCCGCCTTGGTCTTGGGTTCGAGGGAGAGCTGGATGACGGGCTCGGGGAATTCCATCTTTTCGAGCACGATGGGATGTTTTTCGTCGCAGAGCGTGTCGCCCGTCGTCGTGTTTTTGAGCCCGACGATGGCGCAGATGTCGCCCGAATACACAACGTCGATATCCTTGCGCTCGTTCGCGTGCATCTGCACGAGACGCCCGACCCTCTCCTTTTTCTCCTTGGTGGAATTGTAGACATACGACCCCGCTTCGAGCACGCCCGAATAGCAACGGAAATACGCGAGAGAGCCGACAAACGGATCGGTCGCGATCTTGAACGCGAGCCCCGCGAAAGGCTCTTCGTCGGAAGTCTTTCTCTCTTCCTCCTCGCCCGTTTCGGGATTCGTCCCCTTGACGTGGTCGACGTCGATGGGGCTGGGCAGGAAGTGGATGACCGCGTCGAGCAGGAACTGCACGCCCTTGTTCTTATACGACGAACCGCAGAGCATGGGGACTGCCTCCATTTTGAGGCAGCGGGCGCGCAACCCCGCGATGATGTCCTCTTCGGACAGGTCGCCCTCTTCGAAATACTTCTCCATGAGCTCGTCGGACGCGGAAGCCGCCTCCTCCACGAGCTTGGCGCGGTATTCGTCGGCGATCGCCTTCATGTCGTCGGGAATGGGCTCTTTGCGGAAATCCTTGCCGAGGTCGTCGTAATAGACCTCCGCCTCCATGCGGATGAGGTCGACGATGCCGCGGAATCCCATCTCTTTGCCGATGGGAAGTTCGACGGGCACGGGATTCGCCCCGAGCCGTTCGCGGATCATCCGCTCGACGCGGAAGAAGTCTGCGCCGTTGATGTCCATCTTGTTGACGTACGCGATGCGGGGCACGCGATAGGTGTCCGCCTGCCGCCATACCGTTTCGGACTGCGGTTCAACGCCGCCTTTTGCGCAGAACGTTGCGACCGCGCCGTCGAGCACGCGCAAAGAACGCTCGACCTCGACCGTAAAGTCGACGTGTCCGGGCGTATCGATGATGTTGAAACGATGACCTTTCCAAATGCAGGTCGTGGCGGCGGACGTAATGGTGATGCCGCGCTCCTGCTCCTGTACCATCCAGTCCATGGTCGCCGCGCCCTCGTGCACTTCGCCGATCTTGTGTGTCTTGCCCGTATAGAACAGGATACGCTCGGTGGTCGTCGTCTTGCCCGCGTCGATATGCGCCATGATACCGAAGTTTCTCGTGTGTTTTAAGTCGTATTCTCTTGCCATTGCCTATCCCTCAGAAACGGAAATGCGCGAACGCCTTGTTCGCTTCCGCCATTCTGTGCGTGTCCTCTTTCTTCTTTACAGAGCCGCCCGTGTTGTTGTACGCGTCCATGAGCTCTGCCGCGAGTTTTTTGTACATCTCTCTCTCGCTGCGCTTTCTCGTGTTGAGCACGAGCCAGCGGATGGCGAGGGTCTGGCGGCGTTCGGGTCTGATTTCGACGGGAACTTGATAGTTCGCGCCGCCGACTCTGCGCGCCTTGACTTCGACCACGGGAGTGATGTTCGCAAGTGCTTGCTTAAAAATCTCCATCGGGTCCATATTGAGTTTTTCGCCCATCAGCTTGAACGCGTCGTACACGATCGACTGTGCAACGCTCTTTTCGCCGTCGAGCATGATCTGGTTGATGAGCTTGGTGACGACCTTGCTTCCGTACAGAGGATCGGGCAGGACGTCTCTCTTGGGAACTTTGCCTCTTCTCGGCATGATGTTATCCTCCTTTTCGATTTGGTTTGCGGGACTGCCCCCGCAGGGCTTCCGCCCGTGAGTTTGCTATCGCTTGCCGCCGTGCGGTAGCGAATCTTCTCCCCCTTTTGGGGAATACTGCCTACTTCATCGGGTGATATTCCGAAATAAGTAGGGACTTTTTTGCGGCGATGCCGCCAAAGCGCGGTTACTTGGGACGCTTCGCGCCGTACTTGCTGCGCGACTGCTTGCGCTTTGCAACGCCTGCCGTATCGAGCGCGCCGCGGATCACATGATAGCGGACGCCGGGCAGATCCTTCACTCTCCCGCCGCGGATGAGCACCGAGCTGTGCTCTTGGAGATTGTGACCTTCGCCGGGAATGTACACCGTACCTTCCTGCTTGTTCGTCAATCTCACTCTCGCGATCTTACGAAGCGCAGAGTTGGGCTTCTTGGGAGACGTCGTGGTCACGGAAAGACATACGCCGCGCTTTTGCGGGCAACGGTCGAGAATGGGGCTCTTCGACTTGAAGGCTTCCCGCTCTCTGCCTTTCTTGATGAGCTGGTTGATCGTGGGCATCTGTTTACCTCCTTTTGCTTATTTCGGAATATTCTCGGAATCCAAAACGATTCGAAGAAACGGTTTTTCGCGTAAAAGGCGCGCGTAAAGATACGCCCTTTTACAGACATCGCCTATTGTAACAAACCGCGAAAGGTTTGTCAAACGATTTGCGCATAAATTCGGAAAAATTGTTTTTTCGCCCCTCTTTGCATGGAAATCCGCTTTGCGCAAAGCCGCGCCGTTTCCCGTCCCCCTCTTTTCCTCTATACTATACGCACACGGACGCGCACGCGGGCGCGCGCATAGGACGCCGAAAGCGGGCATGCCGCCCGTGGAAAGACAAAACGCGAGCAAAAAACGGGAAAATTTTCCCAAAGTATTGACAAATTTTCGGAAAAGAATTATGATATGGGGGAAAATGTTAAGGAAAGGAGAGGAAACGATATGAACAAAATGACTGTCAAAGACGTCAAAGAGTGGAAAGGCAAGCGCGTTCTCGTGCGTTGCGATTTCAACGTCCCCATGAAGGACGGCGTGATCACCGATGAAAACCGCATCGTCGGCGCGTTGCCCACCATCAAATACCTCATGGAACACGGCGCGAAGATCGTGCTTTGCTCGCACATGGGCAAACCGCACTCCATCTTCTCGGAGGAAGTGAAGCTCAACAAGAAAGACAAGAAAAAGGTAGAGGCTCTGCCCGAAGCCGAGCAAGCCGCCGCCAAACAGGCGATCATCGACAAGGCTCTCAAAGACGAGCCCAAAAAACTGACCCTCGCCCCCGTCGCCGCCCGTCTCAACGAACTGCTCGGCGGGAAAGTCGTCTTTGCGAAAGACGTCGTGGGACCCGACGCGCAAGCCAAGGTCGCCGCGCTCAAAGAGGGCGAATGCGTCCTGCTCGAAAACCTCCGCTTCCATTGGGAAGAGGAGAAGAAAGACCTCGAATTCTGCAAGAAGCTCGCCGCGTACTGCGATATCTACGTCAACGACGCGTTCGGCACGGCGCACCGTTCGCACGCCTCCACGGCGGCGATCGTGGAATACGGGCTCGTAAAGACCGCCGTCTGCGGCTTCCTCATCGAAAAAGAGCTCACCGTGATGGCGGATTCACTCGATCATCCCGTCCGTCCGTTCGTCGCCATTCTCGGCGGCGCGAAGGTCGCCGACAAGCTCAACGTCATCTCCAACCTGCTTGAAAAATGCGACACGCTCATTATCGGCGGCGGCATGGCGTACACCTTCCTCAAAGCGCAGGGCTACGAGGTCGGCACGTCGCTCGTCGACGACGAGAAGCTCGGCTACTGCAAAGAGATGATCGAAAAGGCGAAGGCGGCGGGCAAGGAACTTCTGCTCCCCGTGGACACCGTCGTCGCGGCGGCGTTCCCCGATCCCATCGACGCGCCCATCGAGGTCCAAACGGTCTGCTCGCACGCCATTCCCGCGGACATGATGGGGCTCGACATCGGCGAGGAGACCCGCATGCTCTATGCCGAAAAGATCAAGACGGCAAAGACGGTCATTTGGAACGGTCCTATGGGCGTGTTCGAAAATCCCGTGCTCGCGGCGGGGACGAACGCGGTCGCGCAGGCTCTTGCCGACGCCAAGGGCGCAACGACCATCGTCGGCGGCGGCGACTCCGCGGCGGCTTGCACCCAGCTCGGCTATGCCGATAAGATCACGCACATCTCGACGGGCGGCGGCGCGTCCCTCGAACTCTTCGAGGGCAAGGTCCTGCCCGGCATCGCCTGCCTCAACGACAAGTAAGCGTTCCGCATCATAAAGGAGAAAACCATGGCAAGGAAACCCATCATTGCAGGAAATTGGAAGATGAACAACACGGCGAGCGAGGCGGTCGAGCTCGTGAAAGCGTTGAAGCCGCTCGTAAAGGACGCAAAGTGCGACGTCGTCGTCTGCGTCCCCGCCATCGACATTCCCGCCGTGAAGAAGGCGATCTACGGTTCGAAGATCAGGCTCGGCGCGCAGAACGTGCACTTCGCCGAAAAAGGCGCGTACACGGGCGAGATCTCCGCGAACATGCTCAAAGAGTACGGCGTGCAGTACGTTATCATCGGGCACAGCGAGCGCAGACAGTACTTCGGCGAAACGGACGAGACGGTCAACAAGCGCACCCTTGCCGCGCTGGCGGCGGGGCTCACCCCCATCGTCTGCATCGGCGAAAGCCTCGAAGAGCGCGAGGGCGGGCTCACCGAACAGGTGCTCGACAGACAGATCACCGCCGACTTCGCGGGCGTGGAAGATTTCTCCAAGCTCGTGATCGCCTACGAACCCATTTGGGCGATCGGCACGGGCAAGACTGCGACCGACGAACAGGCGAACGAGACGATCGGCTACATCCGCAAGCGCATCAAAAAGGTGTACGCGGGCAAGAACGCGGGCAGACTGCGCATCCAATACGGCGGCTCGATGAACGCCAAAAACGCCAAGGGGCTCATGGCGCAGCCCGAGATCGACGGCGGGCTCATCGGCGGCGCGTCCCTCAAAGCGGCGGACTTCGCCACCGTGGTCAACTTCGACAAATAATCAGAACGCCGTCCCGCGGGATCTCCCCGCGGGACGGTTTTTTTAACGCCGCCGAGGCTTGCCGCGGCGGCGTTCGTCTCTCGCCGCCCTGCGAAATAATTTGATATTCTTTTCTTTCCCGCTTGCCTTTTTGGGCGAATGCGTGTATAATGAATGTCGGAAAAAGAAGCGAGGAATTTTATATGAAAACACCCTATGCGATCATCATCATGGACGGTTACGGGCTCAACCCCGACCAAAACGGCAACGCGATCTTTATGGACGGAAGCAAGTATGTGACCGCTCTGCGCAACGCCTATCCCTCGGCGACGCTCGGCGCGAGCGGGCTCTCCGTAGGACTGCCCGACGGGCAAATGGGCAACTCCGAAGTGGGGCATCTCAACATCGGCGCGGGGCGCATCGTCTACCAAGATCTCACCAAGATCACAAAATCCATCAAGGACGGCGACTTTTTCGAAAATCCCGCCCTCATTAAGGCGATGGACAGCGCGCGCGACAACCGTAAGAAACTGCACCTTTGGGGACTGCTCTCGGACGGCGGCGTGCACAGCCATATCACCCACCTGTTCGCCCTCCTCGAAATGGCGAAAAAGCGCGGCGTGCCGCAGACGTATGTGCACGGATTCATGGACGGGAGAGACGTCTCCCCCACCTCGGGCGTAGGATATGTGAAAGACCTGCTCGCCGAAATGAACAAGCTCGGCTACGGGAAGATCGCCTCCCTCTCGGGAAGATATTACTCGATGGACCGCGACAATAATTGGGACAGAGAGGAAAAGAGCTACGACATGCTCACCCTCGGCACGGGCATCCATGCGGACGATCCCGTGCGCGCGCTCGAAGAGTCGTACGCCGCGGGCGTGACCGACGAGTTCGTCCTCCCCACCAACATCTGCGAAAACGGCAAGCCCGTCGCGCTCGTCGAAGAGGGCGACTCGATCATCTTCTTCAACTTCCGTCCCGACCGCGCGCGCGAGATCACGCGGGCGTTCTCCCAGAAAGAATTTGTCGTGCCCAAGGGGACGGCGTTCGAGAGAAAGACGGGATTTTTACACCCCGTTTACGTCTGCTTTACCGTCTACGACGCGCAGTTCGAGGGCGTGGAGATCGCCTTCCCCAAGCAGAGCATGAAAAACACGCTGGGCGAATATCTCGCCAAACTCGGCAAAACGCAGCTCCGCATCGCCGAGACCGAGAAATACGCGCACGTCACGTTCTTCTTCAACGGCGGCGTGGAAGCCCCCAACGAGAACGAGACGCGCGTCCTCATCAACTCCCCCAAGGTCGCAACGTACGACCTGCAACCCGAGATGAGTGCGCCCGAAGTGACCGAGCGCGTGCTTTCCGAGCTCTCGACGGGCGAATACGACGTGATGATCCTCAACTTCGCCAACTGCGACATGGTAGGGCATACGGGGGTAATCCCCGCCGCCGTAAAAGCCGTGCACACCGTGGACGAATGCGTGAAAAAGGTCACCGATAAAATTTTGTCGATGGGCGGCAGCGCGCTGCTCACCGCCGACCACGGCAACGCCGACAAGATGCTCGACGCCGACGGTTCGCCGTTCACCGCGCACACCACCAACCCCGTCCCCGTCGTTCTCATCTCCGAAAAGTACAAGAACGCCACCCTGCGCAAGGACGGCATTCTCGCCGACCTCGCCCCCACCCTGCTCGACGTGATGGGTCTGCCCATCCCGCCCGAGATGACGGGCAAGAGCCTCATCGAAAAATAAAATTTCGGATGTTTTATCTGAAATAAAAAATCGAATGAGCCCTGCGGTAAAGTACGTAGGGCTCATTCAATGCTTCGAAGCGACGCACATCGATTGACGATTGCGGTTTGCTTATTTTTCAAAAGTGAGTACGGCCGTGTCTGTTGTGTCTGCCAACAAAAGTTTCGACCCGTCTAATCTGCAGGTAAACGTAACATCGTCTATGTCAAATACAAGATTGTTTGGATCACCCTCTATTTCTTCCCATGTTCCCGTTCTCTTTTCGCTGAAAAAAGCCATTTGTATTTTCATTACGACGTTCCCGTCAGGTTTGATCTGAATTGTAATCATGTTTTTTCTTGCAATCAGTCCATTCGCCAATTCATCTCCGATTTCGTACTCTTTAATTTCCCCTTCTGTTTCGACCCGCGCTGATACAAAATGATATGTCGTCCCCCCGCATGCGCTCAATAATAGCACTCCGAACACACACATAAGTACCATAAACAGCGTAACAAAACCTACTCTGATTTTTTTCATATTTATATATTCTCCTTTTAATGTATTTCCTGTGCCTGTCTCAATGCGGCGACTTGGGCTTCGGCTTGTGCCTGACGTTCCGCTTCCCTCGCGGTATCGATGGCGGCAAGCACGGCACGCCGAAACTCTTCTGTATTTTTTACATACGGGAAAGTCATGTTGACCGATCGTCCTCCCACAACTTTTTGCGAGCCCGCCGAAACAACTTCCAAAGTTCCATAATGGAAGATCGCGCCCAATATGCCGTTTTTCGAATTGATCGTGTCTAATTTCAGTAGCACGATATCAATGATATTGCGGGAAATGATACCCGTCCTTCCAAACAACCTTTTATTGGTGACAATGAGTTCATTGCAGTGGATCGAAATGCCGACGCAAATGACACGAATACAAGCCGTTAAAATCGTAATCGCAATGGACACATTGCGCACAATCATACAAATATCATACATTTTCTGCAGTTCGCCCATAGAATCACCCAATGACGCATCCGTCAACCCTAACAGTAAAGGTGGTATCCACGTGGTAACAGCATAAAAAAACAAAGAAACACATACCACAACGATGACGTTTGAAAACACCGATCCGATTAACCCCGTCCATGTGTGTTGCACACGCGCAAGAACTTCTTCACCCTGTCCGAGATTCTTTTCCGCATAGCCCATATACTTTCTCCTTTGAATGCTACCATTTTGGTAGTTCTATGTTTATTGTACTACCAAAATGGTAATATGTCAAGGAAATATGGACATTATTTTGGGGAAAAGATTGAAAGAGCTGCGCGAGGAACGCAATCTCACGCAAAAGCAGGTCGCCGTTGCGCTCGGTATTCACAGCGTCACTTACTTGCACTATGAAAAAGGACAACGTGAGCCGCCCCTGTCGCTCCTCGCCGATATGGCGAAATTTTACGGTGAAACCGTGGATTATTTACTCGGAATAAGCGATTAAAACCATTGCCGCCCGAGATGACGGGCAAGAGCCTCATCGAAAAATAAAAAGCCCCCATGGGTGCAAAAACAAGCAAGCGGTTTGACAAAATGTCAAACCGCTTGCCTTTATATTTCGGAACATCGGAACAGCGTCAGCCGAGGATCAATACGGCGAGCCCGCAGAAGATGATGAGCGAGAGCGCGTCAACGATGGTCGTGATGAACGGGCTGGCGACGGCGGCGGGGTCGAGCCGTATCTTCTTGACGAAGAGGGGCAGCAGACACCCGACGAACTTGGCGATGACGACGGTGCAGAACATCGCGAGCGACACGATCGCACAGCGGGCGGGCGTGTAGCCGTTGAAGCCGAAGAGGAGGTTGTCGATGAGCATGAGCTTCCCGAAGCAGGCGACGGCGAGGGTCGCCGCGAGCAAGAGCGAGACGCGGAACTCCTTCCAAACCACCCTGCCCGTATCTTTTGTGGAAAGTTCCCCGATCGCGAGCGAGCGGATGACGGTGACGGAGGCTTGCGAGCCCGAATTGCCGCCCGTGTCCATGAGCATGGGCACGCAGGCGAACAGTACGGGACTGATGGCGTTGAGGCTGGATTCGAACGAATTGATGATGAGCCCCGTAAAGGTCGCGCTCACCATGAGGATGAGCAGCCACGGCACGCGGTTTTTCCAAATGGCGAACACGCCCGTTTTGAGATAGGGCTTGTTGGCGGGTGCCATACCTGCCATTCTCTCGATATCTTCGGTGTTCTCTTCTTCGATGACTTCGAGGGCGTCGTCGACGGTGACGATGCCGACGAGCCGCCGCTCGATATCGACGACGGGAATGGCGAGGAAGCCGTAATCGGAGATCTTGCGCGCGACGAGCTCTTTGTCGTCGAGCGTGTTCACATAGATGACGTTCTCCTCCATGATGTCGGAGATCTTCGCCTTGCCGTCGGCGAGCATGAGATCTTTCGCCGTGACGAGCCCGATGAGGTGGTTGGTCTCGTCGGTGACGTAGCAGGTGTAGATGGTCTCCTTGTCGATCGCCGTCTCGCGGATGCGCGCGAACGCCTCTTCCACGGTCATGGAGGGCATGAAGCGGACGAACTCGATCGTCATGATGCTCCCCGCGCTGTCCTTGGGATATTTGAGCAGTTCGTTGATGTAGGCGCGGGTCTCGCTGTCGCTCAACGCCAAAAGACGCTTTACGACGTTGGCGGGCATCTCTTCCACGAGGTCGACCGTATCGTCGAGGAAGAGTTCGTCCATGACGTCTTTGATCTCGATATCGTTCAGCTTTTTTAAGAGTTTTTCCTGCGTATCGGCGTCGATCTCCACGAACACCTCCGCCGCGAGGCTCTTGGGCAGGATGCGGAAGAGCAGGGGCAGATCCTCTTCCTCCGCGCTCTCGAATACGGCGGCGAGGTCGGTCTCGTTCATGGACGCGAGCAGGGGTTTGAGCACCGCAAATTTGCGCTCGGACAGGAGGACGAGGATCTCTTCCTCCTCGGCGATACGCCGCGCGATATCCTCGGGCATATCCTCGATGATATCTACGGTGTCCTCGACGGAGATGTCCTCCATGACCTCCTGCAACTCGTCGTCGTGCAAGCCGTCGATGATCTTGCTCTGCAAAGAGGGGTCGAGCAACACGAGCACGTCGGCGAGGAAGTCGCTCTCGAACGCGCGGCAAAGCGGGATGAGAACGTCGTCCCCCGCTTCTTGTAACAAAAGTGCCGCCTCTTCGGGTTTTTTCACCGAATCGACAACACCTTCAAAATCATGTTCATCCAACATTTTTCGAAGTTCGTCTTTCATATTTCACCTCCCGATAGATAAAAAGGCGCAGATGAAAGAGAACCGCGGCTCTTTACGCGGATCTGACCGCGAACCACGATCCCCACGATCGGTCTGCGTCGGTACTTCGTCCTTTCACGGTCATGCCTCCTCGTATAGATTCCAATACAGTATATCCGAAATGCGGCGGAATGTCAACCGTAGCGCGCCGTTTTTTTCGGAAATATCTTGACATTGCTCCCCCGCCAACGTATAATATTTTCAAAATATTGTTTTCGGAGGGATCTATGAATTCGAGAGGCGCGGGCATTGCGATCCTCTGCGGCGTCTACCTCATCGCGGGCGCGGCGGGCGTCGCCGTCTATTTCGCCCTTCCCCTTGCCTTTTGGCTCTCGCTGTTCATCGCCGACGCCGTTTCCACGCTCATCGTGTTTTTGTTCAGCCTCGCGTTCCGCAACGCGTCCGTCTACGACCCCTATTGGAGCGTACAGCCCATCGTCATTTTGACCGTCTGCGCCGTACGCCGCCCCGCAAGCGCGGTCAATCTTCTGCCGCTCATCGCCGTGCTTGTATGGGGAATACGGCTCACCGCGAATTGGGCATACACCTTTCACGGGCTCTCGCGGCAGGATTGGCGATATACGATGCTCGCGGAGGTCTCGGGAAAGTGGTATTTCTTCGTGAACCTCTTCGGCATCCACCTCGTGCCGACGATTGTCGTGTACGGCTGCGTCCTGCCCGCCGTGTTCACCTACGTCTACGCGCCCGCCTTCAACGCGGGAAGCGCGGTCTTTTTCTGCCTCTCGCTGTGCGCCGTCGCCTTACAGGGAACGGCAGACGTGCAAATGCACCGCTTCCGCAAGCGCGGCACGGGCGGGTTCATCCGCGACGGCGTATGGAAATATTCCCGCCACCCAAACTACCTCGGGGAGATCCTCATGTGGTGGGGCGTGGGGCTCGCGGCGATGTGCGTGATGCCGTCGCGCTGGTGGCTGCTCGCGGGCGCGCTCGCCAACACCGTGCTCTTTCTCGCGGCGAGCATCCCCCTCGCCGACAAACATCAGGCGCGCAAGGCGGGCTTTGCGGAATACAAAAAGAGCACCCGCATGCTCCTCCCGCTCTACAAACGACCCGCACCCAAAAAGGACGCATAACGCGTCCTTTTTTCAAAACGTGCACATATATGATGATTTGACGCCTTACGGCAGTTTCTTCATTCTGTCATGTTGAGCTGTGCGCAGTTTCTTCATTCTGTCATGTTGAGCGGAGGCGAGTGTAACGAGCCGAAGTCGAAACATCTCCCTTATGATAAGACTGCGGGAGATTTCTCCACGCACTCACTACGTTCGTTTGGTCGAAATGACAAATTGGGAAAACGCGGGGCGAAATGACAAATTGGGAACGCCGCTTCGCTTCTATTATGTCATGTTGAGCGGAGGCGAGTGTAACGAGCCGAAGTCGAAACATCTCCCTCATTATAAGACTGCGGGAGATTTCTCCACGCACTCACTACGTTCGTTTGGTCGAAATGACAAATTGGGAAAACGCGGGGCGAAATGACAAATTGGGAACGCCGCTTCGCTTCTATTATGTCATGTTGAGCGGAGGCGAGTGTAACGAGCCGAAGTCGAAACATCTCCCTCATTATAAGACTGCGGGAGATTTCTCCACTTCGCGGGCTTTGCCCGCTTCGGTCGAAATGACAAATTGGGAATGCCGCTTCGCTTCTAATTTGTCATGTTGAGCCGAGCCCCTGCGCCGAGAAAGCGCAGGGGCTCGGGTGATGCTCTCCGATTATTTTGCAAGCAGGTAGCTTGCGTCGAGGCGCGACGCCAGCTCTTCGGACGACACCCGCCCGTCGAGCGGCATGGTGAGCCAATGCGTCTTGTTCATGTGATAGCCCGCGAAATACCGCGTGCCGTCGAGAAGGCGCGCGATCTCGGCGGGGTCGGCGCGCACGTCGACGATCTCCAACCGTCCCCCCGTAAGCCCGATCTTCTCCGCGGGGATCGCCATGAAAGCGGCGTACCACTTTGCGTTGTCGCCCCTGCGCAGAACGGCGTCCTCGGGAAACTTTTCCCAGAGATATTCGGGCGCGCCGCCGTACGTCTTATTTGCATATTCCAAAAGGGCGCGCGCCGCGTCCGAGCGGAAGGCGTCGGGCGAAAAGCATGCGGCGACCCGTTCGAGCAGATCCCGATACGCCGCCCGCACCCCGCCGACGAACTCCCCCTGCGCCTCGGGGACGAGATGCAGGGTGTATTGTTCGCCCGTCGAAAGGTCGAACGTGCGCGCCGAAAGAACGCCGTTTTCGATCGAAAGATCGGTGCGGAACTCCCCCGCCGTCTCCGAATAGCGGTACACGCCGCCCTCCTTCCGAAACCCGAAGCCGAGCAATTTTTTCTCATCGGGCGACTTGCCCTTGAAAAGCTCGTCCATATTCCCCTCCGTGAAAAGACGGCGCAACCTGCGCCGCCCCTTTTATTGTTCCCTGTTTTCCGCGTCTTGCGGCTTTTCCTCCGCTTCGGGGGGCGTTTCGCCTTTTCCCTCATCGGGGGACGTTTTGGCGCGCGGACGGATGAGTTTGAGCGCGGGGATGAACAGACCGCCGAGCGAGTTTCCGATCACGATCATCAAAAGGTACAAAAACGCCTCGCCCGAGGCGATCCCCGACGCCGCGAAGTAGAACATGTCGGCGATGGAGTGCTCGTAGCCGCTCAAAATGAAGGCGGGGATGCAGAGCACGATGCCCGTGACGGAATGGTTGCTGCGGTAGATATCCACCGCCGAAAAGACGAGAATGCCGCAGAGGAAGGCGCGCAGAAGCCCGAAGAGATATCCCTGCCCGAGCTTGCCCGTGCACAAAGAGAGTGCCGTCTCTTTGAGGGCGGGGAACACCGCGCCGATGAGGTAGCCGAAGGCGACCGTCCCGATCGCGTTGCCGAGCAAGCTCAACAGCAGCACCGAGACGTCCTCTTTGGTATGCTTTTCGAAGATGAGCCCGATCTTGCCCGTGTAGAGCGCGTAGCCGCGCATACAGATGCAGAGGAGTGCCATCGAGAAGAACACCGCGCCGATGTAGCGCGCATAGGGCACGGCAGGGTCGATACACGCGAGGAACACCGCCCCGCCGAGCGAGATGAGCGCGCCCGCCAAAATTCCGTCGGAGATCTTTCCCGCGATCCCGAGCACTTGATCTTTGGTAACTTTCATAGCCTTACTTGATGTGCCAAATGAGTTTGGCGTACTCTCCCACGCTGCGGTCGGCGGAGAACTTTCCCGCCGCGCACAGGTTCAAAAACGACTTCTTGTCGAACGCTTCGCTGCCGTAGTCGCGCAGAAGTTCCTCTTTGACGCGGATATAGTCGGCAAAGTCGTAGAGGACGAGATAGCGGTCGGGCGCATATCCCGAGATCATGCTCTCGTACAGCTTGCGGAGCATGCCCGAATCGTCGTCGAACGTGCCGTCGGCGAGCGTTTCGAGCGCGCGCTTCAATGCGGGGCTCTGCTCGACGATCTCGCGGGGATAGTAGAACCGCTTGACCGCGGCGACCTCCTCCACCGTCGCGCCGAAGATATAGTTGTTTTCCTTGCCCGCCTCTTCGCAGATCTCGACGTTCGCGCCGTCCATCGTGCCGAGCGTGACCGTGCCGTTGAGCATGAACTTCATGTTGCCCGTGCCCGACGCCTCCATGCCCGCCATGCTGATCTGTTCGGACACGTCGGCGGCGCAGACGATCTTTTCCGCATAGCTCACGTTGTAGTTCTGCACGAACACGACGCGCATATATTTGGAGACTTCCTCGTCGGCATTGACCATCGCGGCGATCTCGTTGATGAACTTGATGATCGCCTTGGCGATGTAGTACCCTGGCGCGGCTTTCGCGCCGAAGATGAACGCCGTGGGCGGGAAATCGGCGATCTCCCCCTCCTTGATCCCGTAGTAGAAATACAGGATGGAGAGCGCGTTGAGCATCTGCCGCTTATATTCGTGCAGACGCTTGACCTGCACGTCGAAGATAAAGTCGGGGGGGATATCCACGCCCTCGTGCTCTTTGATGTAAGCGGCGAGTTTCGCCTTGTTCTCGGCTTTGATGCGCTTGAACCCGGGAAGCAATTCGTCCGCATACGGTTTGAGTTTTTTGAGCTGTTTGAGGTCGGTATGCCACCCCGTGCCGATCTTGCCGTCGATGAGGGCGGCGAGGGCGGGATTGTTGAGCAACAGCCAGCGGCGGGGCGTGATGCCGTTGGTCACGTTGACGAACTTCTCGGGATAGAGCTCATACCAATTCTTGAACGTGTCCGTTTTAAGGATGTTGGTGTGGATCTCGGCGACCCCGTTCACCTTCGCCGAAACGTAGATCGCGAGATTCGCCATATGGATCACGTTGTCGCGGATGATGAAGTAGCGCGCGGGATCGAGCCCCTCCGCCTCCAAACGCTGCTGGCAGCGCACGATCTGCTCGTACACCTCGGGTAAGAGGTCGGAAAGCGCGAGCGCGTCCCACTTTTCAAGTGCCTCCGCCATGATGGTATGGTTGGTGAAGTTGAACGCCTCTTTGCAGACGGCGAACGCCTCCTCGAAGTCCAGCCCCTCTGCCTGCAACAGGCGCAGAAGCTCGGGAATGGCGAGCACGGGATGGGTGTCGTTGAGCTGGAAACAGCGGCTCTTGGGCAATCGGCGAAGATCTTTCCCCTCCGCTTTGTACTTTTTGAGGATGTCTTGCAAGGACGCGCTCACGAGGAAGTATTGCTGGCGCAGGCGCAGGATCTTCCCGACCATGGTGTTGTCGTTGGGATAGAGCACGTCGGTGATCTTGGTGGTTTGGAAGTTCTCGGTCGCCTTGATCTCGCCGCGCATCTCGTTGAACGCGTCGAAATCGAACGCCTGCACGGGCTCGCAGCTCCAAAGGCGCAGGGTGTTCACGACCCCGTTGCGATAGCCGAAGATGGGCATATCGTAGGGGACGGCGCGCACCGTTTGGTCGGCAAAGACGACGTCTACCGCGTCCCGCTCGACGCGGACGCTCCACGGGTCGCCCCATTTGAGCCAATCGTCCCCCTCCTCGTGCTGATAGCCGTTTTCGAACGTCTGGCGGAAGAGCCCGTAGCGGTAGCGGATGCCGTAGCCGTCGAGGGGCAGACCCTTGCTTGCCGCGCTTTCGAGGTAGCAGGCGGCGAGCCTACCCAAGCCGCCGTTGCCGAGCGCGGCGTCCTCCACTTCCTCGAACGTATTGATGTCCGCGCCGAGCTCGGAGAGGGTGGAGGACACGTCGTCCAACAACCCGAGGTTGAGCAAATTGTTGAAGATGGCGCGTCCCATGAGGAACTCTGCCGAAAAATAGGCGCAGCGTTTGCGGTCGGCGGGGCGGGAATTTTTCCAATCTGGATAGATCTCCTCCATCACCGCCTTGGAGACTGCGTTGTAGAGCTCTTTTTTGGTCGCCGAAGCGACGTCCGTTGCGTACTCTGCGGAAAGCATTCCGGAAACCGCGCGCAAAAACTCCTGTTTATCGAATGGTCTCATAAAATTTTCTCCGTTCTTCCCTGCGGAAGAGGTACATCAAGAAATCTCTGCCATTTTAGCACAGCTTTCCCTGCTTGTCAATCTCTTTGGGCGGGGAAATTTTCTCCAAAAACGGGGGAAATTTTTTTCTCCTTTTTCCGACAATTTGCGAAATCCTATTGAAAAATAATTTGGTTTATGTTATAATACACATCGGTAATGTAGTTTCCGCCGCCTCGGAGATGACGGCGGAACCGAAAGATAATTTCAAGGAGGTTACTATGAAACAAGAAAACGTCTGCACGGCGTGTGAAGAGAAACTCGGAACGCCCGAGCAGGAAGCCCGTCTGAAAGCACTCATCGAAGAGTGCAAATCGACGCCCGGCTGTCTCATGCACATCTTGCAAGAGGCGCAGGGGATCTACGGCTACCTTCCCATGCAGGTGCAGAAAACGATTGCCGAGGGGCTCGGCATCTCGCTCTCCGAAGTGTACGGCGTGGTCACGTTCTACTCGCAGTTCTCCCTTACGCCCAAGGGCAAGAACCGCATCAGCGTATGCTTGGGTACAGCGTGCTACGTAAAGGGATCGGATAAGATCCTCGCGGAGGTCGAAAAAGAGCTCGGCATCAAGTGCGGCGAATGCACGGAGGACGGCTTGTTCTCCATCGACAGCTGCCGTTGCGTCGGCGCGTGCGGCCTTGCGCCCGTCATGATGGTCGGCGAAGAAGTGTACGGCAAGCTCACCCCCGACATGGTACACGGGATTCTCGAACAACACAGGGAGGAAAACAAATGACCGTTCAGGAATTAGACGCGATCCGCAAACAGAAAAAGGAACTCATCGACGTCAGACGGCTCGTCAAAGAACAGGCGGAAAAACTCGCCGCGAACACGGGATACAGAAAACAGGTCCTCGTGTGCGGCGGTACGGGTTGCACCTCCTCCCACTCCATGAAAGTTATCGCCCAACTCGAAGCCTCCTTGAAAGAACTCGGCATCGACGATGTGCTCATCGTAAAAACGGGCTGCTTCGGTCTCTGCGCGCTCGGTCCTATCATGATCGTATATCCCGAGGGCGCGTTCTACTCGCAAATGACCCCCGAGCATGCGAAAACGGTCGCCGAAAAGCACCTTATAAAGGGCGGGCAGATCGTGAAAGAATTGCTCTATCAGGGGACCGTTCACGAGGACGGAAGCATCATTCCTTTCGCGGAGACCCCTTTCTATAAGAAGCAAATGCGTATCGCGCTCCGCAACTGCGGCGTGATCGCGGCGGAGGATATCGACGAAGCGATCGCCGCGGGCGACTACGAAGCGGTCGAAAAGGTCCTCTTCCACATGACGCCCGACGAGGTGATCTCGGAAGTGCTCGCCTCGGGCTTGCGCGGCAGAGGCGGCGCGGGCTTCCCCACCGGGAAAAAGTGGCAGTTCGCCAAGGCGTCGCAGGGCGAGATCAAATACGTCTGCTGTAACGCCGACGAGGGCGACCCCGGCGCGTTCATGGACCGCTCGGTGTTGGAGGGCGATCCCCACTGCGTGCTCGAAGCCATGACCATTGCGGGCTATGCGATCGGCGCGCACCAAGGCTATATCTACGTCCGTGCCGAATATCCCGTTGCGGTCGAGCGTTTGAAGATCGCCATCGGGCAGGCAAGGGCTTACGGGCTTCTCGGCAAGAACATTTTGGGAAGCGGCTTCGATTTCGATATCGACATCCGTCTCGGCGCGGGCGCGTTCGTCTGCGGCGAGGAGACCGCGCTCATGACCTCCATCGAGGGTCACCGCGGCGAGCCCCGTCCCCGTCCTCCGTTCCCTGCCGTAAAGGGTCTGTTCGGCAAACCCACCATTCTCAACAACGTGGAGACGTGGGCGAACATCAATCCCATCATCGTAAAGGGTGCGAAGTGGTATTCCTCCATCGGGACGGAGAAGTCCAAGGGCACGAAAGTGTTCGCGCTCGGCGGCAAGATCACCAACGTCGGTCTCGTGGAAGTTCCCATGGGCACGACGCTCCGCGAGATCGTCGAGGAGATCGGCGGCGGCATCCCGAACGGGAAGAAGTTCAAAGCGGCGCAGACGGGCGGTCCTTCGGGCGGCTGCATCCCCGCGGAATATATCGACACCCCCATCGACTTCGACAACCTCGTCGCCATCGGCTCGATGATGGGCTCGGGCGGGCTCATCGTCCTCGACGAGGACACCTGCATGGTCGATATCTCCAAGTTCTATCTCGAATTTACGGCGGATGAGAGCTGCGGGAAGTGCACCCCCTGCCGTATCGGCACGCGGCGGCTTCTCGACCTCCTCACCAAGATCACCGAGGGCAAAGGCAAGCCCGAGGATCTCGAAAAGATCGAAGCACTCTGCGAGCACATGAAGTCGTCCTCGCTGTGCGCGCTCGGACAGTCCGCTCCCAACCCCGTTCTCTCGACGATGCACCACTTCCGCAAGGAATACGAGGAACACATCTACGAGCACAAGTGCTCGGCGGGCGTCTGCAAAGCCCTCCTGAACTACACCATCGACAAAGAGAAGTGCATCGGTTGCGGTCTTTGCTCCAAGAACTGCCCCGTTTCGGCGATTTCGAGAACGGACTACGTTGCACCCGGTCACAAGCTCGCGTCCTTTGCGATCGACCCCGCGAAGTGCATCAAGTGCGGCGTATGTCTCGGCAACTGCAAGTTCAAGGCAGTCGTGAGAAAGTGAGGTGAATACCATGGCGAATGTCAATCTGAAAATCAATAATATCCCCGTCACCGTTCCCGAGGGAACGACCATTCTTGAAGCGGCGCGCCTCGCGCATATCGAGATCCCCACGCTCTGCTACCTTAAAGACGTGGCTTGCGTCGGTTCGTGCCGTATGTGCCTCGTCGAAGCGACGGGCGCGCGCGGTCTCGTCGCCGCCTGCGTCTATCCCGTTGCGGAGGGCATGGAGGTGCAAACGAACACCCCCAAGTGCAGAAAGAGCCGTAAGACGAGCCTCGAACTGCTGCTCTCCAAGCACAAGAAAAAGTGCCTCTCCTGCGAGCGCAACCACAACTGCGAGCTCCAACGTCTCTCCGCCGAATACGGCGCGGACGAGGACCGCTTCGAGGGCGAAACGCTCGAACACCCGCTCGACCTCTCCGCTCCCTACGTCGTACGCGACCGCGACAAGTGCATCAACTGCAACCGTTGCGTCGCCGCCTGCCAAAAGCAGCACGTCGGGGCGATCGGGCCGATCGGCAGAGGGTACAACGTCCACATCGGCAGCGCGTTTGAAATGTCGCTCATGGAATCGGTGTGCGTCGGTTGCGGACAGTGCATCGTCGCCTGCCCCGTCGGCGCGCTCAAAGAGCGCACCACCGTCGACGAGGTTTGGGACGCCATCCAGAACACGCAGAAAAAGGTCGTGTTCTTCACCGCGCCTTCCGTCCGCGCGACGCTCGGCGAGGCGTTCGGTTTGCCCGTAGGTACGAATGTCGAGGGCAAGATGGTTGCGGCGATCCGCCGTCTCGGCAACGTCGAAGTGTTCAATATGGACGTCACCGCCGACCTCACCATCATGGAAGAGGCGACCGAGCTGTTGAACCGCATCCAAAACAAGGGAACGCTCCCGATGTTCACCTCCTGCTGCCCCGGTTGGGTCAAGTTCGTGGAACAGAAATATCCCGAGATGATCCCCAACCTCTCCACCTGCAAGTCGCCGCAGGAGATGTTCGGCGGTCTGCTCAAAACCTATTACTGCGAGAAGAACGGCATCGACCCCAAGGATCTCTACGTCGTGTCCGTCATTCCCTGCACGGCGAAGAAGTACGAATGCCACCGTCCCGAAATGAACGGCGAGGTCGACGCGGCGATCACCACGCGCGAGCTTGCGCGCATGATCAAAACGGCGGGCATCCGCTTTACCGAACTGCCCGACGAGGAATTCGACAATCCGTTCGCGATCTGCTCGGGCGGCGGTACGATCTTCGGCGCGACGGGCGGCGTGATGGAAGCCGCGCTCCGCGTTGCGGCGCGCGCTCTCGACGGAAAATTCGAAGTGGTCGACTTCCCCGAAGTCCGCGGCACGCTTCCCATCAAAGAGGCGACCTATAAGATCGCGGGCAAAACAGTGCGCGTCGCCGTCGCGAACGGGCTTGCCAACGCGGCGGAGATCATCGAGGGCGTCAAGAACGGAACGCGCCAATACGATTTCATCGAGATCATGGCGTGCCCCGGCGGCTGCGTGAACGGCGGCGGTCAGCCGACCCTGCCCGACAGCATCCGCAACTCGGTCGAACTCAAAGAGCTCCGCGCCGCCGCGCTCTACCGCAGCGACAAGGAGAACAAGGTCCGCCGTTCCTCGGATTCCCCCGTGATCGACACTATCTATGCGGAATACTTCGGCTCGCCCAACAGCCACAAGGCGCACGAAGTGTTGCATACGAGCTACAAAGCCGACAAGCGCATATAAGCGCGTATTATGAAAAACCGCCCCTCGGGGCGGTTTTTTCTATGGCAATCAAACAGCGGACGGACGATGTGACGCGTTTGAAGTGAATGGATGTTTCTAATTATGTCATTTCGCCCCGCCCGCGGCTTCTATTTGTAGACCAAGGGCGGCACGAGCCCGTAGGGCAAAGTACCAAGCCGCCGCTTCCCGATATGTCATTTCGAGCAAGCGAGTGAAACGAGCGCGTCGAGAAATCTCCCTTATTCCTATCATAAGCCTTATCAACGACCAAGGGGATTTCTCCACGCACTCACTACGTTCGTTTGGTCGAAATGACAGAAAGCTCGGCTCAACATGACAATTTTGGAAGCAAATGGGCGTTTCCAATTATGTCATTTCGAGCGGAGGCGTAGCCGAAGTCGAGAAATCTCCCTTATTCTTATTATAAGCCCTATCAACGACCAAGGGGATTTCTCCACGCACTCACTACGTTCGTTTGGTCGAAATGACAAGGGCGCGGGGCGAAACGGCGAAGAGGAAAGCGCGTTCGCTCACAGGGTGAACACGGGCAGAACGGCACCGTCGTACGTCTTGGTGATGTAGTCGTACACCTTTTTGGTTTTGAGCGCGGCGAGGAGGGCTTTGGTCTTTTCGCTCCCCTCGTTCCCCTCTTTCACGGCGACGACGTTGGCATAGAGCTGGGCGGCGTCCCCCTGCGCGTTCTCGAAGGCGAGCGCGTCGTCGGAATCGAGTTGCGCTTGCAGGGCGTAGTTGCCGTTGATGACCGCGATCGTCCCCTTGGGAGATTCGCGCAGAAGCTGGGCGACGGTCTCCGCCTGCACGGGATTGACGGTGTTCCCCTTGCTGTCGGCGATGTCCTGCACGGTGAGGGTGTCCGTCGGCTTTGCGTCCGCGGCGAGGGTGATGTACCCCTCGTCCTGCAAGACAAACAGCGCGCGGGTGAGGTTGCTCCCGTCGTTGGGGACGAGGATGGAACGTCCCGTTTTCACCGTGTCGAACTCCGTTTGCGACACATTGTTCCCGTACACGCCGAACGGCTCGTAGTGGATCTTCCCGACGGCGGCAAGGTGGGTGTTATGTTTGGCATTAAATTCGTTGAGATAGGGCGTGTGCTGGAAGTAGTTCGCGTCGATCGACCCCTCTTCGAGGGAGGTATTGGGCGTGATATAGTCGTCGAACGTCTTGATGACGAGCCGATACCCCGCAGCTTTGAGGTCACCCTTGATCTCTTTTAAGATCTCGGCGTGCGGCGTTTGGCTCGCGCCGACGGTGATCGTGTGGTCGGCGTCGTACGTGTTGCAAGCTGTGAGCGACAGGGCGAGCCCGCATGCGAGGGCGACGGTGGTGAGAATGACGAGTAGTTTTTTCATGATTGTTCTCCTTTTTCGGTTTTCTTTCTATTTTTTCCGCGGACGCGTTTGTCCGTTTTTTTCGCGAGGAACATGCCGAGCTCCTGGATCGCCTGCACGATGACGACGATGAGGGCGACGCACAGCCAAATGACGTCTTGCGCGTTGGAGGGGCGCGCCTGCGTGACGGCGATCGACCCCAGCCCGCCCGCGGCGATCGTGCCCGCCATGGCGGAATACCCGAGCACGGTGACCGACGAGATGACCGCGCCCACGATGAGCGAGGGCTTGGCTTCGGGAAGAAGCACCTTCCAAACGATCTCAAAGGTGTTCGCCCCCATCGAGCGCGCCGCTTCGACGACCCCCTTGTCGACCTCTTTCACAGAGGACTCCACCATGCGGGCGATGTAGGGCGCGGCGGCGACGATGAGCATGAAGATCATCGCGCGGTTGCCGATGCTCGTCCCCATGATCGCGCGGGAGACGGGAATGAGGGCGACCATAAGGATGATGAACGGGATGCTCCGCAGGATGTTCACGAGAAATCCGACGATCTTGTTCAGCCAGACGATGGGTTTGACGCCGTCTTTGTCGGTGATGCAGAGCAAGATCCCGAGCGGCAAGCCGATGCAGTAGGCGACGGCGGTGGAGATCGCCGTCATGTAGAGGGTCTCCCAAACGCCGAGCAAAAATCCCTCCGCGCCGAGCTGGGTAAAGAGTTTGGTGAGAAGCAGCATTAAAGTTCCTCCTTAAACGAAACGTTCTTTTGCGCGAGGTAGCGTTTGACGCGCGCGGCGTCCTCTTCCCCTTGCGGCAACGTGATCACCATGTGCCCGAACATGCGCCCGTCGATGTTCTTGGTGTCGGCGTAGAGGATGTTGACGGCGACCCCGCAGTCGAGCGCGAGCCCCGAAATGACGGGGGCGTCCGACACGTCGCCGTTGAACACGAGCCGAAGTTTCTTCCCCCCCGCGCTCCGCACCGAACGGATGAGGTTGGGAATGATGAGCTCCTTTGCGATCTCCGACTGCGGATAGGAAAACACGTCGGCGACCTTGCCGCTCTCCACGATACGGCTGTTGTCGATGACGGCGACGTCCGTGCAAATGCTGTCGACGACGCGCATCTCGTGGGTGATGATCACCATGGTGACGCCCAGCGTGCGGTTGACGTCTTTGAGCAGGGCGAGAATGGAATCGGTGGTGTTGGGGTCGAGCGCGCTCGTCGCCTCGTCGCAGAGCAGATATTTGGGCTTGGTGGCAAGCGCGCGGGCGATGGCGACCCGCTGTTTCTGCCCCCCCGAGAGCTGCGCGGGATAAGCCCGCGCCTTTTCGGAGAGCCCGACGAGCTCCAATAGCTCCCGCACGCGCGCCTTCGCCTCCTCTTTGGGGACGCGGGCGATCTCGAGCGGGAAGCGGACGTTCGCCTCCACGGTGCGCTGTTCGAGCAGGTTGAACCCCTGAAAGATCATGCCGACCGAGCGGCGGATCTGTAACAGCCGCTTTTTTGACACATTCGTAATATCTTCGCCGTCGATGATCACCCGTCCCGACGTGGGGCGTTCGAGCAGGTTGATACACCTTACGAGCGTGCTCTTGCCCGCGCCCGACAGCCCGATGATGCCGAAGATCGCGCCGTCGCCGATCTTCAAATCAATGTCCTCGAGGGCGACGATCTCGCCGTCTTGCGAGGGATATCGCTTTTCAAGGTGAATGAGCTCTATCACGGTTTTTCCTCCATAAAAAATCGCCCGAAGGGGATTCCCTCCGGGCGAAACGTGTTTGGTTTTTGCCTTACAAGGCGTTCGGCAAAAACCCGCGCTTTTCCGCCCGGGCGATTGCCATACGCATTTGATTGTGGGAAAGATAATTCTTCATGTTCCCCCGCGGCAAAGCCGCGCTCCTTGCAAAGTACATTCCTATTATAACAGCGTCCCCCCGCCCTGTCAAGCGATTTTCGGGACTTTTTTTCATTCGACGGTTTCGAGCAAAAAACTCACGGGGCGAAACCCGTCGTTGCAGGAGATCATCGCCGTATGGGGATCTTTCATCCAGCCGCCGAAAAAATTCCCGCCGCCGCGGGCGAGCTCCTCCACGAACGGACGCATGCTTTCCCACGCGCTCTCGCACAGGTCGGGCGGCTTCCTGCCGCCGCGCGACAAAAAGGTCTGCCCCTCCTCCACCGAACAGGGCGTATCTTGCGGCAATTCGTACCGCACGGAGAGGTCGGGATAGTTCGCCTTTCTCACCGCCGTAATGCGCACGTCTTTCATACCTTTATTATAGCACGCCGCGTCCCGTTCGTCAAGAAGAGGAAAATCGCCTTTTGCGGTTTGATTTTCCGCGCGCGCGACATATAATAAATGATACGCCGCGAAAATAAGCGGGATAAAGGACGTTTGGGTCGGATTATTCGTTGCTTTTCCCGACGAAGTATGGTATAATCTGGGTACGGAGGGTAGAATGGAACCGGAGAAGCAACCGATACAACCGCCCGCGAATGAAAAATCATCCAAACAGCGAGACGACGATTTCGTCGCCTCCTATGCCGCCGCCAAGCAAAAGGAAGTAGAAAAGCTTTCCCAAGAGATCGAGCAACGCAACGCCGACGACAACAAGCGCAAACGCCGCAAGTGGTGGATCAAGACAATCTTGCTCCTCGTGCTCATTGCGGCTTCCATCGCGCTGCTGTTCGGGATCACCGACCTCATTGCAGGCGAGAGCATGCACAGCTTACAACGCATGGTGAGCAACATCTCGTGGAACTATTTCGCGTTGCTCATCGGCGTCGTTTTGCTCTATATTTTGCTCGAAAGTGCGAAATACAGCTATCTTCTCAAAATCTCCACGGGCAAATTCCGCTTCCGCAACTCGGTAAAGGTGATGTTCCTCGGCAAGTATTACGACGGCATCACCCCGCTCGGCACGGGCGGTCAGCCGTTCCAGATCTACTATCTGCACAAAAAAGACATTCCCGCGGGTGTTGCAACAGCCGTCCCGCTCGTGAAATATATCGTGAGCACCATTGTGGTCTGTCTGGTTGCGGCGGTCTTTTTCGGCATCGCCCCCGCGGTGCTGCCCGTCGGCTGGGGAAGCACGACCCTCCTCGTCATCGCGTGGCTCTCCATGCTCGGGAATCTCCTCATCCCCGTCGCCATGCTCCTCGCCTCCCTCTTCCCCCGCGCGGGAAAGAAGTTCACGGTCAAGCTGGTGGGCTTGCTCAACCGCATGCACCTTGTCAAGCACAAGTACCCCACCATGCGCAAATACATCTATGAGATCGACGAATACCGCGCCTCGCTCAAAGCGATCATACGGCGTTGGTGGCTCATCCTTCCCCTCGTCGTCATTTGCGTCCTCGACGTGTTCGTGAGCTTTTCTCTGCCATTCTTCGTCATGCTCGCGCTGGCGCGCTATATCGTCGTGCCGACGACGGCGATGTTCTTCGAAATGCTCATGTTGAGCCTCATCGCTTTCTACTCGGCGTCCCTTGTGCCGACGCCCGGCAACAGCGGCGCGCTGGAAACCACCACCTCCATCATTTTTGCAACCGTCCTCGTCAAATACACGGGGCTCTCGCCGCTCATCGGCTGGATCGTGCTCGTGTGGCGGCTCTTCTCTTACTATCTCTATATCCTCTCGGGGATCGGAATCAATATCTTTGAAATCATCCGCGGGGCGGTGCGCCGCCGCGCGAAACGTGGAGACGCATGAATACCAATGAACCG
>CANRJR010000014.1 GCA_947631005.1 uncultured Clostridia bacterium | reverse complement strand
CTAATATTCCTTCACAGTCCGACTTTCTTCGTACTTAAATTCGTATTAACCTTCCGTCTGCGCACTCCCGTGCGCTCCTGAATTTTCATTGCCTTACGTACTTGCGTTTCACCTCCGCGCCACTGCTCCCGCAGCGCACACAAGGCTACTCCGTCTTTCGCTATGCAGTTGTCAATCTCCGTTTCCCTTGCAAAAGCAAGGCGCGCGCCGCAGAAAAACCAACGCTCTCCCGCGGGACAGCTTACATATGATAGCATTTCGAAAATGATTCGTCAAGCATTTTTGCGAGAATTTTAAGACTTTTTTCAGGAAAATTCGGGTTTTTTTGTCAGGCACAAGATATGGACTTCGCGCGCAAACGGATGCTAAATATGGATCGCACCCGACCTTTTCGGAGACGTTTGATTCGTCGTTCAAAAAGAAATATTTCGAGTAACGACGCCGCCCGCCGACAAAATTGTCGGCGGGCGGCGTCGGGATTCAACCGCATCCCGAGCATTCGCTGCATTTTCCCGAGCATTTTTTGGGCGGTTTTCCCGTGGCGGAAAACATTTCGCCCGACCAAACGCGCGCCGCTCTTTCGCGGCAGACGGGGCATTTCACCTCTTCGTTGCAATTTTTGACGAGCTCGTCGAACGTCTTTTTGCAGGACGGGCATTGATAGGTAAAAATCGGCATACCGCTATTATACCCCCGCGGAGAGGATTTGGCAACCGATTTCGATCACATTTTCAAATGACGCACAACCCGTCGGTAAAGGAAGAGAAGAGCGCGCCCACGTTCGCGCCCGCGCGCGAGAAGCATCCGATGAACGATTCGGGCGAGGCGATCTTGCCCTCGTACGCGCGCTTGTATTCCCGCAACGCCTGCATGAACCGTTTCTCCCCCGTCACCTGCCGTACGCGGTCGAGGAGGATGACCCCCTTGTCGTAGGCGATGTTGCGGTATTCGTAGTCCCCCGAGAAGGCGGTGAGGGGACGGTCCATCGAGGTGTCCGCCTCCCCCGCGACCTGCGAATAGACGGAGAAGAAAGCGCGGTAGGAACGCTCGGATTCGGAAACGAGGTCGGCATACGAAATGCCGAGATCGGGCGTATGTTCAAAGAAGAGCAGGGAGGAATATTCGGCGAGCCCCTCGTCCTGCCACGCGTGCTCGAATTGGTTGCTCCCGACCATGGCGTACCACCATTGGTGCGCCGTTTCGTGGGCGACGGCGAGACGGCGGTCGTCCGTCCGCAGCGACGACGAGATCATCGACAGCGCGGGATATTCCATGCCGCCGAACACGAAATCGGTCTCGGCGACGGTGTACTGCGGATAGGCGTATTCCCCGAAGCTATCCGCATAATAGGCGAAACTTTCGGCGGCGACCGAAAGCGTATCTTCGGGCGCGGGATCGCCGTAATAGTAATAGGTGATGGGGACGCCGTTCTTTTCGGCGGACACCGAGGAATACCCCGTGCCGAGCACGAAAGCGACGTCGCGGACGTTCTCGGCGCAGACATGGTATGCCGTCTTTCCATTTTCCGCGCTCGTTTCGGCGGCGAATCCCGAGATGAGGACATACTCGTCGGGGACGGTGAGCGTGACGTCGTAATCGGCGCAGGCACTCACAAAGGGATCGCCGCTCGACGCGTAGACGTATTCCTCAAACCCGTTTTCGCCGTAGTTGCAGAGCACGGGATAGAAGTTGCCGAGGTTCACGCCGTGCCTCGTCACGCCGAGACGGTGGTCGACCAAGGCGAGGTCGACCTCGAACGAGACGCCGATCTGCGCGCGTTCCCCCGCTTCGAGCGGCTCGGAAAAGGACGCGGTGAGGATGTTCTGATCCTCCCCGCCGATGGAAAAGCCGTCCGCGCCCGTCATGCCCGTGACGTCGATCTCCCCGTAGCTCGTGCCGCCGTAGTACGCCGTACGGGAAAAGAGGGACGAGACGGGGGCGTACCGCGCGCCCTCGCGGTAGGCGTTCGGCCAGAGTTCGAATTTGATCTCGGACAGCGCGGCGGGACTTGTAAAGTCCACCGTCATTTGCGCGGAGAGCTTTCTCTCCTCGGGGAAATATTCCCCCCGCAAGGTGTACAACGTGCGCCCGTCCTCCTGCTTTTTACACGCGGTCAAGCCCAAGGCGGAACACAGGATCGCCGCGCCGACCGCCGCACAGATGATTTTACGCATAACATCCTCCCATATTTGACAGGATATTGTATGCCGCCGCAGGACAGGGTATGAAAACTTTTCCCTTTCGATTTGCCGTTGTTTCGGAAGGGGCGAAGAAGTACAAGCCGTCGCTTTCGCTATGCCATTCGGAACGAACGGGCGTTCCTCTATTTGTCATTCAGAGCGAACGGGTGTTCCCAATATGTCATTCAGAGCGAAGCGAAGAATCTCCCTTATTTTTATTATAAACCCAATCAACGACCAAGGGGATTTCTCGACTCCGGCTCGCTTACGCTCGCCTCCGCTACTTCGTCGCTACGCTCCTCGTGCCGCCCTTGGTCTACAAATAGAAGCCGCGGGCGGGGCGAAATGACAGTGGAAAATAAACAATAAAAATGAGGGAGATGTTTCGACACGAGAGCCCGCGTCTCCTCGACGCGGGCTCTCGGCTCAACATGACATATTTAGAATGTATTTGGGGCTTCCAATTATGTTGCGCGAGGAAAACCACGCTATTTTTGTCCCGCAAAAATACTACGTCTTTTTGCGGGAACCCTATCCGCTGCGCGACACAATTTGCGCGAAACCTCGCGCTTATTGTCTTACAGAGCGAACGAGACGACCAACTTAATTTAAGAGAAAGTCGGTTTCTATCACGAAATTTTCTTTTCGCCACGCGCGGCGCGAAGCGCAACGCGCACGGCACAGAAAAGAAAATTTGTGAACCTAATTAAATTGTTTTACTCCCTCTTCGATGGTGGCGATGGTCACCGCGCCGTTGGCGAATGCAAATTCGTAGAACACGCCGTCCGCAAAGCCCGTTGCGATGAAGTTCGCGCTCTCGCCGTTCGCCTCGGCACTGATGAAGCGGATCTCTTTGCCGTAGATCGTCGCGCTCTTTCCGTCGGCGGAGAGGACGAATTCCGCGCCGTCGCATTTGTACGTCTTGCCGAAATAGCTCTGCGGCAGGACGGAATCGAGGGTCGCCGTGCCGTACGTCCGTCCGCGGCGGAGAAAGAACTTGCAATCTTCCGCGTTGTCGTACACGGGGTTGCCCGCGGCGTCTGCCGACAGGGTCACTTCGCCCTTGCACAGCCAGAGAATGCCGTCGGGGCGAACGCCGAACGTGTACGCCTGTCCCGCGATCGTAAACACATACGCGTCGAAGCGGCTCATCTCCTCCGCGATGACGGTTTGACCGAGATAGGTGACGCTCTTCTCTCCGACGGTGAACGTGTCCGTCGCCGAGGGCTGCGTTCCCACGACCTCCTCCCATACGCCCTGACGGTCGGCGTCGAAAGTCGCCGCGCCCACTTTCCCAAAGCTGTAACCCGCCGCCCCGTTCAGCCCCACGTTGAGCAGGGACACCGTGTCCCCCTCGCGGGAGATGAACCAGCACTCGTCGTTGTAGAGCGCGAGCCCGACGTTTTCGTTGCCGTTTTCGGTCGGGAAATACCGCATGAGGTCGCCCTCGACGGTGGCGCGTCCCGTCCCGTCGACGGCGAGCCGCCCGTAGCTGTCGTTGTCCCATTTGGTGTTGTACCACGACGCGGGGAACGCGCCGACTTCGGCGTCGTTTTTCACGTAAAATTCGGTGAGATTGCCCGAGCGGAACACGAGCACCGTGCGGTCGGCGTTGAGGAAGCGGAGGGTGGAATTCCATGTGCCGTACGCGAAGATATACCCATCCATGCCGAACGCCTGCACCGTGAACGAATCGCTATCCCGCGTGAACGTTGCGCCCGTCTCGGGGACGGTGACCGTCCGCGCAGGCGCGTTTGCGGTGGAACAGTAGATCATCTTCCACGTACCGCGGTAGGCTGGATCGAACGCCGTCGCCGCCGCGTATTGCTGTTCGTAGACCTGCGTCGTCTTGTCCAAAGCGACGAGCAAAATGGCGGAGGGACGCTTGTTCGCATAGTCGGCAAAATAGATCTCATACCATGCGCCGCCCACGAACGCCGTGCCCGAGAGCACGGTGTCGTACCGCGTCGAGCCGATGTTCACGCCCGAAGCGTCGGGGACGAGGGTGAGCAGTCTCGCGTCGCTCTCCCCCGCTTTGAGCGCGCCCGAAGCGTCCGTCGTGAGCCGCGCGCCGTCCTTAGAGAGGAACGCCGAACCGCGGAACATCGCCTCCTCCACTTTGAGGTCGGGCAGTCCGTTTTGGACGAAATACAGCGTCGCCGCGCCGCCCGTGAGGTAGAGCGCGTAGCCGTCGTCGGTGAGGAAAGCGTTATACGATACGCCGCCCCACGTGAAGAAGTAGCCGACCTCCTCGTCGCCGACGGCAGAGAGGGCCGCGCCGTCCGCTTTCAGTTCCGTTTGAGAAATTTCGAGCGTGCGCGTACCGCCGTACTCCGTCCACGCGCCGCGGTAACCGGGCGCAAAACTTGCGGGGATCGCCGTAAATTCCACGGTCACGACGGCGTCGTCCGAGACGGTAAAGGAATAGATCCCGCTCTGCGCGGCGAGCGTCGTGCCGTTCACCTTGACCGCGCCGACCGCATAAAAAGCGGCGGGCGACAGCGTGACGGTGACCGTTTCGCCATAGACATATCCCTCCCGCGCCGCCGAAGGCGACAGGGAGACGAGCCCCTGCGCGCTCTCGTATTCGCTCTCCACATGATAGTAGCGGACGGAAAATTCCGCCGAGACCGACGTATTTCCCTCCACCTTGAACGTATATTTCCCGTCCGTGAGCGTGACTTCGCCGCCGCCGACCTTGACCGCGCCGACCGCGTATCCCGCCTTCGCCGTAACGGTGAGGGTGACCTCTTCGCCCGCGGCATAGCCTGCCGAAGCGGCAGACGGGGTGAGCGTGAGCGACCCGCGCGCGGCGTCGAACGCCGTGGTGATCTGATAGTAGACGGCGGGCGTCTCCGACGCGAACGTCGCCTTCACGACGGTGTTTTGCCCGATCTCAAAGGTATATTTGTTCCCCTCGGGGGAGGCGGGCGCGCCGTTCACCGTGAACGTATCGAGCGTATAGCCCGCGTCGGGCGAGACGGTGAGCGTGACCGTTTCCCCCGCCTTGTAGCCCTTGTCCTCCGCGGGCGCGGAAGCCGTGACTTTGCCGCCCTCGCCGCATTGGATGTCGAGGGTATAGCGGTCCGTCTTGCCGCACGCGGTCAAGCCGAGCGCGAGCACGGCAAACAGTGCCGCCGCCAAAAATGTTCGGAACAGGCGCATGATTTCCTCCCGTGCGAAATTTCGCCGATTTACAAAATTATGCGGATTCGATCCGCATTTATACGTCTATTATAGCATACGCGCGCGGGCTTGTCAAACGATTTTCGTCCCATTCCCGCACGGGCGACTATCCCCGAAGCAGGTCTTTTACGATCTCGTACGCCATGAGGACGCCCGCCGCCGCGGGGACAAAGGGCGCGCTCGCGGGAACGTGCCGCCCCGCCTCCTCCCCCGCAAGCGCGGGTTGGGGCGGCTCTGCCGAGCAGACCGCCTTATACTGCGTAAAGCCGCGCTTTTTGAGCTCCCGCCGCATGACGCGCGCGAGCGGACAGGTCGTCGTGGAAAAGAGGTCGCACACCGCAAGGCGGGAGGGGTCGAGCTTGTTGCCCGTCCCCATACAGCCGATGAGCGGCGTCCCCGCGGCGCGGCAGGCTTCGGCGATCGCGATCTTCGCCGTCACCGTGTCGACGGCGTCCGCCACATAGCAAAACCGCGAAACGTCGATCCCGCCCGTCTGTCCGGGCAGGAAAAACACGTCGTGCGTGACGACGCGGCAATCGGGCACGATCGACAAGATCCGCTCCTTTGCCGCCGCCGTCTTGGGCATGCCGAGCGTATTGCGGGTGGCGAAGATCTGGCGGTTGAGATTGGTGAGCGACACCGCGTCGTTGTCGATGAGATCGAGCGCGCCGACCCCCGCGCGGGCGAGCGTCTCGGCGACGTAGCCCCCCACGCCGCCCAGCCCGAACACGGCGACGCGGGCGGCGCGAAGCCGCGCCCGTCCCTCTTCCCCGAACAGCAATGTATTGCGATGATCCCATTCCATCGTCGTTTCCTCTCAAAGGATGTCGTACATGACGGGCGTGTAGAACAGCTCTTCCAGCCGCTCCCCCGCAAAGGGCAAAAGCCACATGAGCTTTGCGACCGTCGCTTCGAGCGTCATGCTGCGGGCTTCGAGCACCCGCCCCATCGCGCGCAGGCGGCGGCCCACCTCGTAATTGTCGAGCGCGCTCCCCTCCCGCTCGACCTGCGTCGTAAATACCGCCGTCTTGCCCGCACCGAGAAAGCGTTGCAGACGGGAAAGAAGCGCGCCGTCGCCGTAGTCGGGAAACCCGCCCGACCCGAACGACTCGACGACGAGCGCGCGGCAATGTTCGTCGAGATAGTCGAAGATATCCGCGCGTTGCCCCGGGATGAGTTTGAGCACGAACACGCCGCCGTCGAGCGCGTGCGAGAAGAGCGGCGCGCCCTGCGGCTTGGGTTCGCGGATGTAGTAGAACGGCTTGCCGTCGCGAAGAATGGCGATCGCGGGGAAGTCGACGCTCGCAAAGGCGTTGTAACTGCGCGTGCGCGTCTTTTTCGCCCGCGTCCCCAAAATGACGTTGCCGTCGAACACGACGTGCACGCCCGAAGCTTCCCCGTCCGCACAGAACGCGAAGGCGTCGGCGAGGTTCTTGCGCGCGTCGGTGTCGCGCAGGTACACCGACTTCTGCGACCCCGTGAGCACGACGGGCTTTGCGCTGTTCCGCACGAGATAGGAGAGCGCGGCGGCGGTGTACGCCATGGTGTCCGTCCCGTGGGTGATGACGAAGCCGTCGAATGTTTGGTAGTTCTCCTCGATGATGCGGGCGATCGCGAGCCAATGTTCGGCGCAGACGTCGGTGCTGTCGAGGTAGAAAGGTTCTACCGAGGAGACGTCGCACACCTCGGCGATCTCGGGCACATAGGAGAGCAGTTCTTCGGGCGAGATCGCGGGCGCGAGCCCCCGTTCGGTGGGTTTGGACGCGATCGTCCCACCCGTTGCGATGAGAAGTATTTTTTTCATACCCTGTTCCGAAAAAAGACCGCCGCGATGCGGCGGTCCGTCTTTTATTCGAGCTTGCCGCCCTGCGCGGGCGCGCCCTCCGCTTCCCCGCCGTCCGCTTCGGGGCGTTTACGGAATGCGTGGGCGACGTAAACGACCACCGCTCCCGCGAGGAACACGACCGCAAAGGAGGCGACTGCGGCGAGCGCGATGCTCGTGCCGCCCACGCCCTCGGGCTTCGTGCTGAAAAAGCGCACGCGCGACTCCTCTTGATACAGCTTTTCCGCGACCGCGTGATAGATGTCCGCGTATTGGATCAGGAGATAATATTCGCGGTCGAGACGGTCGACAAATGCCTGTTTCTTGCTGTCGTATTCCGCCGACGGGGTCGTCTGCAACGACCGCGTGCGGATCTCCGTTTCGGTGTCGATCGCCGCGTTGCGCGCGATGAGCTCGGCGATGCGGGAATGGAACGCGTCGAATTGCGGAATGTAGGAGGCGTCGCCCGCATACAGCGTTTGCAGTTTTTTGGTCTCCTGTTCGAGATCCTCGATGAGGGCGACGTTTTCCTGCTTCTCCTTTTGGAGGTCGTCGATGATGCTCTGGATGAGCTTGTCGTCCTCGCGGAGACGGTAGCCGCCGTTTTCGAGGTCGGTGCGAAGCACGCGGAGCGTCAGATTGGCGAGCGTGGTATTCACTTCGGCAAAATAGGAGCGGAGGGTCTTGCCCGCCTCTTCATTCTGCATGGCGACCTCGTAGTTCTCGCCGTAGATCCCGATGAGACTTTCGTATTGGGAAACGAGATAATCTTTTTCGGCGGAGAGCATGTCGATCTGCTCTTCGTACGTCAAAACGCTGTCATACGTTTCGAGGTAGAAAGCGTTGTTGAACCGCTTGACGGCGGTGTTGACGCGCTCGATCACCTGGTTTGCAACGGCGCGGAGATATTTGGACGCCGTTTCCGCGCTGCGGAAATATTTTCCCTTGATGCCGAGGCGATACGTCCCCTCGGCGACGGGATTTTTTTCGTCCCCCGTCACGGGCTCGACGGAAATGTCGTCCGCTTCGAGCAGACGGGAAACGTCGAGGTCCGCGTAATCCTCGTCGGTCGCCTTGGCGGCGCGCAAGGTCTCGGCGGAGATCATATCGCGGTAATCGAAAGCCGTGCCGTCGGGGTAGCGTTTCGAGCCGAGGTCGGGATAGTCCACCTCGAACGTCAACGCATACTCCACCGTGTCTCTGCGAACAACAAAATACAGCAACGCGGGCACGATGATCGCGGCGATCGCCGAGAACAAAATAAGCCACCAAATTTTCCCGACGACGACGCGCCAAACGTCGCCCAGGCTCACGCCTTCCGATTCTTCCCGCATACGATCCTCCTACACGATTTCCTTTTCCCCCTTTTGTACAGAATTATTCGGTAAGAATGTTTTTCCCGTATCGTAAATTGTCGTTTTTCCGCAGTCTGTCCCGATCGCTTTCCCGTCTCACTTATAGATGAGGATGAGCGCGATGATCACGACGGAGACGATCGCGCCGATCGTATAGGTGACGATGCGTATTTTTCGGAGTTTTTTGTCCGAAAGCGGTTGATAGCCCGCGGGTTTGAGCTCGCCCTTGCAGTGCGGACACTGCGTCATGTGGTCGAGCACGGGTTTGCCGCAATGCGGACAGGCGAGCGTATGCTTTTCGCGTTGCGCCTGCCGTTTTTCCTCTCTGTCCTCATATACGGTGTTCCCCTTCTTCATGTACCCATTGTACCATAGCGCGCGCGAAAAAGCAACCCTTTTGCCAACCTCTCCCAAATTTTATTTTCGCGAAAGACTTTACAAATCGCCGCGGATGGTGTACAATGAGAATGACAATACCCGTGGAGGCAATTATGGCAAAAAATAAAAAAGCCGATACCACCGCGCTCACCGTACAGTCGGACTTCGACGGTACGAACGCGAACGCGAATGCGGCAAACGGCTTGCCGCAAAAAATGTCGATCTACGAATATGAACAGAGATATGTGAAACGGGAGAACGTGCGCGGCGCGAAATTCATGCTGCGCTTCTTCGCCGCGCTCATCGGCATCTTCCTTGCCGTCGTGCTCTTCCTCGTCGCCCTGCGCATCTACGATCTGCATCCCTATGCGGGCTATGCGGCGGGCGTCGTGTGCGTCGTCATCTACATCGTACTGTTCATCGTCCCCGTCGTCAAGGTCATCCATACGGACGCCTTTATCACCAACGTGAACGCCTATACGGCGCGCGGCGCGCAAAAGCACAACCGCAAGGTGCGGCACGACATCGCCGATAAGATCATCGACCTCACCGCCTCGGTCGAGGGCGTGGGCTGGTATAACTCCGAAGTCGTGGGCAGGCTCGCCATCGCGATGCGCACCAACAACGAACCCGACGTGAAAAAGACGCTCACCGAACTCTACCAAGGGTCGGTCAAGCGTTCCGCAAAGGACCTCATCTTCAAAAGCGCGCTCAAATCGGCGACCTATTCCGCCATTTCGCAGACGGCAAAGGTCGACGCCGCGCTCGTCGTGTTCGTGAACATCCAGCTCATCAAAGACCTCGTGTTCCTGTACGGATTCCGTCCCTCCGACGCCAAACTTCTGCGCATCTTCGGACGGGTCATCCAAAACTCGCTCATTGCCTACGGCGTGGGCGGCATGAACATCGGCAGCAGCGTGGTAAAGACGATGGGCGACGCCGTAAAGGGCATCCCCATCCTCGGCTCGGCGATCTCCGCCATCGTCGACTCCTCCGTGCAGGGGCTCACCAACGGCGTGCTCACCACCGTGATCGGATATCAGACCATCCGTTACCTCATGCAGGAATACCGCCTGCAAGACATCCTCGACGGCGTGGACGTGAGCGAAACGCAGGAGGAATTCCAGGAGGCGTGCGACGACCTCGAATCCCAGCTCAAAAAGAAGAAGAAACTCGCCCCCGCCGTATAAAAAATCGCAGAAAGAATTGCCGTTCGGCGCGCCCGCTTTTTTGCGGGCGCGTTTTTCATGCGGCTCGTTGTTGCGCGATTGGATTCTATTCGGTTTGATGTTGCGCGATTTGCCCTTGCTCAAAATGTCATTCCATATTTCCTATCACGAAAAAAGACGAAGTATTTTTTTCGTGAAGAGGTGGAGCGGCGTTGCTTCTGTTCATCAGCCCTGTGGGCTGTGAACAACGCCGCGACAGCCGAGCTGGTAGCGAGGCGGGTGCGGCGGGCACTACCGCCGCACCAAAAAGGAAACGGTAAGCCGTTCCCCTTTGGGGACGGCTTACAAAACCCGTCGCGTCGCGACGAAAGGGAGATATTTCGACACGAGAGCCCGCGTCTCCTCGACGCGGGCTCTCGGCTCAACATGACATATTATTACGCCTTTCAGGCTTCCAAATAATGGCGTTAGGTGGAATTCACTTCCACCGTGCGCGACACAATAAGCGCGAAACCTCGCGCTTATTGTCTTACATACCATCTTTGAGGACGGGCTCTAATTTAAGAGAAAGTCAGTTTCTATCACGAAATTTTGTTTTGGCGAAGCAAAAACAAAATTTGTGAACTTTTTTGTGAACTCATTTCTGTTTATTCGTAAATTTCAGAATGCGTTCGGTGTTGCCGAACACGACGAGCTGGTCGCCCTCTTCGAACACATAATTCCCGTCGAGGGAGGCGACGACGTCCCGTCCCTTTTTGATGGTGAGGATGTTCATGCCGTACTTGACGCGGGGGTTGATGTCGACGAGTTTTTTCCCGCTCCACTTGGCGGGGAGGGCGATCTCGAAGATGGAATATTCGGAATCGAGGTCGATGAAGTTGATGACCTTGGCGGAATTGAGTCTGACGGCGAGTTTTTCGGCGATATCTTTATCGGGATAGATCACCTCGTCCGCGCCGACACGGAGGAGGAACTTGCGCTGGATCTCGGTCGCCGCCTTGGAGATGACCCGCTTCGCGCCGAGGTCTTTGAGGTTGGACGTGACTTCGAGCGACGCCTGAAAATCCTCGCCGATCGCCACGACGCATACGTCGAAAGAGGGGATATCCATCGTCTTTAAGCTCTCGATGTTCATGCAGTTGCAAATCACCGCGTTGGTGTATTTGGGCGCGAGCAGGTTGATGACGTCCTCGTTGCGGTCGGCGATCATCACCTCGTCGCCCATATTGAGCAATTTTTCGCCGAGCGTGCGCCCGAACTTCCCCATGCCGATCAGTAAAATAGATTTCATGGTTTCCTCCCTTTATCCGATATAGAATGTGTCGACGGGACTGCGTACGTCGCCCGTATCGCGTTTGCGCGCGACCGCGCCCGCCAGCGTGAGCACGCCCACCCTGCCCGCGTACATGAGCACAATGAGCACGATCTTCGAAAACGCCGAAAGCGTTGCGGTGAGCGACATCGAAAGCCCGACCGTACCGAGCGCGGAGACCACCTCGAAGAGCGTTTCGCGGAACTGTCCCTGCGGTTCGACGGCGCAGATCAGCAGCGTTGCGCAGAGCACGAGCATGAGGCAGGACGCAAAGATGGCGAGTGCCTGTCCGAGCAGGCTGTTCGCGATGCGGCGTTTGCCGATGTTGTTGTCGCGCTTGCCGCGGAACACGCTCCACATACCCGTGACGAGCACGACGAACGTGCCGACTTTGATGCCGCCCGCCGTCGAGCCCGAACACCCGCCGATGAACATGAGCACAATGAGGAGCAGATAGCCGCTGTCGGACATCGTACAGGGGTCGGTCGTCCAGAATCCCGCCGTGCGCGCCGTCGTCGCGTTGAAGAGGGCGCAGAGCAATTTATCGCCGAAGCCGTAGCCCGCGTAGGAGGGATTGTTGCGCTCGAAGATCATAAAAAGCCCCGTCCCGCACACGAGCAGCGACACGCTCGCAATGAGAATGATCTTGGTATAGAACTGAAATTTTTTGAAGTTGAAGCGGCAGTCGATGACGTCGTCCCAGACGCAAAAGCCGAGCCCGCCCAAAAAGATGAGCGCGCAGAGCGTGAGGCTGACGAGCGGATCTGTGGCGTAATAGGAGAGCGAACCCGTCCCCGCGACCGTACCGCCCATGAGGTCGAAGCCCGCGTTGCAGAACGCCGACACCGCATGGAAGATGGCGTAATAGATCCCGCGAAGCGCGCCGAAGTCGCCGATGAAGCGGATGGAGAGAAGTGCCGCGCCCGCCGTTTCGGCGCAGATCGTCCCCACGAAAACCCGCAAAACGAGTGCCTTCACGCCGTCCGACTGCCCGCCCATCGACTGCATGAATGCGCGGCGTTCGTACTGCCCGAGCCCGCCCTTTACCATGAGCAGAAGCACGGAGACGAACGTCATGAATCCGAGCCCGCCTAATTGGATGAGCAGCAGAATGACGATCTGTCCGAACACCGTCCAATGGATGTTGGTCTCCACGGGGGTGAGCCCGGTGACGCAGGTCGCCGAGGTCGCCGTAAAGAAGGCGTTCAGAAAGTCTACCTTCCCGTCCCGCACCGCAAACGGCATGACGAGCAATACCGTACCGACGGCGATGACGATGAGATAGCCGATCGCCAAATACTGCCATATGCTCAATTTAACTCTGTGCTTGGGAAACTGCATGATATCTCCGTCGCGGGATATCCTATCATATTCCTTTTTATTTGTCAAATGTTTTTTGAAACTTACGCGAGCGAAACGCGGTCGGCGCAGGAACGCAGAAACATCCCCCGCTCCTCCCCGTACGCGACGCAACGGCGCACATATTGCGCGAAGCGGTCGCTCATGCGCGTCCCGAGCGCACGCGCCGCGAGCGGAACGAGCTCGTCGAGATAGAGCGCGACCCGCTCTTCGAGCGCGCTCCTGATGAGGGCGAGCATCTCGAACACCGTAACGTCCTCCGCGCGCCGCGCCGCCCCCCCGCCCTCTGCGCGGAAGCTGTCGGGGGCGACGGCGCGCGCCGTCTTATAGAAGTATTCGACGCCGAGCGCGCGTTCACGGCGAAAATCACAGCGGTCGATGAGCGCGTCGAGCCGCGCGTCGATGCGCCCGTTCCCCTCCACGCCGAACGTCGCCAAACACCTGCGCCGCAAAAAGTCGCGGGAGATGGGCTCTTCCGCCGCCACGATCTCGCAAAGACGGGCGCAAATTTCCCCGTCGTTGTTCTCGTCCAAAAAGAAAGCGGGGGTCTCCGCCCGTTTTTCGCGGACGAACTTGTACGCCCTGCGGTACTTTTCGAGCGGGGCGCGCTCCCTGCCCGAGAGGCGGTCGAGCAGGTCTTTGATGCGCGCCGCCTCCCGCTTGGGATTGTTGAAAAAGGTCACGCTCCCCACCCGCGCGACGTTCCAGCCCCGCGCGATGAGCGACTGCGTCTGCAAGACGTAGCTATCCTTGACCGAGAGTTCCCCGCCGTCCCCGAGCACGGCGAGCAGATACCTGTTTTTGTCGCGGGGGTCGAGTACGGCGACGTCGATCTTCGCGCCCGACGCGCCCACGCCGAGGCGGCACTCGTAGCCGTACTTTTCGAGCTCCGCCGCCAAAAACTTTCCGATCCCCCGCGTCCCGCCCGCCGCGCTCTTACAGCACGACCCGTCCGCCGCGAACGCCAAAAAGGCTTTGAGCCCCGCAACGCCCTTCGCCGCCGTGCGCCCGAGGTCGATGTCGTCGGCGGTCATGGAGGAGAACACGATCATCTCCTCCCGCGCGCGGGAGACTGCGACGTTGAGCCGCCGCTCCCCGCCCGTGCGGTTGAGCGGTCCGAAGTTATGCGAGAGCGCGCCGTTTTTGTCCTTGCCGTAGCCGACCGAGAAGAGGATGACGTCCCGCTCGTCCCCCTGCACGTTTTCGAGGTTTTTCACGAACAGCGGCTCGTCGCCCGCATATGCCGTTCCCTCGAGCCCCCGCTTTTTGAGCGCGGCGTTCAGCCGCCGCGCCACGTCCTCCTGCTGCGCGCCCGAAAAGGTGACGACGCCCATGCTCATCTTGCACAGGACGGGGTCTGACAGCCGCCGCACGATCTCCGCGACGAGGGCTTCGGCTTCCGCGCCGTTGCTCTTGGTGCGGGCGCGGTCGTACACGCCGTCGACGCGGACGAGCCGCACGCGGCTGCCCCGCGCCTCGGGAGATGGCACGGTGCGCAGTTTGCCGTCGTAAGAATGGAGATTGGAGAAGGCGATGAGCGATTCGTGGCGGCTCCGGTAGTGCCACAACAGCCGCTCCTCCCCCATGCCGAGGGCGAGGCAGTCGTCGAGCACGCTGCTCTCCTCCTCGGCGGGCGCGTTGAAAAAGGGGGTGGGGGGGAGCTGTTTGGGATCGCCGACGACGATCGCCGCCTTCCCCCGCGCGAGCGCGCCGATCGCCTCCGCGGTGGGAAGCTGGGAGGCTTCGTCGAAGATGACGAGATCGAAGCCGTCCGCCTCGGCGGGAAGATATTGCGCGACGGTGGACGGGCTCATGAGCAGACACGGACAGACCGTGCGCATGAGGGCGGGCACGCGGGCGAAGAAGTCGCGCAGGCTCACCCCCCGCAAGCCGTTCTTCTCGAAGCCGCGAAAGACGGGAAGCTCCTCCCTGTCCCGCCGCGCGAGCAACGTTCCGCGAAGTGCCGCCGCCGAAGCCCTTTCGAACGCCCCGACCGCCTCGCACAGCCGTTCCGCCGTCTCGTCTACCGTCCCCACCGTCATGCGGGAGAGCAGCGGATCGGCGGGGATCTGCCATTCGAGAAAGCTGCGGTACACGCTCTTTTCGAAACCCGAGAGCACGTTGTCGACGCCGAGCTTTCCCTCTTCGAGCGCGTCCGTGAGAAAGGTGAGCCCCTCCGCGGCAAGCGCGCTCCGCGTGGCGCGGTACATGCACCAGCTCGGCAACAGATCGACGTTTTCGAGGAGGGCGGCGGCGCGGGCGGCGGCGTCGTCCGGTCCGCTCTCCCGTTCGATGCACGCGATGCGGCAGAGATGCGCTTCGGCGCGTTCGAAGTTCTCCCGCGCGCAAAGCAGTCCCTCGAAGAGCGGTTTCAGGCGGCTTGCGCGGGCGCACCCCGCGCGAAACCCGTCGGGACGGAAGTCGGGGAAGAGCGATTCGGCGTCGCGGTAGAGGGCGTACAGCGGGGCGAGACGGGCTTCCCGCCGTCTCTTCGCCCTCCCCCGCGGGGGACGGCATTTCAGACGGGCGGCGCACTGCCGCAGACGGAGGGCGACGCGCAGGGCGCGGGGCATATCCCCGTCCGCAAGCGGGGCGCGGGCGACCCGTTTGAGCTTCTCCGCCGCCGCGAGCGTGCGGGAGGACAGCTTCCAATCTCCACCGCGGTCGAGATAGGACAAGAGCTCGTCGGGCGAGGGCAGCGAGACGGGCGCGAAAAAGAGCGCGTCGTATTCGGCGGCGCAGGCGTCGTAGGCGCGGTTGAGCGCGTACACGTCCTCCTCGCCCGCGAACATCTCCCCGAGCCCGCCCCCCGACAACGCCCGCGCGACCGCGCACAGGAGGTCGGCTTTTTCGCGGGTGAAAAGGACGGGGGATTGGGAAAACGCCTCGCACGTCAATGCGGCGAGCCGCCTGAAATGTCCCCCCTCCGCAACGACGACGGCGCAGGCGCAACGCAGGGCGTCGGAAACCGCCTCGTCGCAACGGTCGAGCCCCACGCCCGCGAACGGGGAACGGTACACCCCGCCGCATTCGCGCGCCGCCGTCGCCGCGTCGAGCACGGCGCGGCGGCAGGCGGCGAGCTTTTCGGGCGTGAGACTTTCGCAAAAGGCGCGTCCCACGCCGAGCACGTCGGGCGCGCCGCGGTTTTCGAGATATCCCTCCACCGCCTCGAACACCGAAAATCCCGCCCTCTTTTTTTCGTGCAGGGCGCGCAGGGGAGCTTTGAGCGCGTCGCGCAGGGCGACGACCTCCCCCGACGGAAACGCGGGGATCTCCCCGCCGACGAGGGCGAGCGTTTGGGAGATGCGTTTGAGGACGTTCGCCTTGTCCGCCCTGTCCGAATACAGGGCGAGGCAGAAATCCTCCGCGCCCGCCTTTTTGAGACGGGAGAGCACCACGTCGAGCGCGGCTTGCTTTTCGGCGACGAACAGCACCCGCTTGCCTTGATACAGCGCGTTGGCGATGATGTTGGCGATCGTCTGGCTCTTGCCCGTCCCGGGCGGGCCATGCAATACAAAGCTCCCGCCCGCCGCGGCGCGGGCGATCGCCGCGTACTGCGCGCTGTCGGCGGGGAGGGGCAGGAGAATGTCGTACGGCGCGTCATCCTCGGCTTGCGCGGGAGGAGAGGGAACGACCCGTTCGCCCGCGGTGAGCGCGCGCACGAAACGATTCTTTTGCAATTCGCCGAAACAAAAGCGGACGTCCCGCCAAAGGTAATACCGCTGAAAGGTGAACGCGCCGAGGTATGCGTCCTCTTCGACCGCCCAGCCCTTTCTCCCCGCGATCGCGCCGCGGACGCGCGCAAACAGGCGGGAGAGCGATCCCTCCCGCGCGATCCCCATGCCGTATTCGGAGGAAAGCAGTTCAAAAAGCGTCTCGTTTGCGGACATGCCCTCGGCGCGCGTCAAAAACCAGCGGTCTCCCCGCCGCGCGAGATTGACGGGCGCGAGGGCGAGCGGCGCGCGCCGAACGCCGTCTTTTGCGGTATAGCGCAAGAACCCGACGGCGAGATAGAGCAGTTGCGCGCTCCCCTCTTCGTACGCCTCCCGCGCCTTGCGGAAGAGATGGGCGCACGTCGCGGAAACCTCCTCCCGCGGGGCGATACAGCGCAGCATGCCGTTCTTCGCTTCGAGCGCGTAGAGGGCGCGCCCGTCCCCGCCCGCGTCCTCCCCGCCGAAGAGCTGCTTCTCCCCCTCGGTCGCAGTCAGCGCGTCCTCCCCGCACGCCGCCAAACGCAGGGCGTTCTTTTCGGAAAAGGCGAGAAGGCGGTTGCGCGCCGTGAAGTCGAGAAGCCGCCGCTCCCACTGCGGCCGCGGGACGCATTTCCCCTCCTGCGGCGGGAGAACGGGGGGCGGCGCAGAGCCGTCGTACTCCTCCGTCCGCCGCAGTTCGTACCCCGCGCCCGCGTCCTTTTTCTTGGGACAGGGCGAGATCCCCTCTAAACGGCAACGGCGCACGTCGACAAAACAGGAAAAAGTTTCGAGCTTGTTCACACATTTCTTTTCGGACAGCGCGAATCCCGTCTCCCGCGCGGGCAGGAGATCTTCCGCGTCGAAAAAGGAGAGGTTTCCCGCGCGCGCGTATTGGGCGACCGTCTCCGCGTCGTCGGTCACGCTTTCGAGGAAACAGCTCTCGTACAGCCACACCCCCACGGCGACCCCGCGCCCGATCCCGAGCACGGGCGCGTACCCCGCCCGTTCCAGACAGGCGCAGACGCGCAGGGCGACGGAGAGCGCGTCGTTGCCCTGCGTGGAAAGCGGGCACGTGCAATCGGGCAGGCTTTGCACGAGCCGCGCGGCGCGCGCTTCCTCGAAGAGGGCGGCGAGCAAATACCGCGGGGAGCTCTCCGTTCCCCACCGTCCGACGCGGGCTTGGGCGCGCTCGGACAGCTGTGCCGCCGCCTCGTCGGGACGGATATGGCAGGCGAGGTAGGCGGCGTTGCCGCCCAGCCCCTCCCACCAATCGAACGGGAGGACGGTGACCGTCTTGCGGACGGCGACGGCTTCCGTTTTGCCGATGTAGACGGCGGCGCGGATCTCCGACTGCGTGATTCGGTCGCAGGCGGCGAGGGCGACGGGGGAAAACGCCGAAGCGGAAAAGGTCTGTTCGCTCTCAAAGGGCACGTCGCCGCCGAGCGAACACGCCGCGAGAAATTCCCCCTCCACGCGGATCTCCACGCGCATGTTCTCGGGCGAGGGATTGCGGACGGTGACGGAGAGCGGCGTACAAAAAAAGGCGTCACGGTAGCCGATGACGTCGGGGACACAGATTGCGGCAGTCGGAACATTGCGGCGGGGCATCGCACACCTCCAAATACACGGAGGGATTATTGCGCTTTCGCCCCGCGTTTATACCTCGCGTCCGTAAAAACGCCCGCGCGGCGCGCGGGCGGTCATTCATATGCGTTTTCGAAATATTCCATGCCGTTCGGGGTGACCGACGCGATGTCGTAGCGGATGGGGACTTCCCTCTTTTGCAACATGCAGTAGTACTCCGCGATGCGGCGGTAGCGTTGCCGCTTTTTGGCGTCGACCGCCTCGGCGGGCATGCCCCACGCTTCGGTGGAACGCGCCTTCACCTCCACCAGACAGACATAGCCGTCCGGGCTTTCCGCCACGACGTCCGCCTCCCCGAACGGGGTGACGAAGTTGCGCGCGATGAGGCGGTAGCCCCGCTTTTTCAGGTATTTGCAGACGTCGTTTTCGGCGTTCCTGCCAAAAACTTTTTTACGAAAGTCTTTCGGTGAATTTTGCATATGCCGACCTCCCCGATCGCGCGGATATGCTCCGCCGTGCCGTACCCTGCGTTGCGCTCGAAGCCGTACGCGGGATATTCTTCGGCATAGCGCGCCATGAGCGCGTCGCGGTACACCTTTGCGAGAATGCTCGCCGCCCCCACCGAATAGATGCGCGCGTCCCCCTTTACGACGCTCGTCTGCGGCATGGGGATATCCAAACGCATGTTGCCGTCCGTCACCACGAAATCGGGGGAAAGGGCGAGGGACAAAACCGCCCGCTTCATGCACAGGCGGGTCGCCTGCAAGATGTTGATCTCGTCGATGACGTCCTCCCCCACTTCGGCGATCGCATAGGCGCGGGCGGTCGCCCTGATCTCCTCCGCAAGCCGCTCGCGCACCTTTTTGGAGAGCTGTTTGCTGTCGTTCACGCCTGCGATCAAACGGGTCTCCTCGACGGGAAGAATGACGGCGGCGCACACGACGGGACCCGCCAGAGGTCCGCGTCCCACCTCGTCTACCCCCGCGACGGCGGTATAGCCCTTTGCGAGCAGTTCTCTTTCGTAGTCGGGACGGTCCATATCACTCTCCCAAGAGCCCCGCGCGGCGGGCGTCGGCAACGCTGTCGAAGCAGACCCTGCCGAGCTTGCCCTTTCTGAAATCGTCCAAAAGGGCGCGCACGCCCCGTTCATAGTCGTATTCCCCGCCCCGCGACAAAAATCCGCGCGCCTTGCAGAGCAGACCGAGCATTTCCGACGGCGTGCGGGAGAACGCGCCGTAGCGGGCGCGCAGGGCTTCGGGATATTTTTCGCCGAGTTCGTCCAAAAGGCAGAGGGCGATCTCGTCGAGGGCGAGCGCGTCGTCGTTGAGACACCCCGCAAAGGCGAGCCGCCGCGCGAGCGTTTGGTCTTCGCAGGAGGGCGGCATCGTCCCGGGCGTATCGAGCAGGTCGAACGCGCCGCAACGCACCCATTGCTGTTGCCGCGTGACGCCCGCCTTGTCGCCCGTTTTTGCCTTTTTCCCGCCCGCGAGCAGGTTGATGAGGGTACTCTTGCCCGTGTTGGGAATGCCCGCGACGAGGAAGCGCAACGGCTTTGAAACCCCCTTTTCTCTGTTCCGCGCCGTCTTCTCCGCGGCGAGCCCTTCGAGCGCGGTCTTGAAAGCGCGCAAAGAGGCGGCGTCTCCCGCCGCCGTTTTAATAGCGTTTTGCCCGTTTTGGCGAAGTGCCGCCACGATCCCGTCTGCGCCGCCGTCCGCAAGATCTCCCTTGTTGACGACGTAGAGCACGGGCTTTTTGCCCGCGGCGGCGGTCAGTTTTCGGTTGTAGCTCGCGGCGGGACAGCGCGCGTCGAGCACGATCGCGAACGCGTCGGCGAGCTTTGCCGCCTCCTCGGTCTGCCGCAGGGCTTTCGCCATGTGCCCCGGATACCACTGAACGGTCTGCATCAGTCCTCCTTTAAGAGATCGGGACGGTGTTTGGCGGTCAGCGCGAGCGACTGTTCCCGCCGCCACCTGTCGATCTCGGCGTGGTTGCCGCTGCGAAGGACTTCGGGCACGGCGATCCCGCGGTATTCCACGGGACGGGTGTAGTGCGGATATTCGAGCAGACCGTCCGAAAAGCTCTCCTGCACGAGCGAGGCGGGCGCGAGCACGCCGTCGAGATAGCGCACCACGCTGTCGCAGAGCACCATTGCGGGGAGTTCGCCCCCCGTGAGCACGTAATCGCCGATGGAGATCTCCTCGTCGATGAAGAGGTCGATCGCGCGCTGGTCCACTCCCTCGTAGTGCCCGCACAGCAGGACAAGGTGCTCCTCCTGCGCGAGCGCGACGACCTTTTCCTGTTTGAGCGGCGCGCCCTTGGGCGAGAGATAGATCCGCCGCGCGCGGTGGTCGGGGTCGACGGCTTCGATCGCGCTCCCCACGGGCTGCGCCATCATCACCATTCCCGCCCCGCCGCCGAACGGGTAATCGTCGCATTTGAGATGTTTATCCTCGGTATAGTCGCGGATATTCTTGATTTCGAGAAAAAACTTCCCCTCGGCGCGCGCACGCCCGACGATGCTTGCGTCGAGCGGGGCGAACATTTCGGGGAAGAGCGTGAGAACGGTGATCTTCACAGCAGATTGACCTTCCGTTTGAGAATATATACGGTGAGAAACCAGCATGCCGCGTCGATCGCCGCGACCGTCGCGATCCCGAGCCACGCGGCAAGGTGGACGGAAACGTTTCCCGCCGCCTCGATGATCGGGAAGTAGCAGAACTCGGAGAGCACCGCGCCTGCCATATACACGCCGAATAAAAGCAGGAACGTGTAGAGTTTCCTGTGCGCCGTAAAGAGCTGTCCCACCGAGAGGATGGCATAGATGACGAGAAGCGAGCAGGGAATGCCCACGACCCATTGGATGATCCGCTCGGCAAAGAGCAGGGGATCGCTCTCCCAAACGCCGAGGTAGGCGGAGACGAGCTCACGGATGAGTTCGGCGGCAAATCCCACATCCCCGTCGCCCGCCCCGACGAACAGGATGACGACGGAGACCCCGCTCACGACGCTCGCAGCCGCCATTCCCACAATTGCGGCGATGAGCTTTGCCCCCACGATCTTGGAGGGGGAGGCGGGAAGCGAAAAGGTCATATACCCCTCGCCGCGGTAGAGCGAGCGGTAAAAGGAGGAGATCCCGAGCCCCCACGCCGCCGCGACGAGCGCGAGGACGGTAAACGTGTAGAACATCGACATGAGGATCGCCCCCACGCCGACCGCGCCAAGCTCTTCGGAGCTTTCTCCGATCGCGCCGAGCAGACGCGCCGCCGCCGCGAACACGACGGTCGCCGCCGACAGGATGACAAGGACGCGGAAGATCGCGTACAATTCGTGTTTGATGAGCTTTCCTACCATCGGAATTCCTCCCGAAACAGTTCGTCGAGCGACTTGCCCGTCCGCGCCCGCACGCTGTCGACCGCCTCGTCGAGGACGACCTTTCCGCGGTTGAGAAAGATGGCGTGCGTGAGCACGGGCTCGACGTCGGCGATGAGGTGGGTGCAGAGGAAGATGGTCGCGTCCTCGGGCTTGTTGCGCATCACGGTGTCGAGGATGAAGTCGCGCGCCGCAGGGTCGACCCCCGCGATGGGTTCGTCGAGGATATACAGCTTCGCCCGCCGCGCCATCGTGAGAATGAGCGACACCTTTTCGCGGTTGCCCTTGGAGAGCGGTTTGATCTTTTGGTTGAGCCCGATCCCGAGACGTTCGAGCATGGCTTCGGCGCGGGCGCGATCGAAGTCGGCGAAGAAGTCCGCGCTGTACCCCACCGCCTGCGAGACCCGCATCCACGGCGTGAGGAAGTCGGCGTCGGGCAGGTACGCCGTGATCGCCTTGGTCGCCGCGCACGGCGGCTTTCCGTCGATGAGAATGCTCCCCGACGTGGGTTGCAGCATGCCCATCGCGAGCTTGATGAGGGTGGATTTCCCGCTCCCGTTCGGACCGAGCAATCCGACGATCCCGCCCTCTTCGATACAAAGATCGACGCCGAGCAGGGCGGGCGTCTTGGAATAGCTCTTATAAAGTTCTTTGCATGTAAGGATCGCCATATTTCCTCCCGCGTCCCTTTGGACGCCGAACGGTCGGTCCGACCGACCGATCAGTCGACCGCGACCTCATGAAACCGCTTTCCGTCGACGACGATTTTCCCGTTTTCGGGCTCGACGGAGAGCACGACGCCCTTGGCGGCGGGGAACATGATCTCCTTTCCGTCCGCTTCGAGGGTATAGATATCGGTCGCCGCCTGCCGCACCTGCGTGAGCGTGCCGAGCCGTTCCCCCTCCCGCGTGACGATCTCGCAGCCGAGGAGGTCGGCGATGTAGTACGAGCCCGCGGGCGGTTCGGGGGCTTCGCTCCGCGGGATGACGATCTCTTTGCCGCGAAGCAGTTCGGCGGCGTTGCGGTCGGGCACGCCGCGCAGTCCGAGGTAGACGAAGCCGTCCCCTCCGCGCACGGTGAGGATCTGATATTCCGTCCCCCCGATAAAGACCCGACGGATGCTCTTGAAAACCGACGCGTCGTCGGTAAACGGCTTGGCTTTGAGTTCGCCGCGGATGCCCTGCGGCTTTAAGATCTCCCCGATCACGAGGTCCATATTCATTCGAACAGAGGATCGACCGCGGCGCGGATCTTCTCCTGCGTCTCGGTTTTGTCCTCTTCGCTCCTGATTTTTTCGACGTGCATTTTGGGGAACATCTCGAACACGTGCAAATAGCGGTTGCGGATGCTCCTCTGCCGTTCGAGCGTTTCGTACCGCTCCTTGTCGCCGCGGTGCGCGATGCGGCGCATGCCCTCCTCGGGGTCGAGGTCGAGAAAGATGACGAGATCGGGACGCAACAGCTCCATCGCGGGGCGGTTGAGCTCGATCACCCAATCGGGCGAGACGAAATTCCCGTTGTAGGCGAACGACGAAAAGTAGAAGCGGTCGCACAGGACGGTGACCCCCTCGTCCAACTTTTTCAGCATGCCCGTCACGGGGTTCTGGATGTGGTCGATGCGGTCGGCGGCGAAGAGAAGCGCGATGGCGCGCTCGTCGGTCTCTACCTTGCCCGTCATGCAGGCGCGAAGAAGCGTGCCGAATTGGGAATCGGTCGGCTCGCGCGTGCAGTACACGTTCACGCCCGCCTCCGAAAGGTGCTTCGCGAGCAGTTTCATCTGCGTGCTCTTGCCGCTTCCGTCCGTCCCCTCGAATACGATAAATTTTCCTCTTTGGCTCATAGTAGACCCATTATAACAATTTTTTCCGCGTTTGTCAACGGAATCCCGAAAATCATGTCAGCCAGCCGAAAAACGCCTTGAACGCCGAGGGAACGGCATAGCGCGTCCGTATCTCGTCCGCCGTCGCCCAAACGTAACCGGGATACTTTTCGCGGGCGGCAACGAGCTTGCCCGTCATGCGCCATTCGATGTGCGTAAACACATGCTTCGCCCGCTTCGTTTGGAGCGTCTCGCCGAAGTCGGGCGCGTCTTTCTCGAAAAAGGGAAACTGCCAAAGCCCCGCGAGCAAGCCCCTTTCGTCCCGCTTCTCGATGGCATACATGTCCGCATACCGCAGGACGAGGACGGTAGCATGTACGACCTTTCGCTCCTTTTTGGGCGCGCGCACGGGGTAGCATGTCTCGCACCCCGCGGCATGGGCGCGGCAGAGCCCCTCCCACGGACATGCCCCGCAGAGCGGACGCCCGTTGGGGACGCATACGATCGCGCCGAGCTCCATGAGAGCCTCGGTAAATTCCCCCGCTCGGGGCGGATAGACCTCCGCGAGCCGCGCCGCGTATTCCCGTTTGAGTGCGTCCTGCGGCGTGCCGTCCGCATGGAGGCGGGAGAGAATGCGCACGACGTTCCCGTCGACGGCGGGGGTGGGCAAGCCGAGCGCGATGGAAGAGATCGCTCCCGCGGTGTAGTCGCCGACGCCCGTCAGGGCGCGCACGCCCTCGTATGTATCGGGAAACCCGTGCTCGGCGATAAAGCAGGCGGCGCGGCGCAGGTTGCGGGCGCGCGAATAGTAGCCGAGCCCCTCCCACGCTTTGAGCACCTCCTCCTCGTCCGCCTCTGCGAGGGATCGGGGGGTGGGGAATTTCTCCATGAATGCGACGTACCGCTCCCTGACCGCCTCCACGCGGGTCTGTTGCAGCATGAGCTCGGAGACAAGCACGGAATAGGGCGTGCGATCCCGCCGCCACGGCAGGTCGCGTTTGGAAAGGCGATACCACTCCAAGAGGGGGGATACCGCCGTTTTCAACAATTCGTCCATCAAAAGAGACCCGTGATGTTGCCCGCGTCGTCCACGTCGATGTTGACGGCGGCGGGCGTCTTGGGAAGCCCCGGCATCGTCATGATGTTCCCCGTGAGGACGACGACGAAGCCCGCCCCCGCCGAGACGCGCACGCTCCGCACGGTGATCTCGAAGTTTTCGGGCGCGCCGAGAAGCGACGCGTCGTCCGAGAACGAGTATTGCGTCTTTGCCATGCAGACGGGCGTCTGCCCGAACCCGAGCCGTTCGAGCCGCGCGATCTCCCGTTCGGCTTCGTCGGTATAGCGTTCGCCCGTCCCGCCGTAGATCTTGGTGACGATGGCGTGGATCTTCTCTTTGATGGGAAGTTTCTCGTCGTAGCAGTAGCGGAAGCCGCTCTTCCCGTCGCAGAGGCGGACGACCTCTTCGGCGAGCGATATTCCCCCCTTGCCGCCCTCCGCCCAAACGGTGGAGAGCCGCACGTTCACGCCGAGTGCCGCGCACCGCGCGATGACGAGGTCGATCTCGGCGTCGGTGTCCGTCGGGAAGCGGTTGACGGCGACGACCGCGGGCAGACCGAATACGTTCTTGATATTGGACACATGGCGCAAGAGGTTGGGCAAGCCGCGTTCGAGGGCGGCAAGATCCTCTTTTGCAAGCTCGGTCTTGGGCAGTCCGCCGTGCATTTTGAGGGCGCGCACCGTTGCGACGATCACGACCGCCGCGGGTTTCAAATTCGCGAAGCGGCACTTGATGTCGAGGAACTTCTCCGCGCCGAGGTCTGCGCCGAAGCCCGCCTCGGTGACCACATAGTCGCCGAGTTTGAGGGCGGCGCGGGTGGCGGCGACCGAGTTGCACCCGTGCGCGATGTTGGCGAACGGTCCGCCGTGGACGAGGGCGGGCGTGCCCTCGAGGGTCTGCACGAGGTTGGGCTTTATGGCGTCTTTGAGGAGAGCCGCCATTGCCCCCGCCGCTTTGAGGTCGCCCGCCGTGACGGGCTTCCCCTCGCCGTTGTAGGCGACGACGAGGCGGGCAAGCCGCGCTTTGAGGTCGGCGAGGGAATCGGCGAGGCAGAGTGCCGCCATCACTTCGCTCGCGACGGTGATGTCGTAGCCGTCCTTGCGGGGGACGCCCGACTTCGGGCCGCCCAGCCCGTCCTCGATATAGCGAAGCTGGCGGTCGTTCATGTCGACGCACCGCTTCCATACGATGCTGCCGACGTCGATATTGAGTTCGTTGCCCTGAAAAATATGGTTGTCGAGCATGGCGGCGAGCAGGTTGTTCGCCGCGCCGATGGCGTGGAAGTCCCCCGTAAAGTGGAGATTGATGTCCTCCATGGGTACGACCTGCGCGTAGCCGCCGCCCGCCGCGCCGCCCTTGATCCCGAACACGGGTCCGAGCGAGGGTTCGCGCAGCGCGACGACCGCCTTCTTCCCGAGACGGGAGAGCCCGTCCGCGAGCCCGATGGTGGTGGTCGTCTTGCCCTCCCCCGCGGGCGTGGGCGTGATGGCGGTCACGAGAATGAGCTTGCCCTTTTCTTCCCCTTTCAGACGGGCGGGGTCGATCTTTGCCTTATACTTTCCGTAATATTCGAGGTCGTCCTCGGTGAGGGAGAGTTTTTCCGCAATGCGCAGGATGTGCTCTTTTTTCGCCTCCCGCGCGATTTCGATATCCGATTTCATGCTTCACCTCCGTTTTGCGTTCGCGTTACGATTTGAAATATTTTACCGCGCTCTCGAAGAGTTTCATGTCGTACTCCCCGGGGACGTTTTTGTACAAGCCGAAGCCCTTGCGCTCGGCGTGCCCCATCTTGCCGAACACCCTGCCGTCGGGCGAGAGAATGCCCTCGACGGCAAACGCGCTTCCGTTGGGGTTGAAACGGATATCCATGCTCGCCCTGTCCTCGAAGTCGACGTACTGCGTCATGATCTGACCGTTCGCCACGAGCTCGCGCACCAGCCGCTCCTCCGCCACGAACTTGCCCTCGCCGTGCGAGACCGGCACGGAATATACGTCGCCGACCCGCACGCCCGAGAGCCACGGCGAATTGACCGAGGCGACGCGGACGCGCACGATGCGCGACTGATGCCGCCCGATCTCGTTGTAGGTGAGCGTGGGGCAGTGCTCGTCGGCGTCGACGATCTTCCCATACGGCACGAGCCCGAGCTTGATGAGTGCCTGAAATCCGTTGCAGATACCGCCCATGAGCCCGTCGCGGCGGGAGAGCAGTTCCTCGATCTCCGCGCGGATGCGGTCGTTGCGCAAGAAGGCGGTGATGAACTTGCCCGAGCCGTCGGGCTCGTCCCCGCCCGAAAAGCCGCCGGGGATAAACAGGATCTGGCAGTCCCGCATGCGGCGGGCGAACTCCTCCGCCGACTGCGCGACCTCGTCGGGCGTGCGGTTTCTGATGACGAAGATCTCCGTCTCCGCGCCCGCGTCGAGGAACGCCTTCGCCGTGTCGTACTCGCAGTTCGTCCCGGGGAATACGGGCAGGAGCACCTTGGGACGGGCATAGGAGAGCGCGCAGACCGCGGGCGACGTCTTGTCGCTCGTAAAGGTCTCCGTATAGCGGGAAAACGACGAAACGTTGCAGGGATATACGGGTTCGAGCTTATCCTCGTAAATGCGTTGCAGTTCTTCGAGGGGGAGAAGATCGAGCCCGCGCGCGATGGAACGGCTGTCCGTCGTTCTTCCGAGCGTCTCGCCGAGGTCGAGCTCCTCCGTGAGTTCGAGGATGAACGCGCCGTAGCGGTATTCGAAGAGGGTGGGGAGGGAAACGGTGTCGGCGAAGCGGAATCCGATGCGGTTGCCGAGGCACATTTTGAGCACGCCCTCTGCCGCGCCGCCGTAGCCCACCGCGTAGGCGGCGACCGCCTTGCCCGCGCGGAGCAACGCCGTGACCGTGCGGAAGTTCGCCATGAGCGACTGCGTTACGGGCAGTCCGTTCGCGTCCGTCGCGGGGGAGAGCAGCACGACCTTGTGTCCCGCCTCCTTAAATTCGGGGGAGACCACCTCGCGCACGTTGCCCGTGGTGACGGCGAACGAGATGAACGTGGGCGGGACGTCGATATGCTCGAACGTGCCGCTCATCGAATCTTTCCCGCCGATCGCCGCGATTTTGAGGTCGGTCTGCGCCTTGAACGCGCCGAGGAGCGCGGCAAGCGGCTGTCCCCAGCGGCGGGAATCTCTGTTCGGTTTGAGAAAATATTCCTGAAAGGAGAGGTAGACGTCCTCGAAGGACGCGCCCGTTGCGATGAGTTTGGAGACGCTCTCCACGACGGCGAAGTACGCGCCGTGATAGGGGCTCTTTTCGGCGACATAGGGATTGCCCCCCCACGCCATGTACGACACCGTTTCGGTGTGCCCCGTTTGGGTGGAGATGAGATGGACCATCGCCTGTGCGGGGGTCATTTGATACTTCCCGCCGAACGGCATGAGCGCGGTACCCGCGCCGATCGTCGAATCGAACCGCTCGGAAAGCCCGCGCTTGGAACATACGTTGAGGTCGCCCGCGAGCGCGCGCAGACCGCCCGAAAAAGTTTCGGGGATCGCCCTGCGGAACTCGCCCGCCCGCGCGGGCGCGACGGTGACGTGCTTCTCCGCGCCGTTGGAATCGAGAAATTCGCGGGAGAGATCGACCACCTTTTCGCCGTTCCAGCGCATGATGAGGCGGCGTTTGGAAGTGATTGTCGCCACGACGGTCGCTTCGAGATTTTCCTCCGCCGCATAGCGCAAGAATGCGTCGGCGTCGCGCGCCGCGACGACGACCGCCATTCTCTCCTGCGATTCGGAGATGGCGAGCTCTGTGCCGTCCAGCCCGTCGTATTTTTTGGGGACGGCGTTGAGGTCGATATCCAGCCCGTCGGCGAGCTCGCCGACGGCGACCGCCACCCCGCCCGCGCCGAAGTCGTTGCACCGCTTGACGAGCAGCATCGCGTCGCGGTTGCGGAACAGACGCTGTAATTTGCGCTCTTCGGGGGCGTTCCCCTTTTGCACCTCCGCGCCGCATACCGCAAGCGACGCTTCGGTGTGCGGTTTGGACGAACCCGTTGCGCCTCCGCAGCCGTCCCGTCCCGTTCTGCCGCCCACGAGGATGACTTTATCGCCCGCCGACGGGGTCTCCCGCCGCACGTTGGAGGCGGGCGTCGCCGCGACGACCGCGCCGATCTCCAATCTCTTTGCGGTGTAGCCCTCATGATAGATCTCGTCGACCTGTCCCGTCGCGAGCCCGACCTGGTTGCCGTAGGAGGAATATCCCGCCGCCGCCGTGGTGACGATCTTGCGCTGGGGAAGTTTGCCCTTTAAGGTGTCCTTTACGGGACGGAGCGGATCGCCCGCGCCCGTCACGCGCATGGCGGCATAGACATATCCTCTGCCCGAGAGCGGGTCGCGGATCGCACCGCCGATGCAGGTCGCCGCGCCGCCGAACGGCTCGATCTCGGTGGGATGATTGTGCGTTTCATTCTTGAAAAGAAGCAGCCATTTTTCGTCTTTGCCGTCGATGCGCACGTCGATCTTCACCGTGCAGGCGTTCACCTCGTCCGAATCGTCGAGCTTTTCCAGCTGCCCGCGCTTTTTGAGCAGTTTGCAGGCGATGGTGGCGATGTCCATGAGGTTGACGGGCTTGGTGCGTTTGAGTTCCTCCCGCGCGGCGAGATATTCCTCGTACGCGCGCTGCAACAGCTCGTCCTCGAAGGCGACGGTGTCGATGGTCGTGAGAAAGGTGGTATGGCGGCAATGGTCCGACCAATAGGCGTCGATCATGCGGATCTCGGTGAGCGTGGGGTCGCGGTCCTCGCCGCGGAAATATTTCTGGCAGAACGCCACGTCGTCCGCGTCCATCGCGAGGGCGTACTTGCGGGCGAAGGCTTCGAGTCCCGCCGCGTCTAATCCCGTAAACCCGTACGCCGTCTCCACGCCCGCGGGGATCTTGTGCGCGACGGCGAGCGTTTCGGGAATGGCAAGGCTCGCCTCGCGGCTCTCCACGGGGTTGACGACGTACCGCTTGATCGCGCTCAAATCCTCCTCGGTGACCGCGCCGTACACGGCGTAGATCTTCGCCGTGCGGATGACGGGACGCTTGCCCATCGAAACGAGCTGGATGCACTGCGCCGCCGAATCGGCGCGCTGGTCGAACTGCCCCGGAAGATATTCCACGGCGAACACGCGCGCGCCCGTGAGGTCGACGTATTCCGACGCGCGGTCGGTCTGCGGTTCGGAGAACACCGTTTTGACGCATGCGCGGAAGAGTTCTTCGTCGATCTCCTCCGCGTCGTAGCGGTTGAGGATGCGAAGATCGCGCACGTTCGCAAGTTCCAACAGCTCCCTGCAATCGGAGAGCAGGGCTTTCGCCTCGTGGTCGAAGCCCTCCTTTTTTTCGACATAGACCCGATATACCATTACTCCTCCCCGAGCGCGGCGCGCGCTCTTTTTCCGATATCTTTTCTGTAATATGCGTTGGCGAAAGAAATTTTTTCGGCGAGGGCGTACGCGCCGCGGACCGCCTCTTGAAGGGTATCCGCCGTCTTGACCGCGCCGAGCACCCGTCCCCCCGCCGTAAAGAGTTTCCCGCCCTCGCGCTTGACCCCCGCGAGATAGATCTCTTCCTCCTCTTCCGTTCGGGGGAGGGAGATCTCGAACCCCGTTTCGTATTGCTTGGGATAGCCCTCCGAGGCGAGCACGACGCAGCACGCCGACCGCGCAGAAAACTCCACCTCGGTCTCATTGAGCCGCCCGTCGCGCACCGCCCGCATCACGGCGAGAAGATCGCTCTTTAAGAGCGGCAGCACGACCTGCGTTTCGGGATCGCCGAAACGGCAGTTGTATTCGATGACTTTCGGACCGTCCGAGGTGAGCATGAGCCCGAAATACAAGCATCCGCGGAAGGTGCGTCCCTCCGCGTTCATCGCGCGGACGGTGGGCAAAAAGACGCGCTCCATGCACTCCCGCGCGACCGCCTCGGTGTAGTAGGGATTGGGCGCGACCGTCCCCATCCCCCCCGTGTTGAGCCCCCTGTCGCCGTCGAGCGCGCGCTTGTGGTCCATCGAGGAGACCATGGGCACGACCGTCTTTCCGTCCGTAAAGGTGAGGACGGAGACCTCGGGACCCGTTAAGAACTCCTCGACGAGCACCTTCTCTCCGCTCGCGCCGAAGATCTTTTCCACCATCATCTCCCGCACGCACCGCTCGGCTTCTTCGTACGACTGCACGATGACCGCGCCCTTGCCGAGCGCGGGCCCGTCCGCCTTGACGACGGCGGGATAGGCGTGGTCTTTCAAATAGGCGAGCGCGGCTTGGGGGTCGCCGAACGCCTCGCTCTTCGCCGTGGGGATGTTGTATTTTTTCATGAGCCGCTTGGCGAAGATCTTGCTCCCCTCGATCGCCGCGGCTTTTTTGTCAGGACCGAAGCAGGGGACGCCGATCGCTTCGAGCGCGTCCACGCAACCCATCACGAGAGGGTCGTCGGGCGTGACGACGGCGAAGTCGACGGCGTGCGAGGACGCGAACGAGACGATCCCGCGGATGTCCGTCGCCTTCACGGGATAGCATTCGGCGTCCGCGGCGATCCCCCCGTTGCCCGGCAACGCGTAAATGCGGCTGCAATCTTTGCTCTTTTTGAGGGCTTTGACGACGGCGTGTTCCCGTCCGCCGCCCCCGATCACGAGAATGTTCATACTTCCTCCGCGCAACATTGCCTGTTCAGTGATGGAACAGCCTGATCCCCGTAAACGCCATCACAATCCCGTGCGCGTCCGCCGCCTCGATCACGAGGTCGTCGCGCACCGAGCCCCCGGGTTCGGCGACATAGCTTACGCCGCTACGGAACGCCCGTTCGATGTTGTCGGCAAAGGGGAAGAACGCGTCGCTCCCCAGCGACACGCCCGAAACCGTTTTCAAGTACGCCTCTTTCTCCTCCCGCGGAAAAGGCGCGGGACGGACGGCGAAGTATTTGCGCCATACGTCCTCCCCCGTCACCTCGTCCGCGTCGTCCGAAAGATAGAGGTCGATGATGTTGTTCTTTTCGGGTCTGCCGACCCCCTCCGCGAATTGCAGGGAGAGCGTTTTTTCGTGCTGGCGCAAATGCCAGAGGTCGGCTTTCTGCGCGGCGAGACGGGTGCAGTGGATGCGCGACTGCTGCCCCGCTCCCACGCCGATCGCCTGTCCGTCGGCGGCAAAACACACCGAGTTGGACTGCGTGTATTTGAGGGTGATGAGCGCGATGACGAGATCTTCCGCCTTGTCTTTGGGAAGCGTCTTGTTGGCGGTGACGATGTTGCGGAGGCAGGACGCGTCGATCTTTACGTCGTTCCGTCCCTGCTCGAACGTGACGCCGAACACCTGCTTGCGCTCTATTGCGGCGGGAATGTAGCCGGGGTCGATCTTTACGATGTTGTACCCGCCCTTGCGCTTCTGTTTGAGAATGGCGAGCGCGGCGGGGGTGTAGGCGGGCGCGATCACGCCGTCGGACACCTCGCGCGCGATGATGCGCGCCGTCGTCTCGTCGCACTCCTCCGAGAGGGCGATGAAGTCGCCGAACGACGACATGCGGTCCGTCCCGCGGGCGCGCGCGTAAGCGCAGGCGAGCGGGCTGTCGTCGAGCCCCTCCACGTCGTCGGCGAAGCACGCCCGTTTGAGCGCGGACGAGAGCGGTCTCCCGACCGCCGCCGAGGTGGGCGAAACGTGCTTGAAGCTCGTCGCCGCCGCCATGCCCGTCGCCGCCTTGATCTCCTTTACGAGCTGCCACGCGTTGAAGGCGTCGAGAAAGTTGATATATCCCGGTCTGCCGTTTAAGATCTCCACGGGAAGTTCGCCCTCTTCCATATAGATGCGGGCGGGCGTCTGGTTGGGGTTACAGCCGTATTTCAAGAACCATTCTTTCATGTTGCTTCCTCGTATCTTTGATTATAGCACAGCTCCTCCGCCGTGTCCCCCGTGCGCGTATCGACGAGGCGGCAATAGAGCGAGATCTTGTTTTCGGGGTTCAGATTGTTCCAGATCTCCTCCGCGAACGCGCCGAAGTTGTTCCCGATGCGGACGCGCTCGGGTTCGCCGTTGAACACGGGCGGCGGGTTGCCGTCTTTCATATAGGTATGGACAAAACTCCCCACGCCCGCCAGCGGCTCGACCGTGAAAAAGTTTCTGTCGCACCGCAGTCCCTTTCCGTCCGAACATTTCAAAACGGAAAGCTCGTAGCCGAAGTTCTCCCCGCAGTGCAGGATCGCCGAGATGCGGGGGGTAAAGATGGGCGCGTCGGGCTCGAAGGCGCGCCGCATGAGCGCGTGACGGAAGCAATGTCCCTCCGAGACCGCCCGCACGATGCTGTCCGTCTGGTCGCCGTTGGTGACGACGATCTCCCCGCCCGCCCGTTTGACCGCGGAATAGATGATGAGCGACGGATCGGTCACTTTGGCGGGGTCGAACGGTTCGACGCGCACCTCGTCGCCGCACACGCGGAAAACGCGGTTGCGGCTGTTTTCGCTCCTGCCCATGATGAAATAGGCAAAGGCGGCTTGCATGCCGTTCGGCATGAGCCCCACGACGATCCCCCGCCCCGAATAGACGTTGCGGGAAAGCAATGTTCCGATTCTTTTCAACGCAGTTCTCCTTTGAGTTTTTTACATACATCCTGTACCGCCTGCGGCAGGATAACCCACTCCGCCTCGCGCATGACCCGCCGTTGCAGGGTCTCGGGGGTGTCCCCCTCCTTGACCTCCACGGCGCGCTGGGCGACGATCGGCCCGCCGTCGCAGATCTCGGTGACATAGTGCACGGTCGCCCCCGTCACCTTGACGCCCGCGGCGAGCACCGCCTCGTGCACGTGCAATCCGTAAAATCCCTTGCCGCCGAAGCTCGGCAGCAGCGCGGGATGGACGTTGAGGATGCGCATGGGATAGGCGTCCACGAACGGCTTCCCCAAGACGGTGAGAAAGCCCGCGAGCACGATGAGCTCCGCGCCGTGCTCCTTGCAACAGGCGAGAATGGCGCGCTCGCGCGCCTCGCGGGAGGGATAGTCCTCTTTGTCGAACACCGCCGTCTCCACGCCGAAGCATGCCGCGCGGCGGAGGGCGTACGCGTCTTTATGGTCGGAGACGAGCAGCGCGATCTCGCCGTCGGGAAGCATGCCCGCCTGTTGCGCGCTCACGATCGCCTGAAAATTCGTGCCGCCTCCCGAACAGAGCACGGCGATCTTGATCTTTCTCATATCAGCTCCACGCCCTCGCCCGCGACGACCGTCCCGAGGACGTATGCGTCCGTCCCGTTCTCCCGCAATACCGAGAGCGCGGCGGGCGCGTCGGCGGGGGAGACGACCGCCGTCATTCCCACGCCCATATTAAACGTATTGAACATATCCCGCTCGGGGATCTCCCCGCGCGCTTGCAGCAATTTGAAGATCTCGGGGGTGCGGACGTCCACTTTGGCGATCCGCACGCCCAGCCCCTTGGGAAGAGAACGCGGAATGTTCTCGAAGAAGCCGCCCCCCGTGATGTGCGATACGCCCGTCACGCGGACTGCCGAGAAGAGGGCGAGCATCGGCTTTACATAGATCGCCGTGGGGGTGAGCAGCGTCTCCCCGAGCGGCGCGCCGAGGGAGGGAACGAACGCGCCGAGGTCGCACCGCTCCACGTCGAACACCTTTCGCACGAGCGAAAATCCGTTGGAATGCAAGCCCGTGGAGGGCAGGGCGATCATGACGTCACCCGCGTGCATGTCCGCGTTGTCGAGCATGTCCGCGCGCTCGACTATGCCCACGGCAAAACCCGCGATATCGTAGTCGTCCTCGGGCATGGTGCCGGGATGTTCCGCCGTTTCTCCGCCGATGAGGCGGCAGCCCGCGCGCACGCAGCCCTCCGCCACGCCGCCCACGATCGACGCGATCTTTTCGGGGATATTCTTTCCGCAGGCGATATAGTCGAGGAAAAAGAGCGGACGCGCCCCGCAGCAGAGCACGTCGTTCACGCACATCGCAACGCAGTCGATCCCGACGGTGTCGTGCCTGTTCATGAGGCTTGCGACGCGCAGTTTCGTCCCCACGCCGTCCGTCCCCGAAACGAGGACGGGCTCTTTCATGCCCGCGGGCAGGGGGAACAGCCCGCCGAACCCGCCGATGGTCTCCTCCCCGCTCGGAATGGTGCGGGCGACGTGCTTTTTCATGAGCTCGACCGCCCTGTATCCCGCGGTGATGTCGACTCCCGCCTCTTTATAACTTTCCGAATAGCTCTTCATGTCAGTCCTCACGGTTGCGATATTTGGGGTTGTCGCTGATGTGCCGCGCGATCAATTCGAAGCGGTCCTTTTGGGCGACGGACGGCTCTTCGGTGGGATAGTTCCCGTCGAAGCACGCCGTGCAGAATCCCGTGCCGTCCCCGCCCGCGATGAGCCCGACGTTTTTGAGGTCGAGATAGCCGACCGAATCCGCGCCGATGATGCGGGCGATCTCCTCGGGGCTGTGGCGGCAGGCGATGAGGTTCTCGCGCGAGTCGATGTCCGTGCCGTAGTAGCAGGGATTGAGGAAGGCGGGCGCGGACGAGAGCATGTGCACCTCTTTCGCCCCCGCGTCCCGCAACAGTTTTACGATGCGCCCGCACGTCGTCCCGCGGACGATGGAATCGTCGACGAGGATGACCCGCTTGCCCTTGATCGCCGAGGTGAGCGCGTTGAGTTTGATGCGCACCCTGTCCTCCCGCGTCTTTTGCTCGGGCGCGATGAACGTTCTGCCGATGTATTTGTTTTTGATGAAGCCGATCCCATAGGGCACGCCCGACTCCTGCGCATAGCCGAAGGCGGCGTCCAGCCCCGAATCGGGCACGCCGACCACGATGTCCGCGTCGATCTTATATTGTTTGGCGAGAAACGCCCCCGCTCTCTTGCGCGCCTCGTGCACCGAACGCCCCTCGATGACGGAATCGGGACGGGCGATGTAGAGATATTCGAACACGCAGAGTGCCCTCTGCCTGCCGCAGTGCGAGCGGTCGCTCACGGGTCCGTCCTTGGTAAAGACGACGACCTCGCCCGGTTCGACGTCCCGAATATAGGCGGCTCCCACGGCGTCGAGCGCGCACGATTCGGAGGCGACGACGTACGCCCCGTCCTCCCGCCTGCCGAAGCAGAGCGGACGGAAGCCGTGCGGGTCGCGCACGGCGATGAGCTTGCTCGGCGACATCACGAGAAAGGAATACGCGCCTTTGAGCTTGTCCATCGCGGCGATCACCGCCGCTTCGATGGAACGGGTACGGATGCGCTCGCGGGTGATGACGTACGAGATGACCTCGGTATCCGAGGTGGTATGGAAGATGCTGCCCGCCTCTTCGAGCTCGCCCCGCAGTTCGTATGCGTTGACGAGATTGCCGTTGTGGGCGAGTGCCATATTGCCTTTGAGATGGTTTACGACGATGGGCTGGGCGTTCTCCCTGCCCCCGCCGCCCGTCGTCGAATAGCGGACGTGCCCGACGGCGATGTTCCCCTCGCCGAGGCGGCGCAACACGTCGGCGGTGAACACGTCGTTCACCAGCCCCTCGTCTTTATGCGCGGTAAACACGCCGTCGTCGTTGACGACGATGCCCGCCGACTCCTGCCCCCTGTGTTGCAGTGCGAACAGCGCGTAATAGGCGGTGGAAGCCACGTCTTGCTTGCACGGCGCGAACACGCCGAACACGCCGCATTCCTCATGAATGTGCGACATATCTCTCTCCAAGATCAACCCTGCGAGACCCGTTTGAAGATCTCGCGGTAAGCGTCCTCCACGCCGCCCATATCGCGGCGGAAGCGGTCTTTATCGAGTTTTTCGTCGGTCTGCGCGTCCCAGAAACGGCAGGTGTCGGGCGAAATTTCGTCGGCGAGGACGATCGTCCCGTCCTCCGTCTTGCCGAATTCGAGCTTGAAGTCGATGAGCTTTACGTTGAGCCCGAGGAAATAGGCTTTGAGCGTCTCGTTCACGCGGAGGGCGTATTCGCGGATACGCGCGATCTCCTCTTTGGTCGCAAGATGCAAGGCGATCGCATGGGAATCGTTGAGAAGCGGGTCGCCGAGCGCGTCGTTCTTATAGGAAAACTCGACGGTCGGCTCGTCGAACGGAATGCCCTCCTCTACGCCGTACCGCTTGGCGAACGAGCCCGCCGAAACGTTGCGGACGATCACTTCGAGCGGGACGATCTTCACTTTCTTCACGAGCGTCTCCCGCTCGTTCAGCTCCTCGACGAAATGGGTCGGCACGCCGCTTTTCTCCACGAGACGCATCATCATGTTGGTCATGCGGTTGTTGACGACGCCCTTCCCCGCGATCGTGCCCTTTTTCAGCCCGTTGAACGCCGTCGCGTCGTCTTTGTACGAAACGATGCAGAGGGCGGGGTCGTCCGTCGCGAATACTTTCTTCGCCTTGCCTTCATAGAGCTGCTCTTTCTTTTCCATGATCGTATTCTCCTTTTGCCTTCGCAAAATTTTGCTTATTTGAGACGGGCGGTGAGGCGGGCGTCCTTTTCGATCGCCTGCGCCCTGCCCTCTTCGCGCGCGGCGGCGAGCGCGGCCCGCACCTGCGGTTCGCCGAGGGCGAGGATCTCCGCCGCAAGATACGCCGCGTTCTTCGCGCCGTCTACGGCGACCGTCGCCACGGGAATGCCCGAGGGCATCTGCACGGTGGAAAGCAACGCGTCGAGCCCGCCGAGCGAGCTCTTGACCGGAATGCCGATGACGGGCAACAAAGTGTTCGCGGCGAGCGCGCCCGCCAAATGCGCCGCCATGCCCGCGGCGGCGATGAGTACGCCGAACCCGTTTTCCTCCGCATGCTCGGCAAACGCCTTGGTCTCTTCGGGCGTACGGTGCGCCGACAGAATGCGCGCCTCATAGGGAATGTTCAACCCGTCGAGGACGCCGAACGCCTTTTCGACGACGGGAAGATCGGAATCCGAACCCATCACAATGCCGACTTTTTTCATAAACCGCCTCCGCAACAAAAAACGGGCAGGTTTTTTCTATGCGAAAACACCGCCCGATCTCCGAACATCCAATTCGTATTTCCCGCCCGCGTCGTGGGGCAAAAAACCGCTCTGTTCATGATATGATTATAGCAAAATCCCCCCTCTTCCGTCAAGCGAATGAGGGGGGATTTTCCCCGCGAAGTTTTTTTGGGAGTTCCACGCAAATTTTGCGCGCCCCGTGCGCGCGTGCGCGCACTGGCAATCCCGCCATTTTTTCAATAACAATATTCTTTCATTTACGCTGTTTTTACGATCGCGTTGTTTTTACTATTACGCTGTTTTTATAATCACGCTATTCAAAGCAAAGCGGCGTTCTCGGTTTGTCATTTGCTCTGCGGTTTTCAAATTGTCATTGCGCCCCATTTCCCAATTTGTCATTTCGCCCCGCCCGCGGCTTCTATTTGTAGACCAAGGGCGGCACGAGCTCGTAGGGCGAAGTAGCAAACCGCTTTCCAATATGTCATTTCGAGCGGAGCGGGCAAAGCCCGCGTAGTCGAGAAATCTCCCGCATTCTATTCCAAGCCTCATCAACGACCAAGGGGATTTCTCGATTCCGTTCGCTTACGCTCACTTCACTCGAAATGACAGAAAAAAGCGGGTCGAAATGACATCGTAGTATGGACAAAAACCGATAAAACTGCGGGAGATGTTTCGACTTCGGCTACGCCTCCGCTCAACATGACAATTAAGAAACGCCTTTTCGCTTCCAAATTACGGCGTTAGGTGGAATTCACTTCTGCCTCGCGCGACTTGACAAATTTCGCGTGTGATGGTATAATGAAAGTACAGGGGGCGTTATGGACGATCTTCAAACAAAGACGCTCTGCGTAAAACGGTTCGGCTGGCGGCGCATCGCGCGCGACCGCATGTGTTTCGGCTGGCAGATGACGGACGCGCAGGAGGAGAGAACAGTCACCGAAAAGACGACGTACGAGGTGGACGAGCGTATCGGCGGCTATACCGTTACGCCGCGGGTCAGCCGCTCCACCAAGATCCGCGTTTGGCTGTCTCTTTGCAGGCGGCGGTCGGACTTTCTCAACCTCGGGTCGATCTTCGTGCTCGAACTCTTCTACAATATTTTCTTTACCGTACGGCGGCTGCTCGGCTTGCTCTTGCCCCTCTTCGCCCTCGTGACCCTCGTTTTCGCGCTCGCCGAAACCATCCTCACGGGCGGGCAGGTCTTTCTGACGCTCGTCTACGCCCTGCTGATCTCCCTCGCCGTGTGGGCTGTGCTCATTTTATTGGAGACCGTGCTCGCCCGCATCGCGCTGAAAATTCTCAAACCCGCCTTTTGACGTTTCCGAAAATTTTCGAGACAGAACGCCGCGCGCCCGCAAAAAGCGGGCGCGCGGCGCGTTCTCATTTTTGGTTGAATTTTCTTCGCACCGCCCAATCGGTGACGCGTTCGGGCAAGACCTTTCCCAAATACCGAAGCACGGTGTTCTTCCCGCCCGCGACGGCGACGGGCGGCGGGTTGCGCTTTTCGGACAGTTTGACGATGGCGTCGGCGACGAGCGAGGGGTTCATCCCCCCCTGTTCCATGTTGGCGAGCGCGGCGGACGCCTTTTTGACGGACGGCGTATAGCCGAGGCTCTCCTCGTCGGAATACACGCGGCGGCTGTATGTGAAGTCCGTCGCCGTGCCCCCGGGCAAGATCGCGCTCACCCGCACGCCGTGCGGGCGAAGTTCGAGGTCGGATTCGCGCGCGAGCATTTCGATCGCCGCCTTCGACGCCGAATAGAAGCCGTCGTAGGGAATGGGCACGCCCCCGCCGAGCGAGCCGACGAGAATCGCCCGTCCCCCGCGCTTTTTGAGATAGGGGGCGACGGCGCGCAAAGCCTCCACCGCGCCGAAGTAATTCACCTCGAAGAGATACCTGTAATCGCGGCTCTTCGCGTATTCGAGGGGGGCTGCCATGGAATATCCCGCCGAATAGACGAACAGATCGACCCCGTCCGCTTCCTCGGCGGCGGCATACACGGCGCGGGAGAGTTCGCCCTCCTGCGCAGCGTCCGCCTCGATCGTATGCACGCGTTCCCCGCGGAAGGGCGTCCGCGAGATGTTGAACACCCGAAATCCCTTGGCGAGAAGCCGCAACGCCGTTTCCCTGCCGATGCCCGACGAGCCGCCCACGACGATCGCCGTGCGCCGCCCGCCCTTTTTCTCTTCCGCCGCCTTTTCGGTCTGCGGCGTCTTTTCGCTCTCTTCCATATCCGCAAGTATGGACGCCCGAAAAATTTTTATACGGTCAACCGAGCGCGATATCGAGGATCATCATGACGCAAAACCCCAAGACCGTCCCGATAGACGCCGCCGTCTTGCTCTCCGAAAAACATTCGGGGATGAGTTCGGAACAGACGACGGCGATCATCGCGCCCGCCGAAAAGGAGAGTGCCCACGGAAGCAAGCCGCGCACCGCGGCGGCGGCGACCGCGCCGAGTACGCAGGCGGGGATCTCCACCGCGCCCGAACCCTGCGCGAAGAAAAAACTCTTCCGCCGCGACATGCCGTCCGCGCGCAGGGGGAAGGCGACGCACGCCCCCTCGGGAAAATTCTGCGCCGCGATCCCCACGGCGAACACGAGCGCGGCGAGGGCGGCGTTTTCCGAGACAGCCGCCGCGAACGCCACCCCCACGGCGAGCCCCTCGGGTACGTTGTGCAGCGTGACGGCGAAATAGAGCAGTCCGCTCCGTCCCTTTTGTTTCATCTTGCGGGAAAGGGCGAGGTCGGAGAGGAGGATAAAGAGCCCGCCGCCCAAAAATCCGAGGGTGACGGTGAGATAGTCGGGCAAAAAGGAGGGATATTCGAGCGCGGGCAGAAGCAGCGAAAAAAAGGAAGCCGCGATCATGATGCCCGCCGCCCCGCCCGTGAGCGCGGCGAGCGCGGGCTTGTTGAGTTTTCCGAAAAAGAGGACGAGACTTGCGCCGAGCGTCGTCGCCGCGTACATCATGACGGACGCGAGAAGTGCCTGCTCCCACGTCCGTAAGGACAAAAACCATTGCATTTGTAGATCTCCCTGCCGCAACAGCGGTCACTGTATGGTATGCGGCGGGCGGGAAAAGGTGTTTTTGCGCAATTTGCACAAATTTTGTCCGTCGATTTTTTCGCGAAATTTTCATTTCGGATATTGACATTTGCAATTCTTCGTATTATAATAAAGAAAAGTACAAAAAACGGGGGAACTTTATGACTACATTCAATATGGTGCTCGGCGTGATCTCGCTGTTTCTTACGGCATTCGTGGCGATCTATTACGCTTACCTGCACAGACACACCGAACGCGACGTTTCGTTCTTCTTCGCCGTGGAATTCATTTCCATCATCATGAACTTCGCGACCAACGCGGGCGGCGTTTACGGGCTGTCGTGGCTGTACTTCATCATCGACGTTGCGTTTATCGCGCTCGGCTGGGCGGTCAGCGTCGAAGCGTCGATCGGCTTCTACAAGTCCATCGTGCCTTGGTTCAAGCAGGTGTTCTCCAACACCTCGCTCATCGGCTGGCAGATTTTGTCGCTCATCGTATTCCCTTGCGGCATCGCGCTCCACTTCGCTTGGTACAGAACAAAGTCCGAACTCGCGCTCGAATGCGGCAAGATGGCAATGTGGGGCATCCTCTGCTGGGGCTTCCTCCTTTGGATGATCCTCGGGCTCGCACTCTGAATCCAATCATAAAAACGCGGCGAAACCGCCGCGTTTTTTTATGCTCTGTTTGAAAAATATCCCGCGCGATGTGCGCGGGATATTTCCGTATGAAATGAATTTTCTCAAACGACGTCGAAGGCGTATTTGGCGCAGAACGCATATTCCTTGCCCGCGGGGAGGATCGAGCTTCCCTTTTCGGCGTACTCGGGCACGTTGGGGTTGTTGGGGATCGCCTGCGTTTCGAGGCAGAAGCCCGCGCGTTTTCCGTAGTAGGCGGTCTTGCCCTGCTGGTGCAGACCGTTCCCCGCGTAAAACTGTACGGCGGGCATATCGGTGAAGCAGCGCATGCGGATGCCCGTCTTGGGGCTGTACGCCACGGCGTACTCGGTCATCTCCCCGCAACGGTTTTTGAGGACGTGGCAGTGATCGTACCCGTTGCCCTGTTTGAGGTCGACGTCGTCCGCTTCGATATCCCGTCCGATGGGCTTTGCGACGGTGAAGTCGAACGGCGTGCCCTTGACGGCGCGGAAGCCGCCGACGGGGATCATGGTGGGATTGGTGGGCGTGATGAAGTCGCTGTCGATGAAGAGCTCGTTGTCGAGGATCGAACCGTCCCCCTCGCCGTTCAGGTTGAAATAGGCGTGATTGGTGAGGTTGACGGCGGTGGCGCGGTCGGAGACGGCGCGGTAGGAGATCCCGAGCGTGCGGTTTTCAAAGGTGTACGTTACGAGAACGCGGAGCGTGCCGGGGTAGTTCTCTTCGCCGTCGGGCGAGACGATGGAGAGTTTGAGCGAATCCCCGTCGATCTCGTGCGCCCAGATCTTGCGGTTGAAGCCCTCCTTGCCGCCGTGCAAATGGTTGCCGCGGTCGTTGCAATACAGCTGATAGGTCTTGCCGCCGACGGTGAGCTTTCCCTCGCCGATGCGGTTGCCGAACCTGCCGATGAGCGCGCCGAGGTAGCCGCCGTTTTGCTCGTAGCCCGCAACGTCGGGATAGCCGAGCAAGACGTCGACGGGATTTCCCGCCCTGTCGGGGACGACGAGGCTCTGGACAACGCCGCCGAAATTGAGGACGGTGAGGCTTGCCGCGCCGTCGTGAAGCGTAAAGGCGAGCACCTCTTTTCCGTCTTGCGTTTTTCCGAAACTCTTTGTTGTGATCATACATTTTCCTCCGTTCCGTGACATTATATCACACCGCGCGCGAAAAGTAAATATTCTTGCGAAAATTACCCAAACTCGGGATATGCGGAAAACCTTTTTTACCGCGGCGATCGCGATCTTCGCCGTCGTGCTCATGTTGCTTGCCCACTTCGGGGCGCGCCTTACGATGACCGCGCCGACCTTTTCGTTCGCCGCGCAGGCGCGCGAAGTCTATCTCACGTTCGACGACGGTCCGAGCGAGGTCGTGACCAACCGCATTCTCGACACCCTCCAAAAGGAACAGGTGAAGGCGACTTTCTTTGTGGTGGGCGACCGCGTTTGGGGGCGCGAAAACACCCTGCGCCGCATCGCCGCCGAGGGACATACGCTGGGCGTGCATTCGCAGACCCACCGCTACGGCGAGATCTATGCGGGCGACGACGCGCTTCTGCGCGACGCCGCCGCCTGCGCCGCGACCATCTCCCGCGTTGCGGGCGTCACCCCGCGCGTGTACCGCTTCCCCGGGGGCGGGCACTTCGAAAAGCGCGCCCTGCTCGAACGCGAGGGATACCGCGTCGTTTGGTGGAACGCCGTATGCGGCGACGAGGAGACCCGAAACGCCTCCGCGCAGACCCTCTTTCAAACCGCCGTCGACACGGCGCAGAACAAAGATCCCGTGGTGCTTTTGTTGCACGATTCCGCGCCGCACGCCGCAACCGCCGAGGCTCTCCCCGCCATCATCGCCCACTTCAAAGCGGAAGGGTGCGTTTTTTGCCAATTCTGACTTTCGGCAGTGCGAAGATCCGCTTGGAGATCTCGCCGATGGGGAGGATGGAGAGCGACGCGCCGAACACGATCGCCCACTGCACGGGGGTGAGCGCGGCGAGCGAGAAGAGCGTGCGAAGCGGCGTAACCGAGAGAAGCACGCTGATCCCGACGCCGACCAACAGCGTACATAACAGCGCGGGGTTGGCGATAAAATCGCGCGGGCGGGCGGGTCCGTCCTTGCGGACGTTGAACGCGTGGAAGAGTTCGAGGAAAGAGAGCGTCATGAACGCCATCGTGCTCGCCGCGGCGTTGCCGTAGGCGCGGAGGGCGGAAAGGAACACCGTGAGCACGATCGCCGTCTGCACGACCCCGAAAAAGAGAATGCGCAAGAGGGCGGCGGAGGAGAAGATCTCCCGCCCCGCGACGGGAGGGCAGTCCATTGCGCCCTCCTTTTTTTCCACGCCGAGCGCGAGCACGGGGAGGGAATCGGTGATGAGGTTGATCCACAGCAGTTGGGTGGAGGTGAGAAAGTCGTACCGCCACAAAAAGAGGGAGGCGACGAGCACGCAGAGCACCTCGGCGAGGTTGGTCGCGAGGAAGAACGAGATGGTCTTTTTGACGTTGAAAAAGACGTTGCGCCCCTCCTCGACGGCGTGCACCATCGTGGAAAAATCGTCGTCGGCGAGCACAATGTCGGCGGCACTCTTGGCGACGTCCGTCCCCGAACCCATGGCGATCCCGATGTCGGCGGCTTTGAGCGCGGGCGCGTCGTTGACGCCGTCCCCCGTCATGGCGACCACCTCCCCCTGCGTTTGCAGGGCGCGCACGATCTCCGACTTGTGCTTGGGCGAAACGCGCGCATAGACGGCGTATCCCTTGACGCGGCGGGCAAGCTCGCGCGCGTCCATGCCGTCGAGCTCCTCCCCCGTGACGACTTCCCCCCAATCGTCGGCGATCCCGAGGCGGGAGGCGATGGCAAACGCCGTCTCCGCGCCGTCCCCCGTGATCATGACGACCTTGACCCCCGCGCGGCGGAAGGCGCGCACCGCCTCTTCCACTCCCTCCTTGGGGGGATCGAGCATGGCGGCGAGCCCCAAAAATACGAGGTCGCTCTCCTTTTCGCCCGTGCCGTAGGCGAAGCCGAGCACCCGCATGGCGCGCCGCGAATACGCCGTGACGCGCGCCGAGATCTCCGCCCGCATCTGCGGGGTGAGCGGCGTCTCCCCCGCCTCGGTGAGCATGCGGGTACACCGTTTGAGCAGGACGTCCGCGCCGCCTTTCACATACAGCCGCGTCCCGCCGCTTTGCACGAGCACGCTCATCATCTTGCGTTCGGAGGAAAACGGCGTCCCGCCGAGCGGGGTGAAGCCGAAGCGGAAGCGGCGACGGTCGGCGTATTCGAGCAGGGCGATCTCGGTCGGGTCGCCGAGGTACGCGCCCGCCTCGCCCTTGACGGAATGGCAGGCGCGGATACATTTGAGAAGTTCCTCTTCGGCGCGCGCGCCCTGCCCCGAAAAGTCGGCGGCGATCTCCTCGACCCGCATTTTGCCGAGGGTGAGCGTGCCCGTCTTGTCCGAACAGATCACGCTGCAACTGCCGAGAGCCTCGACGGCGGAGAGCTTCCGCATGACCGCCCGCCGCTTTGCCATCCGCTGTACGCCCATGGCGAGAATGACGGTGACGACCGCCCCCATGCCCTCGGGAATCGCCGCCACGGCGATGGCGACCGCCGACATGAGGTTCTGCAAAAAGGTGCTCCTATGTTGCAGCAATCCCCCCGCAAAAAGCAAACACGACACCACCATGACCGCGATCGTGATGATTTTTCCGAGCCGCGCGATGGTCTTGTCGAGGGGGGAGGGGGCGGGTTTTTTCTCCTGCAACATGCGCGCGATCCGACCCGTTTCGGTGTTCATGCCCGTCGCCACGACGACGCACCGCGCCGTCCCGCGGACGCAGTACGCAGAGGAGAACGCCGTGTTGGCGCGGTCGGAGAGCCCGCTCTTTTGCACGACGCAGTTGTACTTTTTGACGGGCTTGGATTCCCCCGTGAGCGTCGATTCGTCGCAGCGGAAGTCGTCCGACGAGAGGATGCGGCAGTCGGCGGGGACGGCGTCCCCCTCGGCGAGTTCGATGACGTCGCCGACGACGAGCTCGCGCGCGTCGATCTTCACGACCTTGCCGTCCCGCACCGCCTTCGCCTCGCACACGGAGAGTTTTTTGAGATTTTCGATGGCGTGGTCGGCGCGGTATTGCTGTAAAAACCCGACCACGGCGTTCAACAGGATGACAAAGAGCAAAATGCCCGTATCGGCGAGTTCGCTCTTGTCGCCCGTCACGAAGGCGAGCACGCCCGAGAGTGCCGCCGCCGCGATGAGGATGAGGGTCATGAGGTCTTTGAACTGTGAAAAAAACAGCCCCAAGAGGCTGCTCTTTTTGCCCGTCTCGATGACGTTTTGCCCGCCTTCCAGCCTCGCCTTCGCCTCCTCGGAGGTCAGCCCCCGTTCGCTCGTCCCATATTGCGCGAGCGTCTCCCGCACATCCAGCCGATACTGTTCCATACGCATAAGGTATGCGCCGCGGAACGCAAATATCCGTTTTCGCGCAAAACGTCCTCTTTCGGACGATCGCCTTTGGACGGAGCGAGCCCCGCGCCGAACGGACGCGGGGCTCGCCGATACGATTTTTGCGGCGGGACTATGCGCCGTACTGCTCCAAATACGCCCGCATGGCGGGAAGATGTTCCCTGCCTGCGATCACGCCCTCTTCGAGGGCGTCGATCACGTCTTTCACGGTCACGATGGAATACACCCGCACGCCGAACGTATCGAACGCCTCGCGCACGGCGGACTTGTTTCCCGTTCCCCGCTCGCAGCGGTCCACCGAGACGATCATCGAGGTCACTTTCACGTCCGCCTCGGCGGCGATCTTGGGGAGAATCTCGCGAAGTGCCTTTCCCGACGTCATCACGTCCTCGATGAGGCAGACCTCGCCGCCCGCGCAGAGGGGCGCGCCGACGAACATGCCGCCCTCGCCGTGGTCTTTGATTTCCTTGCGGTCGAAGCAGTAGCCCACGTTCTTGTTGTAGCGGGTCAGGGCGATCGCCGTGGAGACGGCGAGCGGAATGCCCTTGTAGGCGGGTCCCAAAAGGACGTCCGCCGAAATCTTTTTGTCGATGAAGCACGCCGCGTAGTACTCGCCGAGGCGGGCGATCTGCTCCCCCGTGCGGTAGTTGCCCGCGTTGATGAAATAGGGCGCGCGGCGGCCGCTTTTGAGGGTGAAGTCGCCGAACAGAAGCGCGCCGTTGTCTGCCATGAACCGGATGAAACCGCGTTGATAATCCTGCATTGCTCTCTCCTTAATTGCATTGGAGCGCGCCCGTGAGCGCGCCGATCTTCTCCACGCCGTGCGCCTCGCACCAGCGGGACAGCCCCTCGATGATCTTGGGGCAGGCGAGCGCGTCGGTGAAGTTGTGCGTGCCGACCTGCACCGCCGTCGCGCCCGCGAGCAGAAATTCCACGGCGTCCTCCGCGCATACGATCCCCCCCATGCCGACGACGGGGATATTCACGGCGCGGCTCGCCTCGTACACCATGCGCACCGCGATGGGCTTGATACCCGCGCCCGATACGCCGCCCGTGTTGTTGGCGAGCACGGGGCGGCGGCGTTCGACGTCGATCGCCATCCCCGTAAAGGTGTTGACGAGCGAAATGCCGTCCGCGCCGCCCGCCTCCGCCGCCCGCGCGACCGCGGAAATGCTCTCGACGTTGGGCGAAAGTTTTACGATGAGCGGGGTGGATTTGAGGGCGTCTTTCGCCGTCCGCGTCACCCGCTCCACATCGGCGGGACGGACGCCGAACGCCATCCCCCCGCACTTGACGTTGGGGCAGGAGATGTTGAGTTCGATGAAGTCGGTCTTGCCGTCGAGACGGGCGCAGATCTCGCCGTATTCTTCAACCGTGCTCCCCGCGACGTTGGCGATGACCCGCGTTTTGGAGCGAAGCCACGAAAGGTCGTTTTTGAGAAAGCTCTCCACACCGGGGTTTTGCAGTCCGACGGCGTTGAGGACGACGTTCCCGCTCTCCGCGATACGGGGGACGGGATTGCCGCTCCGCGGCGCGAGGGTGAGCCCCTTGGTCGCCACCGCGCCGAGCACGGAAATATCGTAGATCTCGTTAAATTCCCTGCCGAAGCCGAACGTCCCCGACGCGGGAATGACGGGATTTTTGAGCGGCACGCCGCACAGCGTTACGCTTAAATCTGCCATGATCTTCTCCTTACAGGGAAATTTTCGAGAGGTCGAACACAGGTCCGTCCTTGCAGACGCGGGCGTGCCCGCCGTCCGCCGTATTGCATACGCACACGAGGCACGCGCCGATCCCGCAGCCCATCCGCTCTTCGAGCGACGCATACACGGGGAATCGCCCTCCCACCGCCGTTTTGAGAGCTTTCAGCATGGGCAGAGGTCCGCAGGCGAGCACCGCGTCGGGACGGATACGCCCGACATTTTCCATAAACGCCTGCACCGCCGTACCGCGATAGCCCGCCGAGCCGTCGTCGGTCGCGATAACGAGCTCCTTGCTCCGCTGCATCTCGTACTGCATGCAGACCGCCGCCCTGTTGCGGAAGCCCATAAAGGAATAGACCTCCCGCTCCCCGCAAAAGGCGCGGATGGCGGCGATGAGCGGGAATACGCCCACGCCCCCGCCCACGACGGCGACCGTTTTCTCGTGCGGCTGTAAGACGAATCCGTTGCCGAGCGGCATCAGCACGGAAATCTCGTCTTTGGGACGGACGGCGGCGAGCGCGCGCGTGCCCGCGCCCTTGACGCGGTAGCACACCGTGTATCGCTCCCCCTCCGCCTTGCAGAGGGCGAACGGTCTGCGAAGCGGCGCGCCCACGCCGATCATGCAGAACTGCCCCGCCCGCACGGGGATCTCCTCCGCCGCAAAGGTGAGCGAATACACCTCCTCGGCGATGCGGATATTTTCGAGCACCGTTGCTATGACTTCACGCATGGATCTCCCCCAATACGGACAACAGATCCGCCTTCATCTTCAACGCCGCCTCCCGCGCGGCGTACCGCTCGGGCGAGGGAACGTCTTTCCACTTGTCCGACGTCTTATGGGCGCAGAGGATGCCGCGGGAATTGTTGACGATCCCCCCCATGCCGCCCGCCTTGAAGCAGTGTTTGAGCATGGCGGCGTTCCCGCCCTGCGCGCCGTATCCGGGGATGAGGAAGAAAGAATGCGGCATGCGCGCGCGCAAGATCTTCGCCTCTTCGGGATAGGTCGCCCCGACCACCGCGCCCACGCGCGAATAGCCGTACTTTCCTACGCTATCCCCACCCCATGTCTCGACCATGTCCCCCATACACTCGTACACGGTACGCCCGTCCGCGAGTTTGAGGTCCTGCAATTCGCCCGAGGAGGGATTGCTCGTTTTGACGAGCACGAACACCCCTTTGTCGTTCGCCTTCGCCGCTTCGACAAAGGGCAGAACGCCGTCCGAGCCGAGGTAGCCGTTGATCGTGATAAGGTCGATGTTCTCCCCGCCGCGTCCTTCCAAAAACGCCTTGGCGTACTGCGCCGCCGTCGCGCCGATGTCGTTGCGCTTGCAGTCCGCGATGACAAACAGCCCCCGCGCTTTGGCGTAGGCGCAGGTGTCGAAAAAGCATTCGACGCCCCCCCGCCCGAGTGCCTCGTAATAGGCGATTTGCACCTTGACGGCGGGGACGACGTCAAACACCGCGTCGACGACGTTGCGGTTGAAGCGGTACACCGCGGCGGCGGGATCGCCCCTGTAAGCCCCAACGTATTCGGGCGAGGTATCCAGCCCCACGCAGGTCGGGTTCTGCCGCTCGATGATTTTTTCCGAGAGTGCGTCGATGATCATGCGCGTTTCTCCTCATATTTGATATCTCCGTCCACGACGGTATATTTCACCCTGCCGTACACCTCCATCCCGCCGAACGGGGAATTTTTCCCCTTGGAGACGAATTGCGCGGGGTCGATCTTCCACTTCTCGTTGAGGTCGATGAGGGTGAGGTCGGCAACGCCGCCCTCTTCGAGCTTCCCGCCCTCCAACCCGAGAATGGCGGCGGGCGCAGTGCTCATCTTTTCGGCAAGCTGCGCGAGCGTGAGCGCGCCCTCCCGCACGAGCTTGGTGTACGAGAGCGCGAACGACGTTTCGAGCCCGCTGATCCCGAAGGCGGCGAAGTTGTATTCCACGTTTTTGTCGTCCGCGTGATGGGGGGCGTGGTCGGTGACGATGCAGTCGATCGTCCCGTCTTTGAGCCCCTCGACGACGGCGCGCCTGTCTTTCTCCTCCCGCAGGGGGGGATTGACCTTGGTGTTGGTGTCGAACGAGGCGATGGCGGCGTCCGTGAGCGTGAAGTAGTGCGGGCAGGTCTCTGCGGTGACGCGCACCCCCCGCGCCTTGGCTTCGCGGATGAGCTGTACGCCGCTGTATGTGGAGACGTGGCAGATGTGCACGGGCAAGCCGAGGCTCTCCGCAAGACAGATCTCGCGGGCGATCATCGCGTCCTCCGCCGCGCGGATGCTCCCTTTGAGCCCCGTGAGCGTGGAATAGTACCCGTCGTTGACGACGCCGCCGTCCACGAGCGAAGCGTCCTCGCAGTGGCAGAGGCATTTGAGCCCGAAGTCGGAGGCGTACATCATGGCGTTCGCCATGAGCCCCGTAGAGGCTACGCTCTTGCCGTCCTCCGAGAGGGCGACCGCGCCCGCCGCCTTCATCGCCCCGATCGCCGCGAGGTTCTTCCCCTCCTGTCCCTCGGTGATCGCGCCGATGGGGCGGATCTTGCACAGCCCGACCTCCGCCGCCCGCATTTTGATGTATGAGACGACCACCTTGTTGTCGCAGACGGGCTTGGTGTTGGGCATACAGCAAATTTGGGTGAAACCGCCCCTCACCGCCGCCCGCGCCCCGCTCTCGATGGTCTCCTTTTTCTCGAATCCCGGCTCGCGCAAATGGACGTGCATGTCGATGAGCCCCGCAAACGCGGTGAGCCCCCGCCCGTCGATCTCCTTGGAGGCGGCGGGAAGTCCGCTTCCGATCCGCGCGATCCTGCCGCCCTGTATTTCGATATCGTATCTTCCCTCTCTTCCCACGATCTCTACGTCCCGAACGATCATGCGATCTCCTCCTTGGTGAGCAAAAAGAGCATCGCCATGCGGACGGCGATCCCCGAAAGCACCTGCGCCTCGATGCGGCTCGTATCCCCGTCGATGAGCGCGGAGGTGAGTTCCACGCCGCGGTTGACGGGTCCCGGGTGCATGACGAGCGCGCCCGCTTTGGCATACCGCATCAGCCCCTCGTTCACGCCGTAATACGCCGCGTACTCCCCGAGGGAGGGGAAGTTGCCCGCGTGCTGGCGTTCGAGCTGGATGCGCAGCCCCATCACGACGTCCGCGCCGTCGACCGCCTCTTCGCGGGAAGAACAGATCTTTGCGCCCATGCGGCCGATGCCCGAGGGCAGCAAGGTGCGGGGCGCGTACATCCGCACCTCCGCGCCCAATTTGGAGAGCCCGTATAGGTTGCTCTTTGCAACGCGCGAATGGGAAACGTCGCCGAGAATGGCGACTTTGAGCCCCGCGATCCTGCCGAAATTTTCTTGCATGGTGAGCATGTCGAGCAACGCCTGCGAGGGGTGTTCGTTCATGCCGTCCCCCGCGTTGACGACGTGCGCCGACACCGTTTTTGAAAGCAGTTTGGGCGCGCCGCCCGCGGGATGACGGATGACGATCACGTCGCACTTCATCGCGTCGAGCGTCTTGCCCGTGTCGACGAGCGTCTCCCCCTTTTGCACGGAGGAACGGTCGGCTTCGACGGCGACGACGTGCGCCCCCATGTATTTCGCCGCGAGCTCGAACGAACAGCGCGTGCGCGTCGAATTTTCATAGAAGAGCGTGGTGACCGACTTGCCCGCAAGGTGCGGAAGTTTTTTGATGTTCTGGCGCAACAGCTTTTTCATGTTGAGCCCGACGGAGAGGATCTCGGCGATCTCCTCCGCTTCGAGGTCGTACAGTCCCAAAATGTCTTTCCGTTTCACGGTTGCCTCCTCGTGAGGATGAGCGCGTCCTCCCCGAAACCGAGCTCGCGGAAATGCACGCCGATATATTCCTCTTTGGACGTGGGGACGTTCTTCCCCACGAAATCCGCGCGGACGGGCACTTCCCGCCCCCCGCGGTCGACGAGCACGAGCAGGCGCACCGCCGCGGGTCTGCCCAGACGGAAGAGTGCCTCCACGCCCGCGAGCGCGCTCCTGCCCGTATGCAAAACGTCGTCGCAGAGCACCACCCGCTTGCCCGTCAGCGAAAACCCGAGCTCGTTCCGCTCGGCTTGCGGCACAAAAAAAGCGGAGACGAGATCGTCCCGCGTCATGCCGATATCCAGCCCCGCCTGCGGCACGGCGACGCCCTGCGCGGCAAAATACGCCGCGATCCTGCGGGAAACGATCTCGCCGCCCCGCTTGATGCCGACGAGCACTACGTCGTCCAGCCCCTCGTGTTTTTCCTCGATCTCATGGGAGAGCCGCGCGAGCGCGCGGCGCATTCCCGCCTCGTCCATGACGGTCGGCATACGTCCTCCAAGCAGAAAAAAAGTCCTGCGGGCATGCCGCAAGACGAGAACGCGCCGAGAGACGGTAAGGTGTCTTGTCGGCATCACGGTGCCGCTCTTAAAAACTGCCTTGTCTGCATTATAGCATGCTCCCGTGCAAATGTAAAGGATTTCAAAGGATTTCGGTGAGAGAAAATTTTGTCTTGTCGCAGGAGGTGAGAAAATACTCCACGCCCGCCTTTTCGCACTTCAACGGGAAGTACCCCGCCCCGTGCAGATGCCCGAATACCGCCTTCTGCACGCCGTTCTCCTCGAACAGACCCGTAAAAAGCGTGTCCTCCTTTTTGACCGAAAATGGCGGGTAGTGGATGAGCGCGATGAGCGTGTCCCCCTCTTTTCTCACCGCCCGCACCTCCGAAAAGGCGAGCTTGAACCGCTCGGCTTCCCGCTTGTATAGTACGAGGTCGTGATCGGTGAAGTCCGCGCTCCCGGGGCACGTCCAACCCCGCGAACCCGCGATCACCACGCCGCCGAAGCGCACGCAGTCGTTCTGTAAGAAATAACAGTTTTCGGGCGCGCGGGCGCGGATGCGGGTGATCCCGCTCCACCAATAGTCGTGATTGCCGCGGATGAACACCTTTTTCCCGGGGAGAGCGGCAACCTCGCACACGTCGTACATGCCCTCGTCGAGTTTCATCCCCCACGACGTGTCCCCGCCGACGAGCACAATGTCGTCCGCGCCGACTTTCTCCGTCCAATCGCGTTTGATTTTTTCGAAATGCCCCTCCCATCCCGGACCGAACACGTCCATCGGCTTGTTCGCCCGCCCGGATAGGTGCAGATCGCTGATCGCCCACACTTTCATATGCCGATTATACCACGTTCTTCCCCAAAAAGCAAGCCGCTCAACCGTCCTTTCGCGCTTCGGATACGGCGCGGCGCACCGCGCGCACCCAGCGTCCCACAAAGAACGCGTTCAGGCGGTACACCCCCTCGTCCGCGCACAGCCGCATGCTGCGCGTGAGAAAGGGCACGCCCGCGGTCTCGACGGCATAGACGTGCCCGAGCGGAACGTCGAACGAGAGAAGTTCCCCGCCCGCAAGCTCCGCCGAAAAGAAAAAGCGGCGGTCGGTCAAATAGGCGTCGCCCGCCACAAAATGCGCGTACCCGCCCGTGATACAGTAGTCCATCATCCCCGACTTTTTCAGCGTTTCGCCCGATTTGAGATGAAACCTCGCCTGTTTGCCCTTGCTCATGTCCCCTCCTGCGCCCATTATACCATCCCCCACGCAAAAAATCAACCCCGTTTCGTCGCTCGTCGCGACGCGACGGGTTTGGTAAGCCTTGCCCAAAAGATGTAAGGCTTACCTTATACGTCGGTCGCTTCTTTTCGCGAAAAACCTTGCTACGCAATCTGTTTCGCGAGAGAATAAGGAATGGCATATTAGAAGCGAACGGGCATTCTAATTTGTCATTTCGAGCGGAGGCGTAGCCGCAGTCGAGAAATCTCCCTTATTATATTCCAAACCTAATCAACGACCAAGGGGATTTCTCGACGCGCTCGTTTCACTCACTTCACTCGAAATGACAGCGTAGTATAGGCAACATAAGACTGCGGGAGATTCTTCGCTTCGCTCTGAATGACAAATTGGAAGCACTTTTCAGGCTCCCAAATAATGGCGCGAGGAAAACCACGCTTTTCCGCTGCGCGACACAATTTGCCGCACACTTGCGGCTTATTGTCTTACAGAGCGAACGAGACGGCCAACTTAATTAAAGAGAGAGCTAGTTTCTATCACGAAATTTTCTTTTCGCCACGCGCGGCGCGTAAGCGCAACGCGCACGGCACAAGAAAAGAAAATTTGTGAACTTCACTCGCGTCTGTTTCTCCCCGCGAGGGAGAGGAACACGAGCGCGAACCGTAAAAAGTAGACGAGCGAGATGAGAAGCGACGCCACATAGGTCATCGCGGCGGCGGAGAGCACCTGCTTCGCGGCAGGGAGCTCCTCTTCCGTAAGAATGCCGTCCTCGAGCAGCATCTTTTTCGCCCTGCGCGACGCGTTGAATTCGACGGGCAGGGTCGCGAGCATAAAGAGGGTGGAGAGCCCGTAGAGCCCGATCCCGACGTACACCGCCCATTCGCCGTACGGCGTCGTCTGCCAGAACGCGGTGAGGAGAACGCCGATGAGAATGACGGGCAGGGCGAGCCGCGAGCCGATATTGGTGATGGGCACGAGAACGTTGCGGATGCGATAGGGCACATACCCCTTTTTCTTTTGCATGACGTGCCCGATCTCGTGCGCGGCGACGGCGACCGCCGCAACGGACGCCGAACCGTAGGTGCTCTCGGAGAGGTTGACCTGTTTGCGGGTCGGGTCGTAATGGTCGGTGAGCCTGCCACCCACGCGATTGACCGTAATATCGTCGACCCCGCGCCGCCGCATGAGGCGGGTCGCCGCATCGTACCCCGTCGCCGCGGCACGGTTGGGAACGGCGTCGTATTTTGCGTACGTCGTATTCACCCGCACGCTCGCCCACGCCGAGAGCGCGAGAAAGGGAATGAGGATAAGCAAAAACAAAAGATACGAATACATGATCTCTCCTTATATTATTATAACCAACTCGCAGGGATCTCTTCCCTTACATAATTCGTTACGAGGGAAATTCTAAACTGCGGGAGATTCTTCGCTTCGCTCTGAATGACATATT
>CANRJR010000013.1 GCA_947631005.1 uncultured Clostridia bacterium | reverse complement strand
AATTTTTTGAAACTCTATCGGCATTTGTTTTATCTCCTTTTTGGTAAAATAAATGACCGATTTTGGCATGGTGATTCCTCCCGTCAATCCGAGGTGCAGAGGACGGACAGTTCGAAATAGCCGTAGGTGTCGTATGCGATGCTCTCCCGAAAAGAGATCCAACGTTTCGGGGCGAGAATACTGATGGAGTTCCCGCTCCGAAGATACACCACGTCGTCGATGGCGGCGACGATCTCATAGCCGCACCACGCGTAGACGTCGCCCCCCTCGATGTCTTTGAGCAGAACCTCGCCCGAGCACAACGGTTCGCACGGGGAGAGGTTGGTGCCGCCCGCGCCGCGATAAGTTCCGCTGTACGACACGCCCACGACGGTGCGGTTGTTTCTTACGACGATCTTTTTGAGCGCGAGAAGCTCTTGCTTCGTGAGCGGAGAGCGTCTTCCGTCGCCGAGGTCGATGTACTCGGTTGCGTCGGTTTCCATGATTTCCTCCCAAGTGCGGCTTATTTGCAAGCCGCAATTATTTTCGATAGGACGGCATGGGGGTGATCTTGTGAAGATTCGCCCGATGCAGTGCGTCGATCTTCTGTTTCATCGCCTCGTCGTCGATCTCTCCCGTCTCGATATAGCGGTCGAGGGCGGCATAGGTAAAGCCGAGGTTGTCCTCGTCGGTCTTGCCCGAGAGCCCGTCCTCGGGGATCTTCTCGATGAATTTGCGGGGAAGCCCGAGCTCGTAGCCGAGCTCCTTGACTTCGCGGACGGTGAGGTTACTCAACGGGCTGAAATCGCCCGCGCTGTCGCCGAATTTGGTGGAATAGCCGACGTAATCTTCCGAGCGATTGCAGGTGTTGGCGACCCTGCCGTGGAAGATCGCGGAGACACCGTACAGCACGGTCATGCGCACCCGCGCGGGGGTGTTGGAATAGTAGGTCTTGTCGGCGCGGAGGGTCTCTTCGGGAATGCCGCCCGCGGAGATCGCCCCGACCAAGCTCTCGCATACCTCGCCGATGTTGACGACGAAATGGCGGATGCCGAGCAGATTGACGAGGTCGTACGACATTTGGATGTCGTGCTGCACGCCCTGCGGCATGAGGACGCCGATGACCCGATCTTTGCCGAGTGCCTCGACCAAGAGCGCGGCGCAGACCGAGCTGTCTTTGCCGCCCGAGACGCCGATGACGGCGTTGCAATCTTTGCCGTTCTCATCGAAATACGACCTGATCCATTGTACGATTTGTTCTTTCATGACATTCTCCTTTTGGAACGCCTTTCGGCGGTCCGTTCTTTTTCTAAATAGGATACCCCGCCAGATTCAAGCGGAACGAAAAGCGGCTGCCTTTCTACGGCTCGATCCATTCGAGCGTGCCGTAGCTATACCTGATCTCGTAGTAGCGGGTGACGTCGTTCCCGTATTCGTCGCGGATGACCGTCTTGCCCTCGTCGAACGTGTTGTCCGCGTAGGACATCGAGCCGTCGAGCACGCCGTTTACGGCGCATTCGAGGGTGTGACCGAAAAGAAGCGAGCCGCGGGAGACGAAATACGGCTTGCCGTTTTGCGTCTCCCAGCCTTGGATCGGCTTGCCGCTGTAACGCATGGCGACCGACTGGCTGGCGACGGTGATTTTGCGCGGCGTGACGGCAAAGGGCGTTTCCGCGCCTTCGAACACGAAGCGGTTTTCCGCGAGCCCGGGGTCGCCTTTCACCGCAAATGACGCGCCGATCTCCTCGCAAGTCATTGCGCCCGGTTCGACCATAGTCGGACGCACGGTCAGCGTCACATCTTCCTTTTTGACGTCCAAAGGCAGCGATTGGATCTTGAATTTTCCGCTGTATGTATGCGGGTTGCCGTCGTACTCCGCCTTTTCGGTGTAAAGACGGACGACGATGGGCGGCTTGACGCGCAATTTCCCGTAGACGTAATCGACAAGATAGTTGTCGCCGAACGTGACGGTGAGTTCGTTCGGGACGGTTCCGATCTCGGAATCGCTGTCGGTGATCTCGCGCACCGTGGTGTATGAAAGTAACTGTTCAAGCCCCCTGTCCGCGCCGAGCAGTCCTCTTCCATCCCTTTCTTCTTCGGCGGTGAAACCGCCGTCGAAGTGATCCGCGCCGTCGTACGCCCATGTGTGCGAGGCGGTGGTGACGGTGACGGGACGGGGGACGATCGTGAGCGTGCCGTAGGTGTATGCGATCTCGTAATTTTCGGTGACGTTCGCGCCCAAGGCGTCGAAGATCTCGACAAGGAAATTGTTTTCCATGTCGCTCTCCGTGACGTTCGTGATGTGCGGCAGATTGACGGCTTGCGCCCTATGATCTTGCGACGAGACGAGCCCGCGTCCCTCGCTCTCTTCTTCCGCTTCAAAGCCGCTCTCCGAATGGGGAACGCCGTCGTACACCCATTCGCCCGAGCCCGTTGTGACCGCAATCGGGCGGGGGGTGATGATGATCTCTCCGAAGTGATACGTCACTTGATAGTTCCCCGTGACGTCGCTTGCCCCGTCGGCGACCGTGAAGATACACTCGTTGGGATAGGGCGTGCCGCGGGAGACGTTGCAAAATTCTTTGAATTGCGCCGAATACGTATGCCCCTCGATTTCGCCGCCCTCCACTTGGTAGCCGAAATCCGTCTCCACGGTGTGCGGCTTGCCGTCGTACACCCATTCCCCCGAACCCGTTATAACCGCGATCGGGCGCGGAGTGATCGTGAGCGTGCCATAATCGTATGCAATTTCATAATTTTCGGAGACATCTGCCTCCCCGTCGAAGATCCCCACTGCAAAGACGTTGTTCCCCGTGCGGGTGTCGGCGACGCTCATCACGGTCGGCGTAGCCGACTTCAACGCAACCGCGTGCGACAGTACAAGCCCCTCGTTCTCCCGCGAAGAAGTACATTCGAAGCCAGCGTCCGAATGTCCCTCGCCGTCGTACACCCAAGTATGCGAGGCGGTGCGGAACAAGACGGGGCGGGGCATAACGGTGAGCATACCCTTTTCGCCGTATTTGAACAGATAATTCTTCGTGACTTCCTTGTCTTCCGCAAAGACCGCGGGCGTACCCTCGACCGCGTTCTCCCTTGAATCCTTGACTTTTGTGACGGTAGTGTAGCTCGTTGCCGTCCACTTGAACTCCTGACCCTCGGCGATCGCGTAATATCCCTCCGCGACTGTCACCAACACCCTCTCGTCCCAATGCGCTTTTCCGTCGTACACCCACTCGTGGGACGCGGTGGAAAGAAGCACGGGACGGCGTTCGATCTTAATTGTTCCGTTGCTTTGCGTAACGGAATAATTTTCTGTCCTGTCGTCCTCCCCCGAAACGATCTTTACCTCGGGCGCGTTGGTGTGCTCCCCCGCGTCCGTAAAGGAATATGTCCCGCCCGTGATTTGGAAGAGATCGCTCTCCGCGAGCCCCGCTTGCCCCGCCGTTAAGGTGCTTTCGCCATAGGAATGCGCCTTGCCGTCGTACACGAACGAATCGCTCTGCGACGTAACCGTGACAAGGCGGCGGGCGATCGTAAGCGTGCCGTATCCCGAATAGGTAATTTCGTAGTTCTCTGTGACGTTCGCGCCCGCGTCGAAGATCTCGACGGTGAATTTGTTTTCCTTGCCGCTCTCGCGCACAAACGTAATATTCGGTTGGTCGACGGCTTGCGCCGTGTGGAAAGAGATGAGCCCGTTCCCCTCGCGCTCTGCTTCCGCTTGGAATCCCGCTTGGTGCGGCTTGCCGTCGTACACCCATTCCCCGCTCTGCGTTGTGACGGAGACGGGACGTTTCCCGATCCCGACGCTTCCGTATGTAAAGTTGAGCAAATAATTTTCCGTCGTTTCGCCGCGTTCCGAAAAGATCTCCACGTCGGGGTGGTTTTCGTGCTTGCCCGCCCCGATGAAGCGATACGCCCCGCCCGCGATGCGGAAACTCTCGCCCGCGGCGAGCCCCGTCTCCCCCGTTTTCAGCGTGTCCGCGCCATAGGTGTGTTCCCTGCCGTCGTAGACGAGCGTATCGCTCTGCGTCGTAACCGTGACGGAGCGGGGCTGTATCGTGAGCGTGCCGTATTCGTATGCAATGTTGTAATTGTCGGAGACGTCCTCCCCGTCCGAGATGAAGAGCTCGAAAATGTTGTTTTCCGTTTTGCCGCGGGTGTCCGCGACCGTCGTGACCCGCGGCGCGGACGACTTCAACGCCCCCCTATGCGACAGCACGAGCCCCTCGTCCTCCCGCGAAGAAGTACATATAAAGCCCTCGTCCCAATGCTCCCCGCCGTCGTACGTCCATGCGTTGGAGGCGGTAAGGAACGCGACGGGGCGGCGGGTCAGGGTGAGCGTCCCGTATTCGTATGCAATGTTGTAATTGTCGGAGACGTTCTCCTCCCCGTCGAAGATCCCCACCGAAAAGACGTTGTTCCCCGTGCGGCTGTCGGCGACGTTCATCACGGTCGGCGCGTCCGTCGTCTGGCTTGCCTCGTGCGACAGCACGAGCCCCGCGTTTTCGCCCGAAGCAACCGAAAATTTCTCGTCCCGATGTGCCTCTCCGTCGTACACCCAAGTGTGCGAGGCGGTCGTAACGGCGACGGGACGGGGGGTGATTATGAGCGCGCCATAGGTATAAGAGATGCTGTAATTTTCGGTGACGTCGCCCGACGCGTCGGAAATCGTTACGGCGAACGCGTTCGCTTTGCCGCTCTCTCTTACGTTTGTAATGCTCGGCGCATCGGCGGCTTGCGCCTTATGCGACGAGACGAGCCCGCGCCCCTCGCTCTCTTTTTCCGCGTCGAACCCGTTCCACGCATGGGAAACGCCGTCGTATAACCATGTCTGCGGTTGGGTCGCGACATGGATGGGGCGCGCGGACATGGTCAGTCTTCCGTAGGTCGGTGAAATCGCGTAATTTTCGGTGACGTCGCGACCTGCCGCGTCTGAAATTTCGAGGTCGAACGCGTTCTCCGTGCCGCTCTCTTTCACCGTCGAAATGCTCGGCACATCGACGGCGCGCGCCTCGTGCGACGGGACGATCCCCTCGTTTTCGCCCGAGGGGTCAAAGGAAAATCCGCTCTCGAAATGCGGCGCGCCGTCGTACACCCACCCGTTCGAACGGGTGCGGTAGGAAAGGGGACGCCTTGCGATCGCAACCGTTTCGGGTAAGACATCGAGGACGTAATTTTCCGTCCTGTCCGCGTTCCCCGCAACGATCTTCACCTCGGGCGCGTTGGTGTGCTCCCCCGCGTCCGTAAAGGAATATGTCCCGCCCGTAATTTGGAAGAGATCGCCCTCCGCGAGCCCCGTCTCCCCCGTTGTCAGCGTGTCCGCGCCGTAGGTGTGCGCCGCGCCGTCGTACACGAGGGAATCCCCCATTGCGTACGCCGTGACGGGGCGGCGGGTGATTGTAAGCGTGCCGTAGGTATATGTAATATCGTAATTGTTCGTGACGTTGACGCCCGCGGCGAAGATCTCGACGGGGAACTTGTTTTCCGCACCGCTCTCGCTTACGAGCAGGATGCGCGGGGCGTTGACCGCGCGCGCCGCGTGCAAGGATATGAGCCCGCGCCCCTCGCTCTCTTCTTCCGCTTGGATTCCGCTTTCCGAGTGATACGCGCCGTCGTACACCCATTCCCCGCTCTGCGTTGTGACGGCAATGGGACGCGCGGTCAAGGTAAGCGTGCCGTATGTGGGAAGAGGGTCGTAATTTTCGGTCACATCGCTTTCCGACGCGTCGAAAATTCGGATACGGAATGTGTTTTGTTTCCCGCTCTCGCGCACGGTAGAGATGTACGGAATGCCTACGGCTTGCGCCGTGTGTCCGAGCGAGAGCAAAAGCCCGCGCCCCTCGCTCTCCTCTTCCGTTTCGAAGCCGCCCTCCGAATGAGCTGTGCCGTCGTACACCCACCCGTTCGATTGGGTGAGATAGTTTACGGCGCGCCTTTGGATGCGTACCGTGCCGTAGGCGCACACGAGCTCATAGTTTCGGGTGCGCTCCTCCTCCCCCTCAAACACCGCAAAGGCGGGGCGGTTGGAGTACTCCCCCGCGTCCCGAAAGACGGGCGTTTGGGTCTGCGCAAGGCTCTGTCCCGCGGGGAACGTTCCCTCGGCGACAACCGTTTCGACGGGATAGCTGTGCTCTTTTCCGTCGTACACAAAGGTCTCGGAGACCGTTTCGAGCGCGACGCGCCGCTTTTCGACGGTGAGCGTGCCGATCTCCACCGAGACGTTGTAATGCGCGGTGACGTCCTCGCCCGCCTCGTTTAGAATGCGATAGGAGACGGGCGCGCTGCGATACATGCCCGCTTCGACATAGGGATTGACCTCCGCTTCGAGCGTATGTCCCGCGGCGAGCCCGAGCGCAGAACAGGCGAGACTGTGCGGCTGTCCGTCGTAGACGACGGTTTGGCTCTCGGTGCGCACGACGGCGGGACGGTCGACGTCGGCGATGCTCTTCTTCTCCGCCTCGAACGTATAGCAAAAGGTGACGTCCTCGCCGTCCGCATCGACGACGCGCACATGAGAGAGGTCGGCGCAAAGTTCGAGCCGCCCATCCTCGGGTTCGGACGTCCAATTTTCCACGCGCAACTCGTCGCCGTAGCACAGCGGCGCGAAGAACTGCGGACGTTCGCCGAACGTGAGCGATTCGCCGACCACGCCGATCTTCACGGGAAGCGGCTGTATGGTGAACGCGACCGCCCTGCCGCGGCGGTCGGTTTTGGCGACGCTCCTGCCGATGGCGCGGCATTCGTATTCCCCCGCGCGGTAGGGAACATCCTTTTGCCATTCTCCGTCGGGCAGGGCGCGGTATTCGAAGCGCGCCGTTCCGTACACCGCTTTCGCAAATGCGACGGGGGTCTGCCCGTAGACGAGCGAGGTTTCCCCGTTTGAGGAGAGGATCTCGGTGTCGTACACCATGCCGCCGACGCCGAGCAGGGTCGCCGCCGTGGCGAGCAAGAGCAAAAAGATCGCCAAAAAAAGATAGCGGAAATGCCAGAGGCGGTCGAACGTCCGCTTCCGCTTTTCCAATCTTTCTTTGTATGCGCGATACATCATTGCCGCTCTTCCTCTATTGCGTTTCGTCCGCATCGTCGGGATCGTAAATTTCGAGCGTGCCGCACTCGATCTCGACCGAATAATACTGCGTTACATTTTTTCCGTTGCGATAAATATGATATTCCACGACTTCGTTGGGGATCGTGCCGTAGTCGTCGAGCGCGGCGTATTCGATGACGATCTCGTCGCCCTCGATGAGCTCGCCCTCTACCCATTCGAATTCCTCCGAGACGAGCGGTTCGCCGTCGTATGCCTTGCGGGCAGAGCCCGTTTTGATCTTGATGTGCCGTACGGTCACTTCCAATATGCCGTATTCGACCTCGGCGATGTACTGCTCGCCGACGATGTTCCCCGCCTCGTCCAAGACCCGAAACTCAAAGGTATTCTCGCGCTTTCCGACCGCGGTTTGGCTTGCAAACTTTTCCCCCACGACGGTATGTCCCGCGGCGAGCGCAGAGCCTTCGAGCACGGCGACCTCGTCGTTGAACGCGGCTTCGCCGTACTCTTTTGTACTGTCGCCGCTGCGCAGCAAGAGGTGGCGGATCTTGCAGACCGTGCACAAACCGTCCTCGCCGAAGATATGATCGTGCGCCCACGCGGACGGATAGAAGCCCTCGGGGAACGCGCCGTTCGGGACGGCGGATACGGGAATACGCTCCCAAGGGAGCTCCTCCCAAGGGAAGCCGTCGGGAAGATCTTCCCAAGGCAGGCGGCTCCAATCGAAGCCGTCGGGGAGACTGTTCCACGGAATGTCGCCCCAAGGGAACGTGTCGGGAGGAAGTTTTTCCCAGGGGATCCGCTCCCAAGGGAAATCCGCGGGGAGGCTTCCCCAAGGGAGCCTGTCCCACGGGAACGTGTCGGCGGAAAGATCTTCCCAAGGAATTTTATCCCAAGGGAACGTTTCGGGGGGGAGTTTTTCCCAAGGCACTTTACTCCAATCGAAGTCCGGGGTCAGAAGCTCCCAAGGAATGTTCTCCCACGGGAAGTTCGCGGGGAGACGGTCGAGCGGGATGTCCACCCAAGGGAGAAGCAGGAAATACCAAGGCGGGATCGACCCCCAGGGAAGCGCGTCCCACGGGAACGTATCGGGCAAATTGCTCCACGGCAAAGACATCCACGGGAAATTCGCGGGCAGATCGTCCCAAGGAATATCGCCCCACACATCGTCGGGAAGTTTGTCCCAAGGAATGTCCCCCCAAACGTCGTCGGGTAACTTGTCCCACGGGATATCGCCCCACACATCATCGGGTAACTTATCCCAAGGAATGTCGCCCCACACATCATCGGGTAGCTTATCCCAAGGGATATCGCCCCAAACATCATCGGGTAACTTGTCCCACGGGATATCGCCCCAAACGTCGTCGGGAAGTTTGTCCCAAGGAATGTCCCCCCAAACGTCGTCGGGAAGTTTGTCCCAAGGAATGTCGCCCCACACATCATCGGGTAACTTGTCCCAGGGGATATCGCCCCAAACGTCGTCGGGAAGTTTGTCCCAAGGAATGTCCCCCCAAACGTCGTCGGGAAGTTTGTCCCAAGGAATGTCGCCCCACACATCATCGGGTAACTTGTCCCAGGGAATGTCGCCCCACACATCGTCGGGTAACTTATCCCAAGGAATGTCGCTCCACACATCATCGGGTAACTTGTCCCAGGGAATGTCGCCCCACACATCGTCGGGTAACTTATCCCAAGGAATGTCGCTCCACACGTCATCGGGTAGCTTATCCCAAGGGATATCGCCCCAAACATCGTTCGGTAATTGATCCCAAGGGATATCACTCCACACGTTATCGGGTAACTTGTCCCAGGGAATGTCGCTCCAAACATCGTCGGGTAGCTTATTCCAAGGAATGTCGCTCCACACGTCATCGGGTAGCTTATCCCACGGGATATCGCCCCACACATCATCGGGTAACTTATCCCAAGGAATGTCGCCCCAAACATCGTTCGGTAATTGATCCCAAGGGATATCGCTCCACACGTCGTCGGGTAGCTCGTTCCAAGGCAGGTCGTCCCAAGGAAAATCTTCGGGAAGCTGGTCGAACGGTACGTCGTCCCAGGGAATTTCGCTCCACACGTCGTCGGGTAGCTCATTCCAAGGCAGGTCGCCCCAAGGAAAATCTTCGGGAAGTTGGTCGAACGGTACGTCGTCCCAGGGAATTTCGCTCCACACGTCGTCGGGTAGCTCGTTCCAAGGCAGGTCGCCCCAAGGAAAATCTTCGGGAAGTTGGTCGAACGGTACGTCGTCCCAGGGAATTTCGCCCCACACGTCGTCGGGCAGCTCATTCCAAGGCAGGTCGCCCCAAGGAAAATCTTCGGGGATCTCATCGAACGGAAAGTCTCCCCACGGGAAGTCCTCGGGGATCTCATCGAACGGGAAGTCGTCCCAAGGGAAACCCTCGGGAAGTTCGTCAAAGGGGAAGTCGTCCCAAGGGAAACCCTCGGGTAAATCGTCGAACGGGAAGTCGTCCCAAGGGAAATCCTCGGGAAGTTTTTCGAACGGGAAGTCACCCCACGGGAAATCCTCGGGAAGTTTTTCGAACGGGAAATCTCCCCACGGGAAATCCTCTGGTAGGGTGTCCCAAGGCAGATTATTGAAATCGAAGTCGTCGGGGAAGGAATCCCAGGGGAGGTCCTCCCACGGGAAGTCCTCGTAATCCTCAAAAGGGAAGGTGTCCCACGGGAACTTTTCCCAATCGAAATCTTCGAGGAGGTCCGACCAGAATCGATCGGGGTCGTGCTCCACCTTCGTCCCCGTTTTGAGCGCGCCGAGATGCCCGTAACTCGCGCCGAACGCGAGACAGGCGACAAAGATCACCGTGAAAATGATGAACATGCCGATCATGTAGACCGGACCGGTGCGCTTCATAGATCCTCCTTGTTACGATTTCGATATGTTGGCGAATACGGCGCGGCACTGCGGCATTCTGTTTTCGCCGAAGAGCTCTTCGACGAACCGTCCCGCCGCCGCGAGCTCGGTTCGGTATTGCGACAGATCTTTATAGGCGAGCTTGCGCAACACCTTTTTCGCGAGGATATCGTCGAGCGCGTCGAGCTCGTCGCCCCCGCACCGCACATACACCGCAAGATAGCTCTTGATTTGCCGCATGATGCGGTTTCCGAACGTGATCTGAAAGGTGGAGATGAGATAGTCGTCGAGCGTTTTGAGCCGCTGCTCGTTGCGCTTGGTCATTTCGTAGCTCCGCTGCGCGTCCTCGATGAGCGCGGTAAAAACAGGGTAGGTCACGGGCATGGGTCCCGCGGACGACGCTTCGAACGGCACGGTGCGGGTGGTGAGGTTGACGATCATGGCGCGGTCGTACACCTTGTCGGAGATGGAGAACGTGCTGTCGTCGTTGTTCGCCGTGCCGACGAACCACATGTTTTCGGGAAGTTTGATGCGCCCCTCTTTGAGCCCCGCGGGGTCGTCCTCCCAACTGTCGGAGACGACTTCGAGATAGCGCAGATCGGGATTGGGGATTTCAAGCAGCGACAAAAATTCGGCGAAGTAATATTCGACGCGGGCGATGTTCATTTCGTCGAGCACGGCAATGTACATCTCCTCCCGCCCGTTCGCCTCGTACATCTTGCGCAAAAGCTCGGTCTCGTTGTATTTTTTGGTGAACTCGTTGTAGTAGCCGAGCAGGTCCGACCGCTCTTTCCACATAGGTTGGACGGGAATGATGGAGGCGGGATTGCCGATAAATTCCCCGAACGCATAGGTGAGCGAGGTTTTCCCCGTCCCCGACATGCCCTGCAAGATAAGGATGCGCGATACGGCAAGGCTCGCCACAAATTCCCTGATCTGCGCCTCGGTGTAGTATAGGTGCAGACGGGCGGCGGCGAAGGCGCGGAACTCGCGGCACATCTCTTCGAGGGTCGGCTTGCGCGAGACGGCGGGCTTCTCGGGCGGGACGATCTCATAGAGGCGGCTGAACCGCTTGACATGCCGCCGCTTTTCCTCCTCGGCGGCGTACGCCTGCCGCTCCGCCTCGACGGCGATCTTCACCGTCTCCTCCCACGTCCTGCGGTAATATTTGAACTTGCGCCGCCGCACGATGTTCACGATGAGCAAGATGAGCAGCAGAAAAGGCACGACGAGCACCCAGAAGATGATGAGCGTGCCCACGATCGTCCCGGGGACGAACAGCGAACGGATGACCTCGAAGATCGCCCCGAGCTCCCCGCTCCGCTGTAAATGCACGAGAAGCGCGAGGAAAGACCCGCCCACCAGCAATACCGCGGTAAGCAGGATGACCGATACGACGTAATGCCGCCGCGATCTACGATTGAGTTTCCGTTCCCGGCTTAACGCCGTTTTCGACTTTCCCATCCGTTGCCTTGTCCGTGTTCTCTTGCGCTTCTTGCGCAGTTTCTGTTGCTTCCGCTTCTGTTTCCGTTGTTTCCGCTTCCGTTTCCGTTGTTTCCGCTTCCGTTGTTTCCGTTTCTGTTACTTGTGTTTCTTCGGCTTCTCCCGTCTGCCCGTTCTCCTGCGCGTTTTGTGCGCGGCGGGCGAGCGTCTGCTCTTGCAGAGACAGATATTCTTTGCTCTTTTGCCCGCGCTTTCCCTTTACGGTAGCGCGGATGGCAGAATAAAATTCCTTGCGAAGGATCTTGCGCACGTCCTCCCACTTGTCGCGGACCAGCTGCCCGAGGATTTCGAACTCGCGTTCGAGCGCGTTAAACCCCTCTTCGGTGGTGAAGTCGTTCCCCGCGAGATCCCCCTTTTCCGCGCGCAGGGCGGTGATGCGCGCCGTGAGGACTTCGCACTCCCGTTCCGCGCCGCCCCGCCGCGTTTTCTCTTCGTCGAACTGCCGCAGGGCTTGCTGTTTTTCCTCTTCCTTGGCGGCGACCTTTTTGCGCTCCTCTTTCACGCGGTTTTCGCAGTCCGAGCGCACGCGGGCGAGCTCTTCCCGCCGCGCCGCCTCCGCCCGTTTGAGAGCCTCGGCGTGTTCGGCGCGGATCGCCGCCTCCGCCGCCGTCCGTTCCCGCCGCATCTCCTCGATCTTGTTGCGGTGCTCGGCTTCCCTGCGCTCCATTTCGGCGGCGAGCTCCTGTTTGCCGCGTTCGAGGTCGGAGATCTCCTGTTTGAGCCCCTCCGCCTCCTCGTGCAGGGCTTCGATTTCGAGACCGAGGTCGACGATCTTGCCGTTCAGCCCCTCGATCTCCTCCCGCGCGCGGGAGAGGTCCTGCTCTGTTCGCGCCTTTTGACGTTCGAGCAGGGCGTTGTGCTCTTCGAGCAGAAGCATGTACCGCTCGGGACTTTCGCCCGTCTTTTCGATCCGCTGTTTGAGCGCGGCGATCTCGGCGGCGAGGGCGAGCCCGCGCGCCTCTTCGCGGCGCGCCTCCTCCTTTTCGAACTCCCCTTTGAGATATTCCTCCACACCGAGCCCGTGCTCGTAGGTGAGGAAAGAGAGCAGGGCGGCGGGCAGGGCGAGCTCTTTCGCGACGTCCTTTCCCACGGGATCGAGCGAGCGCATGTTGGGCTCTATGGTATAGCCGTCTTTGTCGTAGTCGAGCAAAAATTCGTAGAGGGCGACCGTCTCTTTGAAATTTTTGTCCATGCGCAAAACGTTGGTCTTGGTGACTTTTTTGAGGAGGGCGGCGTGGGAGACCTCGGTCATGAGCGGCGTGCGCAAATAGAACGCCACGCTCTGCAAGATCTTGCCGATGCGTTCGAGCGCGGACGCGCACCCCGTATCCGCCGCCGCCGAAAATACGTCGTCCTGTTCGTCGAGAATTTGCAGGCGGTAGGTGAAACGGCGGGTCGCCGTGACCACTTTCTTGTCCGAGACGAGCTCCCCGTTGTACATGCGGTAGGCGCGCATCACCGCGTCGTAGCGCGTGCCCGCGAAGTCGCGGATGCGCAGAAGCAGGGCGTATAAAAACCTGTTCTCGTACACGGCGTAGTCGTTGAGCCGCTCGACGGTGTACAGCTTGTCGGGGACGATCTCCTCCTTTTGCTCGCGGGTGATGAGGTCGCTGTGGCGGGAGAGATGTTCGACGGATTCCCGCGAGATGTGCCGCACCTTTTCGATGGGCTGGACCTCGCCGTTGGAGCGAATGAACTGTCGGTCCTCCCCGATCGCCCTGCCGATGAACACGAGCCCGCGCTCGATCGCCGCGATCCAATCTTCCTCGATATGGCAAATGTTGTGCCGCACGGTGATTTTATCCGCCGCCTTCGCCTTGATAAACGCATTGCAAAAGGCGACGATCCCGCGGTCGTCGGCGGCTTTCCGAAGTTCGTAAAATGCGCGATAGAGCGCGTCTGTCTGCGTCATACGCCCTCCTTATCCGTTCCGCGCGATGCGGCGCACGGTATTGAGACAGCGCGTCATGCGCTCTGCGCCGAATACCTCGTTGAAGAAGTTGCAGAGCGATTCGAGGTCGGCGGCGCGATAGGTCATGTTCTGCGTTTCGAGCTTGCGGAGCACCTTTTTGGCGAGGATGTCGTCGAGCGCGTCCGTCTGATCCCCGCCGCAGGCGGCATACACGGGCAAATAGGTGTAGATCTGCTTCATGATGCGGTTGCCGAACGAAATGCGGAAATTGTCGTAAAGATAGCGGTCGATCTGTTTGAGCCGCCCGACGGTCTCCTCCGCGACGGGATCGCTCCGCACCGCGTCGGCGGCGAGCTGCACGAACCGCTCCGCCGAAACGGGCATGGCGCGGTAGGCGGGCGCGGAAAAGGGCTCGGACTTGCGGTCGATGTTGAGCACCATCGCGCGGTCGTACACCTTATCGGAGATGGCGAACGTGCTGTCGTCGTTGTTCGCCGTCCCCAAAAACCACATGTTGTCGGGCAGGCGCACCCTGCCGCCGACCAAGCCTTCGGGGTCGTCTTTCCAATGGTCGGATACGACGTCGAGATAGCGCGCACGCGCGTCGGGGATTTCGAGCAGCGACAAAAATTCCGCGAAGTAATATTCGACGCGGGCGATGTTCATCTCGTCGAGAATAGTGACGAAGATGTCCTCGCGCATGTTCGCCTCGTAGATCTTCTGCAACAGCAGGGTCTCGTTGAAGCGTTTGGTAAATTCGTTGTAGTAGCCGAGCAGGTCCGACCGCTCTTTCCACATGGGCTGGACGGGAATGACCGTGGACGGATTCCCCAAAAATTCGCCGAACGCAAAGGCGAGCGACGTTTTCCCCGTCCCCGACATGCCCTGCAAGATGATGATGCGCGACACGGCGAGCCCCGCGATAAATTCGCGGATCGTATCGATGTCGTAGTAGAGGTGCATCTTCCCCGCGGCGTAGTTGCGGAAGGCTTCGGTAAATTCGCGCAAGGTGGGCGATTCGAACGGCGTTTTGGGCATGGTCGCGCGGGCGGCGTCCAGCTTTTTGAGGGCGTCGAAGCGCGAGCCCGTCGTCTTTTTGAGCGCGGCTTCCGCCTTGTCCGCGCTCTTGCCGAGGCGGGCGGAAAAGGTGTTGAACCGCTTTTCGTTCACGATGACCGAGATGACGATGGCGAGCATGAGCGCGACGACCACCGCGATGTATATGACCACAAAGAGCGGCGAGGTGAGGGTATCCCACACATCGTCGACGGAAAAAAGCAGATTCATTTTTCCTCCTTTTTGGTCGCTTTCTTTTTTGTCTCCGTCTTTTTGGGATCGGTAATCTCCCCGAAGATCTCCGAAACCGCGCCCGAAAGCGGGGTCTCCTCCTCCCATACCGCCGAGAGCCAAGGGAGCAGTTCGGCGCGCAGGGCGTCGAAGGCGGCGTTATCGTCGCCGCATGCGGCGGCGACGGAGGCGTGCAGTTCGGTTTTGATCCAGAGAAGATTGCCGATATGCCTGCCGCGGCAGCGCGCGTCGAGCGCGTCGATCTTTTTCCACTCGGCTTCGGAGAGCGGATATTCGTCGCGGACGGCATGGCGCATCGCCGCAAACCGCTCGTACCCTACGGCGCGCAAAAGCGTCTTGCGCGGAACTTCCTCCCCCTCTTCGCAGACGGGCGTAACATACGCCGCCGCTTCGGCGACGGACGCGGGCAGGGAAAACGAGCCGTCCCCGACCTCGACCACGACGCGGAGATTGGGCGGCAATCCGATCTCTTCGCCCGAAACGGAATAGCTCTCCCGCTTGCGCGTTACGAGCTCGGCGAGCGGGGCGAGCACCCGTTCGAGCAGGGCGGGCGTGACGTGGCGGATGAGCGCGGTGAACAGATACGCGGGTTCGCGCGCCGCCGCCTCGGCGCACAGCCGAAGCTGGGTTTTGGTGTCGTTTTTATCGCTCACGCGCCAACGGAAGAAGAGATCGTCGCCGCGGGCGTATCCCTCGGCGTTGTCGGTATATACGGGCTTTCCGAAGTACTGCGCGACGAGCCCCGCAAGGCGCGCCCCGTTTCCCTCGGGGATCACGAGAAGTTGCGCCGCCGTGAGTGCCGCGATGTAGCGGCGGATCTCCGCTTCCTCGGCTTTCAGACCGCGCTCCCGCACAAACACCGCGCAATCGTGCACGAGCATGGGATAGGTCAAAGAGCGGTCGTAAAACTGCGGGATCTCGGGAACGGGTTCGGCGGGGCGGGGTTCGCTCTTCCGCGCGTCCTCCCGCTCTTTCACCTCGCGGAACGCCGCGTCCACTTCCTCTTCGGGAGTGAGCGTCTTTTCCCGCTCCTCGATATGGTAATACTTTTCCCAACGGTTCGTCCCGCTCTTGCTGCGGCGAAGTTCCCGCTCGGTGAACGCCGCCACCACCGCCGCCACGGGCACGCCCACCGTAAGGCAGGAAAACAGAAACAGGATGACCCGCTCGGCGTCCGTCCCGTCCTCCATAGACGCGAAAAACCCGAGCATGACCGTCATCACGAGCAAAAGCGGGGAAGCGACGAGTGCGACATGATATACCGACGAGAGCCGTCTGCGGTTGAGACTGCCGAACAGCGGGATCGCCCCGATCGCCGCCGCTGCCAAGAGGAAGAGCACCGCCTTCGCCGCGTCCTCCCCCGCCGCCGAAACCACGCCGATGTCGAGCGCGGCGGAAAGGACGAGGACGGTGAGAAGCAAAAAGGCGAGCACGACCGCCGCGGGAAGCGCGTAGAGCGCGGTCTTGCGGACAAGACGAATCCATTTGGGCGGCTTGATCTCTTCGGCGCGGTCGTTGCGTTCGAAATGGTCGCTGTCCGAAAAATAGACGGCGGGATCTTCGGGCGTTCCCTCCCGCGTCTCCCCCTCGAGGGTGCGCACGCCCGCGAGCTTAACGTCGAGCGCGGACGAGGCGACGTAGATGTTATATTCGCCCGCCTCCACGGTGTCGCACAAAAGCCGCGGGTCGTACGTTTCGAACGCCTCCCGCGGAAGTTCGACGCGCACCTCTTGGCTTTCCCCCGCCTCCAAATAGATCTTGCGGAAGGCTTTGAGCTGTTTTTTGGGCATGAGACGGGTAAGCGACGGCGCGCCGACGTACACCTGCGCGACCTCCCAGCCCGCCCGTTTGCCGACGTTCTTCACGGTAAAGGTGATGGCGTCGCCGTCGGCGGCGAGGTTGGAATAGGCGAATTTCGTGTACCCCAACCCGTAGCCGAACGGGTAGCGGATGTGCTCGTTTTGATAGTCGTAGCGGAGATATCCCGCAAACGCGCCCATGCGCACGACGCCCGCGTCCCGCTCCTCTTTGAGTTTGGAAAAGCGCGCCGCGGCGTCGTCGTACAGCGAACGGGTCAGCCTGCCCGCGGGCTCGGCTTCGCCGCACAGCACCTTTGCGAGTGCCTCGCACGCATACCGCCCGTCTGCGGGGACGAGCAGGGTCGCCGCCGCCTTTTTGTCGAACGACATGTCGCAGTGCGCGTCCCCGCACACGAGCGCGACGACGGGCTTTTTCGTCCGCACGAGTGCCTCGATGAGCGCGATACGGTTGGCGGGCATGGCGAGCCCTTTCCCTGGATATAAAAAGAGAAGTACGGCGTCCGCCTGCGCGGCAGCGCGCACTGCCGCGGGGATGAGCTCCTCGCTCCTGTCGGCGTCCCGTTCATAGCCGCGCGCGCTCCCCACGATCTCGAATTTTTCGATAAGCGGCGCGAGATCTTCGTACGCCTCCCCTATGACGGCGATCTTCTTCCCCGCCGTAAGGGGCAAAATATGTTCGTTTTTGAGCAGGACGATGCACTCCGCGGCGATCGCCCGCCGCGCGTCGTCCCCCATGGGATCGGCAGGAACGCGCGCCGACGTTTCGGTGCAGAACGCGACCGTTCGGTCCGCCAGCCCGTCGAGCGCGTCTGTATCGAAAGCTTCCTCCTGCCGCACGGCGTCCTCCACGTCCCGCGCGGACACGCTCCCCTCCTCGCGGTAGGCGGCAAGCCGCTCATAGCGCAACGCGGCGCGTTCGAGCGGAATGCGCGCCCCGTCGACGCACGCGTTCCCGCGCAAGAGCGAGAGCGTCTTTTGGGTGGGCGGCGCGTTCTTCCCCACGACGAATACATCTTTGCCGAAATAGCCGTCCACCGCGTCCGAAAATAGGGCGCGGTTGAAGGCGGGATATCCCCCCTCCGCGTCCCCGACGTCCAAAAAGACGGCTTCGCAGCCCTCCCGCGAAGCGTCGAGACAGGGCTTCACCGCGAGACTGTACACGGCGGCAGGGTCTGCCCGCTTGTCCAAGAGGGCGACGTCCGCGTCCGAGAGGGTGGGACGGGAGAGTGCCGCCGCGCCGTCCGCGGCATGGACGCCCCGCACAATCGCCCTCCCCAACACGCCGTTCAAACAGGCGTCCTCCGAGAGCCCTTTGCCCTGCGGCGAAACCGCTTTGAGATCGGGCGCGACGAAGAGCCGCGCCCCGTCCGCGCCCGCGTCCGCAACGAGCTCCTCCGTCATGCGGGAGAGCAATTCCCCGTTCCATGCGCGCGCCGCGCACGCGTAAGAGACCCCGTTTGAGGCGGCGAGATCGTCAAGCCTCGCCATAGGGACGGACGGCACGCCCGCCTGTTCGAGCGCGTCCCGATCTAGCCCCGAGGCGACAAGTCTGATTTTTTGTAAAAGATCGAGTTTTTCGACCGTTTCTCCGTATTTCATAACGTCTCCGCCGCCGTATTTTGTAACGTTGCCGCGCCCGAACTTCGCTTGAAGTAGCCGAGCCGCCATGCGATCCCCGCAAACAGCAGGGCAAAGCCCAGCGTCAGCCCGATCGCGAAGAGAATATATTTCTTTTTCCGCCGCGAGACGGAATGCTTGGGGTCTCGCAAAAAGGTCGTCTCCGTCTCCCGCGAAACTTCCCCGCCGCCGTAGCGGAGGGAGACCCCGCCGCTTCCCGCGACGTATTCATACTCGCCCGAATACACCGCCTCGACCGTCGCGTCCAGCGCGACGCAGTCCTTGCCGATCGCCGCGTCGAACACACCGAATTCGCAGCCCCGTTCGGCGGACAGCCCGTCCTGCGCATACACGCGCGAGCGGAGAATGTTCCCGTTTTCGTCCAATTCGTCGAGACGGTATCGTACTCCCGTCGCCGCCGCCTCCCCCGCATTGAAAAAGCGAAGCGCGGCGCGGCGTTCCTCCCCGCCGAAGATGACATACCGCGAGAGATACACGGGCAATCCTCCGCGGTAGGAAAGTTCTTTTACGCTCTCAACCATCGCCGTCCTCCCTCCTCCGCATGCGGAAGAATTGGAAGAGCGCGCAGCCGCAGGTGAGCATCGCCGCCAAAAGAGCCGCCCCGACGAGCGAAGCCGCCCATACCCCGTCGGGCAGGGTGAGCCGCCCCGTGAAATCGTCTAAACAGCGCAGGACGAACGTCGCCGTCACCCAGAGGAACAGCGCGACGGTCGCGGCTGCCGCCGCGCTCAATATCCCGAGCCAAAGAGCGAGCCGCTTCCCGAACGCCCGACGCTCGGCGGGCAGAGGCTCGTCGTCCACGCACACCGCCCGCACCGCCACAAAGTCGGTTTTCTTCGGAAGGCGCACGGGACAGGTCTTGTCGCCGCCGTTGAATTTTTCCTTGACGCGAAGCACGTCGAGAAGCTCTCCCGAAGCCGCATAGGCGAAAACATCATAGCAAAAATAGGCGCGTTTGCACGCCTTGTCTCCCTGAAAATATGCGCCCTTTCCGTCGCGGGCGATGCGGTAGGACGCGATATAGGGGTGCACCGAAGCGGCGGGCTCGCACAACAGCTCTTCGCCGTGTTCCCCGTCCGTTTTCGCGACCACCCTGTCGCGCACGGGATACGCCGCGCCGCACGTTTTGAGCATGAGCGCGGGCAACAACCAAAAGACCGATACGCCGACCAACACAAGTCCTATCGCAAACCAAGCAATCCAAAATTCCATACGGTTTATTCTACCACGCCGCCCGACCCCATGTCAACTTTTTTGCATAGTAGGATATACTTTATATCATGAAATAAATAACTTTTTATTGTTTTATACGGGCGGTTGTGCTTCACGGTGATCCACGCAGTCGGCTTCTCGCGGGATCAATTTCCTTTCTCGGAAACATTCGGCACGGCGCGCTCCCCTGCCGCGCGGGCATGCGGCGTTGCCGTGCGCGGCGTATTTTTTGCGAAAATCTCTTGCGCCGCCCGCAAAAAACTGATATACTGTTTCTATCCATTCTTTCGATAAAACTACATGGCGCGACGACGCTTTGAGAGGATCGCATATGGAAAACGAAAGCGAAAAGATCTTACCCGCGGAGACGGCGCAAAATTTGCGCTCCTCTTCCAACAGAGACAAAGCCCTTGCCGATATCTTTCGGGAAGCGGCAGACTCCGAACGCGCCGCCTGCAAGGGCGAGCGTCGGGCGGCAGTGGGCGTCACGTGGATCTACCATGCGGCGAACGATGAGGCGTACGCCGTAAAGCGGGCAAAACGGCAAGCCGAGGCTTCGTGCCGCGTAACGTTCTCGAACTTCGACGACCAAACGGTCAAAACGTTGCGCAAGGATAACCCCGCCGACGGGAAAGACAAGGCGCAACAACCCGTCGATTGGAAATATTGGCTGGGGCTCATCGTCGATTTTCTCCTCACCGTGCTTACGTTGAGCATCACCGTCTCGGTCAAAGAGTTGCGGGAAAACCTCATTCTGATGATCGTGATGTGCGTCCTCACGGGCTTGTTCGGGCTCTTCCTCATCGCGCTCCTCGTCCAGCTCATCCGCGTTGCCGCGCGGCATTTTCCGCACAGGCAAGCGAGAGGGACGAACAACTTCCGCTACGGCGCGAAAAACGTCGTATATCTTGTACATGTCCCCGTCGCGGGCGTCGACCGCTGTTTCGAAGCGTTCCGCGAATACGTGAAATCCTTGCCGCCCAAACGGCATTTGACTTGTATCCTCCTGCGCCCCGTGGGCGAATGCCCGCGGACCGTGCACGCCTCTTCGTTCTACGAAAATCTCTTCCAACGCGATAAAACGGGCGCGGTTCTGAACGCCGAAAACAGATGCGACGTGACAGGCTACTATCTCGTCCCGATCACCCGCGAGGAGAAGATCTTGCTCGCGGAACGGCTCGGGCTCGACAAGATCATCATCCACAACTGCCTCGCCTACGGCAGAGACTACCTCTACCAATTCGCGCTCGGTGAGGCGCGGAAATTTACGCAGGACGACTATGAAGAGTTGCTCGCGCGCATCGTCGACGCCCTCTCGAAATCGCCCGAAGAGCTCCGTAGCAAGGATAACGCCGCCTTTTTGGTCTCCTTCCTCGCGCGCTTTCATCGCCTGTGTTTTTACGCGTTCCCGCAGGATACGGACGCCTTTTCCGTAAAATCGACGGTCGGCAATGAATTTTTCGGCACGCTCGCGAAGCAATTCTTCGGCGACGGTTCCGAACAAAACAGGCTCGCCGTGCGCGCCGCCGCCGATACGATCGTGCGCCGCCGCAAGTTCGAGCTCTCCCTCATTTCCGATTATGAAGATCTTCTGCTTGCGGGGGTGACCGAGGGGTCGTCCCGTCTCGATCTGCTCCCCATGTCGCTCGCCCTGCAATGCTTCTTTGAATATCTCAACAAATACGATATCGCAAGCCGCAACGAATACTACTTCCGCGCCGCCTTCGAGGTCAACTCTTTGACGGACAATCTCATCGCATGGAACAACCGTCACTGCGAACCGCAACGGTATTTTGCGGACTTTTTCACCGCTTTCCTCAGCAATGTGCTCGTTTTGAACAGCCGCGCGGGATTTTTCCTCCAAAACCGCGCCCTTTTGAACTTCCTTTCCGAGCTCTTCCGCAAGACCGAAACGACCGCGCTCCAAGCGCAATATCGGGAATTTTATTTCTCGGACACGGTTTTGCGGGCTTATCTGCTCAATACGCTCGTCATTCCGCGGGAGGATGGCGACGCCGACGGCTTCAACGGGTCGATCTCCGATCCCTGCCGCGAAATGTTCTACGTCTATCTTCAACAAAGGGCGGAGGTGCTCGGGCTGGAAGGCGAGACCCAACCTCCCTATCTTTCGTACGAGCTGTTTGCGGCAAAGGACGCCGAACGCTATTACCGTCTGCTCCAAATCAACGGCGCGGACGGACAAATGCGTGCCTTCTATCGCACGATGTACGCCGTCGCCGAAGCGGCGATCTCCTCGCAAAACGCTTCATACGCCCTCTTTCGGACGGAAGACGAGCCTACCCACGACCTCCCCGCATCGGAAACACAAACAACCGACGCCGCGAACGCATCTCAAACACAAGAGACAAGTGCCGCGGACGCATTGCGGACACTAAAAAACGACGATACGAAAGCATCGCTTGCAGCCACGCTCAAGGAACTCTTTTCCCTCAAACAGAAAATGCTCGCCTTCCCGAACGCGGTCAAATCGCTCTATCGGGAGATCCGCACCATCTTCGACGTTGAAAACTGCGGCGTCATTTTGCAATGCGCGCTCTCCGAAACGCCGTCGTCGGAAAATCTGTTGAGTTGCGGCTTGCTCTCCTGCGAACTGTTCGATCTTCTGCGCGATATCTCCCTGGCATGCGCCCGAAAACAAGAAAAAAGCGAAGAAAAGGGCTACTCGTTCAACGGATCGTTCCTCGCAAAGAGCTATCGTCTGATCGACGATCTCGTGCACTCCGCCGTTCTGTACTCCCCCGAGATCGACCCCGCCTTTACCGACTTTACCGCAGGTATCGAAACGGCGGGCGATATCCGCCTCTTCTTCAAGTGCTGTGTTTTGTTGTTCAACCGCTCCGTCTCGGATTCCAACAAAAAATCCCTCATCGGCTATATGAAAACCTATCCGCATACCCTTTGGTTGAAATCGCAGAAATATGAGAAACAGGATATCTCCGCTCTCCTGCAACTCGCATTCAATTTTAAGGACAACTTCACGCTCGAAGAAGCGGCGCGGTACTGCGGATACCTCACAGAGCTTCCCGCACTCGAAGCATACGACGACGAGGCGAAAGACTTCGTCCGCTTTGTCCTCTCTCCCGACCCTCCCGCGCTCGCACCCGAAGAGCGGGAAGCGTTCATCGACAAGCTCTCCTCCTATGAAAACGGGATCTGCTATTTGATTTTCGACCAACTCGTAAAAAAAGACGAACAGATGCTCAAATACGCGCCAGGGCTTCAAGTTCGGCTTCTGGGAACGAACTATCTCAACGGCCGTGTTTTGCTTCTGCGAAGCGTAGATCACCTCGACGGGGCAGAAAAGCGTACGATGATCGCCTATCTCGCAAAGAATTTGGACTACCATCCGATATACTCCCCGTATGCGTTGCAATTTTTTCGTACCTTTTACCGCAACCATGCGACGGTTGTCGACGCGGCAAAGGGCGTCAATTACAGCGAAGACGCCGTTCGCGCCATCGAAACCCGCCTGATCGAGATCAATATGCGCAAGCTCGCCGACCTTGCGGAACATTTGCAGCACAACGTAAACGACTTTCTCTACGAATATGCCAACCAAATCTATGGGATCGTCCGTTCTTCGCAACCCGCCGCGGACGGCGCGCGCACGCTCTATCCCGACGAATCCGTGGAAGCACTCGCCGCACGCTTCAACGAATTGCATCCTTTCCTCCCCGACGGAGAAAAACAGTATTTGTGCGCCGACTATCTCCGCGTCATCGAAGCGGGGGCGCAAAACAAAGTGTCCGTCTCCAAAAGCAAGATCCTCGTCGACCTCATCTCCGTCTTACGGGACATGACGATCCGCATCCTGCTTCCCGACCAAACGCGCGCACAACACGTCAACCTCCTCGTTTACCTGTTGCAACAGCATTACGCTTAACTTACCCCATCGACCCCGCGCTTTTCCTTTTCGACCTACAATATCACGAAAACCCGAAATCGCAAAATCCTCTCGAGCGGCGAGAGGATTTTGCGATTTTTTCCGATTCGCTTCACGCCTACGTTTTTCTCGTTCTCCCCTCGTCACCCCAAAAAATACTTCTCCCTTTTCGCGATGGAATAAGGAATGGCATATTAGAAACGAACAGTCATTCTAAATTGTCATTCAGAGCGAAGCGAAGAATCTCCCGCATTTTTATTTCAAGCACAACCAATGACCAAGGGGATTTTTCCGCGCGCTCACTGCGTAATACAAAGGGAAAATAAAACTGCGGGAGATGTTTCGACTTCGGCTACGCCTCCGCTACTTCGTCGCTTCGCTCCTCGTGCCGCCCTTGGTCTACAATAGAAGCCGCGGGCGGGGCAACATGACAAATTGGAAACACCCTTATGCTTCCCAAATCACGGCGCGAGGAAAATCACACTTTTCCGCTGCGCGACACAATTTGCGCGAAACCTCGCGCTTATTGTCCGAGATACCAACTTTGAGGACGGGCTCAAATTAAAGCGAGAGACGGTTTCCCTCACGAAATTTTGTTTTGGCGAAGCACAAAACAAAATTTGTGAACTTCTTTGTGAACTATTGTGTTATAGGAAAAAATCGGCGGGCTTCGAGAAAATAACCCCAACGCGTTTGGGAGATCTGTTCAATCTTTGCGTAGTCGGAAGCGGTGTGCAAAATGTAGTTGTCGCCGAGGTACATCGCGACATGCCCCACCCGTTCCAAGCCCGTCTTGTTCTTTCGCGCAGCGTTGGTAAAGAAGAGCAGATCACCGCGTTTTAGCTCTTCCTTCCGGACATGGTAGCCCTGTACGACCTGCGCGCGGGTCGTCATGCCGAGCATGATCCCCTCGCCGTAAAGCATATATTGCATGAGCGACGAACAGTCGAAGGCGTCCGAAGAGAAGCCTTTCAAGAGCCCGCCCTTGCCGTCGTGCAGACGCGTTGCGCCGTACACATAGGGCGTGCCGAGCACGTCTATCCCGCGCGCGATGACCCGCTCGATCGCAGTATCGCCCGCCGCGAGTTCCACCGTTTGGGTGTAACGCGCGTCCGCGCTGACGTACGCCTTGCGCCCGCGGTAGCGGGTCTCCCACCAGCCTCCCTCCTGCGCGGACAACCCGAGCAGCGTGCCGCTTTCCGCGCAGCCGAGCACGGCGTATCCCGTGCCCGCGCCGCTTCGGATGTTGAGCCCGCCCGCAAGCACGCGGATATATGTCCGCGCTTCGACGGCACGGTCGGCGGGGTCGGTCTCCTCATCCTCGACGGCACGGTCGGCGGGGTCGGTCTCCTCATCCTCGACGGTACGGTCGGCGGGGTCGGTCATCTCGTCCTCGACGGCACGGTCGGCGGGGTCGGTCGCGGGGAAAGCGAGCGGGGGCAGACAAGCGGCGGCGGGGAAGAGTAAGAGCGCGATCGCCGCCACGACGGAAAAACGTTTCATAGAAACCTCCTTTCGGGAAGTACCTTATCTTAACACGGGGCGGGTGTAAAGCGCAAGGATTGTATGCAGGTGAGTTTTTGGGAATGCGGGGAAGGAGCGGAAACGTTTGCAAAAATTTCCGCAATCCGCTATCATATTCGCATCTGACCCGCGCAAAAAATCCCACGAAGTGGGAGGAAGTTCGGCGCGGGGCTTGAAAATCCCGCCGCGGTGTGATACAATGAAGCGGAGACCATGGGAGGTAAGAGATGAAATTCAAGAGTTTTGACGGAAAGGAGATCGAGATCTACGAATGGGCGGTGGATGAGCCGAAAGCCGTCGTCCAAATCGTCCACGGAATGACCGAGCACGCGACCCGCTACGACGCGTACGCGCGGTTTTTGAACAGCCACGGCTATTTTGTCGTCGCGGACGACCACCGAGGGCACGGCAACACCGATCCCGATACGCTCGGCTATGCCGACGGCGACATGTTCGCCGACACGGTGCGCGACGAAGCGGAAATCACCAAACGCTATCGGGAAAAGTTCCCGTCTGCGAAATACTTTTTGTTCGGGTTCTCGTACGGCTCGTTCCTCACCCAGAGCTACATCGGAAAATACGGCGACCTCATCGACGGCGCGGTCATCGCGGGAAGCAACAAAAAGAAGGATTTCGAGGTGTACCTCGGGTCGGTCGTCGCGTCGCTCGGCAGGGCGAAGAAGCCCGCGCGGCTCATCGAAAAGCTCTCGTTCGGCGCGTATTCCAAACAGTTTGAGGACGGTCAGTGGCTCTCCGCCGACAGCGCGAACAACGCCGCCTACGACGCCGACCCTTTCTGCGGCTTCACCTGTTCCAACCGCTTTTACCGCGACTTCTTCCGCGGACTCAAACGGCTGTACACCAAAGCGTACGCGCGCGGGCTCAACCGCGATCTCCCGCTTCTGCTCGCCGCGGGCGAGAACGACCCCGTCGGCGATATGGGAAAGGGCATGAAAAAACTCGCCGACTTCTATCGCAAGGCGGGCGTGAAAGACGTACAGCTCGTGCTCTTTGCGAACAGCCGCCACGAATTTTTGAACGAGACGGCGGACCGCGACGTCAAGTGGAACACGGTAGTAGAATTTTTTGAGAAAAGACTTCACTGATTTTGTTTTGCACGCAAAACAAAATCAATGATAGAAACCCACTCCCCCTTAAATGTTAGCCCGTCCTCAAAATCGGTATCTCTGACAATAAGCCGCAAGCGTGCGGCAAATTGTGTCGCGCACGGCGGAAGTCAATTCCGCCTAACGCCGTTATTTCGAATGTTCACAAATTTTCTTTTCTGTGCCGTGCGCGTTGCGCTTCCGCGCCGCGCGTGGCGAAAATAAAATTTCGTGAGGGAAACCGACTATCACTTAAATGAAAACCCGCCCTCAAAATCGGTATCGCTGACAATAAGCCGCAGGTGTGCGGCAAATTGTGTCGCGCAGCGGAAAAGTGTGATTTTCCTCGCGCCATTATTGGGAAGCTCAAAGGGCGTTCCCGATTTGTCATTCAGAGCGAAGCGAAGAATCTCCCGCAGTCTTATGTTGCCTATACTACGTTGTCATTTCGAGTGAAGTGAGCGTAAGCGAACGGAATCGAGAAATCCCCTTGGTCGTTGATTCGGCTTATAATAAGAATAAGGGAGATTTCTCCACGCACTCACTACGTTCGTTTGGTCGAAATGACAAATTGGAAGCGACGGTTTGGGACTTCGCCCTACGGGCTCGTGCCGCCCTTGGTCTACAAATAGAAGCCGCGGGCGGGGCGGCAGAAGTGAATTCTGCCTAACGCCATTATTGGGAAACATAAGGGCGTTATAATAATGTCATGTTGAGCCGAGCCCCTGCACCGAGTAGGTGCAGGGGCTCGTGTCAAAACATCCCCTTGGTCGTTGATGATGCTTGGAATATAATGTGGGAGATTTCTCGACTACGGCTACGTCTCCGCTCGAAATGACACATTGAAAGCCGCGGCTTGGTCGAAATGACAGAATTGGAACGTTCGCGATTCTCTATTGTCATTTAGACCGAAACGGGCAACGCTTGCGAAGTAGCCGCGCCCCTGCACCAAGTGGGTGCAGGGGCGCGTGTCTTGTTCCCTTATTATATTACAAAGCATGAATCACAACCGAGGACGTTCCTCCGTTTTCGCTGTTCTCTTCCTGTTTTGCGCTGTTCTCTATTCCGTTTCGCGGTGTTTTCCCCTCAATTCGTGAAGAGGAACATGAGGAGGAAGAGGGCGGCGATGATCCAAGTGACGGGGGAGATCTCTTTCACCTTGCCCGTGCAAACCTTGACAAGAACGCAGGAGATGATCCCGATGCCGATGCCGTACGAAATGGAGTATCCGAACGCCATCACCGTAACGGTGAGGAAGGCGGGCAACGCCGCGGCGGGGTCGCTCCAATCGACGTCTTTGACCGAGGTCATCATGAGGACGCCCACCCAAATGAGAGCCGCCGCCGTCGCGCAGGACGGGATGAGTTTGGCGATGGGCGAGAGGAACATGGCGACCGTGAAGCAAATCGCCGTTATGACGGAGGCAAAGCCCGTCTTGCCGCCCGCCGCCACGCCCGACGCCGATTCCACATAGGTGGCGACCGTCGTCGCGCCGAACGCCGCGCCCGCGCAGGTGGCGACCGCGTTGGAGAGCATACATTTGTCGAGACGGAGCGGGTTGCCCTGTTCGTCCAAAAGTCCGCCGCGCGCGCATGCGCCGTACAGCGTGCCGAGCGTATCGAACATGTCGACCATGCAGAGGGAGAGCCCCGACGTCACGATGAGCAGGGCGAGTTCGCCCGCGCTGTGCTCGGCGAGATAGCCAGAAAACACAAAGCCGTGCGCGAACACCTGTCCGACCGATTCTTTCCCCCATGCGGCGAAGGCGGAGAACGGATCTTCGAAGTTCGCGCCGATGGAGGAGAACGCCTCCCTGCACCCCTCTGCGTTCCACGCGCACCCCAGCCCGAGGAGCGCGTAGTAAAGCACCGCCGCGCCGAGCATCCCCCAGAGGATCGACCCTTTCACGTCCTTTTTGGAGAGGACGCCGATCGCGACCACGCCGAGCAAGGCGACGAACGCCCCGATGGCGTCGCAGTAGCGAAGCGAGCCGCTCAACACGTTAAACGACGCAAAGCCGATGCTCCCCTCGTGCAGGGTGACGATCCCCGCGTTGTTGAAGCCGATGAACGCGATGAAGAGCCCGATGCCGACGGGGATGACGATGCGCACCTCGGCGGGGATCGCGGTGAAGATCATCTTGCGCAGACCCGTCACGGTGAGCAAAACGAACACCGCGCCGTCGAAGAGGACGAAGATCATCGAGTTGGCATAGGTGAGCCCCAGCCCGCCGCCGAGCAGCGTCCCCGCGACGTACGCCGTCGCGCCGAGCCCCGAAGCCTGCGCGAGCGGCATTTTGGCGAGAAACGCCATGATCATCGTGCCGACGATCGCGCCGAGTGCCGTAGCAACATACACCGCGCCGAACGAGACCGTCTCCTCGGGGAACATCCCCGGGACGACCAACAGCGCGTAGACCATCGCCATAAAGGTCGTGATCCCCGCGATGATCTCGCGGCGGAAATCCGACCCGCGCGCGGTGATCCCGAAGAAGGCGTCGATCGCCCCCATGAGCTTGCCCCGCTTGCGGACGGCGCAAGACGCGCCCGCGGCGTCCTGCAATATGCCTTCGCCCTCGGACATGGTATCCTGCGGCACGACCTCATTTTCGGACATGGTATCCCGCGGCATGGTTGCATTTTCGGACATGGTGTCCGCCGAGCTCGCCTCGGGCTCGGACACGGTGGGTTTGTTTTCTTGTTCGGACATGGTTCTCTTTTTGTTTTTCATAATTTTCCTCGTTGAAAAAGCTCCCCTACGGGGAGCCGCCGATCAGTTTACGCTTTTCGGGTCGAATCGGACGGTGTACTGTCCCGAGCCGCGGTCCTCGGGGAAGAGGGTCGCTCCCGATATGACGGGAAGCGTAAAGGGATTGACGAGTGCGTCGGCTGTGAGGTTGGTCACCGCGGCGCGGAGATAGGGGAAGATGGTCTCTGTCGCGTTGAGGGCGAACGTCCTGCGGTCCTCGTCCGTGTCGACGTTGGCGACCTCGAACACGCCGACGAAGCGCGCCGTAAGGTTGAAAGGCTTGGGCGATTCCGCCGTCGTTTCCACCTTGCATTCGAGCACGACGATGCGAATCTTCGGATTGTCGGCAGGCTCTTGGATGCGGCGGGAGAAGACGGGTTTGATCTCGAACCGCATATCGTGGGTCGCCTGAATGGGATTCACCTTAAAGGACAGCTCGTCCGCAGAGAGTGCTTTCATGGAATATTCGATCATGCAATACCTCTTTTTGTTCTTTTCTTGTTCCATTGTATCACATGCGGGCGCAAATGTCAACGCCTCCCCGCAAAACAGTTGAAAAATTCACAAACAAAAAATGAAAAAAACGCCGATCTTATAGCGGAGAAATCCCGATCTCTCTTTCTGCCGCTTCGCCCGCTTTTGACCGCATGCGCCCGCGTTTCCATATTTATAAATCGCGAAAAGCGGGGCGGGGCGTTTTCGGGCGGCGTTCTGGGCGATTTTCAAAGACGGGCGGGGAGCGGTTTTCCCGCCCGCTTGTCTCCCTCATGTCTCCCTCATGTCTCCCTCATGTCTCCCGCCCGTCCCCCTGCCGTATCGCGAAAAGGGCGGCGAGAGGGCGGCGTTGCGGGGGAGACGCCGCCCGACTTTTCGGAAAGAGCGCGGAAAAGTTGGGTTTTTTTGATTTTTCTTCCGCGAAAGGCTTGATATCTGCCAAAAAATAGTGTAAAATACATTTGGCAAAAACGGAAATTATATTAGGAGGAATCAAGAATGGCTAAAAAGTACTGTTACCTCTTTACGGAAGGCAACGCGCAGATGCGCGAGCTTCTCGGAGGGAAAGGGGCGAATCTCGCGGAGATGACCAACATCGGGCTTCCCGTGCCGCAGGGGTTCACCATCTCGACGGAGGCGTGCACGCAGTATTACGAGGACGGCAGACAGATCAATCCCGAGATCCAGGCGGAGATCATGCAATACATCGACAAGATGGAGCAGATCACGGGCAAGAAGTTCGGCGACAAGGAAAATCCCCTGCTCGTATCGGTGCGTTCGGGTGCGCGCGCGTCCATGCCCGGTATGATGGACACCATCCTCAACCTCGGTCTCAACGAGGAAGTTGTGGAGGTCATTTCCAAGAAGTCGGGCAATCCCCGCTGGGCGTGGGACTGCTACCGCCGTTTCATCCAGATGTTCTCGGACGTCGTGATGGAGGTCGGCAAAAAGTACTTTGAGAAGCTCATCGACGAGATGAAAGAGAAGAAGGGCGTGAAGCAGGACGTCGAACTCAACGCCGACGATCTCAAAACGCTCGCCAACCAATTCAAACAGGAATACAAGAACCAACTCGGCAAGGACTTCCCCTCCGATCCCAAGGAGCAGCTCTTCGAGGCGATCAAGGCGGTGTTCCGTTCGTGGGACAACCCCCGCGCGAACGTCTACCGTATGGATCACGACATCCCCTATTCGTGGGGCACTGCCGTCAACGTCCAGATGATGGCGTTCGGCAACATGGGCGACAACTGCGGCACGGGCGTTGCGTTCACCCGTAACCCCGCCACGGGCGAGAAAGGGCTCATGGGCGAATTCCTCACCAACGCACAGGGCGAGGATGTCGTTGCGGGCGTCCGCACTCCCATGCCCATCGCGAAGATGGCGGAAGTGTTCCCCAAGGTGTACGAGCAGTTCCAGGAAGTGTGCACCATCCTCGAAAATCACTATCACGACATGCAGGATATGGAGTTCACCGTCGAGAACGAGAAACTCTATATGCTTCAAACCCGTAACGGCAAGCGTACGGCGGCGGCGGCGATCAAGATCGCGTGCGACCTCATCGACGAAGGCATGATCACCGAGCAGGAAGCTCTCATGCAGATCGACGCGAAGTCCCTCGACATGCTTCTTCACCCGCAGTTCGACGCGCAGGCACTCAAAGCGGCGGATAAGAACAACGTGGTCGGCAAGGGCATCGCGGCGTCTCCCGGCGCGGCGGCGGGCACCATCGTCTTTACCGCGGAGGACGCCGTGAAAGCGGGCAAGCAGGGCAAGAAAGTCGTCCTCGTCCGCCTCGAAACCTCCCCCGAGGACATCGAAGGCATGAAGTACGCACAGGGCATCCTCACGGTGCGCGGCGGTCAGACCTCGCACGCGGCGGTCGTTGCGCGCGGCATGGGAACGTGCTGCGTCTCGGGTTGCGGCGACATCAAGATGGACGAAGAGAACAAGCAGTTCACCCTCGCGGGCAAGCTCTTTAAGGAAGGCGACGTGCTCTCCCTCGACGGCTCTACGGGTACGATCTACGACTGCCTCATCCCCACCGTTCCCGCCGATCCCAACTCGGGCTACTTCGGCAGGATCATGGAACTCTCCGATAAGTATAAGGCTCTCGGCGTGAGAACCAACGCGGATACCCCCAAAGACGCCAAGCAGGCGGCGGCGTTCGGCGCGCAGGGCATCGGGCTCTGCCGTACCGAGCACATGTTCTTCGATCCCGCAAGGATCGGCGCGTTCCGCGAAATGATCTGCGCCGACACCGTGGAAGAGAGAGTTGCCGCGCTCGCCAAGATCGAGCCCATGCAGCAAGCCGACTTCGAGGGTCTGTTCGAGGCACTCGGCGGCTATCCCGTCACCATTCGTTTCCTCGATCCGCCCCTCCACGAGTTCGTTCCCACCGAGGAAGCGGACATCGAAGCTCTCGCAAAGGCGCAGGGCAAGACGGTTGCGCAGATCAAGCAGATCATCTCCGATCTGCATGAGTTCAACCCGATGATGGGTCACCGCGGCTGCCGTCTTTGCGTCACCTATCCCGAGATCGCCGTCATGCAGACGAAGGCTGTCATCAAAGCCGCGATCGCCGTGCAGAGACGCCACAAGGATTGGAAGATCGTGCCCGAGATCATGATCCCGCTCACGGGCGAAGTCAAGGAATTGAAGTTCGTCAAAGACGTCGTCGTCAAGACGGCGGAGGAAGTCATCAAGGCGGCGCACAAGAAGATCAAGTACGAAGTCGGCACGATGATCGAGATCCCCCGCGCCGCGCTCACCGCGGACGAGATCGCCAAGGAGGCGGAATTCTTCTGCTTCGGCACGAACGACCTCACCCAGATGACGTTCGGCTTCTCGCGCGACGACGCAGGCAAGTTCCTCCCCGCCTACTACGCGAACAAGATCTACGAGAGCGATCCGTTTGCACGTCTCGACCAGACGGGCGTCGGCAAGCTCATGCAGATGGCGGTCAAGAGCGGCAAGAAAGCCAACAAGAAACTGCACACGGGCATCTGCGGCGAACACGGCGGCGATCCTTCGTCCATCGAGTTCTGCCACAACATCGGGCTCACCTATGTTTCCTGCTCGCCGTTCCGCGTGCCGATCGCGCGTCTCGCCGCCGCACAGGCGAACATCAAGAATCCGAGAACGACGAAATAACGTTTGAAACCGTTAAAATACAAAATCATGTATTTTGGGGCTTGATTTCAACATCAAGCCCTTTTTTTGTGCGAAAAGACGCGGGACGGCTTAAAAGGCGGGAAAAACCATTTGAAGCCATGGGATTGACGGCGGGCGGGGAATATGATATAATCCGAGTATCATCGGAAGTTTGCGGCGGCAAGGCGCGTAACATTTGTGCCGATGGAACAGGGGGCAAGATGAAAAAGGGAACCAAGAAAAAGCCGATCATGAACGTTTGGGACTATCTCCAAGAGGGCGACAATCTCGAAAAGGAGTTGGAAGCGGAAAAGAAACTGCGCGAGAGCGGCGCGATAGACGAGGATATGTTCGCGGGCGTCGTTTCGCTGGAAGATCTGCTCGGCGGCGACGATGAGGTCGGATATCTGACGCTCGAAAATCTCGGCAGTTTTTTGATTGAACTCAAAGTAAAATCGCGGGACGGAAGAACTTCATGCCGCCGCCCCAAGGTCTATTTTTCGGCGCACCCGTCCGACTTCGCCGCGTACTTCGACAAACTGACCGACATATTATTGAACCATATCAACTGCGATATTTATTATTTAGATAAGGACGAAGCGGTGTACGACCGGGAAGCCCTCGGACAGCGCATTTCGGAGATGAGCTTGGTGATCTTCCCCGTCACCGAAAACTTTTTGGCGGGAGACAACCGCGCCGTCGACTGCGAGGTGCGGGAGGCGATCTGCTACGGCGTTCCCATTCTGCCCGTGTTGGCGGGCGGGGACGTGCTCGCATTCAACAAAGAAGTGGGCAATTTCGAGGCGGTGGACATGGCTCTCCCCGACTTCGAAGAGCGGCTCGGACAATACCTCAACGACACGCTGTTCAGCGGCGCGGAATTGGAGCGCGTCCGCAAAGAATTTGCCGCGAGCATCTTTTTGAGCTATCGCAAAAAGGATATCTCTTACGCCCGTCGGCTGATCGGCATGTTGAAAAGCGTCCCCTCTCTGCGCGACGTCGCCATTTGGTACGACAACTATCTGACGGTGGGCGAGGACTATCACGAAGAAATTTCCCAAGCCTTGCAGGCATGCGATCTGTTTGCCCTGCTCGCGACCCCCAATCTCGTCAACGAGGACAATTATGTGTGCCGAACCGAATACCCCGCCGCGATCAAATACGGGAAAACGGTATTCGCGGCGGAGGCTTGCCCGACCGACCGCGGCGCGCTCGCGAATATGTATCGCGGCGAATATCCCATCTTTTCGGCAGACGATAAAGCGGGCTTATCCGCGTTCATCGAAGAACGTCTGAAAGAGAAGCTCGACGCCGTTCAAGACACTCCAGAGCACAAATACTACATCGGGACGGCGTATTACGCGGGGATATTCACCGACGTCAACCGCGAGCTCGGCGTTCGGCTACTGTCCGAAAGCGCGGAGGCGGGATATCCCCCCGCCGCGGCGAAGTTGATCCGCATACGGCGGTACGATCCCGACTCGATCGCGGCGGACGACATCGTCCGATGGGGCGAGAACGCCGTCAAGGCGTTGACGGTCGAAAAGGTGACAGATCCCGCGCTTTACGAGACGATCGCGGACGAATTGGTGTGCCAATACATCGTCGGTCATAATACGAAGAAGGCGGAGAAGTTGATACGGCAAATGATGGAGACGGTCGGCAGCAGTCCGATGCGCAAGGCGGAGTATTTCGAAAAATACGCAAGGCTGTATTTTCGCTTGGCGAACGCTCTTGACATGCAGGGCGACGCGCAGGGCGCAGAACAGAATTCCGATCTCGCCTGCGACTATATCGAAAAGCTCCTCCAAATGGATCTCGCGGACTTCCCGAACGACCTATACTACCTCATTTTGGGGACGGCGGCGCGCATCGGCGGCAAGCGCGGCAACATTCAAAAGGCGATCGGCGCGGGCGAAAAGGCAAAGGTGCGGTTTTCGCGGGACGCCGCGGACGAAGGCGAAACGATCGCCTACGCGCAGTTCGCGGTCAATTACGTATCGCTCCTGTTTCAGATCGGGAAACCCAACGACGCGCTCGAACTTGCGTCCGAAACCGAGAAAATGCTGTTGCCGCTCCCGAGCCGCGATATCGTGCTCGACTCGCTCTCCCTGCTCTATGAAACGGTGGGCAACATCTACTATACGGCGGCAAACGGCGACAGCGATCTGCTCGGCGCGGCGTTGCACTATTTCAACAAAGCGGTGAATACGGTCGCGAAAATGAGCGACGACAATCTTCTCGGGAAGTCTTTGCGGTTCTCCCAATACTGCCTCAACTTCGGGAACGCGCTTTCCCAATGCAATTTGAGCGACAACGCGATCACCATGTTCACCAACGTGATCAGCGTCTGCCAGGAGCAGGCGTTCGATGCGGAAAAGCGTTACCTCTTCTTGAAAACGGCGGTCAAGAATCTTACGATCGAGCTCGTCTCCGTCCATCGTTACGAGGAGGCGATCGCGCAGTATTGCGAATTTTTGGACATGGCGGACAATGGACAGTTGGAGTGGGCGGACGCCGCGTACGACTGCGCGGACGATTGCTTCCGCATCGCCTATATTGCGATTCATTTTTTGGACGATCGGGTCAGAGCTCTTCCCTATCTCGAAAAGGCACTCGGCTATCTCAAACAAATTACGCCCATGGACGAGGACGCAAAGGAGCTCTATCAAAGGATCATGGAACTTTCCCACGCCGATTAGTTCCCGTTCGCTTCGGCAAAAAACCTCGGAAAGGAAAAGACAGACCTGCCGCAAAAGGCAGGTCTGTCTCTATGTTGAAAAATCCGAAAGAAGCCGCTTACAACGGCAGCGTTTGCACGTCGTCGCACTTGCCGTCTTGCGACCAGCCGACAAGTTGCGGAAACTCGGTGTTGGCGCGGACGTCTATGATGTGCGTCATGGAAAAGAAACTGCTGCTGTCGTCCTGCGTACAGCGCGTTGTTTTGACGGCGAAGCCGCCGCCCCGACCGCCTGTGACGACGCCGCCGTTGAAGCCAACGAGCGACCCGCCGTAGATCGCCGCAGTCAGTTCCATTTTCCCCGCTTTATATTTCACCTCGTTCCACTTGCCCTCGTTGACGACGCGTTCGACGAAGATTTGCTGCGAGACGATGATTTCGACCCCGCCGCTCGCCGTGCACCCGTCGACGGTGCCGCTGTTGTTGCCCACGACGCCGCCCACGGTGAGCTGGGCGACGAACCTCGACACTCCCTGCTTCCAACCGCGGTCCAAATAGAAGTAAACATCGACCGCGGCGGTATTGGTAAATTGGGTGAGTTCGCCTACCGTCAACGCCGCGCTGACCGTGCATTGGCGGACGATTCCGTTTGCGGCGTTGTGCGCGGCAATGCCGCCCGCCGTTACGGCGTGCAGGGTGAGGTTGTCGTCGAACGTGTCGGACGTGCGGCGGACGATCACGTTGAACTGTACGCGTCCGCTCACGGTACAATTCTCGATCGTGCCGCTGTTCTCCGCGGCGATCACGCCGAGCAAGGCGTTATCTTTGTCGGTGACGGTAAAGTCGGCGTTCTCCACCGTAAGGTTGAGGATCGAGCCGTTGTTGTAGCCGAACAAGCCGCCCGCCGTCGTCTCGGCTTGCAAGAGGTTCATGATCTTGAATCCGTTGCCGTAAAACACGCCGTTGAACGGATTGGTCTTTGTGCCGATCGACGTCCACTCTTCGCTATGCAAGTCGATATTCGCCGTAAGCATGTAGTTCCCGTTGAGGTTTTGGGCGATGTTTTTCAGCTCGCCGACGCTGCCCACTTTGGTGAAGAAGTTGTCGTCGTAGACGGGCTGTTGGCATACGGTGCATTGCAGAGAGCCGACTTTGAGCGTGTGACCCGTCGCGGGGACGACCTCATCTTTGACGAAGCCGCATATCGAGCATACGAGATGATTCTTCCCCTCCGTCGTACAATCGGGCTTGACGCTGTTTGCGTTGTCGACGGCAAATTGATGCGCTTGGATCGTCTGCGGCTCTTGTAACACTTGGTTGCAACGCTCGCAGGTCACTTTGGCGGTATGTCCGTCGTGTACTTCATATTCGCCGCTCGGCAATTTTCGGCAGGTGGGGTCGGCTTTCTCGTCGCCCGCGGCGATCGTGGGCTTATGTTGCAGGGCGGGTTCTGCCGCCTCTGTCACTTCATAGTCGGCGTTGCACTTGTTGCAGTGATATTTGGTCTTGCCGGGCTCTTCGCAGGTCGCGGCGGTGTGCGACACCAAAATTTTGTCGTGCCCCGCGGGGGCGACGTAGTCGCGCACGAAGATGCAGCCGCAGTCGTTGCAGGTGTACACGGTGTAGCCGATGTCCTCGCAGGTGGCGTCGACCGTATTCGTCGTGTAGGTGTGCCCGACGGCGATCTCCCAATCGAGCATGGGATTTCCGTTGACCAGAATGACCCAGCCGCTTTCGTCCCAATAGAGGGTGTCCACCAAAAATTCCGTCGTCCACAGCGTGCTGTACGACTTGGGCTCGCCGTTCTGCGCGGTTTGAAGATACGCGTCCTTTACCTGCACGGTCGCGCTCTCCAAATAGTAGCATTTGAACAGCGTCCCGTCGGACTTGCCCGCGAAGAAATCTCCGCTTCCGTTTACGATTGCCGCATTTCCCGTGCTGTAACATTTGCTAATGCTGCCCTGCGCGTTGTTTTTGCCCGCGAAGCCGCCGACCGTGCCCGTCGCTTGGGCGCGGACGTCGCCGCAACAATAGCAGTTCTGCACGGTGGCGTTGTTCTCTCCCACCAGCCCGCCGAGGGCGGTGGCCTCATCGTAGATGACGGTCGGCTCTGCCGCGATATCGACGTCGGCATGACAGCTCTCCACGACGGATTTTTCGGTGTTGACTGCCACGATCCCGCCCGCGATCGTCCCGTTGCACGCTTTATCGAGGATAGAGCCGATCGCAAAACAGCTCTTGACCGTCCCGCCGACGTTGCTTCCCACGAGCCCGCCGATATTGGCGCAAGCATGAGCGTAGTCGACGGTGGTTTGGGTGTTCTCGTAGGTGAATTCCGCATAGCTGTTCGTCAGCGTTCCCCCGTTTTGCATGCCTGCCACGCCGCCGAACCAGCAGTGGTTGTACTGATAACTGTAATAATGCCCGCCGTAATAGCCTCTGGAATGGAGACCTCTGGGGTTGTTTGCCGTTGTGAATGTCCCGTTGTAGTGACAGGAAGTCACTGTACCCGCGTTGCCGCCCACGATGCCGCCGTTATACATATTGCTCCCGAAATTCACGTCCGAAACGTCCGCCGTACCGCGGATGTCGCAAGTAACGTCTACCGTGGCGAAGCAGTCTTTCACCATCCCCGCGTTTTCGGCTGCGAACAGTCCGAAGTAGAAAGGTTCGTTGCAATCGACGGGATCGTATGTGTATTTGTAGACGCCCGAAGTGACCGAACAGCCGTCGATGACGCCGTTGTTGTGGGCGGCAAGCACGGAGAAATAACTTGCGGCAGTGCCGGCGGCCCGATGATTCACAACATTATAGTTGACGTCGTGGATCTCCAAATCGCGGATCTCGCCGTCATTCGTGATGAACATCGCAAATTGATAGCCCGCATCGCCGTCCGTCAGGTTCATGTCGACGATCTTGTATCCTCTGCCGTCCAAAATGCCCGAAAAGGTTTCAACGGGCGTCCAGACCGCGCCGTTCATGCGGATGTCCTTTGTGAGATAGTAATGTGCGGCGGGATCGTCCTTGATCGCCGCAAGTTCGGCGGCGTTGGAGACGGCATGGGTCGCCAGCCATTTGCCGTAGAGTTCGAGATCTTCGGTTATCTCGACGGTTTCGTCAAAGCGCGTCGTGCCGTCCTCGAGATACCAACCCTCGAAAATGTGATCTTGGGGGATATTCGGAAGCGTCGGCGGCGCGAAATGTTCGCCGGGTTTGTAGCTTTGGGCGGGGATATTGTTATATTCGTCGTGGAATTTGACCGTGTAAGAAAACTCTGCGCCGCATCGTTTACAAATGCCGTTTTCGTAGTCGTGCCCGAGTGCGGGGACGGTCGTCCGCGGGAAAGTCTGCCCGCAGACCGTGCAGACGCCGCTCTCCGTGTAGCCGTCCTCGATGCAGGTCGGCTCTTTGTTTTCGCCGTCGTACTGCATTTGATGTTCGGCAAGCGGCAGGGGAACTTCTTCCGTCTCACCGCACAGTTTGCACGTACGCGTGATACTGCCTTGGGAGATGCAGGTGGAGGGGACGGTGACTTCCTCCCAATCATGCTCCAACCGATCGACCGATTCGACGATCTCTTTCCCGCAAATAGAACATTCCATGAGCTTCTCGCCCCGACGCGTACAGGTCGGTGATTCTATATACATGACAAAAACATATTCGTGCGTGTGCGTGCCTTCGCACGCCGCTAAAATCGCGAGTGACAACGCCGCCAACGCAACAATCATGAGCGAAAGAAATCCCTTGCGTTTCATTCTGTCCTCCTGCTTTCCGAATTCTATATCTTACTGTAAACCCTGTCTTACTTTCTATTATATCCCGCCGCCCGCCGATTGTCAATTCGATTGCCATTTTTTCCGTCCGTTTTTCTCATTTTATAACCGACACAGACCTTTTCAAAAGGACGTTAGCCCCGCCGCTTCTTACTGTCATTGGGAGCGGACGGACATTCTAAATTGTCATTTCGCCCCATCTGCGGCTTCTATAATGTCATTTCGACCAAGCCGCGGAAGCGGCGCGTGGAGAAATCTCCCTTATTTTTATTTCAAGCCGAATCAACGACCAAGGGGATTTTTCGACTTCGGCTCGCTTACGCTCGCCTCCGCTCAAAATGACAAAAAAAGTAGGGCGAAATGACAGTGGAATATAAACAATAAAATTGTGGGAGATGTTTCGACTTCGGCTACGCCTCCGCTACTTCGTCGCTTCGCTCCTCGTGCCGCCCTTGGTCTACAATAGAAGCCGCGGGCGGGGCAACATGACAAATTGGGAACGCTTTTCAGGCTTCCAAATAATGGCGTTAGGTGGAATTCACTTCCACCTAACGCGCCCCAATTTGCCGCACACTTGCGGCTTATTGTCTTACAAAGCGAACGAGAGGACTAACTTAATTAAAGCAAGAGCTGGTTTCCCTCACGAAATTTTGTTTTGGCGAAGCACAAAACAAAATTTGTGAACCCTTTATAGGTCCCCCAATATCTCCCCGAGGAGGTCGCGGGCGGAGATCTCGAAAAATTCCTCGAAGTGGCGGAGGGTGCACCGCACGCCCTGCCGCTCTGCCGCGTTTGAAATGTTATCCCATTCTCCCCCGAGCGGCGCGAACAAAACGAGCTTCGCACTGCGGCGCATTTTATCGCGCCAAAGGGCAAACAGCGCGTCGACGTTTTCGGGAATCTCGTCGGGATAGCCGATCTGACCGCGCCGCGCGCCCAAGGCAAGCGGGTCGGCGTCCGTCAACAGGACGACGGCGCGCCGTGCCTCCGATTGCGCGTCCCACTCCTCGCCGAGGGCGATGAAAAGCGATTCGAGCGCGTTCTCCTGCATATCTCCGCCGCCGCGAAATTCCGTCGCGCTTAAAAACGCGTCCGCCTGCTCGGAGCTTTCCAAAAACTCCGAGACCGAGATCGGATCGCTGTCGTACAGATAATCGCGGAACGCGACGATCTTGACGCGCACGGGAAAATCTTCGGAACGCGCCGCTTCGAAGAGCGCGGCGACCGTATCCCGCACGTATTCCGCATACCGTACCATGCCGCCCGTGGCGTCGAGGCAAAAAGCAATGTCCAACCGTTTCATTTCATCCTCCTTTTGCGCCGCACGGCGCGTCGTTCAATTCCGCCCGATGAAAGGGCGATCTGCTTTCGGAATGTTCTCGGGCGTACCCATGTCCGAAGTATCCGCGTCGAAAAGACCCATGTCTTGGGTTACGGGGCGGGCATGCCCGCGTTCGGAAGCGCGTCGGACATGCCGATGCTTGACAGTCCGTATCGGACATGCCCGCCTCGGACGCTCCCGCGCCGCGCTCTGCCGCGAAGAACAAAACGGCAAAGGCGTTTCTTCCGCTCTCTGCTTTTATTATAGCGCACGGCATAAATTTTGTCTATGATTTTTACACATTCAAAGGGCGGGCGGGCGCGCCGTTTGAGGTGAAAATCGCTTTACAGATTGAGTCGGGCGTGCTATAATAAAGAAATGCGGGATGTTCCTTGCCAAACCATCCAGCAACTTTCCCGATACGGGAAACGCGCATAGCGCATTAAAAAACAAGGAGGCTTCGTATGAAGCAATGTTTCAAGCGGTTCTTCGGGGAATGCCGCGCTCTGATGGATTCCGTTCCCCCCCTCACCTTTTCCCTCTTTCTCCTCTCCGTGTTCACGATGAATTTGCTCGCAAATAAGAGCATCGACCTGCCGCTCTCCTGGCTCGCCCTCGACTGCGGGATCGTCGTTTCGTGGGTGTCTTTCCTCTGCATGGACGTTCTGACCAAACACTTCGGTCCGCGCGCGGCGACACTCGTCTCCCTCGCCGCGATCGCCGTAAACCTGCTCGCCTGTCTCGTGCTCTTTCTCGCGAGCGTCATCCCCGGCACATGGGGCGCGGAATTTCAAGCCGAGGGCGACATAAAGTACGCGCTCGACCGCACGTTCGGCGGCACATGGTACGTTCTTCTCGGCAGTACGCTCGCCTTTGCGGTCTCCGCCGCCGTCAACAACTTTACAAACTTCGGCGTCGGCAAGCTCTTCCGCAAGCGGCCCGACGGCATTTGCGCCTTCCTCTGCCGCGCCTATCTCTCCACCGCTTTGGGGCAGTTTTGCGATAACCTCATCTTCGCGCTCACGGTGAGCCACTTCTTTTTCGGGTGGTCGATCGTGCAATGCCTGACGTGCGCGGCGACGGGCATGATCGCCGAACTTCTCGTTGAAGCGGCGTTCTCCCCCATCGGCTACCGCGTCGTAAGGCGTTGGCGGGAGCGAGGGGTCGGCAGGGCGTATTTCGACTTCCTCGCAGGGAGGGACGCGGCATGAGAGTGATCGTGACGGGCGCGAGCGGCGGCATCGGCAAAGCCGTCGTCGAAAAATTTATCCGCGAGGGACATGTGGTGTACGGCGTCGACCGCGTTCACGCCAAACTGTTCCATCCCCTCTATTCGCACTTTCTCGCCGACATCGAAACCGACCCTCTCCCCGACGTGCAGGCGGAGATCCTCGTCAACAACGCGGGCGTACAGGACAGCGGACGGGACGTGGAGATCAACCTCATTGCGACCATGCGCGTGACCGAACGGTATCTCTCCCCCGAGCTTGCGAGCGTCCTCTTCATCGCGTCGGCGTCCGCGGGGACGGGCGCGGAATTTCCCGCCTACTGCGCGAGCAAGGGGGGCGTCGTCTCGTATATGAAGAACGTCGCCCTGCGCATGGCGGAATGGGGCGGGACGGCGAACAGTCTCTCCCCCGGCGGCGTGCTCACCTCTCTCAACGACCGCGTGATTAGCGACGCGCAAAAGTGGAAGCTCATCATGGACGAGACCCCGCTCAAAAAATGGGCTACACCCGAAGAGATCGCCGAATGGACGTATTTTCTGACCGTCATCAACCGCTCGATGACCGCGCAAAACATCGTCGTCGACAACGGCGAGAGCGCACGCGCCAAGTTCGTTTGGTGAGAAAAAAATCGAAAAGATACAGGGGCGCGCCCGCTTTTGAAGCGGGCGCGCCCCTGTCCATAAACAGATCATTCCTGTTCCCGTTTTTTGAGTCTGCGTTCGGCGCGGGCGCATCGGTCCATGCCCTCGGCGTACGCCAACAGGACGGCGTAGAGGATCCCCGGTCCGATGTTGAAAAAGTGACAGTCGAGCAGGCTCGTCATCATGAGGGAGGCGATGGAGAGCAGTACATACATCTTTTCGTGCGAGGGATGCCGCAAGAGCAAAACGAGCGTCTGGACGCGGTGAAAGAGGTATGCCGCCATCGCCACGCATCCCCCCGTCGCAAGCAGTTGCAAATAGGTATTGTGTGCGCGGGGCGGCAGGAACGAGCCGACCGAGCTGTGCGCCATTCCCGGCGTATCGTAGAATCCTACGCCGAGCACGGGATTTTGCAGGAAGATTTGGAAACAATTTTTGTAGATCTCGATCCGCCCGCTCGAATTCATCTCCTGTTCGAGGAGAGACGCAAAGAGCGCGGTGAGCTCCTCCTTGAACGCGTAGTACAAAAAGACGAGCAGTAACATCATCGCGACATACTGTCCGAAGTTTTTCCACCGCTCCGTCCCCTTGCTCGCCGCGACGACGTAGATCGCCGTAAAAAGATAGGTCGCGACGCCGAATATGATCGAGCCGCGGCTCTGGGTGAGCGCGACACCGAACAAAAAGACGCTCGAAAGCATTCCGTACGCCCAGCCGTTCTTGCGCGTGGCGGCAAAATAGGCGGGCGCGGGAATGCAGAGTGCCATGATACAGCCGATGTTGTTATACACGCCCCAACCCGTATAGAGCGCGCTCCGCACGACCGAGCCGTCCTCGCGGTACACCCCGGGCAGACTGTACATGTCGGCGATTTCGAGCAAGATCCCGACGCCGATGATCGTGAACAGCATGGGGAGATAGTCCTTGTCCTCCGAACGCCAATCCACGCCGCAGAGGAAGTAGAGGTAGGGCAGTAAAAAGGAGACGAGCTGGACGATCCCGTACACGGCGGTGCGCACCGAATAGTGCGGCGTGAACGCCCCGCCCGCGATGTAGGCGAGCCCCAAGAGGAGAAATCCGATGGCGAGGCGGGGATACCCGCGGCGGGGTTTTTCGCAGAGTATGGCGACCGCCCGTCCCACGAGCAGCAGAAAGCTCGCGATGAGGATAAAGGCAAAGCGGACGATGAAAGCGGGTTCGGTAAAGATGTTGCTCTCCGCATGATATGCGGGACTGTTTTCGGGCGAAATAGTGAAATAGCCGCAGGCAACGATGGGCAGGACCGCGAGGGTGTCCTCGGTGAGAAACAGGGCGACCATGCCGACGGCGAGGAAGAAGTAGAACACGGCGAGCTCCACCGAAAAGACCTCTCCGCAGACGACGGCGGCGACGATGACGCCGAGGTAGAGGGGAGAGCGGAAGAAGAGGCGCAAAAAGCGCACGATCTTCGCATTTTCGAGTTGGGGGAACGCCTGAATGAGCATAGCTGTATTATAGTCCTTCTTTCGCGAAATGACAAGCGTTTCACGGAAAGTATTTACAGGTCGAGCGCGTCGCGATAGAGCGCGCTTTTCGGAACGCCCCTGTCCCGCGCGGCACGCTTCAACGCCTCTTTCTTGTCGAGACCCTCGTCCATGTACCGCTTGATATGCTCGCGGGGGGAGAGCGCGTTGAGCGGATTTTCCCGCTCCTCCGCCCCCTTTACGACGAGCACGCATTCCCCGCGCGCCTCGCCGCACCCCTCCGAGAGACGGAAAAAGACGGTCTCTTCGTGCAGTTTGGAGATCTCGCGCACCAGACACGCCTCGCGGTCGCCGAGCACGGAAAAGAGAAAATCGACGTCCCGCGGCACGTCCTGCGGGGCGCAGTGGAAGAGCAGGGTCTCGCGCGCGTTTTCATAGCGTTCTGCGAGTTTTGTCCGCTCCTCCCCTTTCGGCGGCAAAAATCCGACGAACGTGAAGCGGTCGGAGGGGAACGCCGAGAGCACGAGCGCGCACAGGGCGGCGTTCGCGCCGGGGAGGACGGTGTACGGCTCGCCCTCCTCTTGCAGGATGCGGCAGACCTCTCTGCCCGGATCGGAGATCGCGGGCATGCCCGCGTCCGAAACGACGACGACCCGCTTGCCCTCGCGGGAGAGCGCGATCATCTTGTGCGCCGCCTCCCGCTCGTTGAACTTGTGGCAGGCGTAGAGCGGTTTTTTGAGGTCGTACGCCGAGAGCAACCGCACGGTGACGCGGGTATCTTCGCAAAAGACCGCGTCTGCCGCGCGCAACGCTTCGAGTGCGCGCACGGTGATATCTTTGAGATTGCCGATGGGCGTCGCCGCAAATTCGATCATATCATTCTCCGTTGACGAGGGTGGGCAGAACTTCCGTGCCCGCCCTGCCGCCCTTGACGGCGGCGATGAGGACGGCGTACGGCTTTTTGCCCGCCTTCCCCGCGATAAATTGCAATGTTTTGGGTTCGAGCCCCTCCGCTTTGAGCGCGCAGACCGCCTCGGCGGTGCGGTCGCAGCGGTACACAGCCGCAAGCCGCCCTTTCGGCTTCAAGCACCGCGAAGCCGCATGCGCAAGCTCCCGCGGGGAGAGCTCCCCGCCGCGGCAACCGTCCCCCTCCCGTCCGTAGGGAGGGTTGCACAGGATGAGCGAAAACGCGCTTTCGTAGCGGGGCGGGATCTCTTGCAGGCGCACGTTTTCGACGCGAAAAACGCTTTCGAGCCCGTTCCGCGCGATCGTCCGTTCGCTCATTTTGGCAAGAGACGGCTGCATTTCGAAGAGGACGACCGAGCGCACGCCCGCGTTCTCGGCATAAAAATGCAGCCCGACGATCCCGCTCCCCGCGCAAAAATCCGCAACCATCTCCCCTTTTTTGGCTTTGAGAAAGCGGGCAAGACGGATGGAATCGGTTGAAAAGCGGTACAGATCGCGGTCTTGTACGATCACATAGTCTCCCACGAGGAGAGGTTCTTCCTGTTCCATAAAAACGGAAAAAGCGCGGGAGATCCCGCGCCCTTGTTCCTTGCGCTTACTCGGCGACGATCGCACCCGTGGGGCATCCGTCCTCGCAAGCGCCGCAGTCGATGCAAACGTCGGGATCGACGACATACGTCGAATCGCCGGGCGCGATCGCACCGACGGGGCAGGTATCCGCGCAAGCGCCGCAGGATACGCAAGCGTCCGAAATGGTATGAGCCATAATGGTCACCTCCGATCAAATCTTATCCGTATTATAACACATCTTTTCCGCCGCGTAAAGTTTTTTCCGTGATTTTTACGGATTCTTCGGAAATTTTGTCGCGGGCGGATCCGAGACGGTTCGGTCTTTCGCTATTCGTCCGTCCCGTCGTCCGTATCGCGGTCCTCGCCGCGGCGGAAAGAGATCTCGGAGACGGGGTAGTCGCGGTAGATGAGCGCGCCGTCCTTTTCGATCTTGACGCGCACCTCCATTTTGAGCATGTTTTCGGCGACGACCACGCCCTTCCCCTCGGGCGTATCGACCGTCCCGCCGAACTTGGGCATCTTCTTGCACGCCTGCGCGTAGTAGTCGTTTTCGTAGGCGAGACAGCACATGAGCCGCCCGCAGAGCCCGCTGATCTTCCCGGGATTGAGGGAGAGATTCTGGTTCTTCGCCATTTTGATCCCGACTTTTTTGAACTCGGGCATACAGCTCGCACAGCAGCATTCCCTGCCGCAGGGCGCGATGCCGCCGAGGATGCGCGTTTCGTCGCGGATGCCGACCTGTTTGAGCTCGATTCGGATGCGGAACACCGACGCGAGGTCTTTGACGAGCTCGCGGAAATCGACGCGCGACTCCGCGGTGAACGTGAAGATGACCTTATTGCCGTCGAACGTGAACTCGCAGTCGATGAGCTTCATGGGAAGCCCGTGCGCGGCGATCTTCTCCTTGCAGATCCGCATCGCCTCGGGGCGGCGTTCCTCGTTGCGGCGCACCGCTTCGAGGTCCTTTTCGGTGGCGATCCGCACGACGGGTTTGAGGGGAGCGACGACGGCGTCGTCGGTCACCTCGCGCGCGGGATCGGTCACGACGCCGTATTCGAGCCCCCGCGCCGTTTCCACGATCACGCCGTCTCCGCGCTTCGGAGAGGTCTTCCCCGCGGAAAAATAATAGGTCTTGCTTCCCCCTTTGAATTTTACGACGACGACTTCCATCTTTGTTTCTCCTTTCGAATTTGCAGTGCGACCGCGTATAACGCCTGTCCCGCGTTCGCGTTGAACATGAGCTGTTTTTCCGCCTCCCCCACCGCGTCCAAAGCGGAGAGCAAAACGCCCGCGGGCAATGTCGCCGCACAGGCGGCGGGCGTACGGACGCAATAGGCGGCGTTGCCCGTCGCACAAAAGAGCGCGTCCCGCAGAACGAGCTTCAACGCCGCAAAAAACGGCTTCTTTTCCTTTCGTTTTTCGATCTCGCGGCAGATCTGTTCTTCCCCGCCCGACAAAAACGCTTCGGCGAGCGCGAAGTCGCCCGCGTCGCTCAACAGTGCCTCCGCCGTCGAAAAGATCCCGCCGCACGCCGCCGCGCATGCCGCCGCCTCCTTTGCGCCGGGGTGGACGCGGCGAAGCGCGGCAAGGATGTCTCCCTCCGGAAAGGGCGGCTCGGCGATCTTCTTTGCCCGCGAAAGCACGGTGGGAAGCACGGTGTATTCGGACGACGCGCCGAGCAGGAAGTACACCCCCTCGGGGGGTTCTTCGAGCGATTTGAGCAGTTTGTTCTGCACGAGCGGGGTCGCGTCGCGGAACAGGAGCACGAACAGCTTTTTCTCCCCCTCGACGGGGCGCAGCATGCTCTCGTCGACGATCTCCGCGCACATGTCCGCGTTGAGCTTGCCCCCCTCTTCGGGGTAGATGCGGCAGTCCGAAAAGCTCTCCTTTTCGATGAGCGTCTCCGCGCGTTCGCTCCCGAAGAACGCCTTGGCGCATTCTTTGAGCAGGGCGCGGAGATAGATTTCGTCGGGGAAGAGGACGAGCGTCGTATGCGAGACGTTCCCGCGCGCCGCATCCTCGCGATAGGTACGGTATGCGGTTGTCGAACGAAGCAGAGTTTTCATATCCCCTCCCGATAGATGGGAATGCCGCCCGCGGGCGCGTCCCGATCCACTTCCCCGCGTACAAGCCGTTTGAGCTCACGCCCGAGCGCGCTTATCTCCCGCTCCCGCGTGCAGGGGGAGAGATAGAACATCAGATAGTTTCCGTCGTTGAACTCGGGATATACGCCCCGCGCCTCCAAGGCGCGTTGCGCGCCGTCTGCCGTCGCCCCGAACGGGACGAGCAGTTTGCTCCAATCCTCGTTCAAGACGCAGCCGTATTCCCGTTTGAACGCCTCCGCGCGCGCCTCGATGCGGGGCGACCGCGGATATTTGATCGCATATTCCACACTCGCGAGGATGGGATAGGACGGCGACGTCGTACGGAACACGCGCACGCCCTCCGAAAGCGCGCCGCTCCACTTCGCGTTCGCCGAAACGACCGCCCCCTGCGTCATGGCGGGGAGGGATTTATGCGCGCCGTCTACCCAAAGATCGGCGTACCTGCCCGCATACCGCTCGGTAAAATGCAGATGCGCGCCGTGCGCGCCGTCCACAAGGAGCGGAATGTCCAAGCGCGAGGCGATCTCGCGCGCCTTGATGAGAGGCGGGAAAAATCCGTAGTAATCGGGCGAGGTGAGAAAAAGGGCGTCCGCCTGCGCCGCCGCCTCCGCAATCGCCTCTTCGGCAGGTTGCAGAGGGATCCCGTACGCCGTCCCCTGCGGGATGACGACGGGCGAAAGTTCCATCGCCGCCATGGCGTGAAAGGCACTCGGGTGCGAACGGGCGGGCAGGGCGACGCGGCGCGCCCCCATGATTTTTGCGGCATAGAGCATGGCAAACACGCCCGCCGTACTGCCGTCCGTCGACAGAAAACTCGCATGCGCGCCGAGGATGGCGGCGATATCCGCTTCGGCGCGGGCTATGACGCCCGTCGGGCAATAGAGGTTGTCCGAATAGGACAGCTCGGTGATGTCCGCGCCCGCGCGCTTGTGCCCCGGCGTATGAAAGGAAATATGCTTTTTTTGGGCGCGGAGCATGTCCGCGATGTGCAGTTTCATGCGTAGGTCTGCAAGAAATAGCGCAGAAGGGAGACCGTTTCGAATTTGAGATCGCCCATCGCGCTTCCGTTGTTGAACAAGACGAGATTCATCTCCTCGACGGTCTTGACCTTGCCGTTATCCTGCGTATAGTAATAGAGCTTGCTCAACCCGGGAAGATTGCCGAGGCAGACGCCCACGGTGAACGCGCCGTATTCGGTCTCGACGGTGGTGAGCGTGAGCGTACCGTCGCCGAACGCCGCCTCTACGGCAAGAAGATCGGCGCGCAACTTGGCGATGCGCCCCTTTTCGGATTCGATCCCCTGCGCCTTTTGCTTGGCGGTCTTGAACCGCTTGTCCTTGCCGTTGCGGTTCAGAAAGCATTCTTCGACGGCGGCGGCGTCTTGCGTCGCGCCCTCCTCCCGCCAATTCTCGCCGTAAAATCTTACGAGATATTCCCCCGCCTCTTCGAAATAGGCGCGGGCGTCGAGCAGAAGTTCAAGCTTGCGCCCCCCGTCCTCGGTGCGGACGAGGTAGCCCTCGACGAACTGTTGCAACATGCTCTTGTCCTCGGTCGTGTCGTCGCCGTCGTCAAACACGGCGTTCCCGATGAACATGGAATTGCCCTGTCCCGTCGAGCGGCGGGCGTTGAACGCGGCGTTTGCGAGCATGTTCGAGCCGAATCCCTCGGCGTTGACGAGCAGCACGTCGTACGAGAACACCCCCTTTTCATAGAGGGAATCCCCGAGAAGCGGGGCGTCCTCTCCCGCCGTGAGGTCGGAATAGGCAAAGAGGGAGTATTCCTGCTCCCCCTTGGGACGGGTGCGCACCGTCGTAAAGAACACGGAGAGTGCCGCGATGACAAAAACGACGGCGAGGAGAATTTTCAGCCAATCGTAAGAAAGAAAATTCGCGAGCCTGCTTTTTGTGATCCTTGCGTCCACTTGCTCTCCTTTACTTTTTGGGTTTCATGGTCGGGAACAGCAAAACGTCGCGGATGCTCGCGCTGTCCGTGAGCAACATCACGAGGCGGTCGACGCCCAGCCCGAGCCCGCCCGTGGGGGGCATGCCGTGATTGAGCGCATCGATGAAGTCCTCGTCCACCTCGGCGTTCGCGCCTGCCGCGCGCTTTGCCGCCGCCTGTGCGGACATGCGCGCCTCTTGGTCGATGGGATCGTTGAGCTCGGAGAAAGCGTTCCCCATCTCCATTCCCATCATAAAATACTCGAACCGCTCGGTCATGGTGGGGTCGTCGGGCTTGCGCTTGGCGAGCGGGGAGATCTCGACGGGATATTCGTAGATGAACGTGGGCTGGATGAGCTTGTCCTCGACGAACGCGTCGAAGAAGGCGGCGAGGATGTGACCCTTGCTCTCCTTGCCCTTTTCGACCGCAACGCCGTGCGCCTTTGCCGCCGCCAGCGCGCCGCTCTCGTCGAGCGCGGAAAAGTCGACGCCCGAATACTTGGCGACCGCCTCCGTCATGGTGAGTTTCTCCCAATGCGAGAGGTCGAGCTCGACGCCCTGATAGCAAATTTTAAGCGTGCCGCACGCGCGTTGCGCGACATAGCGGTAGAGCTCCTCCACGAGATCCATCACGGCGCGGTAGTCGACGTACGCCTGATAGATCTCCACCGAGGTGAACTCGGGATTGTGCTTGGCGTCCATGCCCTCGTTGCGGAAGATACGCCCCATCTCGTACACCTTTTCGAACCCGCCGACGATGAGCCGCTTCAAGTAAAGCTCGGTTTCGATGCGCAAAAACATGTCGAAGTCGAGCGCGTTGTGGTGGGTCTTAAAGGGACGGGCGTCCGCGCCGATCTCGAGGGGGACGAGGATGGGGGTCTCCGCTTCGTAGAAACCCTTTCCGTCCAAAAATTCGCGGATACTCCGCACGATGACCGCGCGCTTATAGAACGTTTCGCGCACGTCTTGGTTCATGATGAGATCGACGTGGCGCAAACGGTATTTCATGTCGACGTTCTGCAACCCGTTGTACTTTTCGGGCAGGGGCAGAAGAGCCTTCGACAGCATTTCGAGATGGGTCGCGTGGACGCTGATCTCCCCCGTCTGCGTGCGGAACACATACCCGCGCACACCGACGATATCGCCGATGTCGTAGTCCTTTTTGTAGGCGGTATATACGTCCTCGCCGACGTCCTGCCGCGTCACATAGATCTGAAGCTGACCGTATCTGTCCGAAATATGGGAAAAGGACGCCTTCCCCATGATGCGGCGGGACATGAGCCTGCCCGCGACGGACACCTCTTTCCCCTCGAACGCCCCGAAATTCCCCTTGACGGCGGCGGAATCCGACGTGACGTCGTACTTGGTCTTTTTGTAGGGATCGTTCCCCTCCGCGGCGAGCTTCTGCAATTTTTCACGGCGGATCCGCGCTTGCTCCGCAAGTTCTTTTTCGTCCTGCGCGGGTGTTAATTCTTCCATACTCAACTGATTTTGAGGATCTTGAGCTTATACTCGCCGTCGGGGGCTTTTACGGTGACCACGTCCCCTTTCTTGTGCTTCAAAAGTGCCGCGCCCACGGGCGACTCGTTGGAGATGATGTTGCGCATGGCGTCCACCTCCGTCGTCCCCATGATGGTGTACACCGCCTCTTCTTCGAGATCTTCGTCGTACACCGCCACTTTCGAGCCGATGTGCACGACCGAATTGTCGTCGCTCTCCTCGATGATCACGGCGTTCTTGATCTGATAGTCGAGCTCGTTGATCTCGCCCTCGTTCGCCGCCTGTTCGTTGCGGGCGGCGTCGTACTCCGCATTCTCGGAAAGATCTCCGTGACTGCGCGCCTCCTGAATGCGCTCAATGATCTCGTAGCGTTTGACGGTCGTGAGATATTTGAGGCGTTCCTCCGCCTTCTTCTTCTGCTCGCTCGTCATGTAGAATTGATCTGCCATATCCAACCTCTTTTCGCCTCGCGGCGTCTTATAAAGACGACCGTGATTTCAGATGAAATCACGGCTCTTTTTCCTCATTATACTCTGTTTTTTCGGGCTTGTCAATTACTTTCCGCCCCGCCGCACGATTTTTGAAAGAAAGCGCGGCGTTTGGGTTGCTTTTTTTTGCCCGTTCCTGTATAATATTCCCATGTTCCGCATTTGGGCAAAAGTCTTGAAAGACGGGCGCATCGTAAAACAATGCACCTTGGAAAGGGAGGAGAAATTCACCTACTCCCGCTTTTTCGAATACCTCGCCGCCATCTGCGACGGGCTCGATATCCCCACGCCCGTCTTGCTCAAACCGCACATCATGAATTACGCCAAATTCAACCACGTCGTGTTCCGCCCCCGCGATTTTATGGAGGACGTCCCCTTCGACCGTTTGTTGCTGGAAAATATCCTGTGAGAATAAGTTTACAAATTTTCTTTTCTGTGCCGTGCGTGTTGCGCTTACGCGCCGCGCGTGGCGAAAAGAAAATTTCGTGATAGAAACCGACTTTCCGCTTTAATTAGGTTAGTCCTCTCGTTCGCTTTGTAAGACAATAAGCCGCAAGTGTGCGGCAAATTGTGTCGCGCTACTTCGCCCTACGGGCTCGTGCCGCCCTTGGTCTACAAATAGAAGCCGCGGGCGGGGCGGCAGAAGTGAATTCCACCTAACGCCGTTATTGGGAACTGTTCACAAATTTTCTTTTCTGTGCCGTGCGCGTTGCGCTTCGCGCCGCGCGTGGCGTAGAAAAGAAAATTTCGTGAGAGAAACCGGCTCTCACTTTAATTAGGTTGGTCCTCTCGTTCGCTTTGTACGACAATAAGCGCGAAGTGTCGCGCAAATTGTGTCGCGCTACTTCGCCCTACGGGCTCGTGCCGCCCTTGGTCTACAAATAGAAGCCGCGGGCGGGGCGGCAGAAGTGAATTCCACCTAACGCCATTATTTGGGAAGCATAAGGGCGTTTCCAATCTGTCATTTCGACCGTAGCGAGTGAAACGAGCGAAGCGGAGAAATCTCCCGCATTTTATGGTTTTCCTCGCACCATAAGTTGGAAGCCTTAAAAGCGTTATAATATGTCATGTTGAGCCGAGCCCCTGCACCGAGTAGGTGCAGGGGCTCGTGTCGAAACATCTCCCTTATTTTATTTGCCCTTTGCTTATATTACGTTGTCATTTTGAGTGAAGTGAGCGAAGCGAACGGAATCGAGAAATCCCCTTGGTCGTTGATTAGGCTTATAATACAATGCGGGAGATTTCTCCACGCGCCGCTTACGCGGCTTGGTCGAAATGACATATTGGAAGAGGAACGAAGTGACAAATAAGCCGCGGACGGGGCGAAATGACAAGTTGGAACGTCCGTTCGCTTCTAATGTGCTATGCCTTCTTCTGTGTCATTTCGCATTCCCGCCCGAAAACGATTGTCGGCAAGGGTTTTCGGGCGACGAGCGTTTCACGATAAAAATTTTGTGGGGCGGAAAGCGATGAGCCAAAACAAAAGCCACGCGCCCGCCACGCCCGAAAGCGACAACAACGCGCGGTAGACATAGAGATTGCCCGCGCAGACAAAGAGCAGTATATTAAAACCCGCGAGGGCGTAGACTGTGGCAAAGAGCGCGTACAGCATCAAAAGTCCGCAACAGAAAAGCGTGGTGATCTTCATGCGAACAGTATGCGCGATCCCGCCGCCCTTCTATGCAGACCTCACCAATCCTGTTTTTTGCGCGAGCTGTCTTTGATGTCGTCGTAATACTCGAAATACTGCTCTTTCCACGCGTAGGGGGAGAGCGGCTTGCTCTCGCCCGCGGCGTACGCGGCGTATTCTTCGAGCTCCTCGGGAGTGAAGTCGCCCTCGTCGAACTCCTCGAATGTGGAAAACAATTTCATAAGATCCAGCCGATCCACCGCAAAAACCTCCCATATATGATGATTTCAACACGCTTTTCCACCTATCCACACCGCCGTTGTGGATAACTTTCGGCTTTTCAACAAAATTTATTGCGGACGGGATCGAAGCGGTAACCGAGCGCGGCGAGCTCCTGCTCCACCTCCTCCCGCGTTTTGCCCATCTCCTCGCAGACCTCTTCGAGCGTGATCTCTTCATCCCGCAAACGGGTGTTGATATAACTGAACAACATTGCGCCTTCCATTTTCCCGTCTCCTTTTTTCACATTTTTTTGAGAGTTTTTTGGAAAATATTTTTCAAAATCTTCCGTTTTTGCTCAAATTTTTCTTGACTTTTCTGTTTTTTGTGATATAATTATGTTAAAAAATTTCGGAGGCGAGGACGTGGACGATCTCGGTCTGCAAGAGGACGTTATCATCGCGTGGGTACGGCTGACCGCCATTCTCAAAAATACGCGCATCACGCAAGGCATGATCTACAACGAAGCCGTCGTAATGCTGCTCGTCAACCGCCGCTACGAGCAGGACGGCGAGGGCGTTGTGGCGTTCCGTGAACTCGTTTCCGAGACGAAGATGCTCAAATCGCTCGTCAACCGCACCATCGACTCGCTCGTGAAAAAGGGGCTGCTCATCCGGAGCGACGGCGCGGACAAGCGCACCACGTTCGTCCGTCCCGTTCCCGAAAACCTGCACCGCTACCTCGCCGTGCACCGCCGCACGCTCGACCTTGTGCAACAGGTCGTGGAGGTCATCGGCGAAGAGGACGCCCGCACGTTCGTCCGTCTCGCCGACAAAATCGCCGCCTCGCCGCTCAACAGCTGATCTCCTTTTCCAAGTCCGACCCCTAACGCATCGCTTCCCCCCGCGGGAAGCCTTTTTTTGCGCCTCTTTCCTCTTTATTATACCATACTTTTCCCGCATCGGACAGCCGATTTGCGGTATTTCGACAAAAAAACTTCGTTTCCCCGCCCGTTTGAGCGCATTTTTTCTCTATAATGCAAGGGTAACCGAGGGGGAACTATGAAAATCAGAATCGACCGTTTGAAGCCGTTGCCCGTTTATCTTGCGCTCGCCGCCGCGATGACGCTGCTCAATTTTGCGTTGCCGCACCGCGAACCGCTCTCTTTCGCCCTCTTCTTCGCCGCGATCTCCTGCGGGCTCGATCCCTTTCTTGCGGGCGCGGGATATTTGCTCGCCTCCGCCGCCTCGCTCTCGCTCTATGCGACGCTCTCCGCCGCCATTCAAGCCGCGTTCTTTGCCGTCGTTACGAGCGTCTACCGCCGTTTCCGCAAAAAAATGGGGGTGGAACGCGCCGTGTACGGCTTGCTCGCCCAGCTCCCCTTTGTCTTTTTGTTCCCCCATGCGGGATACGAGATCTTCCCCTTTGCCGCCGTTTGGCAAAAGACCGTTTTGGGGGGATTTTTCGCGCTGGCGGGACTGCTCTTCGAGGGCGGGCTCTCCGCGCTCCTGCACCGCGCGTTCCGTTGCCGCCTCGCCGTGGGCGAACTCGCCGAACTCGCGCTGATGTGGCTGTTTACGGGGCTCGGCATCCTCGGCGCGTGCGGGGGGATCGCGCTCTCTTTGGTCGCGCTGACGGCACTTTTGCTCTCCGTCGCGCTGCTGAAAAGTGCCGCCCTGCCCCTTTGCGTCGTGCTCTCGCTGCCCTTTGCCGTCTCCCGCGGGTCGCTTTTGCCCGTTGCGGAATACGCGCTGTTTGCCTGCGCCGCCCTGCTCGTCGCGCCGTACGGGCGCGTGCCGTCCTCCCTCGCCCTCTTCGCCGCCTATGCCGCCGACGCCTATTTTACGGGACTGTACGCCTCCGACGCGTACACCATCATCTTTTCGCTCCTCTCCTGCGCCATTCCCGCGCTCATCGTCGCCTGTCTGCCCGCGCCCCTCATGCGCAAGCTCGAACACAGCGTGCTCTTTTACAGGGAGCGCACCCTGCCGCGCATCGCCGTCAACCGCAACCGCAGGGCGGTCGGGGAACAGCTCTATGAGGTCTCCTCGCTCTTCCGCGAGATTGAGACGGCGTTCGACTTCGGCGAGGAGAAAGACACCGCGGGCGCACAGCTCAAACAGAAGCTCATCGCCACGCTCTGCCACGGCTGCCGCAACCGCGCCGCCTGCGAGAGCGAGGGCGTGTACGACAGCATGGACAAGCTCATCGCCGTGGGGAAAGCAAAGGGACGGGTCAACCTCATCGACCTGCCCGTCGAGATCTCCAAACACTGCGTCAACTCGGCGGGGCTGATGTTCGCGCTCAACAAGCATCTGACCGACTACCGCAGGGTCGCCGCCGAACTCGAATGGGCGCGCGAGGGGCGCAAACTGCTCGCGGGACAGGCGCGCGGGGTGAGCGAGATCCTCAAAGAACTCGCCCTCGAACAGAGCAAGGAATACGTCTTTTCGGACGAAGAGCGGCTGTTCGAACGCGCGCTCGCAAAGGAGGGGCTGTTGAGCTCGGAGATCTTCATCTACGGCGAGGACGCCTCCTTTACCGTGTCGGTCACCCTCGACGCCGAGGCGAACGGGAAGCGGGTCGCCGCCATTGCGCAGGACGCGCTCCGCGTCCCCCTCGCCCTCTCCGAAAAACTTCCCCTCACCGCCGACCGTGCCTGTTTCATCCTCAAACGCAGGGCGAACTTCGACGCGACGTTCGGCGTAGCCGCCTGTCCCAAAGAGGGCGAAACGGCGAGCGGGGACACCCATTCGGTGCTGAAAATCGACGAGCGGCGGTTCATGGTCGCCCTCTCGGACGGCATGGGAAGCGGCGAAAAGGCGCGCGGCATCTCCGACCGCACCCTCTCCCTCCTCGAAAGTTTTTACAAGGCGAAGATGCCCTCGGAGACCGTGCTCACCACCGTAAACCAGCTCATCGCCTTCACCGCCGACGAGAGCTTTTCCTGCCTCGACCTCGCCGCCGTCAACCTCGACACGGGCATCGCCGACGTGGTAAAGATCGGCTCGCCCGTCGGGTTCGTGCTCTCGGGCGAAACCTTGCAGGTGCTCGAGGGGGAATCCCTCCCCATCGGCGTGCTCGAAGCCGTCCGTCCCGCAACGCTGCGCGTGGAGATGAAGGCGGACGACTTCCTCATCTTCATGAGCGACGGCGTGACGACGGCGTTCGGCTCGTCCTCCGAGCTGTGCGCCTACCTCTCCCGCCTCCGTCCGCTCAACCCGCAGTCGCTCGCCGAGGAAATTTTGAAAAACGCGCTCTCACGCTACGGCGGCAAAGCGGAGGACGACATGACCGTGCTCGCCGTAAAACTCACGCAAACGGTATGAAAATCAGCGCGAAAAAGCCGCCCCGCGGGGCGGCTTTTTTCGGTTTCGCTGTGCGATTTATGCGATGATCTTCTTCAATTCCTTGACCACTTGGTCGGCGATGTAGCGGCAGCCGCGATGGGTGGGATGCACGCCGTCGGTGCAGAATTGCGCGGGGTCGATGTCCTGCGTCACGCCCGCAAAGATCTCGTCCATCGGGATGAGCGGGAGCTCCCTCTCTTGCGCGATGGCGCGAATGACCTCGTTGAAGCGTTCGAGATAGGGACGGAAGCGTTGCTTGTCCCCCATGTTGAGCACATAGGGCTGGATGAGGATGACCTTTGCCCCCGTCTTTGCGATCTCGTCCAAAATGGCGCGGTAGTTTTTCCCGAACGCCGCGGGCGTCACCTCCTCGCCGAGCGAGAAGCGGCACCACACGTCGTTCACGCCGACCTGCACGATCACGCAGTCGGGCTTCTCCTTTACGACGTCCTCCCTCACGCGCTCCAAAAGTTCCGCGGTCCTGTCTCCCCCCACGCCCGCGTTGAGAACGTCGAACGCGAGATCGGGATAGAGCAGGCGAAGTTTTCCCGCCGCGATCTTGACGTACCCCGCGCCGAGATCGTAGGGATCGAGAAGATTTCTTCCCGATTCGGTGATGGAATCCCCGAAAAATATGATTTTCATGACCTCCCCCCTATTGATTGAATTTTTCTTGGTACGCCGCGATACACTTTTGAATGATCTCCACCGCCTCGTCGCGATGGGCGATCTCGCGGACGGTCGTCTTTTTGTGTTCGAGGGTCTTGTACACCTCGAAAAAGTGCATCATTTCGTCAAAGACGTGTACGGGCAGTTCGTGAATGTCGTAATAGCCGTTGTACGTCGGATCTTTGTGCGGAATGGCGATGATCTTTTCGTCCAACATCCCCCCGTCGATCATCTTGATGACCCCGATGGGATAGCAGTGGACGAGCGTCATGGGATAGATCGCCTCGTTCGTGAGCACGAGCACGTCGAGCGGATCGCCGTCGTCGGCATACGTGCGCGGAATGAATCCGTAGTTGGCGGGATACACCGTGGATGTGTAGAGAACGCGGTCGAGCTTCAAAATGCCCGTTTCTTTGTCGAGTTCATACTTCGTCTTACTGCCTTTCGGGATCTCGATGAGTGCTTCGAAGCTCTTCGGCGTGATCCGCGCGGGCGAAATATCGTGCCAAATATTCATGGGCTACCCCCCTGTAACGATATTTTAGCACATTTGCGTTGCGTCTGCAAGAAGTACACGGAATTTTTTCGGACATTTTTTGAAAATCGGGAAAAATATGCTTTGACATTCTCCGCATTTTATGCTATATTGATATAGCTTGAACGACAATACGGCAAACGAATCGCCGCGCGACGGTTCTTGCCGTAACAAATTGCGCCTTGCAGAAGTACCCAAGAGGCTCAAGGGGCTCCCCTGCTAAGGGAGTAGTACCTGTGAAAGGTAGCACGAGTTCGAATCTCGTCTTCTGCGCCAAGTGGGACGTAAGTTGAACATAACTTGCGTCCCATTTTAATGCAGAAAGCGAGGGCAG
>CANRJR010000012.1 GCA_947631005.1 uncultured Clostridia bacterium | reverse complement strand
ATCGCCAAGGGCGTGGGCATGATCTGCCCCAACATGGCGACCATGCTCATGTTTATTACGACGGACGCGGCGATCTCCTCGGAGATGTTGCGCCGCGCGATTTCGGAGGACGTGAAAACTTCGCTTAATATGTTGAGCGTCGATTCGGACACCTCCACCAACGACACGCTCTGCATTTTGGCGAGCGGACTTGCGGGCAACGCCGAGATCGTATCGGCGGGGGCAGACTATACCGCGTTCCGCCGCGCGCTTCACAAGGTGACGGCAGAACTGTGCCGCATGCTTGCGCGGGACGGCGAGGGGGCGACCCATCTCATCGAATGCACGGTAAAGGGGGCGCGGACGCAGAAAGACGCGCGTCTTGCGGCGAAGGCGGTCGTGTGTTCCAATCTCGTAAAGGCGATGATCTTCGGCGCGGACGCGAACGGCGGCAGGGTGATGTGCGCGCTCGGCTATTCGGGGGCGTCGCTCGACGTAGACAAGCTCGACGTCGATCTTCGCTCGAAAAAGGGCGTTTTGCCCGTATATCGCGGCGGCGCGAGCGTGGCGTTCTCGGAGGAGTTCGCCAAGGAAGTGCTCTCGCAGCCCGACATTTATATCGACGTAAATTGCAACCTCGGCAACCGCCGTGCGACGGCGTGGGGGTGCGATCTGACATACGACTATGTGAAAATCAACGGAGATTATCGGACGTGATCGACAAACACCAACAGGCGGAGTTTCTGCTCGAAGCGATGCCCTACATCAAGAAGTACCAGAACAAGATCCTCGTCATCAAATACGGGGGGAGCGCGATGATCGGCGACGAACTCAAAGAATCGGTCATGCGCGACCTCACGCTTTTGAGCTTCGTGGGGATCAAGGTCGTGCTCGTGCACGGCGGCGGACCGGAGATCTCGCAGACGCTCGAACGCATGGGCATTCCCTCCAAATTCATCGGCGGACTGCGCTATACCGACGAGGAGACGGCGGAAGTCGTGCGCATGGTGCTCGCGGGCAAGGTCAACAAGTCCCTCGTCCATATGTTGGAGGCGTTCGGGGCGAAGGCGGTCGGGCTGTGCGGCATGGACGGAAACATGCTCACCTGCGTGAAAGAATCCGAAGAGCTCGGGTTCGTCGGCAAGATCGTGCATGTGGATACGCAGCTCATTCTCGACAGTCTCGAAAAGGGGTACATTCCCGTCATCTCCACGGTAGGGGGAGACGACGAGGGGAACATCTACAACATCAATGCGGACACGGCGGCTTCCGCGATCGCGGGCGCGCTCGAAGCGGAGAGTCTCATCCTCATGACGGATATCCGCGGTCTGCTTCGCGACAAAACGCGCGACGACGACGAGAGCCTCATCCGCAAGGTGTCCGTATCGGACATTCCCTCGCTCGTCAACGAGGGTATCATTTCGGGGGGCATGATCCCCAAAGTAAAATGCTGTCGGGAAGCCATTCGCAAGGGCGTGAACCGCGTGTTCATCACCGACGGACGGGTAAAGCATTCCATCCTGTTGGAGCTTTTGTCCGACGAAGGGCTCGGCACGATGTTCGTAAAAGGAGACTGATCTCGTATCAGCCTTTTTTACGGTTTCGGAGGAAAGAAGTATGGAGCATATGCAGTTCGAAGAGATCCGCGCGCTCGACGAAAAATATCTCGCGCAGACGTATGCGCGCTATCCCGTCGCTTTCTGCGGCGGGCACGGCGCAACGCTTCTCGGAACGGACGGAAAGGAGTACGTCGATTTCGGCGCGGGGATCGCCGTGAATACGTTCGGCGTGAACGACGAGGAATGGAAGAAGGCGGTCGTCGCGCAACTGAACGCCGTCCAGCACGTGAGCAACTATTACTATTCCGAACCGACCGCCCGTCTTGCGCAGATGCTGTGCGAGAGGACGGGGGCGCGCCGCGTCTTTTTCGGAAATTCGGGCGCGGAAGCCAACGAATGCGCGTTCAAGGCGGCGCGCAAATATTCGCGCATGCGCTACGGCGAGGGACGCAGTAAGATCGTCTCTCTCAACATGAGTTTTCACGGCAGAACGCTGTTTACGCTCACCGCAACGGGGCAGGACGCGTTCCACCGCAATTTCGGACCGTTCGTCCCCGACGTTCTCTCCGCGCCGCCTACCTTGGAGGCGATCGGGGCGATCGGGGGAGTGGCGGCTGTCGTCATCGAATGCGTGCAGGGGGAGAGCGGGGTGATCGCGCTCGATCCCGCCTTTGTGCGCGCGCTCGCGGCGTATTGCCGCAAAAAGGATATCCTGCTCATCTGCGATGAAGTACAGTGCGGCAACGGCAGAACGGGCAAGCTGTACGCCTATGAGCACTACGGCATTACGCCCGATCTCGTTACGACCGCAAAGGGGCTTGCGGGAGGACTGCCCATCGGCGCGTGCCTCTTTTTCGGGGACGCGGACGTATTTACGGCGGGCGACCACGGCTCTACGTTCGGCGGCAATCCCGTCGCCTGCGCGGGGGGGATCTCCGTCCTCGAACGTCTCAACGCGGAATTTTTGCTCGAAGTGGAGGGCAAAGCGGCGTACATGCGCGCCAAACTCAAAGGCTTCGACGGCGTGGAGGACGTGACGGGGCTCGGGCTCATGATCGGGCTCAAAACGGCAAAGACGGCAAAGGACGTGGCGTTGGCATGTCTTGAAAGGGGACTGCTCGTACTCACGGCGCACGACCGCGTGCGCCTGTTGCCGCCGCTCAACATTACGAAAACGGAAATGGACGAAGGGCTCTCCGTCTTAAAGGGGGTTTTGAAATGAAGCATTTACTGAAACTTGCGGATCTTTCGAGGGAGGAGATCTTCTCCGTCCTCAATCTCGCCGACCAGCTCAAATACGAGCGCGCGAACGGCGTGCATCACGACTATCTCAAAGGGAAGAAGCTCGGCATGATCTTCCAGAAGTCCTCGACGCGCACCCGCGTCTCCTTTGAGGTGGGCATGTATGAATTGGGCGGGTACGCGCTCTTCCTCTCCGACCGCGACTTGCAGATCGGGCGGGGCGAGCCCATCGAGGATACCGCCCGTGTGCTGTCGCGCTATCTCGACGGCGTCATGATCCGCACGTTCGAGCAAAAGGAGGTGGAGGACTTCGCACGGTACGGGAGCATTCCCGTCATCAACGGTCTCACCGACTATTGCCATCCCTGTCAGGTCCTCGCCGACCTCATGACCGTCCGCGAATACAAGGGCTCGTTCAAGGGCTTGAAGTTCTGCTTCATCGGCGACGGGAACAACATGGCGAACTCGCTCATGGTGGGAGCCGTCCGCACGGGCATGCGCTTTTCCATCGCCTGCCCCAAAGGGTACGAACCCGACGCAAACGTCACCGCGCTGGCGCGGCAAGCGGGGGACGTGGAGATCGTCCGCGACCCCGCGGAAGCCGCAAAGGACGCCGATATCGTCTACACCGACGTATGGGCGTCGATGGGGCAGGAAGAGGAGCGCGAAAAGAGATGTAAGGCGTTTGCGGGCTATTGCGTGGACGCAAACGTGATGGCGGCGGCGAAAAAGGACGCGATGGTGCTGCATTGCCTGCCCGCGCACCGCGGCGAGGAGATCACGGCGGACGTATTCGAAGCGCACGCCGAGGAGATCTTCGACGAGGCGGAAAACCGTCTGCACGCACAGAAAGCCGTACTCTGCAAATTGCTCAAATAATCAAAGGTCGTATGGATAAAAAGATTTACGTCACCCTGCAAAACGGGAAAGTGTTCGAGGGATATTCTTTCGGCGCGGAACGGGAGACCGTCGGCGAACTCGTGTTCACCACGGGCATGACGGGCTATCTCGAAACGCTCACCGACCCGAGCTATTACGGACAGATCGTCGTCCAAACGTTCCCGCTCATCGGCAATTACGGCGTGATCCCGCCCGATTTCGAAAGCGAAACTTGCCGTTTGAGCGCGTATATCGTGCGCGAAAAATGCGACGCGCCCTCCAATTTCCGCTCGGAGGGCACGCTCGAAAGCTATTTGAAAGCGGAGGGCATTCCCGCCGTCTACGGGATCGACACCCGCGAACTCACGCGCATCGTCCGCGAGGCGGGCGTGATGAACGCGGCGATCACGTTCAAGCCGCTTCAAGACCTGTCCGCGGTTTCCGCATACCGCATCCGCGGGGCTGTCGACGCCGTGACCTGCGCCGCGCCCTATGTCGCGGGCGAGGGGTCGCCCCGCGTCGTGCTCTACGATTTCGGCGCGAAGCGCAACATCGAGCGGGAGCTCATAAAGCGCGGCTGCGGCGTGACTGTCGTGCCTGCCCGCTTTCCCGCGGAGGACGCGCTCGCGCTCGATCCCGACGGGATCATGCTCACCAACGGACCTGGCGATCCCGCCGAAAACACCGAAATCATCGAAAATCTCAAAAAACTTGCGGGCAAGAAGCCGATCTTCGGCATTTGCCTCGGACACCAGCTCTTCGCGCTCGCGATGGGCGGACAGACGCGCAAGATGAAATACGGACACAGAGGGTCGAACCAACCCGTCAAGCAACTTTCGACGGGGCGGGTGTTTATCTCCTCGCAGAATCACGGCTACGAAGTCGTCATCGAATCGCTGAAAAAGGGAACGCTGTCCTATGTCAACGGGAACGACGGAACGTGCGAGGGGGTCGACTATCCCGAGATCGGGGCGTTTACCGTGCAATTCCATCCCGAGGCGTGCGGCGGTCCGCACGACGCGAACGGTCTGTTCGACGAATTTATCGCGCGCATGGGCAAGGGAGACAAATAATATGCCGAAGAGAAGTGACATCAAAAAAGTACTTGTCATCGGTTCGGGTCCGATCGTGATCGGGCAGGCGGCGGAGTTCGATTACGCGGGCGCGCAGGCGTGCCGCGTGCTCAAAGACGCGGGCGTGAACGTCGTGCTCTGCAATTCCAATCCCGCCACCATCATGACGGATAAAATGCTCGCCGACGAGATCTATCTCGAACCGCTCACCGAGGACAGCTTGAAGCGCATTATCATCAAGGAGCGGCCCGATTCCCTGCTCGCCTCGCTGGGCGGGCAAACGGGGCTCACGATGGGGTGCAAGCTCGCCAAGAGCGGCTTCCTCGACGAATGGGGGGTAAAGCTCATCGGGACGAAACTCGACGCCATCGACCGCGCCGAGGACAGGGAACTCTTCAAGGAGACGATGAAGAAGATCAACCAGCCCGTCGTTCCCTCCGACGTCGCCTATACCGAGGACGGGTGCGTCGAGATCGCGAACACGCTCGGCTATCCCGTGATCGTCCGTCCCGCGTTCACGCTCGGCGGCGCGGGCGGCGGCGTTGCGCACGACGAAGAGGAGCTTCGCCTGATCGCGCATAACGGCTTGATGCTCTCGCCCATCACGCAGGTTTTGATCGAGAAGTACATCGGCGGGTGGAAAGAGATCGAATTCGAGGTGTTGCGCGACGGGAGCGGCAACGCGCTCACCGTCTGTTCGATGGAGAATTTCGATCCCGTGGGCATTCACACGGGGGATTCCATCGTCATCGCGCCCGCCGTCACGCTCTCCGACAAGGAATATCAAATGTTGCGCACGGCTTCTCTCGACATCATCAACGAGCTCGGGATCGAGGGCGGGTGCAACTGCCAATTCGCGCTCTATCCCGAAAGTTTCGAATATTCGGTGATCGAGGTCAACCCGCGCGTGTCCCGTTCGTCCGCGCTCGCGAGCAAGGCGACGGGCTATCCCATCGCCAAAGTCGCCACCAAGATCGCGCTCGGCTACACGCTCGACGAGATCAAGAACGACGTGACGGGAAAGACGTACGCCTGTTTCGAACCGACGCTCGACTATGTCGTCGTCAAACTTCCCAAATGGCCGTTCGATAAATTTTTGTACGCGGGGCGTTCGCTCGGCTCGCGCATGAAGGCGACGGGGGAGGTGATGGCGATCGGCTCGTCTTTCGAGCAAGCCATCATGAAGGCGGTACGCGGCGCGGAGATCTCTCTCGACACGCTCAATCATCCCAAATTCGTGCATATGACCGCGGACGAGCTCCGCGGCGAAATCAAGAAAATGACGGACGAGCGGCTGTTCGCCGTCTATGCCGCCCTCAAAAACGGCGTGTCCGCCGACGAAGTGTACGCCGTCACCAAGATCGACCGCTGGTTTTTGTACAAACTCTGCAATCTCATCCGCTATGAAAAGCAGATCGCGGGGAAGAAGATCTCGCGCAAGGAGTATGCCGAGGGCAAGCGGCTCGGCTTTACCGACCGCGCGCTTTCCCGTATTTCGGGGGAGGCGTTGCCCGCGCACAGGCGCGCCGTGTTCAAGATGGTCGATACGTGCGCCGCGGAGTTCTCGGCGCAAACGCCCTATTTCTATTCGACGTACGACGAGCTCGAACACGACGAAGCCAAGCCGTTTGTCGGACGCACCAAGAAAAAGCGGGTGATCGTCATCGGGTCGGGTCCCATACGGATCGGACAGGGGATCGAATTCGACTATTCGTCGGTGCACTGCGTATGGACGCTCAAACAGCTCAACTATGAAGTGATCATCATCAACAACAACCCCGAAACGGTCTCGACCGACTTCGATACCGCGGACAGGCTGTACTTCGAGCCGCTCACCCCCGAGGACGTGCAGAACGTCATCGACGTGGAAAAGCCGTACGGCGTCGTCATCACGTTCGGGGGACAGACGGCGATCAAGCTCTGCGGGTATCTCGCAAAGAGCGGCGTGCGCATTCTCGGCACGAGCGCGGACAGCGTTGATATGGCGGAAGATCGGGAACGCTTCGATAAACTGCTCGAACGCTTCGACATCGCCCGTCCCAAGGGGCTCACAGTCATGACCAAGGAGGAGGCACTTGCCGCCGCGAAAGAGCTCGGCTATCCCGTGTTGCTTCGCCCGTCTTACGTCATCGGCGGGCAGAACATGACCATCGCGTTCACGGAAAACGACATTTCGCGGTATATGGACGTCATTCTCGCCCAGCACATCGAAAATCCCGTGCTCTGCGACAAATATCTCATGGGCTCGGAGTTGGAGGTGGACGCCATTTCGGACGGCGTCGACGTGCTCATTCCCGGCATCATGCAGCACGTCGAGCGCGCGGGCGTGCACTCGGGCGATTCCATTGCGGTCTACCCGCCCTATCATTTGAGTGACGCGATGTTAAAGCGCATCGTGGAAGTGTCGACGCAGCTCGCGTTGGAGCTCAAAACCAAGGGGCTCATCAACATTCAATACCTCATCTACCGCAACAAGCTGTACGTCATCGAGGTCAATCCCCGCGCGTCGCGCACCATTCCCTATATTTCCAAGGTGACGGGCGTGCCGATGGTGGAACTCGCCACCAAGATTATGACGGGCGCGAAGCTCAAACGGCTCGGCTACGGCACGGGGCTCTATCCCAATTCGCCCTACGTCGCCGTAAAAGTTCCCGTGTTCAGCTTCGAAAAGCTCAACGACGTCAATTCCCAGCTCGGTCCCGAAATGAAGTCGACGGGGGAGGTACTCGGCATCGGCAAGACCATCGAGGAGGCACTCTTTAAGGGGCTCGTTTCGGCGGGCTTCAAAATGTGCCACCCGACCAAGGAAAAACCCGTCGGCGTGTATTTCACCGTCAACGATCAGGATAAGTTCGAGGTCGTTTCGATCGCGAAGAAGTTCGCCGACCTCGGGTGCAACCTCTACGCCACGGCGGGGACGGCGAAAGTCATCTCCGATCTCGGCGTCGACGTGACCGTCGTCGAGCGGCTCAAAGCGACCAAGCGCGTCTGCCGCCTCATGGACGAAGGCAAGATCGACTACATCATATATACGGGCAAGACGGACGTCGATTCCATCGAAGACTACATCGCACTGCACCACCATGCGATCTTGCTCGGGATCACGGTGCTCACCTCGCTCGACACGGCGAACGCGCTCTGCGACATCATCGCGAGCAAGTTTACCGAATACAACACCGAGCTCGTCGATATCAACCACCTGCGCCCCGCCAAAACCGAACTGCGCTTCATCAAAATGCAGTCCTGCGGCAACGACTACATCTATTTCGAGGATATGGACGGGCAGATCACCTGTCCCGAATCGCTTGCGGTGAACTTCGTCGACCGCCACTACGGGATCGGCGGCGACGGGATCGTCCTCATCGAACGCTCATCCTGTGCCGACGCCAAAATGCGCATCTTCAACCAAGACGGCTCGGAGGGCATGATGGCGGGCAACGCCATCCGTTGCGTTGCGAAATATCTCTACGAAAACGGGTTGGTGCAATCGGAGACCATGACGATCGAAACGATGAGCGGCATTAAAAAGGTGAGCGTGTATTCGTTCGGCGGGATCGTCTCGTCGGCGACGGTCGACCTCGGGAAAGCGGAGTTCAGCGGCGAAAAGATCCCGTCCGTATGGCGGGGGGACAAGATCGTGGGACAGCCGATGGAGATCGACGGAGAGATCTATCCCGTCACGCTCGTCAACATCGGAAACCCGCACTGCGTCATTTTCTGCGACAAAGTGGACGACGTACCAGTCGGGACGCTCGGACCGAAGATCGAATCGAGCAAGTACTTTCCCCAGCGCACCAACGTGGAATTTATCCGCGTCGTCAACGAGAGCACCATTAAAATGCGCGTTTGGGAGCGCGGCAACGGCGAAACGTACGCCTGCGGCACGGGCGCGGCGGCGGCTGCGGTCGCCTGCGTCCTCAACGGGCATTGCAAGGCGGACGCCGACATCACCGTAAAGGTGCGGGGGGGCGACCTCATCGTCCGCTACAATTCGGACGGAAGCGTGCTTTTGACGGGAAATGTGGAGAAGATTTACGACGGGAAGGTGGATTTCTGATGCAGAAAGAAAGGTTGTACGAAGAGAGCGCGATCTCCAACCGAAGCCGTACGGAGGAAAAGTTCAGTCTCTTTTATAAGATCCTCGCGATCGCCTGCTTCGCCGTCGCGCTGTTCATCGCCTCGTTCGCGTTCGGGTACGTCCCCGAAGTTCTGCACACGACGGTCGCCGACGACGGGACGGTCAACGTCACCGCCCGCGTCTTTTATCTCTTGACCTATTTCGCCGTGATCGTGCTCGTTTTCGGCATGGGCTGGATCTTCTGGGTGATCAAAAACAGATTCAACGTCAGTTACGACTACACCTTTGTGGAGGACGAACTGCGCATCAACAAGGTATATAACGGAAAAAAGCGCAAATATATTACGACGGTGAAAGCCGACCGCATTCTGCAACTCGGCTGGGTGGACAGCGACGCATACCGCCGCGCGGTGCAGGGCTTGGGCGGGCACAAACCCAAGCGGTTTACTCCCAACAAGACCCCAGCGGAGGACAAGGAATTTTACTATATCCTCGTTTCATCGTCCATCGAAAAGTCTATCTATATCGTCGAAGCGCGGCAAATGCTGCTCGAATACCTCGTTCTGGCGGCGGGAAAAACCAAATTGGAACGCAAATGATCTATTTCGACAATGCCGCGACGACGCGCCCCGACGGGGCGGCGTTCGACAAGGCGGCGCAATACACACGGGAAAACTTTTTCAATCCTTCCGCTTCCTACGGCGGAGGATTTTTGGTGCACGGCGCGCTCGAAGAGGCGCGTTCCGCCCTTTTATCCCACGTCGCCGATCCCGCCAAATTCGCCCTGTATTTCACCTCGGGCGGCACGGAAGCGGACAATCACGCCGTTTTATGCGGCGCGCGGCGGGGGAACGCCGTCGCCTCGGCGGGCGAGCATGCCGCCGTCGAACGCGCGTTCAACGAACTTAAAAACCGCGGCGTAGAGCCGCGTTTTGCGCCCTTGAATCGGGACGGGAGCGTCGATACAGACCGCCTCTTGTCCCTCGTCGACGGGCAGACCTCGCTCGTTTCGGTCATGCACGTCAACAACGAAACGGGGGCGGTGAACGACGTTGCCGCCATCGCCCGCGCCGTTAAAAAGAAAAATCCGCGCACCCTGTTCATGAGCGACGGCGTGCAGGCATATGGCAAGCTCGCCTTCCGTCTCACGGACGAGATCGACCTCTACACCGTAAGCGCGCACAAGATCGGCGGGCTCAAAGGGACGGGCGCGCTCATCAAGCGCAAGTCTCTCGCCCTGCCGCCCTTTGTGCACGGAGGCGGGCAGGAGGGGGGAATGCGGAGCGGCACGGAGAACATCTTCGGCATTCTCGATTTCCGCTACGCCGCCGAGAAGAAATTCGCTTCGCTCGGCGCGGACGGGGTACGGCTCGCGGAATATAAAAAGCGGCTCGCGTCTGCGCTTTCGGCGCGCTATACCGTCCTTTCCTCGGAGGGGTCGCCCTACATTCTCACCGTTTCGCTCGAAGGCGGGCGCGGGGAGGTGTTGCAGCGCATGCTCTGGGACAGGGGCGTCGTCGTGGGAACGGGGAGCGCGTGCTCTTCCAAACATCGGCACAGCCGCGTCATCGCCGCCTGCGGGTACGGCGAAAAGATCCTCGACGGCGTACTTCGCATCAGTTTTTCCGCGGAGACGACCGAGGAGGAGATCGGACGCGCGGCGGTCGCGCTCGACGAAGTCGCGCGAGAATTTACGGACAAGGTGTAATATGGAAAAGGTCATCATCATCCGCTATGCGGAGATCCATCTCAAAGGAAAGAACCGCGGCTATTTCGAGCGCGTGTTTGCAGTCAACCTCGAAAAAAGTTTGAAAGGGATGCGGCACGAATTGCACCGCATGAGCGGACGCTGGCTGGTCGAAAAGTTCGACCAAGCGCAGGCGGAGGAGATCGAAACGCGCATTTCCCGCGTGTTCGGCGTACATTCCTATTCGCTCGGCTACCTCGTCGGGAGCGAGCTCGACGAGATCTATGCGGGCGTTCGGCTCGTCGCCCCCCGCGAGGGGACGTTCAAAGTGGAGACTCACCGCGGCTACAAACGCTATCCCATGACCTCGCCCGAGATCAGCGCGGCGATCGGCGGGCGGCTCATTCACGACTTTCCCGCCCTGCGCGTCGACGTCCACACGCCCCAAAACACCGTGTATATCGACGTGCGCGAAAACGGCGCGGCACTCGTGTTCGGGAGCTTCGAGAGCGGCGCGGGCGGCATGCCCGTCGGTACGGCGGGCAGGGGACTGCTTCTGATCTCGGGTGGGATCGATTCGCCCGTCGCGGGCTACATGATGGCAAAGCGCGGCATGACGGTAGAGCTTCTCCATTTCCACAGCTATCCCTACACCAACGAGGGAGCGAAAGAAAAGGTGATAACGCTCGCCCGCATCCTGTCGAAATATTCGCTTACCGCGCGGATCACGACGGTGAAAATGACCGAGATCCAGGAGAGCATTCACAAGCACTGTGCCGAAGAGCTCAACGTTACGCTCTTGCGCCGCTTCATGTTCCGCGTCGCCGAACGCATCGCCCGCGCCCGCAAGGCGCAATGTCTCGTTACGGGCGAGAGCCTCGGGCAGGTCGCCAGCCAAACGATGGAGGGGCTCGCCTCCTCCAATGCCGTTGTAACCCTTCCCGTCCTGCGTCCGCTCATCGGGTTCGACAAGGAGGAGATCATTACGCTCGCCAAAAAGATCGGCACGTTCGAAACGTCGATCTTGCCCTATGAAGATTGCTGTACGGTGTTTTTGCCCGAGTTCCCCGCCATCAAGCCCAAGCTCGACTACATCGAACGGGAGGAGAGCAAGCTCGACGTGGAGACCCTTGTAAACAACGCGCTTTCGACCGCGGAGATCATCGACCTGTAAACGCTCCCGAAGCCGCTTCCTTGCGCTATTCCTCCCACCAATCGCCGTAGGAATCGTCCGCGCGGATATACACGCGCGGCAGGGTGACGGCGACGCCCTCCGTTCCGCGGTAGACGGGGACGACGGTATAAAGATAACTTTCGCCCGCCTTTACCGAATTGTCGCAAATCACTTGCTTATATTTTCCGCTGTAAACCGTGGTAATTTCGCCGCGATTTTCTCTTTTTACGACGTAATCATAGTATTCTGCCTGACATAGTATTATGGAAACCACCCCATTTTTCACGGAAACCGAGGGTTCGGAGATGGTCGGGGCGGTGTAGCGCGTGCATTGCTCTTTGGGCTCAAAGTCGCATTTGAAGTAATCGGACGGGTCGAGATAGAGGGGCGCGTTGGGATCGGAGCGCAGAATGCGGTGTTCGCTCTCGTACGCCCGTTTGTCGAACGAGAGTTTTTCCACGCCCTGCGGCGGGAGGAACGCGGCGGGCGTGCGGCCTTTGTAGAGCGCAAGCAAAATGTCGCGCGCAAAGTTGGCGGGCAGTCCTCCACCCGTGGCGGAAACGGGGGAATTGTCGCGGTTGCCGAGCCAAACGGCAACGACGTCCTCCGACGTATAGGCGATGGTGTACGCGTCGAGATTGCCCGCCGCGCCCTCGGCTGTCCCCGTCTTGGCGCAGACGGGGAAGGGCAGGCTTTTGAGTTTTCTCGCCGTACCCTCCGTTGCCGCCGTCGCGAGCATATCGTTGACGAGAAACGCCGTCTCCTCGGAAAAGACGCGCGTCTTGTTTGCGGGACGGCGATAGATCGTCCGTTTGTTGTTTTCGATGCGGACGATCGTCCCCGAGGGGGCGAAGTTCCCACCGTTTGCGAGGGTCGCATAGCCGTCTGCAAGGGCGGGCAGGGTGAATCCCTCCCGCATGCCGCCGAGCGCGAGGGCGAGGGAATAGTCGGCGGGGTCTACGGTGAGGCGCATGACGTTCAAATATTTCGCACCGCGTTCCACGCCGAGCGTATTCAGCAATTTCACGGCGGGAATGTTCACGCTGTGCGCGAGAGCGTAGCGCACGCTCATATAGCTGCCCGTCGCGCCGCCCGCGTCGTCGGGGCAGTATCCCGCGAAATCGGTGCGCGCGTCGAGCATGGGCGTTGCGGGGGAGACGAGGTTTTCCTCGATCGCGGGAGCGTAGACGAGTAGCGGCTTAATGGTCGAGGCGGGCGACCGCTTCGGAATGCCCGCGGAGGCGCGGAGTGCCTTGATCGCGTCCGTCTTGTTGTCGCGGACGAGCGCGACGACGTCGGAGGGGGCTTCGATGCCTTCGAGCGTCTCTTGAAGCTCTGCGTCGTACGCGGTGTAGACGCGCAGTTCGCCCATTTCGCCCGAGCGCGCGTCGGGGAAGAGGTCGGCAAGTTCCTCGAATACGAGCGCGCAATAGGCGTTCCCGCGGGTCTTTACGGGGGATTCGGGGAGAGGTTGGACGACGGCTTCGTCGTATTCGGTCTGCGAAAGATAGCCCTGTTCCAGCATGAGGGAAAGCACGAAGTTGCGCCGCGCGAGGCATTTTTCGGGGTCTTTGAACGGGGAATAGCGGTTGGGCGACTTCACGAGGGCGGCGAGGAGCGCGCTCTCCGCGGGTTGGAGTTCGTCGGGCGTCTTGCCGAAGTAGAAGCGGGCGGCGTCGCCTATGCCGAACGCGCTGTGCCCGAAGTAGATGGAATTGAGGTAGAGTGCCATGATCTCTTCCTTGGTGTATTTGCGTTCGAGCCGCCGCGTGAGACGGAACTCTTTGAGCTTGCGGGTCAGCGTCTTTTCGCTGGTCAAATGGGTGTTTTTGATGAGCTGTTGGGAGATGGTGGACGCGCCCTCGCGAAAGGAGAGAGCGCGGAGATTTTTGAGGAGGGCTTTTCCGATCCGCTTCACATCGAACCCGTTGTGCGTGTAGAACCGCTTGTCCTCGACGGCGACGAAGGCGTGCGGCAGGTGGTCGGGAAATTCCGAATAGGGGGTGGATTGCCGCGATTCGGTCTCCATTTCGTTCCCCGCGGCGTCGTAAATGCGGATGCAGTCGATCTTGAGGGAGAGTTTTTCGGGATCGAGACGGACGCCCGCCGTGGCGATGAAGTAATATGCGACCGCCGCGGCGAGCAAAATCGCGAGGATCGCGAGCGGGATAAAGATCGCGGCGAGAACTTTCTTGCGTTTCATGCGTTTAGTATTTGCGGTTTGAAAAAATTTCCGTTGCGCGCGCCCGCTTTTCTTGAAAAACTTTTCGGTATATGTTATAATAGAGAACGGGAGGAAGATATGACGCTCAATGAATTGGTGAAATCTTGTCGCGATATCGTCTTTTTCGGGGGCGCGGGCGTTTCGACCGAGAGCGGGATTCCCGATTTCCGTTCGGAGGACGGCTTGTACCGCATGAAATACGCCTATCCGCCCGAAGTGATGTTGAGCGACGAGTTCTTCTATTCGCATACCGCGGAATTTTACGATTTTTACCGCGATAAAATGCTTCCGCTGTCGGCGCGCCCGAATGCGGCGCACATCAAATTGGCAGAGCTCGAACGCGCGGGGAAACTTCGCGCCGTCGTCACGCAGAATATCGACGGATTGCACCAGCGCGCGGGGAGCAAAAATGTGTTCGAATTGCACGGCAGTATCCACCGCAACTACTGTCTGCGTTGCCATAAGCAATATCCCGCGGAAAAGATCGCGGAGAGCGTCGGCGTGCCGCGCTGCGATTGCGGCGGGGTGATAAAACCCGACGTCGTGTTGTACGGCGAGCCGCTCGACGGGGCGACCGTGGAGGGCGCAGTGGACGCCATCTCCAAGGCGGATCTGCTCATCGTGGCGGGGACGTCGCTCACCGTCTATCCCGCGGCGGGCTTTGTCGACTGCTTCCGCGGGAAACATCTCGTCCTCGTCAACCGCAGTCAAACGCCGCTCGATTCGCGTTGCGAGCTCGTGCTTCGCGCAAACGTGGGGGAGGTCTTTTCGGAGATCGAAGTATGAAGTATCACATCGTTACATACGGCTGTCAAATGAATCTGCACGAGTCCGAGAAGATCGCGGGCGTGCTCAAAGAGGCGGGCTACGCCGAGGCGGCGCAGGGGACGGAGGACGCAGACATCATCGTATTTAACACCTGTTGTATCCGCGAAAACGCCGAAAATCACGCGTTCGGGAACATCGGCGCGCTCAAAAAGCTCAAACGTCAAAAGAAAGGACTGCTGATCGCGGTGGGCGGGTGTATGGTGCAGGAGGAGGGGAAGGCGCAGATCCTCAAAGAGAAGTTCCCTTTCATCGACATCCTGTTCGGGACGCACGATTTGCCCGCGCTCAAATCGCTCATCGAACGCAAACAGAGCGAGCGGCGGGCGGTCGTCTCGGTTTCAGAGGCGCGCTCCGCGGTCGAGGACGGCATTTCGCCCGTCCGCACGAGCTATCCCAACGCATGGGTGAACATCGTTTACGGGTGCAACAACTTCTGTTCGTATTGCATCGTGCCCTATGTGCGGGGCAGGGAGCGTTCCCGCCGCGCCGACGACGTGCTCGCGGAAGTTTCGTCGCTCGTCCGCGCGGGATATAAGGAGATCACCCTGCTCGGACAGAACGTCGATTCCTATCGGGACGGCGACGTCGGATTCTCCGAACTGTTGGACCAAGTTGCGGGCATAGAGGGAAAGTTCCGCATACGGTTCATGACCTCACACCCCAAGGACTTTTCGCCCGCGCTCGTCGACGTGATGAAGCGGCACAACAACATCTGCAAACACCTGCATTTGCCCGCGCAGTCGGGAAACGACCGCATTCTTTCCCTGATGAACCGCCGCTATACGCGGCAAAAATATCTCGACGAGATCGCGCTCTTGAAGCGGGAGATCCCCGATTGCGCCGTAACGACCGATCTCATCGTCGCCTTTCCGACGGAGACCGAAGCCGAGTTTTGCGATACGCTCTCCCTCGTAAAGGAGGCGGATTTCGATTCGGCGTTCATGTTCGTGTATTCCCCGCGCAAGGGGACGCGCGCCGCGGAGATGGAACAGATTCCCGAGGCGGTCGCAAAGGAGCGCATCGGTCGGCTCATCGCCCTCGTCAACGCCAACACGCGCAAAAAGAGCGCGGCGTATGTCGGCAAGACCGTCGAGATCCTGTGCGAGGATTTTGACGCGAAGAAAGGCATGTATCTCGGCAGGGACGAGTACGGCAGGATGGGATATTTCAAAAGCGAAAAAAACCGCGTGGGAGAGTTCGTTTCGCTTCGCATTCGCGAGGCGAACGGCATTTCTCTCTACGGCGAGATCGAGTAAGCGGTCGCAAAGGAGGAAACAATGGGACTTTCGCCCATGATGGAACATTGGCAACGGGTCAAAAAACAATATCCCGATTGCATCGTCTTTTACCGTCTCGGCGATTTTTACGAGATGTTTTTCGAGGATGCGGTCAAGGCGTCGCCAATCCTCGATCTTACGCTTACGGGGCGGGATTGCGGGCTCGATGAACGCGCGCCCATGTGCGGCGTTCCCTATCACGCCGCCGATACCTACATCCAAAAGCTCGTCGAAAGCGGTCTGCGCGTCGCCATATGCGAACAGCTCTCCGATCCCAAGGCGAGTAAAGGTATGGTAGACCGCGACGTGATTCGCGTCGTCTCGGCGGGTACGGTGATCGAGAACGCCCTTTTGGACGAAAAAAAGAGCAACTATATCGCCTGCGTCTGCAAAAAAGAGGGGTACGCCATCGCGTGGGCAGACATCACGACGGGCGAGTTCCGCGCCTCGGAGGAGGATTCGCTCGCCTCTGCCGTCGCCCATCTCAACAATTTGTCGGTGGCGGAGATCGTCTGCAACGACGCCGTGCTTCTCGAAGCCAAGATCCCGGAGGCGGAACGCACTTTGCCGCCCTTTTCCTGCTATCTTCCGTGGACGTTCGAGCGGGCGGCGGCGGAAAAATGCCTGTGCGGGCAACTGCATTCGACGCTCGACGGGCTCGGCGTAAAAAACGACGCGGTGATCTGTGCGGCGGGCGCGCTCATTGCCTACTTGCAGGAGACGCAAAAACACGCGCTCAACAACATCAATACGTTCAAAGTGACCGACAGGGCGTCGCAGATGATGCTCGACCCGACCGCGCTCAAAAATCTCGAGATCCTCAAAAACGCCGCCGAGGGCAAAAAATACGGTTCGGTGCTCTGGCTTCTCGATAAGACGCGGACGGGCATGGGGGCGCGCCGTCTTTCCACCATGCTCACGAGCCCGCTTGCCGACGCGAACGAGATCGAACGGCGGCTGGACGCGGTGGACGAGCTCTGCCGCGCGACCGTCGTCAGAATGGGGATCGAGGACGCGCTCGGGGGCGTGCGCGATATCGAACGGCTTACGGGCAGGATCTCCAACGGAAATTTGCAGCCCAACGATTGTCTCGCGCTCTCTTCCTCGCTCGCCGTCATTCCCAATCTTCGGTTCCGTCTTGCGGGATTCTCGTCGGAATTGCTCACGGGGATCATGCGGCGGCTGGTGGACACAAAGGAGATCTGCGCGCTCATCGACCGCGCCATCGACCCGCAAGCCTCCACGCTCAAAGAGGGGAATTACATCCGCGAGGGCTACAACGAGGAACTCGACGGCTTGCGCGACGTCAGCCGCGGCAGTAAAACGCTGCTCGCCGATCTCGAAACGCGCGAGCGCGAACGCACGGGAATCCGTACCCTCAAAGTCGGCTTCAACCGCGTGTTCGGCTACTATATCGAAGTCAGCAACTCGTTCAAAGACCGCATTCCTTACAACTATATCCGCAAACAGACGCTTTCCACGGGGGAGCGGTACATCAACGACGAACTCAAAGAGCTCGAGGGCAAGATCCTCGGGAGCGACGAAAAGGCGCAACGCTTGCAGGAACATCTCTATTCGGAACTGCTCGACATCCTCATGCGCAACATCCCCGTGTTCCAGCAGGTCGCGCAAGCCGTCGCCGAGCTCGATTGCTTTACCTCGCTCGCCGTCGTCGCCAAAGAAAACAAGTATTGCCGTCCCGTCATGAAAGAGGGGGGAGAGCTCATCATCGAGGAGGGGCGTCATCCCGTCGTCGAGGCGATCTCGCGGGAGCGGTTCGTTCCCAACGACTGTCTGCTCGACGGCGGCGACAACCGCACGATGATCATCACAGGTCCGAATATGGCGGGGAAGAGCACCTATTTGCGGCAGGTCGCGCTCATCGTGTTTTTGGCGCACGTTGGGAGTTTCGTGCCCGCCAAGCGCGCCGAGATCCCGCTGTGCGACAGGATCTTTACGCGGATCGGCGCGAGCGACAACCTCATTCTGGATAAAAGCACGTTCATGGTGGAGATGTCCGAAGTCGCCAACATCTTGCGGAACGCGACTTCGCGCAGTCTTTTGATCCTCGACGAAGTGGGGCGCGGGACGAGCACGTTCGACGGGCTGTCCATCGCGTGGGCGGTCATCGAAGAACTCACGCGCAAGGTTCGCGCGAAAACGCTCTTCGCCACCCATTATCACGAACTCACCGAGCTCGAAGGCAAGCTCGAAGGCGTAAAAAATTACAAGATCAACGTACGCGAGATCGGCGGTACGATCGTGTTTTTGCGCAAGATCGTGCGGGGAGGCGCGTCGCGCAGTTTCGGCGTGGAAGTCGCGGCACTCGCGGGCGTGCCGTCCGAAGTGACCTCCCGCGCCAAGACGATCTTGCGTTCGCTCGAACGCGCGGAGGCGCGGCGACCCGCCTTGGAGACCGAAGAGCCCGTCCCAGAACAATCCGAAGAGCCCGATGAAACGTCGTGGCTGGTGCGCGCGCTCGCCGAGCTCGACCTCAACAACATTTCGCCCATGCAAGCGTTCGCCCTGCTGACCGAGTGGAAGGAGAAACTTTCATGATCCATCTTTTAACGCCCGACGTCTACAACAAAATTGCCGCGGGAGAGGTCGTCGACCGCCCGTATTCCGTCGTCAAGGAGCTCGTGGAGAACGCCGTCGACGCGGGGGCGACGCAGATCGCCGTGGAGATCGAGGCGGGCGGGAAGTCGCTCGTCCGCGTGACAGACAACGGCGGGGGGATCGCGCGGGAGGATCTCCCGAACGCCTACGCGCCGCACGCGACCAGCAAACTGCAAACAGCGAAGGATCTCTTCGGCGTGACGACGCTCGGATTCCGCGGCGAGGCTCTTGCCTCCATCGCGGCGGTCTCCCGCATGGAGATCGTCTCCAAACAGGCGGGATGCGAGGCGTATTCCCTCTCTTGCGAAGGGGGAGCAGCGGGCGAAGTTTCGCCCGCGTCGGGTGCGGACGGAACGCAGGTCACCGTGCGCGATCTCTTTTTCAATACACCCGCCCGTCTGAAATTCCTCAAATCGGACGGGCAGGAGGAGGCGGACGTCACCAATATGATCGCCCGCTTCATCCTCTCACAGCCGCAGATCTCCTTTGAATACATCGCCAACGGTAAGCGCAAATACCGCTCTTACGGCGACGGGCTCGCCTCGGCTCTCGCGTGCGTCTACGGCGCGGAGATTCTCTCGAACGTGTACGAACTCGACGCGGACAAGCACGGCGTCCGTCTGCACGGGTATATCGGCGACAGAAACTTTTCCAAGCCCAACCGCAGCTACCAGAGCCTGTTCGTGAACGGGCGGCAGGTCGTGAATGCGACCGTGGGGGCGGCGATCGCGAACGCGTACGCGAGCTATCTCATGAAGCGGCAATATCCGTTTTATGTGCTGTTTTTGGACGTGCCGCCCGAGATCGTCGACGTGAACGTGCATCCCAACAAGGCAGACGTCCGCTTCGCGGACAACCAGGTGATCTACGGGTGCGTCTATTCGGTCGTCTCCGCGGTGCTCGACGGCAATTCCCGCGCGCTCGAATACCTCGCCATGCCCAATACGCCGACCGCGCCTGCCCAAACGCCGACCGCGCCTGCCCAAACGCCGACCGCGCCTGCCCAAACGCCGACCGCGGGCGTTCCCGCTTCCCGCACGATGACGGAGGCGGAGGCGAAAAAGGAGCTCGAATTTACCGTTCCCGTCCATGCGGGACAGGCGCGCGGATTTTCTTACGACGCGCCGCCCGCGCCTCGTCTCGAAGTCAACATGCCCGCGCCCGACGACGCGGCGAAAGAGGCTTTCGAGGAGAACAAAAAGTTTTTGCTCGAACGGGAGATGAAAGCCAAGCAACAGCGCGTCGATCCCGCCTCGCTCGAATATAAGGGCGAGCTGTTCCGCACCTATCTCTTTTACGAATGCGGGGACGAGGCGTACATCATCGACCAGCATGCGGCGCACGAGCGGCTCATCTACGACAAACTGCTCGCCGCGGGGCGCACCGTCCTTTCCCAGCCCATGCTCGCGCCTTTCTTGCTCGAAGTCAACGCGCAGGAGTTCGCTTTCTTGAAGAAGAATTTCGGCGTACTGCGGGAGATCGGATTCGAGATCGGGGAGTTCGGCGGGTCGTCCGTCAAGGTCTCCGCCGTGCCGACCGACCTCATGGGGATCGACCTGAACGCCTTTTTCGGCGAAGTGCTTGCCTCCATGGAATCGCTCCGCGCGATCCGCCTCAACGACATTCTCAAAGATAAGCTCGCCTCTTGCGCGTGCAAAGCCGCGGTAAAGGGGGGAGAACGGCTCACCGACGCCGAAGCCCGCGCCCTCATCGAACGCATGGACGGCGATATGGGGCTCAAATGCCCGCACGGCCGCCCCGTCGCCGTCCGCGTGAAGAAGAGCGAGCTCGAAAAGCTCTTCAAGCGCATCGTATGAACCGCCTCCTCGTCATTTGCGGTCCGACGGGATCGGGCAAGAGCGCGCTCGCGCTCGAATGCGCCGCCCGCCTCGGCGGCGAAATCGTCTCCTGCGACGCGTTTGCGATCTATCGCGGGCTGGATATCGGCACGGCGAAGCCCTCGAAAGAGGAGAGAGCGAGTATTCCGCACCACATGATCGACGTCGCAGACCCCCAAGAGGACTTTTCGGTGAGCGATTTCGAGCGGCTGGCTATCCCCGCCGTCGAGGACATTCTCGCGCGCGGGAAGATCCCCGTGCTCTGCGGCGGCACGGGATTTTATATGAACGCCGTGCTCTACAAAAAATCGTACGGCGGCGCGCCGTCGAACGCGGAGATCCGCCGTAAATACGCCGACCTCGCCGCCCGCGAGGGGAACGCCGCGCTCCATGCGCGCCTCGCGGCAGTCGACCCCGAGAGCGCGCGGATCTTGCACCCGAACGACGTAAAGCGCATCGTCCGCGCCCTAGAGATCTACGAGCAGACGGGCGTGAAAAAATCCGAACAGCACGACGACGCAACGCCGCGCTATCCCTTTCTCGCCTTTCTGCTCGACTACCCGCGCGAAGAACTCTATGCGCGCATCGAGCGGCGCACGGCTCGCATGATCGAGGACGGGCTCGTCGGCGAAGTGCGCGCGCTTCTGAATCGCGGCGTTCCGAAAAGCGCGCAAGCGATGCAGGCGATCGGGTACAAAGAGGTCGTCGAATTTTTGGAAAACGGGGTTAATTTAAGTACTATGTCAGACATAATAACAAAAAATACCCGCAATTACGCCAAACGTCAGCTCACTTTTTTTAAAAATACCGAACATTTAACGCGGCTCATGCCGCAAGACGCCGCAACCGCTGCGGAGGAGGTCGTACGCATATGGATGCAGAACAACTGATGGAAAACGCCGAAAGGGCGTTGACGGAGGAATTTCGGCGCATCGACGCCGTCGCGCTTTTCAACCAAGATAAGACGCTCGCCGCCTTCCGAGAAGAGCAGATCGCGCTTCGGCACTTCTTGCCGTCGACGGGCTACGGCTACGGCGACGAGGGGCGGGTCGCGCTCGGAAAGGTGTACGCGCGAGCATTCGGCGCGGAGAGCGCGCTCGTCTCGCCCGCCATCCTCTCGGGAACGCACGCGCTTACAGTCGCCCTCTTCGGCGTCCTTCGTCCGAATGATAACGTTCTTATTATCACGGGCGAGCCGTACGACACCATCCGCGGCGTGTTCAACGGCAGGGGGAACGGGTCGCTCGCCGACTTCGGCATTTCCAACGAGGTCGTTCCGCTGCTCGACGGCAAGCCCGATTTCGGGGCGATCGCCCGCGCGCTTTCGTCAAAACCGAAAATGGTGTATATCCAACGCTCGCGGGGCTATGAACTGCGCGACGCGTTCACGGTCGCCGAGATCGGGGAGATGTGCGCCTTTGTCCGCGGGCGCGGGTTCGGCGGCTGTATCTTTGTGGACAACTGCTACGGCGAATTTGTGGAGACGCGCGAACCGACCGAGGTGGGCGCGGATCTCATCGTCGGGTCGCTCATCAAAAACCCCGGGGGCGGGCTCGCGCCGACGGGAGGCTACATCGCGGGCGGGCGCGCCTACGTTTCGATGTGCGAAAACCGCCTGACCGCGCCGTCGGTCGGCGGGGAGATCGGGTCGTACGCGTACGGGTATCAGCCGTATTTCCAAGGCTTCTTTCTCGCCCCGCACGTCGTGGCGCAGAGCCTGAAAGGGGGGCTTCTCATCGGGAAGTGTATGGAAGAGCTCGGCTACGAGAATTTCCCCGCGCTCGATAAAACGCCCGCCGACATCACCCGCGCCATCCGTTTCCGCACGGAAGAGGAGCTCACGGGCTTTATTCAAACGGTGCAAAACGTTTCGCCCGTCGACAGCTTCGTCAAACTCGAAGCGTGGGATATGCCGGGGTACGACTGCAAGGTCATCATGGCGGCAGGGACGTTCAACGCGGGCGCGAGCATCGAACTCTCCGCCGACGCGCCCATTCGCAAACCTTACACCGCCTACTTTCAGGGCGGGCTCACTTACGAGCATTGCAAGCTCGCCTGCCGCGAGATCTTGCGCCGTCTCATGAAGTAACCGAAAATAACATTCCCGCACTAAAATAACAAAAAATCGAGCGAAAGAGGCGCGAAAGCGTCTTTTTTGTTTGATTTTTTCTTTTTATAAATAGGAATGCGTCCCAAGACCGCGAAAAAAATTTGCAAAAATTTTGTTGGAAACTCTTGACAATCTTTTGCGGCAGGTGTAATATGATGATATCAAAATGATATCACTTTTCGGAGGCTTTTTATGGAAATGTCAGACTTGACGGTCGCGGAATTCGAGAGGATCGACGAGCGTCCCGCCCACGAGAAAAACGGTTGGATGATGCTCTTTGTCGTCATTGCGGTATTCGTGGCGAGCATCGCGCTGTTTGCCGTGGGGCTCGTGCTCAATACCGACACCGACCTAAATGGGACGATCGCGCTTACGTTTGTCGGCGTGTTCGGCTGGGTCTGCACGATGGTGCTCGCGTTCGGTTTTAAGCTGTTGCAGCCGAACGAGGCGTACGTGTTTACGCTGTTCGGCAAATACTACGGCACTTTGAAGCGGGAGGGATTCTTTTGGGTGAACCCGTTCTGCGCGTCGGTCAATCCCGCGCGTCTTTCGACGGCGGCGTCGCGCAAGCTCTCGCTCAAAGCCATGACGCTCAACAACGAGAAGCAGAAAGTCAACGACGAAGAGGGCAATCCCATCGAAATTTCCGTCGTTGTGATCTGGCGCATTACCAACACCGCGCGCGCCGTATTCAACGTGGAAAACTACATGGCGTATCTTTCGACGCAGTGCGACGCGGCGATCCGTCAGGTCGCGCGGCAATATCCCTACGACGTGTCGTCGGGCGGCGACGAGAAGTCGTTGCGCGGGAGCGCGCAGGAGATTGCGGACGTACTTCGCGAGGAGATCCAACGCCGCACGCATATGTCGGGGATCGAAATTCTCGAAGCGCGCATTTCGCACCTTGCCTATGCGCCCGAGATCGCCGCGGCGATGTTGCAAAGACAGCAGGCGTCTGCGATCATCGCGGCGCGCCAGAAGATCGTGGAGGGCGCGGTGTCGATGGTGCAAATGGCACTCAACAAACTTTCCGATGAAAACATCGTGGAGCTCGACGACGAGCGCAAGGCGCAAATGGTGTCTAACTTGCTCGTGGTGCTCTGCGGCAACAAAGACGCCCAGCCTATCGTAAACAGCGGAAGTATCTTCTGATGACGCCGATCGTCGTTGCGGAAGATCTCCGCAAAACATTCACGCTTACGCGGAAACAACAGCGCATCGAGCGCACGCGGGAAGCACGGCGCGTCGCCGTGAACGGGTTGAGTTTTTGCGCCTATCGCGGCGAGATCTACGGATTGCTCGGTCCGAACGGCGCGGGCAAGACGACGACGCTTCGCATCTTGTCTACGCTCATCCGTCCCGACGCGGGCGACGCGTATTTGCTCGGGCATTCCGTGGTAAAAGAGGCGGCAAAGGTGCGCGATTGCATCGGATTTCTGACGGGGGAGCTCAAACTCGAAGCCTTTTTCACGCCCGATTATCTCTTTGAATTTTTCGGCGCGATGCACGGCTTGGGCAAAGAGGAGATAAGGGCGCGCAAGCGCGACCTCTTCCCGCGGTTCGGGATCGACAAATTCGCGCAGGTGAAGGTGGGAGACCTCTCCACGGGCATGAAACAGAAGGTGTCGCTTGCGATCTCCATCGTGCACGACCCCGAGATCATCATCTTCGACGAGCCGACCAACGGGCTCGACGTACTCACGACCAAAGTCATTGTCGACTTTTTGGCGGAGCTCAAACGGATGGGGAAGAGCATTCTGCTCTCGACGCACATTTTTTCGCTAGTGGAAAAGCTCTGCGACCGCGTGGGCGTGATTATCGACGGGAGGATGATCGCGGAGGATACGCTGTCTGCGCTCACCGCCGAAAGTTCGCTCGAAGACAAGTTTTTCGCACTGTATCGGCAGGAAAAGGGGGATGTGATATGAAACTCGCCGCGCTCATGCGCAAGGAATTTTACCGTTTCTTTCACGATCCCCGCCTCATCATCGCCGTGCTCATCCCCGGGGTCATCATCTTCCTCGTATATACCGTGCTCGGGAGCATCCTTTCGTCCGACAAAGACGAGACGTACGCCTACCGCGTGTTTTTATCGGGCGATTCCGTCGCCGTAAGTTTGATCGGAGCGGCGGTAGAAGAGAGCGGAAATACCGTAGAATGGGTGACTGCGACCGACGCGGAGAGCGCGAAGTCTGCCGTGGAGAACGGGGAGGCGACGGCGTTTTTGGCGTTTTCGGACGGATTCGATACAGCCGCGGGGGAAGTGGAACTATACTACACCTCGGGGGAGACGGAGAGCTTTTCGTTCGGCTCGATCGCCTCTGCGCTTTTGCGGGAGTACGGCATGCGGTATCGCTTTCAGAGCGTCGACCTCGCCGACGAATCGCAACTGCAATCGCAGTTTATGGGCGCGTTTTTGCCTATGCTCATCGTCTGCTTCACGTTTACGGCGAGCATGGGGATCACCGTGGAATCGGTGGCAGGCGAAAAGGAGCGGGGGACGATCGCCACGATCTTGGCGACGTCCGTCAAGCGTTCGCACGTCGCGCTCGGAAAAATCATTCCGCTCGCGTGCATTTCCCTGCTCGGGGCGGCTTCGGGATTTTTCGGCATCGTATTTTCCATGCCGCGGCTCATGGGGCTCTCGATCGCCGTGTTCGACTTCGGGATCCGCAACTATATCTTGCTGTTTTTCCTCACCGTGAGCATCGTGCCGTTTATCGTGGCGTGTATCGCGCTCGTGTCGACGTATGCGAAAACGGTGAAAGAGGCGACGGCATACGTCAGCATCATCATGATCTTTTTTATCGTCTTGTCGGTGGTGGCGGGGATCGCAACGGGGATCGGGGAATGGGTCGTCGCCGTGCCCGTGCTCAACGCGACCGTCGTGATGAGCTTATTGCTCGGGGGCGCGCTGCCCGTTTGGCAGACCCTTGTGAGCGTCGGCTGCAACCTCGTTTATACCGCCCTGCTCGTGTTCCTCATCGCAAAGATGTTCCAAAGCGAAAGGATCATGTTCCGTTGAGGGGGCGTTCGATTAAAGTGAGAGGTCTATGAAAGATTTTTTTCGGCTCTATTTGCGCGGGGACTTGGCGCGAAAATGGAAACAATATCTTGCTCTCTATCAGGCGTGTATCCTGTTGGAGACCCTCTGCGCCATGCTTCCCCTTGTGCTTTCGCTGTGCTCGGTGGAAGTGCCGCGCGCGGCGGAATGGGGATTGACGGGCGCGGGCGCGGCGTTCGGCGTACTGACGCTTATCTTTGCGTTCCGCCGTCCGCGGGTCGCCGCCACGCTCGTCGGAGAGCAAAACGCCGTGTATGAAACGCTGTGTACGGGGGAGGAGAGAGAACGCTATGCGCGCCTGTACCGCGCCTACTGCGAAACGCAGGTCAAGACCTTTTTCATGCGGTTAGGAGAGTGCGCGGACGTCTTTGCGACCATCTTCATGCTCATCTTATTGAGCATATTGTCGCTTGTCCCGAACGGGGAAAGCGGCGGGGAGATGAACGGGATCATCGTCGGCGCGGTCGTAGGCGTGGGCGGCGCGCTCATTCTTGTGAGCTTGCTCTTCTCGGTGTACGCGCTCAACCGCCGCGAACGCGAATTTTACGACAAGGTGGGGGGCGATCTCGACGCGCTCAAACTGCAATTCGGTTTTCCGCGCCGCGAGAGCGGCCGCTCGGGTCTGCCGACGGCGGTACGTCTGTTCGTGAAAGACGAGGTGGACCGCCGCGAGCTCGTCCGCCGCTCCGAACGTTCCGCGATCGCGCTTATCATTTTTCTCGTCGGCGCGTTTGCGTGCATGTTTCTCGCTTCGCTCGTTGAACAGGCTTGGGAGATGTACTTCGGAATGGCGTGGGGGATCGCGTTTTTCTGCGCCCTTGTCGGCTTTGCCGTCGCAAACAGTCTCAAACAGCGGGAGATCTACCGCAGAAACCGCGTCAAACTGACGGACAGCGAGATCGACCGCGCCCGCGGCGCGTTGCAAACGGCGTGGGAGAGCAATCAAAGGCGGGGCAATTTGATTTTCCTGTGCTTTTTGCTCGCGGGATTTGTTGTCGGCGCGACGCTCGGCGGGGTTTCGCTTGCGGGCGGTGGCGGGATCGGAGGCTTTTTCGGTTGCGTAGGGGGATGCGTATTTGCGATGGCGATCTTGTCGTTCGTCGCATGGGCGATCTTTTATATGGCGACAAATTCGAAATTGAAAGGATTACAAGACGAAATCGTGCGGCTTCGCGATTCGGAGCGGCGTGAAGAGAGGAAATGAAGAGCGAAAACGATAAAAACAAAAAACAGCTTCCTCTTCGCCTGTCCCCGTCCCTGTATGAAGATTTGATGCAGTGGGCGGAGGACGACTTTCGTTCGCTCAACGGGCAAATCGAATATTTGCTCTCGGAGTGCGTAAAAAAGCGTAAAAAGAAAGGGAAGAAGGAGGATTAGGGGGCTCTTGCGCCTCCCGTTTGGCATGACTTTCGAAGAGTATAAAACGAGCGAACATTTCCGAAAATCTCTCCGCCGCTTGCGCCTTGTCAAAAAGATGAGAAAGTGGTCGGTTTGGATGGCGGCTGTTTTCGTCGTGCTGTCTTTGGCGATGGTCGCGCTTTTTCACTTTACGGACGAATCGCAGACCAAGACCGCGTGGTTTATGGCGTGCGCCGTTACGCTCGCCGTCCTCTTCGCCGCGTCGGTGATCGGCTGGATCGCGGTCGGGATCTCGGCGGGGGATGCTTCGGACGAGGAAAACGATTGGAATATCTTGCAGGTGGGGCTGTACCTCTACATCCGCGATCTCGGGATCGATTGGCAACAGTTTTGCGTGAACGGCGTGCTCGACGTTCCCATCTATCTTCCCGCGTCCAAACTGCGCGAGCGGTATTGCACAACCGCCTCCGTCGGCGACGTAACGTTGGACTTCTCGCCGTGGGAGGGGATCTCCTATCCGTCGGTGGGGTATTGCGTCGCCGCGGGGCTTTCCGCTTTCCTCTCTTCGCCGCCTCCGTCGCTCGTCTCCGCGGGTGCGCACGTCGAAACGGACGGAACGCAGTTGAACTACAAGGGTAAGCGATTATGGTGGATCAAGAGCGGACGCTGGACGTTTTCGGGGAAACAGATGCTTCGAAAGGTGCGGCGAGTAGAAAAGGCTCTCTCCAAACTGAAATGAATTTCGTCTTTGAAAAAACGGCGGGTCGACCCGCCGTTTTTCATACTTTCATGTTCCCAATGCCGCGCTTTGCGCCAAAACGGATTAGCGCGCGTTGTCTTTCGTCTCGCCCGACGGTTCACCCTTGGCGTTCTTCGGGGGCATGCCTTTTACGAGACGGACGATCAACCATACCGAGAGGATGAGGGTGACGGCGACCAAGTACCAGATCCCGATGAAGAAGAACACCGATTCGGGGGGGAAGCTCGTAACGGCGTTTTGCGTCCGCGCGATGAGATAGGCGATGCCCGTATGTAAAACGCCCGCCGCAACGGCACAAAGGAGCAAAATTCCGAACACAAGATTGATTTTTTTCATCATTTTATCTCCCGATCTAACATTGACAAAAGAAAGTTTTCAAGCCGCAAAGTCACGCGTCGTCTTGCGGTTTGTCGGCGTCGACCTGCTTCACGAGGACGTAGCCCTCTTTCGGCTTACGGCGGAAGAAGTCGATTTTCCCGCCGAACTTTACGAACACGATGAAGAGGGCGATGGCGACCACGGTCACGCAGATCACGATGATCGCCCACGCGTCGAGCGTTTCCGCCTTGACGCGCGACCACAGTTCGTTGATGCGGACGTTGGCTTCGTCGCGGTAATAGTCCATGACGGCGCAGTGGGAAATGGCTTCCGCGGAGGGGAATTGCGCGTACAGCTGACGGCGGGTCGCCTGCGTTCTGTCGGCGAGAATGGATACGTCGTCGCCGAAGAAGAAATAGGAGAGGTCGTATTCCACGGTATCTTCTGCGTCCTCCTCCGCTTCATAGAGGTATTTCGCGTAGTCGAGCATTTCGTTGTTCTCGCCCGCGATGACGCTCGTATAGCCGATGTAGTAGCTGTTCCGTATGGCGTTCTCGGGCTTGGAGAGGAAGTTGACGAACGCCTGCGCGGCTTTCTTGTTCGCACCTTTGGGCATCACCCAGCCGTCGAACCAAAGGTTCGTGCCCGCCTTCGGAACGTAGTAATCGAGCAGAACGGACGCCGTTTTATCGCCGTCCTCGTCCTCGCCGCTTTCGGCAAGGTTGAGCGCGTACACCGCGTCGCCGCTCCACGCATAGTTGAGCCAAATGTTCCCGTTTACGAGGTCGGCTTTGCCCGTGTCCGTTTCGAAGCTGTAAATGTTCTTTTTGATGTCGAGAAGAATGGGGTAGACGTTCGCGACGGTCTCCTCGTCCGTTGCGTTGAAGATGCGGGTGAGCTCGGTTTGATAGTTGTCGGCGGCAGGGTCGAGGGCGAGCAGTTCGTCCTCATAGGCAACGCCGAGTGCGGCGAAATAGGTGTCGCGCACGTTGTCTTTCGCGGTGATCTTCCCCTTATAGCGTGCGTCCGTAAAGGCGTGCCAGCCGAGTTCGTCGAGGTCGCTCTCGCTCACGTATTGCGGGTTATACACAAAGCCCGTCGTGCCCCACATATAGCCCGCGGCATAGTCGCTCCACAGGCAATCGCGGGTCGCAAGCCCGCCGTTGGTTTGGAATTTTTCGAGGATGAAAGGGGAGACGTTTCGGACATAGTAGTTTTCCTCGACGCTCTTGTCGAAAAATTCTTCGTCGTATTTTTCCAACCGATCTTCCGCGGCGAGCTTCATGATCATGTAGTCGGAGGGGCAAATGAGGTCGTAACTGTTGCCGAGTTGCAGTTCGTTGTACATATCTTCGTTCGTCCCGAACGTGGCGTATTCCACATGTACGGCTTCGCCGTAGGTCTCCTCGTACCACGCCTCGAAATCGTCGATGATGGAGGGAGCGTCCGCTTCGTCGGGCTCGCCGCCTTCCTCGGCAAGCATGTCGTAGACGTACGACCCCTCGCCGCCCTCGTCGATGTATTCCTCCCAATTATAGACGCGGAGCGTGATCGCGCCCTTGGTGCGCGCGCAACCGCCGAGGGTCGTAAGGGTGGGGAACAAAAATGCCGCCGCAAGGGCAATGCTCAATCCTCTTTTCATTTCCGCGCCTCCTTACGGCGAATGCCCGAGAGATTGGAGAGCACGACGAAGAGCACGATCACGAGGAAGATGATGGTCGTGAGAGCCCAGAAAGAGGAGAGCGTTTGCGCGGTGTGCGCGTTGCCCTTCATCGTGGCGTTGTACACATAGGTGGAAATGGTTTCGAATCCCGCGGGGCGGGTGTAAACGGTGACGATGTAATCGTCGAGCGAGAGGGTGACGGCGAGCATGAATCCCGAGATCACCCCGGGAATGATCTGCGGCAATACGACCCGAAAGAGAGCCTTCATAGGGCTCGCGCCGAGGTCGAGCGCGGCTTCATAGAGGGAGTTGTCCATCTGTTTGAGCTTGGGCATCACGGAGAGGACGACAAAGGGCGTGCATATGACCATATGTCCGATGACGAGCGTAAAATAGGATTTTCCGACGCCGATCACGACGAACAGAATGGCGAGGGCGAGTGCCGTAACGATCTCCGCGTTGATGATGGGGATCTGCGAAACGCCGTGGATCGCCGTTCTCACCCGCTTTTTGCAGTAGAACATTCCGAGCGCGCCCGCCGTCCCCAAAACGGTGGAAAGCGTGGCGGCGACGAAGGCGAGCAAAAAGGTCTTGCCGATCATTCCGAGCACTTTTGCGTCGGCGAAGAGGGCGGCGTAGTGACGGAGCGAAAAGCCCTCGAAGCGGCCGATCATATCCGTCTTGTCGAAACTGTACACGGCGAGCAGGAGAATGGGGGTGTACAAAACGAGGAGCACCAGCCCGACAAACGCGGCTTTCAAACATTTGACGGCGAGCGTTTTCTTGTTCATAAGTTTGCCCCCCTTACCGTATCTTCCGCTTTGAATCCTCCCGACAGCCATGTGGAGAGGAATACGACCACGAGCAGCACGAGGGCGACCATAGAGCCCATGTGCCAATCCGTGCCGAAATATTCGTAAATGAATTTACCGACGATGGTCACTTTCGCGTTGCCGAGCATGTCGGAGACGACATAGTTGGTCATGGAGGGGAGGAACACCATCGTCACGCCGCTCATGATCCCCGGCATGGAGAGGGGAATGGTGACGCGGGTGAACGTCGTAAACGCGCCCGCGCCGAGGTCCGCGCTCGCCTCATAGAGCGATTGGTCGATTTTGAGCAAGGTCGTGTACAGGGGGAGCACCATAAAGGGCAAAAAGTCGTACACCATGCCGAACACCGTTTTGAAATAGTTGCTTCCCGCCAGCCATTCCATGCCGCGCTGGGCGGAGAGCAGGTTGAAAAGCTCGCGGATGGCGTTGACGCGGAGCACAAAGTTAATCCACATCGGCGTGACGAACAGCAGTACGATCACGTATTTCTTTTTGATCTTACTGCGCGCGAGGATGTAGGCGACGGGATAGGCGATGAGCAGGCAAGCCACCGTCGTAATGAGCGCGATCACGAGCGAATACACGATCGTGGAGAGCTTGGTCGGGTCGGAGAAGAACCGTATAAAGTTGGAGAACGACAAATGCAGTTCCTTGTCCGTGAACGCGTAGAACAAGATCACGAGCATGGGGATGATGACGAAAAACACGAGAAACACCGCGTAGGGGATACAGAGCATCTTGCGGGAAAAATGCAGCTTCATCTCTTCTTTTCCTCCGCGGTTTTGAGCGAGAGCTTGATTTTATCTTTGGGAATGATCACCGATACGAGGTCGTTCTCGTTCCAGAGATCCTCGGTCGCGAATACGAAATCTTCCTCTTCTTCCTCGGTACGGACGATGAGACGGTAGTGGTCGCCCTTATAGATGATGGAAATGATGCGCCCCGTCGTGCCGCCCGCGTCTTGATCGTCGCTGATCTCGATGTCGTTCAACCCGACTTCGACGCGCACTTCCGTCCCCGTGAGGTCGAGCTTTTCGCCATCCGCTTTCACGAGATAGTCTTCCTCGTCGACATGGCTTCCCGGGTAGAGCTGGGTCACGTCGCATTCGAATTCGCCGTCCGCAAAGGCGACGGTGTTGCGCTTGGTGATCACGCCGTCGAACACGTTGCTCGTGTAGCGCGGCTTCATGAGGTGGATGCCGTCGGGCTCGATCTTCATGCCGATCTTTTCGCCGACCTCGCGGCTCTCGGTGGAATTGATGACAAGCTCGTATTTGCCGACGCTCGCCGTAATTTCGTAATGGATGCCCTTGAATACGACGGAGATCACTTCGCCGACGAGCGCGCCCTCGCTCGGGGGGCACATGATGATATCTTCGGGACGGACGACGACGTCGGCGGGTTCGCCGCTCGCAAATTCGTCGAGACAGTCGAACGTCTTTCCGCAGAACTTGACGCGCTTGTCGCCGACGACCGTGCCGTTGAAGATGTTGCTCTCGCCGATGAAGTCGGCGACGAACGTGTTCGACGGCTCGTTGTAGATGTCGGCGGGCTTGCCGATCTGTTGCACCACGCCGTCCGCCATCACGACGATGGTATCCGACATGGTGAGAGCCTCTTCCTGATCGTGCGTCACATAGATGAACGTGATGCCGAGCCGCTTGTGCATTTCTTTGAGCTCGATCTGCATTTCCTTGCGCATTTTGAGATCGAGCGCGCCGAGCGGTTCGTCGAGGAGGAGGATCTCGGGCTCGTTCACGATCGCGCGGGCGATGGCGACGCGCTGCTGCTGTCCGCCCGAGAGGGTGGCGACGGAACGCTTTTCAAACCCTTCGAGATCGACGATCGAGAGGGCGCGTTCCACCTTTTCTTTGATCTCCTTTTTGGAGAGGCGTTCTTTTTTGGTGTATTCCTCGCCTTTTTCGTTGCGGTAGGTGTTTAAGACGCGCTTACATTTGAGCCCGAACGCGATGTTTTCGAAAATATTGAGGTGGGGAAAGAGAGCATACCGCTGGAAAACGGTGTTCACGGGACGCTTGTTCGGCGGGAGCAGGGAGATGTCTTTCCCGTTGAGCAAAATTTTTCCGCTCGTGGGGAGGTCGAACCCCGCGATCATGCGGAGCGTCGTCGTCTTGCCGCACCCCGACGGACCGAGAAAGGTGATGAATTCGCCACGGTTGACATAAAAACTCACATGGTCGATGACGAGATTGTCGTTGTAGTACTTGGTGACGTCTTGTAATTCGATGATGTGTTCAGCCATGATTTGCTGTCCTCCTGCGTAATGTTGGGTCAAAAGTTGGGGGGCGTGGAGATCCAAAGGAATTTCGCCTTGCCCTTGCCGCCGTTCACGATCGCGTGTTCGGTGTTCGCCGTAAAATAGAAGCTCTCGCCCTTTTTGGCGGCGTCCCGCTTCTTCGCGCGCACGATTTCGATGCGCCCTTCGAGCACAAAGCCGAATTCCTCGCCCTCGTGGGGGAAGTCGACGGGCGTCGACGCGCCCTCATCGAGCTCGACGAGCACGGGTTCCATCATGTTCTTCTGGGCGTTTGGAATGACCCAATTCCAAATCATGCCGTCCGACTGCTTCTCGATGTATTCCGCTTCCGAAAAGACGATCTTTTCCTCCGTCTCTTCGCGGAAAAAATCGGACAGACTGCTTCCGAGCGCGTTCAAAAGGTCGCACAAAGTGGCGATCGACGGGCTCGTCAGGTCGTTTTCGAGCTGGGAAATATAGCCTTTCGTCAGCTCGCAACGGTCGGCGAGTTCCTCCTGCGTTAAATTTTTTTGTTGCCGCATCTCACGAAGCCGCATTCCGAGTTCCATTTTCCCGTCCTCTTGTAAAAACAGTGCAAAAAATTGTCGGAAATTTCATAATTGTAAACTTTTAGTTTAGCAATAATAAACCGAACATGCAGAGTATAGTATAAGCGGCAAGATAAGTCAACTCTTTTGCGGCAATTTTCGAAAAAAATTTGATAGGAGGGAAACGCGCACGCGCGTGCGCACATATAATATTAAGATAACAAAAAAAGCGTCCGCACAAAGCGGACGCTTGACAGCGATGTTTTACGCGAGCGAGTTGAGCTTCTTTGCCAACTTTGCTTTCTTGTTGGAAGCATTGTTCTTGTGCAGAACGCCCTTGGTAACGGCAGAGTCGATCGCGGAGACGGTTTCGGGATAGAGCTTCTCGGCGAGAGCCTTATCGCCGGCGTTGACCGCGGCGAGGAACTTCTTGATGGTGGTTTTCAGCGCGGTCTTGACCGCCTTGTTCTCCATGGTTTTCTTCTCTGTTACCAGAACGCGCTTTTTTGCAGACTTGATGTTGGGCACGGTAATCACTCCTTTGATTGTGTCATACTTGATAACCTTTGTTATTTTAACATAAAATCGCCGCGTTGTAAACTGTTTTTCATTGTCATCGGCGAAAAATTTCCGAAAAATTCAAAAAGTGAGGTGCAACTTGGAAGAGGAACGCGCTTTGTGCCGCGTCGGCGTATTCGACAGCGGGATCGGCGGTCTTACCGTGCTTCGTGCATTGCATGCCCGCCTGCCCCAAACGCAGTTCTGCTATCTCGGCGACAACGGCAACGCGCCGTACGGAAGCCGCCCCGCGGAGGAGATCGCCCTCCTCACCGAGAGGGGACTTTGCGTTTTCGAGCGGCTCGGCGTAGACGCGGCGGTGATCGCCTGCAATACCGCAACGGCGGTCTGCCTCGAACGCATGCGCGCCCGCTTTTCCTTTCCCATCCTCGGCGTAGAACCCGCCGTAAAGCGCGCCGCCGAGGAATGCCGCGACGTGCTCGTGCTCGCCACGCCGCGCACCGCAGAGAGCCTCCGTCTTTCCCGCCTGATCGCGCGGTTTCCGCAGACCCGCTTTACGGTTGCGCCCATGCCGCACCTTGCGGGCGACATTGAACGCAGTATCACGCAAGACGAGCGGTTTGACCCGACGCCGCAACTGCCGTCCTTTTCGGGCGACGGGGTCGTGCTCGGCTGTACGCATTATTCCTTTTTTCGGCGGGAAATTGCGGCGTTTTACGGGGCAACCGTGTTCGACGGGAGCGAGGGGACGGCAAACAGGCTCGCCGACACGATTATGGTAGGGACAGAAAACCACCAGATATTTTTGCAAAATCCGAACAAATATTTAACTTCAAGCGATAAGCAAACGGCAAAAAGCGGGTGTATTTTTCTCGGAAAATGGGGGAAAACCAACAAAGCGGTCTATGAGCGCAAACGTTTGTTTTAATTTTGTCTAAAAAAAATTTATAAAAATGCGAAAATTTTTTTCGTGGATTGTTGACAGTGGAAAAAAGTGGTGATATAATGGAAACACATCGGATGAGAGCCGACTGCGGAGTGACATATGATGATGAGCGGGTCGGTCGAGCATACGCTCGACGACAAAAACAGAATCAGGATCCCGAAGAGATTTCGCGACCTGTTCCCCGAGGGGGAACCGCTTTCCTTTGTCAAGTATCTCCACGGGTGCATCGCCGTGTTCCCGACGCGCGAGTTCTACGACCGCGTCAACTACATGGCTGCGATCCGCTCCAACGATCCGAATGCGATCATCTATAAGCGAACGATCTTATGTGGGATCGTCCCCGTCGACGAGGATTCGCAGGGGCGCGCGTCGCTGCCGGGACCTCTCCGCGAATACGCGGGGATCACCAAAGACGTGATCACGGTCGGCATGATCGACTATGTGGAAATTTGGGACGCCGACCGTTTCAAACGCCTCGTCACCAAGGGCGAGATCGTCCACGAAGAAGACATGCTGCAAACCGCGTTGACGAACCTGCCCGTCTGATGAGCGCGTATCATCGTCCCGTTTTGCTCGGGGAAGTCCTCGACGGACTGAAAATTCATGCGGACGGCGTCTATTTAGATTGCACGATCGGCGGGGCAGGACATTCCGAAGCCATTCTCAAAGCCGATCCCACGGTAAGGCTTATCGGGACGGACAAAGACGGCGACGCCATTGCGGAAGCAAGCCGCAGGCTCGCGCCGTATGCGGGAAGATTTTCCCTCCACCGCACCGACTATAAGAACTTCCGCGACGTACTGCAAGAAGAGGGGATAGCCTCGCTCGACGGATTCCTTGTCGACCTCGGGATCTCGTCTTTCCAGATCGACAATGCGGAGCGCGGGTTCAGTTACCGCCAAAAGGACGCGCCGCTCGACATGCGGATGGACAAGCGTTCGCACCTCACGGCGGAGGATGTGGTCAACGAATATTCCGCGCAAGAGCTCGCGAAGATCTTCAAAGAGTACGGAGAAGAGAGCTTCGCCGTTCCGATCGCAAGACGGATCGTGCGGGCGAGGGAAGAGGAGAAGATCCGCACGGCGGGAAAGCTGGCGGAACTCATCGAGGGAGCGATCCCGCCCAAACTTCGCTCGGCGACCTGCGCGAAAAAGGTGTTCCAAGCCATTCGCATCGAAGTCAACGGCGAGCTCGACGGGCTCTACGAATGTATTACGGGGCTGTTGCGCAGTCTGAAAACGGGCGGGCGAGGATGCGTGATCACATTTCACTCGTTGGAGGACAGGATCGTAAAGCAAGCCTTCCGCGATTTGAACACCGCCTGCACCTGTCCGACGGGATTCCCCGTCTGCGTGTGCGGCAAGAAAAAAGAGATCGAACCGGTCACCAAAAAACCGATCGTGGCGGGGGAGGCGGAACGCCTCGAAAACCCGCGAAGCAAGAGCGCGAAATTACGGATTGCCGAAAAAATTTGAATAAACGGCAGTGCGGCGAATACCATAATAAGGAGAGAATACGATGGCTGAAATGCTTTTGGACCAAAAGACGAAAGAAGCGGCGCGCGAACACAATTCGCACATCGCCGATAATTACAGAAATCTCATGGATGCGTTGACCGCACCCGACGAAAAAGTCACCCTTTCTCCCGTCTACGAAAGAACGATGACGGAGGCGATGCGCGAAAAAGAGCCCGCCGCCGAACCCGTCGCGATTCTCGCAACGGTCGAAGCCGCGCCCGAAACCGCATCCGAAACGATGCCTGCACCCGCTTCCGAGGTCATGCCCGCGGCGACGCCGCACGCAGACGCCGCTTCGCGGATCGACGACTATTTCGCTTCGACGGTGTACGACCGCACCGCGCACGGTGCGGAGGGATATCACGCCTATGTCGTAACGCCTGCGGCAACGTCGACGGACGACGCCGCGCCCACGCCGCAGACCATGGACACCATTTTGCGTCCCGCCGCGTCCGAAGCGCACGAAGCGGAGGGCGTGAAAACGGGCTTCTTCGCCGCGCTGTCCACGCGCATGAAAACGGCTCTCATTTGCATCACGCTCGCCGTGGTGGTGGCGATCGCGCTTGTGATCATCAATACGGGCATCATCAATTCCATTGATTCGACCATTGCGAACAAGCAGATGGAGCTCGACCGCGTGATCCGCGAGGCGCGCCAGATCGAAAACAAGATCCAAGACGCGACCGACCCCGACACCATCGACGAATGGGCGCAACAAGAGGGTATGATCTTCGGGAATTGAACGTTTGGAGGACAATATCATAAATAAGACGGGATTTTCGCTTTCTGTCTTACAAAAGAGGTTATTTGCCGTGCTCGCGGCGATAACCTTTCTTTTTTGCATTTTTCTCGGCAGATTCTTCTACATACAGCTGCTTTGGGAGGACGAGCTTCACTATCGCGCCATCGACCAATGGACGCGGGAGATCCCCGTGAACGCGGGGCGGGGGAAGATCGTAGACCGCAACGGGGAACTTCTTGCGGGCAACCGCGCCATGTACGGCGTGTATGCCCGCGCAAGCGCGGTGGAGGACGCGGAAAACGGCGCGCGCATTTTGGCGGGCGCGCTCGGGACGAGCTACGAGAGTATGCTCGAAAAGCTCACCGACAAGGCGAAGTCGGAAATCGTCGTCGTACGTCGGACGGAAAAGAGCGCGGTGGAGCAGATCGCGAAAACGGAGATCGCGGGGGTGTACTATGCGCGCAACGACGCGCGGGTGTATCCGTACGGCGCGCTCGCGAGCCAGGTCCTCGGCTTCACCGCCTACGACAATTCGGGCACGACGGGGATCGAACGCTATTACGACAGCTATCTCAAAGGGCAGAGCGGGGAGATCCTGTTCGAGACCGACCTTGTGGGGGTAGACTTAAAAGGCGCGTCGGCGGCGTATCTTCCCGCCACGGACGGGCTGAACGTGAAGCTCACCCTTGACTACCGCATTCAGGCGTTGACCGAACAGGTGATGGAGCGCGCGCTCGCGGAAAACAACGCCAAGGCGGCGCGTGCGATCGTGCTCGACCCGCGCGATTTTTCGGTGCTCGCCATGGTCAACCTGCCCGCCTACGACCTCAACGACGTCCCCCGCGGCGAGCCCGATCTTCTCAACGCGCTCTCGCGGAACTGCCTCGTGTCCGACGTGTATGAACCGGGGTCTACGTTCAAGATCGTCACCGCCGCGGCGGACATCGAAGAATATCTCAAAGGCAATCCCGCCGCGCTTGCGCCGACCCATATTTTCCCGAGTTCGCGCACGCGGTCGGTGGACGGCACGACCATCAAATGTTGGAGCGACCATAAAAACGGCAAGCACGCCAACCAAACGCTCAAAGAGGCTCTCAACAACAGTTGCAATCCCTGTTTTGTCGATCTCGCGCTCGCGCTCGGTAAGGAGACCTTTTACGACTATCTCGCCGCCTTCCGTTTCGGACGGGCGACGGGGATCGACTTCTCGGGCGAAGCCATCGGCATGCTGTTGCCCGAAAGCAGCCTGCGAGACTGCGATTTTGCGCGCATCGGGTTCGGACAGTCCATCGCGGTCACGCCCTTACAGCTCGCCTGCGCGGCGGCGTCCGCCGTCAACGGGGGCTATTACTACGCGCCCCGCCTCGTCTCGGAGATCTTTTCGGACGACGGCTATGTGAGCGAGCGGGTGAAGCCCGCACTCATCGGCAGAACGGTGAGCGAACAGGCGAGCGCGATGCTGACCGAAATGCTCGAAGGGGTCGTCCGCGACGGGAGCGGGAAAAAGGCGTACATCGAAAGCTACCGCGTCGCGGGAAAGACGGGCACGGCGCAAAAGTATGAAAACGGGGCGATCGCGCAGGGGAAGTACGTTTCGTCGTTCGTGGGGTGCTTTCCCGCGAATGCGCCGCGCTATCTCGCGCTCGTCATCGTAGACGAGCCGCAGGGGAGCTACTACGGGAGCTCGGTCGCCGCGCCCTGCGCGCGTGAAATTTTCAGCGGGATCATCGACGTCATGCAACTGCAACCGGAGGGAGGCGTATGAAATTATCGGAGATCGCAAAGGAGATCGAGGGCGCAACCCTCGTAAAAGACGCAGAGATCGGGGGACTTTGTACGGACAGCCGCGTGGCGGAGGCGGGGGATCTCTTCTTTTGCTACCGCGGCGAGAACGCCGACTTGCACGAGTTTGCCGCGGAGGCAGACGAGCGGGGCGCGTCTGTCGTGTGCGAACGGCGGCTTGAAACGTCGGGCGGACAGCTCATCGTCCCAGACGGGCGGCTCGCCATGGCGAAATGCGCCGCGGCGTACTACCGTCATCCCGAGCGGCATCTCTCCTTTGTCGGCGTTACGGGCACGAACGGAAAGACGACCGTCTCGCACATGCTCTATTCGGTGCTGACGGAGGCGGGCATTGCGGCGGGGCTCATCGGGACGCTCGGCGCGCGGTATGCCGCTACCGCGCTTTCGCCCTCTCTCACCACGCCAGATCCCGTTCCGTTTTATTCGTTGCTTTCGGACATGGTAGGGTCGGGCGTACAAACGGTGGTGATGGAAGTTTCGGCGCACGCGCTCGCCCTCCGCAAGATCGACGTGACGTTCGACGTTGCGATCTTTACCAATTTGACGCAGGATCATCTCGACTTTTTCCACGACATGCGCGCGTACGGAGAGGCGAAAAAACAGCTTTTTTTGCCGACGCGGAGCAAGTTCGCCGTGCTCAACGCCGACGACGGTTTTTGTCGCGACCTGCAAGCCGTCTGCGCCGAACATACGACGTACGGTTTGGATACGCCCGCCGACTGCTTTGCGCTCGTCGAGCGGGAGACGCTCAAAGGTACGCTCGTTTTGCTCAACATCGAGGACGACCTCATCGACGTGCAGCTTCATATGACGGGGCGGCACAACGTGTACAACGCCCTCGCCGCGGCGACGGCGGCGCGGCGGCTCGGGATCTCCTCGGCGGCGATCGCAAAGGGGATCGCCAAGACGCAGGTGGAGGGGCGGCTCGAACGGGTGGGCTCATTCCGCGGTGCGGAGATCTTCGTGGATTTCGCGCACACGCCCGACGGGCTCGAAAAATCGCTCGACGCGCTTCGTACGCATTGCAAGGGGCGGCTCGTCGTGCTGTTCGGTTGCGGGGGCAACCGCGACAAAAGCAAGCGTCCGCGCATGGGCGAAGTCGCGGCGAAGCACGCCGATTTCGCGGTCATCACTTCGGACAATCCGCGCTATGAAGATCCCGTTGCCATCATCTCCGAGATCGAGGCGGGCTTTTCCAAGTTCTCCGACCGCTACATCGCCGTCGAGGAGCGCGAGCGGGCGACCGAGTTCGCCGTTACGCACCTCGACAAGGGGGATATTCTGCTCATCGCGGGCAAGGGCGGCGAACATACACAGGAGATCATGGGCATAAAGTATTCCTATAACGACAAAGATGTAGTAAGGACGGTTTTGGAGAAAGCGAAGTGACGAAGATATTGTTTTGTCTTACGGTGAGTTTTGTGCTGTCGGCGGCGTTGTGCGCCGCGCTGATCCCGCTGTTGCGGCGGGTAGGCGCGGGGCAGAACATTCTGTCGTACGTCAAGGAACACGCCGATAAGGGCGGGACGCCCACGATGGGCGGGCTCGCCTTTCTCTTTGCCGCCGCGCTCGTCGCGCTCGCCGTTTGCGGCGGTCGGGACAAGCCCTTTTTGGTGACGCTCGCCGTCGGCTTCGGGTATCTCATCGTCGGCTTTCTCGACGACATGCTCAAAAAGCGGCGGGGGAACAACCTCGGGCTTCGACCCTACCAAAAGATCGTATTCCAGCTCGCCGTCGCCGTGATCGCGGGCGTCTACTGCTGTTTGAACGGGCTCACCGTACTCTCCATTCCCTATACGCGGCTCTCGTTCGACATCGGCTGGTGGATGTTCCCGCTCTGCATTTTCGTGTTCGTCGCCACGGTGAACGGCGTCAATTTGACGGACGGGTTAGACGGACTTGCGGGCTCGGTCTCGGCGGTGTTCTTCTGCGTGCTGGGCGTTTTGCTCGTCTTGCAAAAACAGGGGGAGAGCTTTTCGCTGCTCTGCTTCTCTCTGACGGGCGCGCTCGGGGGATTTCTTCTCTTCAACACCAACCGCGCGAGCGTGTTCATGGGGGACACGGGCTCGCTTTCGTTGGGAGGTTTCGCCGCGTGTATCGCGCTGTTTTCGGGAAACGCGCTCGTCATTCCCATTGCGGGCGGCGCGTTTGTACTTTCAAGCATATCTGTGATCCTGCAAGTAATATACTATAAAAAAACGGGGAAACGGATCTTCCTCATGGCACCCATCCACCATCATTTTCAGGAAAAGGGGTACGCCGAGGGCAAGATCGCCTATGCGTACGCCGCGATCACGGCGGTCGTGGGCGCAACCTTGCTCTTTCCGTTTGCCTGATCCCCGCCGCGGGGAAAAGGAGCAGATATGTTATTTTCCAGACAGACCTTTCTTGTCGCGGGCTTGTCCCGTTCGGGCGTTGCAAGCGCGGAGTACCTGCTTTCGAAAGGCGCGAAAGTGTATCTGTACGACGACGTACAGGACGACAACGTCGCCGCGGCGCAGTCGAAACTGACCGCGCTCGGTTGTATTACGGTCGCCCCCGAGGAACTCACCGAGAAGAGCGCGCACTGCGACGTGCTCGTGTTGAGCCCGGGGATCCCCGTCGATCACCCGCTGCCCGTCGCCTTTCGCCGCGCGGGGAAGCGCATCATCGGCGAATGTGAACTCGGCGCGCTCGCGTTGCGGTGTCCGTGCGTCGCGGTGACGGGAACGAACGGCAAAACGACGACGGTGACCATGCTCGAAGCGATCCTGCGCGCGGCGGGCGCGAACTCGGTCGCCTGCGGGAATGTCGGCAAGCCGCTCACCGCGTGTTTGGACGAGCTCGGGGAGGACGGGATCGCCGTCGCGGAAATTTCCTCGTTCCAGCTCGAAACGCTCTATTCCCTCCGTCCGCACGTCGCCGTCGTCCTCAACGTCACCGAAGATCACCTCAACCGCCACTACACGTTTGAAAATTACATCTACCTCAAATCGCGCATCCTCAAAAACAGCGCGGAGAGCGAATACGCCGTGCTCAATTACGACGATCCCGTCGTGCGCGGCTTTGCCGAAAAGACCAAGGCAAAGATCGTGTGGTTTTCCGTCCGTGAGCGGGTGGACGGGGGATATCTTTCGGACGGCTATCTGTGCTTCCGCGACGAGCGTATCTGCCGCGAATCCGAACTGACGGTCGACGGGGAGCACAACCGCGCCAACGCCCTCGCCGCGATCTGCGCCGCCAAGCTGTTCGGGGCGGGCAACGCCGCCATTGCGACCGCGCTCAAAACGTTCCGCGGCGTAAAGCACCGCCTGCAAAACGTCGGCGAACTCGGCGGCGTAACGTTCATCGACGATTCCAAGGCGACCAACGTCGATTCGGCGGTCAAGGCGATCGGGAGCGTAAGAGGGGAGAGCATTCTGCTCGTCGGCGGGAAAGACAAGGGCTATTCCTATGAACCGCTCTTCGACGCGGTGAAAACTTCGGGCGTCGTGCACGCCGTCATCTACGGCGAAAACGCCTTCCGCGTGCTGAACGCCGCCTTAAAGCGCGGCTTCTCGGCGGTCACCCTCTGCCGCCCGTTCGATATGGCGGTGCGCGTCGCCTATCTCACCGCAAAACCGGGGCAAAACGTATTGCTTTCGCCCGCCTCCGCGAGCTTCGATTCGTTCAAGAGCTACGAGGAGCGGGGCGACCGCTTCGTCGAGATCCTCGAAACGTTGCGCAAAGAACAGGCGGGCGCGGGAGGGGACGTTGAAGCGGAGTAGCGCGTTTCCCGCCGCGGAGGGGACGTTGAAGCGGAGTAGTGCGTTTCCCGCCGCGGAGGGAAAGGCGGGGAGGGGCGACCTGCTGTTTTTGATCGCCGTGGTTGTGCTCGCGGCGTACGGCGTGGTTTGCGTGTATTCCGCAAGCTGTTACAACGCCGAAGTGCAGTACGGCGACAGTCTCTACTTTTTCAAAAAGCAGTTGGTCGGGTTCGCGGTCGGGCTGGCGGCGATGGCGGCGATTGCCTTTCTCGATTACCGCCGTCTGCAAAAGATCGGCATTCCCGCGTTGATCTTGTCGCTCGTGCTTCTCGCCCTCGTCTTTGTGCCGGGGCTCGGCAAGAGCAACTACGGTGCGACGCGCTGGCTCGGTTTCGGCGCGTTCACCGTTCAGCCGTCCGAGATTGCCAAATACGGGTTTATCCTGTTCACGGCGGGATATTTCGCCAAAGACCCTGCGCGCATGCGCACGCTTACGGGCGTTCTGCCCGTGCTCGGCGGGGGGATCGCGATCTGCGTGCTCATCATGCTCGAACCCAATATGTCGGTGACGATGTGCGTGGGCGCGCTCATGGTGGGCATGATCTTTCTCGGCGGCGTTTCCAAAAAAGCGTTGTGCGCCATTTGCGTTCCCGTGCTCTTCCTCGTGCCCGTGCTCATCGTCGCCGAACCCTATCGCCTGCAACGGCTCTCCGCGTTCGTCGACCCGTGGGCGTCGCCCAAGGCGGAGGGGTATCAGCTCATCCAATCGCTGTACGCGCTCGGGAACGGAAAATTTTTCGGGACGGGACTCTTCCGTTCCCGTCAGAAGTATCGCTTTTTGCCCTTTTCGGAGAGCGACTTCATCCTCTCGGTCATTGCCGAGGAGACGGGATTTTTGGGCGTTTTGTTGCTGTTCGCCCTCATTTTTTTCATCGTCTATCGCGGCTTCCGCATCGCCAACGCGTGCGATAATTTTTACGGATATATGCTCGTTTCGGGCATTACGCTCGTCTTTGCGGTGCAATCCGCGCTCAACGCGCTCGTCGTGAGCGGGTGTATTCCGCCGACGGGTCTGCCGCTTCCGCTCGTTTCGGCGGGGAATACGTCGCTCATCGTAACGATGGCGGGCATGGGGCTCGTGTACTGCGTATCGAGGCACAACGAAAGGAGGAAATTCATAGGATATACTAACTGAACATCGCGGGATGCCCGTCTTGCGGGCATTTCCGTGTTTTCGGAGATACGAGAGGTAAACCTATGGATAAATTCATCATAGAGGGCGGGAGGCGTCTGTTCGGAAGCGTTCGCGCGCAGTCGGCGAAAAATTCCGTGTTGCCGCTTCTCGCCGCTTGCATTTTGACGGAGGAGCGCGTGACCGTCCGCGAAACGCCGCCCATTACCGACGTGGCGTGTATGGCGCAGATCTTGCGGGAGCTCGGCGCGGAGGTCGTATTCCGCGACGGGAACGCCGTCGTCGACAGCGCGAACGCGGGGGATCACCGCATCTCTTCGTCGCTCACCAAAGAATTGCGCTCGTCCGTATTCATGCTCGGCTCTTTGCTGTCGCGCTTCCACCGCGCCGTGATCGCCTACCCCGGGGGATGCGACATCGGGCTTCGTCCCATCGACCTGCATCTCAACGCGCTCAAACGGCTCGGCGTTTCCATTTGCGAACGGGACGGATACATATACTGCGAATGCGAGAAGCTGACGGGCGCGGAGATCGTGCTCGATTTTCCGTCCGTCGGGGCGACCGAAAATATCTTGCTTGCCGCTGTCGAAGCGGAGGGGAGAACGGTGCTCGAAGGCGCGGCGAAAGAGCCCGAGATCGTCGATTTGCAAAATTTTCTCAACGCGATGGGGGCAAACGTCGCGGGAGCGGGGAGCGACGTCATCGTCATCGAAGGCGTAAAAAAGTTGCACGGCGCGGAGTATTTGCCCGTAAAAGACCGCATCGAGGCGGGAACTTTCCTCATCGCGTGCGCCCTGTGCGGCGGTGAGATCGAGGTAAGCGGCGTAAAAAGCGAAAGTCTCGGATTACTTTTGCACAAATTGCGTGAAAACGGTTGCAAAATCCATACCAAAAATGATAAAATAAGAATAGCAAGTTACGGGCGTCTCAAATGCAACCGCAGGATCGAGACGATGCCCTTCCCCGGCTTTCCCACCGACCTGCAAGCGCAAATGACCGCGCTCAATTCGGTATGCGAGGGCGGCGCGCTCATTGTGGAGAATCTCTTCGAGACCCGTTTCAAGTATGTTCCCGAATTGCAGAAGATGGGCGCGGACATCGAAGTAAAGGGCAGAAACGCCTTTGTCCGCGGCGTGAAAGGGCTGCACGGGGCGTCGGTCACGGCGGGGGATCTCCGCGGCGGCGCGGCACTCGTTTTGGCGGCACTCGGCGCGGAGGGCACGAGCGAAGTTTACGATCTTTCGCATATCGACAGAGGATATTCGGATATGCAGGGGAAGCTGAAAAATCTCGGGGCGGAGATCAAGCGCGTGCGCGTGTAACGCCCTACGGAGCGATACATATGAAAACAAGGACCATCCTCATCACACTCTTTGCCTTTTTGCTTCTCGCCGCGGCGATCGGCGCGGGGCTCAACGCCGTGTTTACGGTGACCTATGTGCGCACCGAATTCCAAACCTATTCGCAGGAGGGGGAGACGGACGCCGCCGAGCTGCGCGAAAAGCTCGACGGGTTTGTAGGCAAGAGCACGACCTTTTTGAAGCTCGGCGACGTGGAATCCGCCGTGGAGGAATATCCCGCGTTCTACGTCCGCGAGATCGAAAAGAAATATCCGTCGTCCGTCCATCTCGTCGTCGCCGAAAGAAAGGAGTGCTTTGCGCTGGCGCATGCGGAGGGTGGGTTCTCGATCTTCGACACCGAGGGCAAATACCTCTACGAAAAGGAGACCAACGTCAACCGCATCGACGGCGGGGAAAACATCGTGTTAAGCGGCTTCTCGTTCGGCGCGGAGGAGGGGGAGCAGGGGACGTACTATCCCGAGCTCATGGAGGCGATGCTCGCCATGCGCGACGACCTCAACGAACTTCGCGCCAACGTCGTTTCCGTCGAGCTCAATTCGGTCACATCCGAGGAGAGGTACGACTTTTTCCGCATCCGCATGCGAGAGGGCGTGGTGATCGACCTCATCAATCCCACGGTTGCGCCCGCGGAAAAGGCGAAAGCGGCGGTCGAAAAGTATTTTTCGCTCTCCGACGAAAACCGCATTTTCGGCTTTATCACCGTGCTCGACGACCGCGATACGGGCGAGGTGCAAGAGCCCGATTACAGCCGCGACAGCCGTTTGAGCTGACCGTCCGAAAAACCGCGTCCCTTCGGGGACGCTTTTTTCGTATGCGTCGGAAAACTGCGTTCAAGTCCTTGACAACGCGCATATTATCTGTTATAATCGTTTATATACTTATACTACCGCGCAAAGGGCGCGGAACGGAGCGACGCATGGGACGCAAAAGCGTAGCCGTATTGGATATCCGTTCTACGGAGATCACCCTGCTCGTCGGGGAACGCGGCGTAAATCACACTTTCCTTTTCAGGGCAAGCAGTACAAAAGAGTATGCGGGGTACGAGGAGAAGCGGTTTCTCGACGAAGAGGAACTTCGCGACGTGATCGTCCGCCTCGTAAACGATGTGGAAAAGTCCACCCAGAGCAACATCCGCGAGCTTTATATCGGCGTGCCGAGCGAGTTTTTATACGTTCAGCCGCTCGAACAGGTGATCAGCTTCCCCAAGAAGCGCAAGATCGGCGAGAAAGAGCTCGAAACGCTGTTCCGCGGGGGACGGCGCGAGATCGACGGCTACCGCTTCATCCGCGCCACGAGCATGATCTACGTCACCGCGGATAACCGCCGCGTCGTCGATCCGACGGGGCTCGTTACCACCTCCATTCACGGCGTGCTCTCGTATTTTTATTGCAGCGAATATTTCGCGTCTGCGCTCGAAAGGGTGATGAAGCCGTTGAAGATCGCGGCGCACTACATTCCGACCGAACTTGCGATCGCAAACTATCTCATTCCGTCCGAGACCCGCGACGAATACGCGCTGCTTCTCGACGTGGGCTGTTGTTCCTCGACGATCCAGCTTCTTCTCGGGAACGGCGTGCTCGCGCAGGACACTTTCCCGTGCGGCAAGGGGACGATCGCGGCGGACATCATCAACACATTTCCCGTACCGTACCGCGTTGCGAACGCGCTCATCGCGCGGGCGAATCTCTTCGCCAAAACCTCGCTCGGGAAAGCCGAATACGATTTCGGCGGGAACTTTTACACGATCGACATGGACAAGCTCGTGGAGATCGTAAAGCGCGGAATGGACGAAATTTGCACCTATGCCGCGAGCTTTCTCGACGACTGTTCGGGGCGGGGGAGGGAGCTCGACTACAAGCCTCTCTACGTCACGGGCGAGGGCGTGCAGGATATTCGCGGCGCGCTCGAACACTTCACGAGACGGATCAACCGCGAAACCGAACTTCTCGTGCCGCAAATTCCCTACTACAACAAGCCTTCGATGAGCTCGCGCATCGCTCTTGCGGACATGGCGTATGAAGATCATCTCAAAGGCAAACTGCTTTATCGCTTATTCAACTGATTCGGAGGACAACGATTATGTATAACGACAATATTCCCTTTCTCGGGGGAGATCCCCGTCCCGAACGCCAAGACCGCGACGACGCCGTTCCCGAAACAACCGAAGCGGAAGAGCCCGCTTTCGGCGAAGTGATCACCAACGGCATTCCCAAGATCCGCGTGATGGGCGTGGGCGGCGCGGGCAACAACGCCGTCAACCGCATGATCGACGCGGGGATCACGAGCGCGGAGTTCATCGCCGTCAACACCGACGCGCAGATCCTCTTGTGCAATAAAGCTCCCTTAAAGATCCAGATCGGCGCGAAACTCACCAAGGGGCTCGGCGCGGGGTCGAATCCCGAAGTGGGGCAAAACGCCGCCGCCGAGAGCCGCGAAGCACTTCTGCGCGCCATCGAGGGGACAGATCTTCTCTTCATTACGGCGGGCATGGGAGGCGGAACGGGCACGGGAGCCGCGCCCGTCATCGCCAAGCTTGCGCACGAGTTGAAGATCCTCACGGTCGCCGTCGTAACCGAGCCTTTCGATTTCGAGGGGAGACGCAGAAAGGAGATCGCCCTGCGCGGGATCGACCGTCTGCGCCAATACGTCGACGCGCTCGTCATCATTCCCAACCAAAAGATTCTCTCGGTCATTCCCAAGGGGGAGAGCTTTGCCAACGCGTTCGCCGTAGCGGACGACGTGCTCAAACAGGGCATCCGCGGGCTCGCCGATCTCATCGTTACCCCCGGGCTCATCCACGTCGACTTTGCCGACGTGCGCACCGTATTGCAGAACAACGGACTTGCGCATATGGGCGTCGGCGTCGCCAAGGGCGAAAACCGCATCGTGGAGGCGTTGCGCCTCGCCGTGCAAAATCCGCTTGTCGACACCACCATCGAGGGCGCGAAAGGCATGATCGTCAATATCGTCGGCGGTCAGGATTTCACCATGGAGGAATATTCGAGAGCGTGCGAGTGGTTGCACGGCATCGTCGATTATAACTGTCTCGTCATCGTCGGCGCGTGCGTCGACATGAACATTCACGACGAAGTGGAGGTCACCGTGATCGCAACGGGATTCTCGTCTGCGGAGAGCGTGATGGGCGAGCTCGAACAGCAGACGTGGGCGGGGAAGCCCGCGCCCGTCGCGGCTCCCGTCGTAAAACCCGCAACGCCCACCCCCGCGCCTGCGCCCGTCGCGCCGCCCGCGCCCACGCCTGCACCTGCGCCTGCGCCCGTCGCGCCGCCCGTCGTAAAACCCACAACGCCTCCCGCGCCCGCGCCTACGCCCGCGCCGAAGAGCGAAGAACCGTACGGAGACGAGGATCGCTCGGGGGATATCCCCGCGTTCGTGCGCCGTTTGATGAACAGAAGAAAATAATTTTGCGCGGATCGGCGGGTCACGCCGGTCCGCCCTTTTGCAAAATATGCGTAGTCTCGTTTGTACCGACAATTTTTACTCCGTCATAGGCGGCGCGGAAGTCGCCGTTTCGGGCTGCGCAAGCGCGCTTGACGGGGCAGGGCGCGGCGTGCTTTCCGTCTGCCCCGAATACGGTTGCGGCGCGCGTGATCGTCTTTCTCATATTCAGTTTGACAAACTCGGAACAAGGTCTGCATGACAAAAGCGGACAGCCGTTCCGTTTTTCTTTGCGCCGAAAATCGGCGGGAGGGGCTATGAAACAACTTACTTTGGATGAAACGCATGCCGCGCTCACGGAGATCCTTTCGGAATTCGACCGCATTTGCAAGGAGCACGGGTTGCACTATACGCTCGCGTACGGCACGTTGCTCGGGGCGATCCGTCACAAGGGGTTCATTCCGTGGGACGACGACGTGGACGTGTCGATGCCGCGTCCCGACTATGAAAAGCTCTACGCGCTTTTGAAGTCGGGGGAGATCGTATTGCGCCCGCATTTTGTCGTCGCGGAAGATAGGGGCAAAAAGGCGGAATATCCCTTTTTGAAGCTCATGGACGACCGCTATACGCTGAAAAGCCGCACGCACCGCGAAGTTCCCAATCTCTATGTCGATATTTTCCCGCTCGACGGCTATCCCGCCCTGCCCGAGAAAAAGCGCAAGGCGATCCATAGAAAGCTGGTCTTTCTCGACTTCTGTATCGACATGACGCGCTGGTACGTCGTGGACGCGTGGTGGTGCTACCTCTTGCGCGTCCTCTGCTTCTGGTTTTATCTGCCGTTTTTCGTGTACGGACGCCGCCGCGCGGTGGCGAAGATCAACAAGATCGCGCAGAGCTTTCCTTACGAGACGCACGAGCAATGCGACTGCACGGGTTGGGGGCTCACCTCCGATCCCATGCCGCGCTCGGCGTACGACAGCTTCTGCGAGGTCGAGTTCGAGGGGAGAAAGTTTTCCGCGATCTCAACGTGGCACGAACAACTCACCGTCCGCTACGGCGACTACATGACGCCGCCCCCGCCCGACAAGCAAAAACTCACGCACTGTACGAAAATTTATCGGAATGAAATTCCCGATTGAGGAGAAATATGAACATCGCATTGATCCTTGCGGGCGGTTCGGGACACCGCATGGGACAGGATATCCCCAAACAATTTTTAACGGTCATGGAAAAGCCCGTCGTCATCTACACCCTCGAAAACTTCGAGCGTTGTGCGGAGATCGACGGGATCGTCGTGGTTTGTATCGACGGTTGGCACGACGTGCTTTGGAGCTTCGCCCACCAGTTCGGCGTGCAGAAGCTCGTCGCGGTGATCTCGGGCGGCGAGACCGCGCAGGATTCCATCCGCAACGGCGTGGAGTGGCTTGCGGAGCGTTATGACGGCGACACCACCGTCGTCATTCACGACGGCATCCGCCCGCTCGTGGACGAGGACGTGCTCGACGACGTGATCCGCGTCTGCCGCGAAAAGGGGAATGCCGTTACGTCTATGCCCTACAACGAACAGATTTTCCTCAAAACGGACGATACCTGCACGGCGCAGTACATCCCCCGCGAAACGGTGCGCCGCGTCTCCACCCCACAAGCCTATCCCTTGTCGAAATTGCAATGGGCGTATCGCGAAGCATACCGCCGCGGCGTGGGGCTCGGCGGGTCGTCGTACGTCAACACGATGATGTGTGACCTCGGCGAAACGCTGTACTTCGCGAAAGGGTCGGATAAGAATATCAAACTGACCACGAAAGACGATTTTTATATCTTCAAAGCATATATTCAAGCAAAAAAGGACAATCTTCTGAAATGACGTATGCATATCGCCGCGAGGCGGAGCAGGTCGCCGCGCTCGCCTTGCCGTGGGAAAAATTGAACGGAACAACCATTCTCATCAGCGGCGGGACGGGTTTGATCGGCAGGTTTTTACTCGACGTGGTGCGTTGCCGCAACCGCGCGGGCGCGAACATCCGCGTCGTGAGCCTCTCCCGCAGACCGCGTCCCGACGAGGAGAATATCGTCTATCTCGCGCAGGACGTCTCCGCGCCCATCGCCTACGACGGCGCGGCGGACTATGTGTTGCACCTCGCGTCCAACACCCATCCCAAGCAGTACGGGGAAGATCCCGTTGGGACGATCAAAACGAATATTTTCGGGTGCTATCATCTCCTCGAAAAGGCGCGTTCATGCGGCGCGCGACGCTTCTTACTTGCGTCGAGCGTGGAGATCTACGGCGAGGGAGGGGGAACGCCGATGGACGAGAGCTATTGCGGCGCGATCGATTGCAACAACGCCCGCGCGGGGTACAACGAATCCAAACGCCTGTGCGAAAGCCTGTGCCAATCCTACCGCGCGCAGTACGGAATCGACTGCGTGACCGTGCGTCTGTCGCGGTGTTTCGGGTACGACGAAAAGCAGGACAGCAAGGCACTCGCGCAGTTCCTCGCAAAGGCGGTCGCGGGGGAGGACATCGTATTGAAGAGCAAGGGGGATCAGCGGTATTCCTATTGTTATGTCGCGGACGCCGCGGCGGCGATCTTCTTTGCGCTGCTGTGCGGACAGGACGGCGAGGCGTATAACGCCGCGGGGGACAGCGAGGGGAAAACGCTCGGCGACTATGCGCGGCTCATCGCCTCCTTTGCGGGTCGCCGCGTCATTTTCGATATCCCCGAGACGCAGGACGGCGCGGTCTCCAAGGCGAGTTATGCCGAACTCGACTGCACCAAATTGAAATCGCTCGGCTGGAAACCGCTCTATACGGTGTCCGACGCGCTCAAAGAGACATACAAAAAGTATAAAGAACTCTCCTGAAAAGAGCATAAAAAAACGGCGCAAACGCGCCGTTTTTTCATAGATCTCAAATCAATACATTCCGTCCATACCGCCGCCTGCGGGAGCGGGGGGAGCGGGAGGGGTGGGAATGTCCGTCACGATGGATTCCGTCGTGAGGAGCGTGGAGGCGACCGACGCGGCGTTTTGCAACACCGAGCGGGTGACCTTCGTGGGGTCGATGATGCCGCTTTCCACCATATCCGCATACACGTTTTTGAGAGCGTCGAAGCCGAAGTTCACCGACTTCTTCGCGAGGATCTTGTCGACGACGACCGAGCCGTCGACGCCCGCGTTCTTCGCGATTTGGCGAACGGGTTCTTCGCACGCTTTGAGAATGATCTGCGCGCCCGTTCTCTCGTCGCCCGAGAGGGAGGAAACGAGCTTTTTGAGCTCGCCGACGCAGGAGAGCAATGCCACGCCGCCACCAGGGACATAGCCTTCCTCGACCGCCGCACGGGTCGCCGCAAGCGCGTCGTCGATGCGGAGCTTCTTCTCTTTCATTTCGACTTCGGTCGCCGCGCCCACGTTGATGACCGCAACGCCGCCCGCGAGTTTGGCAAGGCGTTCCTGCAATTTTTCCTTATCGTAGTCGGAGGTCGTGACTTCGATTTGGGCTTTGATGGAGGCAACGCGCGCTTTAATGGCTTCCTTGTCGCCCGAGCCGTCGATGATGGTGGTGTTATCTTTGTCGACTTTCACCTGATTGGCTCTGCCGAGCATATCGGGGGTGACGTCTTTGAAGTCGTACCCGAGATCGGAGGAGATGACCGTGCCGCCCGTGAGGATCGCGATATCTTCGAGCATCGCCTTTCTTCTGTCGCCGAAGCCGGGGGCTTTTACGGCGACGCAGTTGAACACGCCTTTGAGCTTGTTGACGATGAGCGCGGCGAGCGCGTCGCCCTCGACGTCCTCGGCGATGATGAGGAGACGCGCACCCTGCTGGGCAAGCGGCTCGACGATGGGAAGGATCTCCTGCAAGTTGGAGATCTTCTTATCGGTGATGAGGATGTAGGGGGTGTCGAGCACGGCTTCCATCTTCTCGGTATTGGTGACCATATACGCGGAGGCGTAGCCGCGGTCGAACTGCATGCCCTCGACGGTGGTCAGTTCGGTCGTCATGGACTTGCCCTCTTCCACGGTGATCACGCCGTCTTTGCCGACGATCTCCATCGCATTCGCGATGAGCGCGCCCACGTTGTCGTCGCCCGCCGAGATCGCCGCGACCTGCGAGATCGCCTTCTTGCCGTCGACCGTCTTGGAGATGGACTTGATGTGCGCCACGGCGCAGTCTACCGCCTTGTCGATGCCCTTGCGGAGGATGATGGGGTTCGCGCCCGCGGCGAGGTTTTTGAGTCCCTCGCGGATGATCGCCTGTGCGAGCAGGACTGCGGTCGTCGTTCCGTCGCCCGCAACGTCGTTGGTCTTGGTGGAGACCTCTTTCACGAGTTGCGCGCCCATGTTCTCGAAAGGATCGGGAAGTTCGATCTCTTTTGCGATCGTCACGCCGTCGTTGGTGATGAGGGGCGCGCCGAACTTTTTGTCGAGCACGACGTTTCTGCCTTTCGGACCGAGGGTGATCTTCACAGTATCGGCAAGGACATTTACGCCCGTTTCGAGTGCCTTGCGCGCTTCGTCTCCGTATTTGATCTGTTTAGCCATGATATATCTCCTTTATTCTACGATTGCGAGAATGTCGCTTTGCTTGATGATGGTAAACTCTTTGCCGTCCACCTTGAAGTCCGTGCCCGCGTATTTGGAGCAGAGCACCTTGTCGCCGGGTTTGACCTGCATAACGATCTCCTTGCCGTCGATCACGCCGCCGGGGCCGACTGCCACAACGACGCAGGTCTGCGGTTTCTCCTGCGCGGAAGAGGGGAGATAGAACCCGCTCTTCGTCTTTTCTTCGACGGTGAGTGCTTCCACAACCACTTTGTCGAACAATGGTTTGATATTCATAATGACCTCCTTGATGCTTTTTGTTTTCTCATCCTCTATTATAAACACAAACGCCGCGCCGTCAAACAAAATCGAAGAAAAAAACCTGCGTAAATCGGAAAAATGTTTGCGCGGCGTCCTGCGGGGATTGACAGCCGCCCCGCAGTATGGTATAATATCAATATGGATAAGTGGGATGAACGTTTTATGAAACTCACCGAAGAGGTGGGGAGTTGGGCAAGTTGTCTGCGCCGCAAGGTCGGCGCGATCATCGTTCGCGACAACCGCGTCATGACGACGGGGTACAACGGCGCGCCGACGGGGATCAAGTCGTGCACCGAACGGGGAGAGTGTCTGCGCGAAAAACTCAAGATCGCAAGCGGCACGCACGCGGAGCTTTGCTACGCGGCGCACGCCGAGCAGAACGCCCTCATTCAGGCGGCGAAGTACGGCGTAAACATCAACGGCGCAACGCTCTATTGCACCCATCAGCCGTGCGTCATTTGCGCGAAGATGATCGTAAACGCGGGGATCGTCCGCGTCGTGTATAAGGAAGGATATCCCGATGAGTTTTCCATGCGTCTGTTTGAGGAGGCAGGCACGGTCGTGGAAAAATTCACGGAAAACGAGGAGAATTCATGAATCCCATTGTTACGTTTGAAATGCAGGACGGCAAAACTTTCAAAGCCGAACTCTATCCCGAAATCGCACCCAATACCGTAAATAACTTTATCGCGCTCGTGAAGCAGGGATTTTACGACGGTCTTATCTTTCACCGCGTCATCGAAGGCTTCATGATACAGGGCGGCGATCCGACGGGGACGGGCGCGGGCGGTCCTGGGTATTGCATCAAAGGGGAGTTCGGAAAGAACAGATTTCCCAATCCGCTCGAACACAAGCGGGGCGTTTTGTCGATGGCGCGCGCGCAAGATCCCAATTCTGCGGGCTCGCAATTCTTCGTGATGCACGCCGACGGGCTGTATCTCGACGGGAACTACGCCGCGTTCGGGCGCGTGATCGAGGGAATGGAGACGGTCGACGCGATCGCTACGACGCCGACAGACTTCCGCGACAGACCGCGCACCGAGCAGAAGATGAAAAAGGTCGTCGTCGATACGTTCGGCACGGAGTACCCCGCGCCGCAGAAAATTTGAGGCGGGTATGTCTAAAGACGTCTACGAAAATCCTCTCACAACAAGGTATGCAAGCCGCGAAATGCAGGAAAACTTCGGCGACGAAAAGCGGTTTCGCCTTTGGAGAAAGCTGTGGATCGCGCTCGCCGAGAGCGAAATGGAGCTCGGGCTGCCCATCACGCAGGCGCAGGTCGACGAACTCAAAGCGCACGCGGAGGATATCGACTACGCGCGCGCCGAGGAGCTCGAGCGCGAGGTACGGCACGACGTAATGGCGCATGTGCGCGCGTACGGAGAAGCCGCGCCGTCTGCCGCAGGCGTCATCCATCTCGGGGCGACGAGCTGTTTTGTCGATTGTAATTCCGAGATCGTCATTCTCCGCGACGGGCTTACCATCTTGCTCAAAAAGCTCGTCAACGTCATGGACAAGCTCAAAAAATTCGCGCTTGCCTATAAAGACGTGCCCACGCTCGGGTTCACCCATTTGCAGCCCGCGCAGCTCACCACCGTGGGGAAGCGCGCTTCGCTTTGGCTGCAAGACCTCATGCTCGATTACGAGAACCTCACCGCGCTGCTCGATCATGTCCGCTTGCGCGGCGTAAAGGGGACGACGGGGACGCAGGCGAGCTTTTTGGAACTGTTCGACGGGGACGAGGAAAAGGTCGTCGCGCTCGAAAAAGCCGTCTGCCGCAAGCTCGGCTACGAGCGGGTGTACGGCGTAACGGGGCAAACCTATCCGAGAAAATTCGACTATAATGTGCTGTGCGTCCTCTCGCAGATCGCGCAGAGCGCGTACAAATTCTCCAACGACATTCGCCTTTTGCAAAGCATGAAAGAGGTGGAAGAGCCATTCGAAAAGAGCCAGATCGGCTCGTCGGCAATGGCGTACAAGCGCAATCCCATGCGTTCGGAGCGCATGGGCAGTCTTGCGCGGTACATGATCTCGCTGCCCGTCAACGCCGCTATGACGGCGGGGACGCAGTGGTTCGAGCGCACGCTCGACGATTCGGCGAACCGCCGCATCGTCAACGCACAGGCTTTCCTCACCGTCGACGCCATTCTGAATCTCTATATGAACGTTGCGGAAAACCTCGTCGTCTACGAAAAGGTCATCCGAAAACACGTCGAAAGCGAGTTGCCGTTTATGGCGACCGAAAACATCATGATGGAATGCGTGAAAGCGGGCGGCAACCGTCAGGAACTTCACGAGCGCATCCGCGTGCTCTCGATGGAGGCGGGGCGGCAGGTCAAGCAGGAGGGGAAGGAGAACGACTTGTTGGAGCGGATCCGCGGCGACGCGATGTTTGCGCCCGTGCGCGACCGCCTCGGCGAGATCCTCGACGCGAAAAAATTCGTCGGCCGCGCGCCGCGCCAGACCGAAGAATTTATCGCGCGGGAGATCGATCCCATCCTCGAAAAGCACAAAGATCTCCTCGGTGCGCGGGGCGAAGTGCGCGTATAACGCATTTTGCGAAGTACTATGTCAGACATAATACAGAAAGAGCGCGGAAAAATTCCGCGTTTTTTCATGATTCGGGGCGCGAAAGCGCAAACTTTTGATATGCAAGGCTATGAGAAAGTTTGCGTGGAAACGCTCGTTCGCTTTTCGGAAAACGGCGGCATGCGTCCCGTGGAGATCATATACGATAACGCGCGCTATCCCGTAACGCGGGTGCGATTTATCGACCGTGCGCCCGCGCGGGTGAGCGCGGTGTTGCCCCTGCGCTTTACCTGCGAGATCGGGGGACGGAACAGATATTTGTATTACGAATCCGAAGAAATGCGTTGGTTTGTGGAGAAGATCGTTGAACGGTGATTTGCGCTGTATTTTGCACAGCGACCTCAACAACTTTTATGCGTCGGTGGAGATGCTGAAAGATCCCGCGCTCAAAGATGCGCCGCTTGCGGTGTGCGGCAGTCTCAAAGACCGCCACGGCGTGGTGCTCGCCAAGAACATGTTGGCGAAGAACATGGGCGTTACCACGGGCGAGGCACTCTGGCAGGCACGCAAAAAGTGCCCCGGGCTCGTCGACGTCCCCGCGGATTTTCCCTCCTATTTGCGCGTTTCGCGCGCCGTCCGCAAAATTTACGAGCGGTACACCGACAAGATCGAAGCTTTCGGCATCGACGAATGCTGGCTCGACGTAACGGGAAGCCGTATGCTGTTCGGGAGCGGAAAGACCATCGCCGAGGAGATCCGCCGCACGGTCAAAGAGGAGTGCGGCGTTACGGTGAGCGTGGGGGTGAGCTGGAACAAGATCTTCGCAAAACTCGCCTCCGACATGAAAAAGCCCGACGCGGTCACCGAAATCACGCCCGAAAATTATCGCGAAACGGCGTGGCGGCTGCCCGTATCCGATCTTTTGTACGTCGGCAAGTCGACCAAGCGCAAGCTGAACTTTCTCGGCGTTGCAACGATCGGCGACCTCGCCTGCGCCGACGAGGGGAAGCTTGTTGCCGAACTCGGGAAATGGGGGACGGTTCTGCGCGCCTATGCCCGCGGCGAGGAGCATTCCGCCGTGCGCGAGGCGGACGAAGAGCGCGAAACGAAGAGCATCGGGAACAGCCTCACCTGCTATCGCGACCTCAACGAGGAGGACGAGATCGCCATGCTCTTTCTCCTGCTCGCGGACAGCGTTGCCGCGCGGCTTGCGGAAAGCGGGCTCGGGCGCGCCTGTACGGTGAAGATCTCGGTGACCGACTGCGAACTCAACCGTTTCGGCAAGCAGGGCAAGCTCGCCGTGCCCACCAAGAACGCAAAGGAGATCGCCGATTGCGCCATGGAGCTCTTCCGCGCGCTCAAAATGCGGGGGAATCCCGTGCGCGCGCTCGGCGTTGCGGTGTGCGATTTCCATACCGCCGAACAGCTCGACATGTTTTCGGACGCGGCAAAAGAAGAAAAGCGGGAGCGTGCGGACGCGGCGGTCTACCGTCTGCGGGAGAAGTACGGAAACGGCGCGGTGCGCCGCGCAAGCGTATTGCAAGACGAGCGTCTTTCCGCGCTCGACATCAAGGGCGCGCACGTCATTCATCCCGCGGGACATCACGACGACCCGAAATAACAAAAAAACATGCGATTTTTCCGCAAAAAATCTTGACGAACGGCGCGGAAAGGTTTATAATATCATTTGCAAGTAGGGGAGTAGTTCAATGGTAGAGCAACGGTCTCCAAAACCGTCTGTTGCGTGTTCGAGTCGCGTCTCCCCTGCCA
>CANRJR010000011.1 GCA_947631005.1 uncultured Clostridia bacterium | reverse complement strand
AATTAGTAAGCGGCGGGGCGCGCCGATTTGGCGCGCCCCGCCGCTTGCTCCCATAAAAAACGCCGTCAGCGGAAGAGTTTGTTTTTTTCGCCGACGATGACGTCGAGCTTTTGAATGTACGTCGGGATGTCTTTGGGGCTTCCGTACCGCTCGATGCGTCCCTCTCCGAGGAACACCCGTTTGGTGACGGCGTTCGCGCCGACGGCGAGGTTGTCGCAGGTCTCCTCCATCACGTCGATATTGTACACGCAGGCGTGCCCGCGTTTGCTCCATCCAACGTTCTCGTGCGCCCCCGCCATATATTTTTGGCGGTAGAGGTAGTACGGCTCGTACCCCGCCGCGGTCAACGTTCGGCGGGAATAGGCGATCATATCCGCGAGGACGCCGCCGTCGAGGGGACGCACCGCCCCGCCCTTTTCGAGCCGTTCCTCTTTGAGCCGCGCCCCGCGTTTGAGGCAGAGCGTGTGGACGGTTACGTTCTCGGGCGAGAGGGCGACCGCCGCGTCGACGCTGCCGCAAAATTCTTCGAGCGTCTCCCCCGTGAGCCCCGCGATGAGGTCGCAGTTGACGTCGAACGGATAGTCCCGCGTCATTTCGAAGGCTTCATACACGTCCGCGGCGGTGTGCCGCCGCCCGATGGCTTGGAGCGTCCGATCGGAAAAGCTCTGCGCGTTGACGCAAATGCGGGTGACCCCGTACGCCTTGCACAGGTCGAGCTTTTCGCGGGAAAAGACGTCGGGTCTGCCCGCCTCGACGGTGAACTCCGCGCCCCGCGCAAAGGGCGCGGCGGCGCGCAGAACGCGTTCCAAATCGGGCGGGTCGAGCACGAAAGGCGTCCCCCCGCCGACGTACACCGAGCGGATGTTGCCCATGGCGAAGCGGGAGGCTTCGAGCTCCCGTTCGAGAGCGTCGAGATAGGCGGGAAGATAGGCGCGCGTTTTTTCGATGGGCGCGGTGATGAACGAACAGTAGACGCATTTGGAGGGGCAAAAGGGAATGGAGACATACAGGTCGATCCCCTCCCCGCCCAAGATGCCCTCCTGTGCCGCGAGCACGCGGGCGACGAGTTCGGTGTTCTCCTCCGAGACGCCGAGCTTGGAAAACATGGGACGGAAATCGCCCGTCCGCTCCCGTTCCCGATAGGCGAGCCGCGTGGGACGGATGCCCGTGAGCGATCCCCACGGCAACCGCTTTCCGTAATATTCCGACAAAAGGCGGTACAGCGAAAGCTTCGCGTACCGCTTTTCCAAACTCTTCTCTTCCAACGGCGTTTTCGCTTCGTCTTTGTCGACATAGCGATATTCCCGCCCGCCGAGCGTGAATACGTTTTCGAAGCCGTTCTCCCGCTTCATGTCGTGGGCGATCTCCAACTCCTCCGCGCCCTCGAAAAGACGGACGACGTCCATAAGCTCGGGGACGAGCTTCTCCCGCGTCGAAGAAAGCATTCCTCTCCTCCTTACCGTGCGTTGCGGGCACACCATGTCCGCTTTGTGGCATACCATGTCTGAATATGAGCGCGCAAGCTACCATGTCGCGCACCCCGTACATGGTTGCCCTTTAACTGCTCAAACGGCGGGCGTCGATCACCTTTTCTCCCGCCTTGATCTTCCCGATGAGGACCTCCACGTCTTGCACGCTGTTGAGGCTCACGGTGAATTCCACGATCGCGTCGTTGTGCTTGTCGTACCGCCCGTTGATGGAGGCGAGCGAGAGCTTCATGTCCGCGATGCTCTGCGAGATCGCCGCGAGTGCCGCCGACTGGTCCTCCGAGTGGACGACGAACGCCGCCTTGAAGCGGGACGTGCTCTCCTGCGCCGTCCATTCGGCGGGCTGTAACCGCTCGGGCTCGACGTTCTTCATGTTGGGGCAATCCCTGCGGTGCACGACGACCCCTCTTCCCCGCGTCACGAAGCCCACGATGTCGTCGCCGGGGACGGGCGAACAGCACCCCGCAAAGGAGACGAGCAGCCCCGCCATGCCCTTGATGGTGACCGCGCCCTTTGCGTTGTGTTCCTTGAACGGGCGAAGTTCGACGGGGCGGGGGACTTCCTTGCGGAAGTAGTCGACGAGTTTGAAAAAGACCTGCGTCGAGGAGATCGCCCCGTAGCCGATGGCGGCGAACATTTCGTCCTGCGAATCGAAGGCGAGTTTTTCGGAGATCTTGGAGAAGCTCTCCGCCGTGAGGATCTCGTTGAGCGCGTACCCCTTGCGTTTGGCGGTGTCTTCGAGCATGGCGCGCCCGAGCTTGATGTTCTCCTCTTTGGTCTGCTTTTTATAGAACGATTTGATCTTGGCGCGCGCCGAAGGCGACTTGATGAATTTGAGCCAATCGCGAGACGGACCTTTGCTCTGCGGCGAGGTGATGATCTCCACGACGTCGCCGAGGGAGAGCTCGGAATTGAGCGGGACGATCTTGCCGTTGACTTTCGCCCCCGTGCAATGGTTGCCGACTTCGGAGTGGATGGCGTAGGCGAAGTCGACGGGGGTCGCGCCCGCGGGCAGGGAGATGACCTTGCTCTGCGGGGTGAACACGAGCAGTTCCGAGCTGTACAGCTCCTCCTTGACGGTGTTCATAAATTCTTTGGAATCTTTGAACCCGCCTTGCAGTTCCATCATCTCGCGGATCCACGCGATGCGCTGATCGAGCGTGGTCTCCTCGGTGCGCTGTTCCTTATACTTCCAATGCGCCGCGATGCCGTATTCCGCGGTGCGGTGCATCTCTTCGGTGCGGATCTGGATCTCGAACGGCTGTCCGAAATTGGTGACGACGGTGGTATGCAGCGATTGGTACAGGTTGGGTTTGGGGGTGGCGATATAGTCTTTGATCCGCCCCGGGACGGGCTTCCAACGCTTGTGGATCTTGCCGAGCACCTCGTAGCATTCGTCGACCGTGCCCACAATGACGCGCACGGCGGTGAGGTCGTAGATCTGTTCGAGCGTCTTTTCCTTGTCCTTCATCTTTTTATAGATGGAATAGAAGTGCTTGGGTCTGCCGAACACTTCGCCGTGGATGTTGCTCTCGGTGAGGATGGCGTTGATCTCCTCGACGACGAAATCGACGAAACGGTTGCGCTCTTCGAGTTTTTGGTGGATGTTCTCGACGAGAAATTCGAACGCGGCGGGATCGAGATATTTGAGGCAGAGATCTTCGAGCTCGCATTTGATCTGGCTGATACCGAGCCGCCCCGCGATGGGCGCGTAGATGTCGAGCGTCTCCTTTGCCATCTTCTTTTGCCGCTCGGGGGAGAGATAGTTGAGCGAGCGCATGTTGTGCAGACGGTCGGCGAGCTTGATGATGATGACGCGGATATCCTTCGCCATCGCGATGAAGATCTTGCGGAAGTTCTCGGCTTCCTCCTCTTCCTGCGACTTAAAGACGAATTTGTCGAGCTTGGTGACCCCCGAAACGAGGGTAAGTACGCCCTCCCCGAATTCCGTGCGGATGTCGTCCTCCGTCGCGCTCGTATCCTCGATGACGTCGTGCAGAAGCGCGCCCGCGATGGTCTCGGCGTCTAGCCCGAGATCGACGAGGATCTCCGCGACCGCGCACGGGTGGATGAAATACGGCTCGCCCGACGCGCGCTTTTGGTTGCTGTGCGCGTTTTTGGCGAAGTCGTACGCGCGGAGAAGCATGTCTCTGTCCTCGCCGACGTAATATTCGTAGATCTTCATGAGAATGGCTTCCATCAACCTTCCTCCTTCAAACGGCGCACCGCGCCGTAGATCCTCGACTGCGCGAGATCGCTCTTCTTCCCGCGGATCACGCGAAGCCGTTCCCCGAGCGCGATGAGCCCGAGTTCCTCGAACACCGCGAGGGCAAACACCGTCTGTTCGGGCGGGAACGCAAGCCCGAGCGAACGCGCCGCCGCGGCATACCCCCCGCCGACTGCCGCGCCGTCTCTTGCTTTCAGCGCGGCGAACACGCCCAAAAGGCTCTCCCGCGCCGTGTCGACCCGCGCGAAGATCTCCTTGCGCGTGCCGCACGCATATACGTTCCCCCGCGTGCGCACCGCCCCCGCGCCGTCGAGCAATACGACGTCGCGGTACGCCCCGAGATCGCACCCGAGATCGGGCGCGAACAGCAGGGTGTTCGCCGTCCCCCCGCAGGAGGGGCGGTAGACGTCGATAGGCATGCCTTTGAGCGCGGGGAAGCGCGCGACCGTCTCCCTGTCGTAGGCGACCGCACACAGCCCGTAGGGGCATTTTTGCAGCGTTTCGCGAAGCAATGCGTCCGCCTCTTCCTCCGAGAGCGGGCGCGCCGCGGGCGTGCCGCCGAGCGACTGTACGAGGCGAGCGAACCCGTCGAGCCGCGTCTCCGTGCCGCTGTCGCCGTCGTAGAGCACGCAGCGGACGAAGCCCTTTACCGTCTCTTTCCCGCGGAACGTGGAGAGATTGTATTCGAATACGATCTGTTTTTCGAGGTCGCTTTGCAGGATCTCCGCGTCTTTTACGCCGTTGAAATAGACGAGATCCATGCCGCCCGTGCTCATGCACAGGTGGGGGGAGAACGGCTTCATGGGCGAGGCGTCGAGCTTGCCCGCGCGCACCGCGAAGAGCGGGCGGCGGTTGCCCATGCCGCAGGGTTCGAGCAATTCGAGCTCCCGCGCGACCCGTTGCGGATCGGAGATCCCCTCCCCCGCGACGGCGATCTCGCGGACGAAATCTTCGCGCTTATACCGCGCGCCGATGTATGCGTCGAGCGCGTCTTTGAGCGCGCCGAACTTCTCTTTGGAAACGTTTACGCCCGCCGCCTGCGCGTGCCCGCCGAACTCCTCGATGTGCTCGGCGCAGTGCTTCAACGCGTCGAAAATGTTGATGTTTTCGATGCTCCGCGCGCTCCCTTTGAGCATGCCGCCGCGCTCGACGAAGAGCAGGGCGGGGCGGGAAAATTCCTCGGCGATGCGCGCCGCGACGATGCCGACGAAGCCCGCGTTCCAATCCTTGTCGGCGAGCATGACGACGTTGCCGTACGCCCCCTCCTCCATCGTTTTGGCGTACGCCTGCGCGTACAGCTCGTCGCAACACTTCTGCCGTTCGAGGTTGTAGGCGTTGAGACGGGCGGCGAGCGCGGCGATCTCTTCGGGGTCATCGGACGTGAAGAGGTCGAGCGCGGCGCGCGCGTCCCCCATTCTGCCCGCCGCGTTGACGCGGGGCGCGATGGTGAAAGCGAGCGTCTGGGCGGTCACCTCCGACGTCTTTCCGAGAAGCGCGGCAAAGGCGGGACGGGGAGAGCGGAAGAGGCGCAGACCCTCGGCAACGATGTCGCGGTTTTCGCCCGTGAGCGGGACGCTGTCCGCCACGGTGGAGAGTGCGACAAAGTCGCAGAGCGCGTTCGCGCTTTCCCCGATGAGTGCCTGCGCAAGTTTGAGCGCGACGCCCGCGCCGCAGAGATTGTCGTAGGGATAATCGTCTTTGAGTTTGGGATTGACGACGATGCAGTCGGGAAGCTCGTCGGGGAGTTCGTGATGGTCGGTGACGATGCAGTACGCCCCCAACGATTGAATGTATTCCACCTCTTTGCGGTTGGAGATGCCGCAGTCGACGGTGATGATGAGGTCGGGCAGAAACTCGTCGAAGATGGCGTCGACGGCGGCAACCGACATGCCGTAGCCGTCCGTCCGCTCGGGGACGTAGAGATAGGGCTCGATCCCGAAACGCGCGAGCGCGCGGGAGAGCACGGCGCACGCGCCGATCCCGTCGGCGTCGTAGTCGCCGAACACCGCCACCCGCCAGCCCTCGTCGCGGGCGCGGCGGATGAGCTCCGCCGCCTCCCTCATCCCTTTCATCAAAAAGGGAGACAGGAAATTGCTTGCGGACGGATGCAAAAATACGCGCGCCTTTTCCTCGGTGTCGACGCCGCGCGCCACGAGAATGCCCGCCGTTGTTTGGGTGAGCCCGAGACGGGCGGCGAGTTCCTCTGCGGTTTGAAGTTGTTCGGGCGAAGCATGAAATTCGCGGACGAGTTTCTTCATCGGATTTACCAAAAACGGCGGGTCTTTCGCCCGCCGTTTATCTTTGATTCAGTGCGGTCAGTCCGCCTTTTTCTTGCCGACATACCCGCCGTTTTTCTTCTCCTTGCGGCGGTCGAAAGAACGCTTGACGGGCGCGTAGACCCAAGGTCCGATCAAGAAGCAGGAATAGAGCGGCACGGCGACGCTTACGAGCATGGGCAATACGAACGCCCGCACGCCCGCCGCGGCGATCCCGCCGAGGAGGACAAAGGTCGCCGCGATCGCAAGCGCGGTGAAAAGCACGGGCTTTGCGGCGGAAAATACTCCCTTGCCCGCCCTTTCATATGCGGGCAGAGCGGCGTATTCGGGAGATTTCAGCGTTTCGCGCAGACGGATGGAGGCGATCGTCCAAACGAGGAGAGAGACCGCCGCCGCGATCGCCGCATACAGAAGCGGCGCGCCCGCGAATACGGGAATGCGCAACACGGCAAAGAGAGCCGCCGTAAAGAGCGCGTCGTGCGCGGTGCAGACCCCGCCCGCGACCGCACAGCTCACGCCGAAGCGCGCGCCGAGGTAGATGAGCGCGGCGATCACGCCGACCGCGATCGCGATCGCGCCCCGCCAGCCCTCGTCGCCGAACGGATCCTGCTTCAAGAGATGATATTGGGCGTGGATGCTCGCGTCGCCGAACGTTTCCGCGTTCACCGCGTCGCGCGCCGCCGCGAGTTTTTCCGCGGGGACGCTCTTTGCGAACGTGTAGGAAAGAACGTGGTCCATCGTTTCGGAGAGCGTTTCGCTGTCGACCGAGGTATTCGTGGTCTTTTCGAGATAGGAGATCCCCTGCGCGTCGAACGCCTTTTCGCACGCCGCTTGCAGATCGCCCTCCTTGCCGTCGATTTCAAGCACGACGTCGTAGCGCACCTCGAATACCGCCGACTGCGGTTTGTCCATGGCGGTATTGAAGCCGAGCAGGGCAAAGAGCACGATCCCCGCGATGACGATCGCGGCGGAGATCGCAACAAAGACGGGGAAAAGTTTTCCCGATTTCAACTGTTTCATTTGTCATCCCCCCCTTCCGCTGCGGGAGCTGCGACCGTTCCCGTTTCGAAGTTGCAGAAGCGCGCTTTCGCGGCGTCGTTGCTTGCAAGTGCCATCATGATCGCCCAATGGAAGCGGTTGACCGCAATGGTGCAGAGCGCGGAGAACACCACGCCGAGCGCGAACGTAAAGGCAAATACCGCGAGCTGGGTCATCGCCGCGAAGTAGGCGATAAAGCCGAACAGCGCGAGGATCACATGCAGGTCGAACACCTGCCAGAAACTCCTGCCGTAGCTCATCTTGACCGCCGTTTCCACCGTCTTGGAGGTGGCTACATACTGCCGCGCGTACTCATAGGCGAGTGCGTCGGACACCGACAGGATCACCCCGCCGAGCGCGACTGCGATGAGGCTTTCGAGCCCGAAATGCAGGAACGGGATCGCCCAAACGCAGAGGATCATCGCGAAGAGATAGAACAGGAACGAATAGAGATGGGCAAAGGCGAGCAGTTTATAGCGCACGAAGAAGAAGATCATCATGCCGAGGAACGCCGCGCCGAACGCCGCATACGCCAAGATGAGCGCGAGGTCGCCGAACTGCGCCTGCGTCTTTACCGCCTCGTCCGCCGTAAAGGTGAGCGGGACGCTCTCGCCGTTGAGCGCGGTGTTCATGGTGAGGGCGATGGCTTTCGCCGTCCCCGCCGAGAACGGCGCGGAAGGATTGCTGATGTAGAGGGTGGACTGGTCGATCTGCGAGCTCACCGAGAGCCCGAGCATTTGATTGTCGCCGACGAACATGAACAGGGTCGCCGCGGAATCCGCCGCTCCCTCCGACCAATCGGCGACCGCCTTCCTCCCCTTGGCGGTGAATGCAACGGCGACATAGCTCGTCCCCTGCCGCGTGACCGCCTTTACGCTCTTGACGTAATCGCGGACGGTCTCCGTCGACTTCATGGAAAGCGGGGACGCGCTGTCGGCGTCTGTGCCGTAGCGCATCGAGAAGTCGCCCGTGTAGGCGAAGTAGGTGAAGATGACCGCCTGCGAACCGACGCCGTCGGGCAGGAACACGCGGACGGTATAGTCGTCGCACACGTCGAGACGGACGCCCTCCGCTTTCAGCCCTTTCAGACGGGAGACAAGGACGCGGACGCCCGCTTGGAAGCCCTCGGTAAATTCGGGGGTGGGCTTGCCGTCCTCGCCGATGTTCTCCTTGGCGAGATAGAGCGGACCGTTTTCATCGGGATAGCGCACATGATCCGCGGCGTAGGCGGTTTTTTCGTCGCCGTCGAGCGCGGCGAGATTTTCCTCATACGCGTCGACGGTGAGCACGCCGTCAGGATAGTACACCGCCGAATAGCCGCCGCCGACATATGTTTCGCCGTCGGCGAGCGTGCCGCCGAGCACGGCGTCTTTGCCCATCATGGACACGATGGAATTGAACGTGTACATGTTATCCGTCCCGTAGTGGAACGAGACCGTGCACACAAAGCAAAGCCCGATCAATAGTATCGTGGTCAAGATGAGAAATGCAATTGATTTTTTCTTGCCCATTGCTTCCTCCCGTATCGCGAGCGGGAAACTCCCGCATACAAGCGCGTGGAACTCACTTTCTTCATTATATAGGAATCGCGGGCGTCCGTCAAGCCGAAACGCGCCGCCGATTGAATTTTTCTCGGAATTTTCTTATTTTTCGGCGAATTTCCTCTCCGCAAGCACGTGCATCGCGCACTCGATCCGCTTTTTCATCATCGCGCAGGTCATGGGATAGGGCTCGTCGATATCGCCCGAATAGTGGTAGTTGTTGGCGTTGCACCCGCCCGAGCAGAGGAACTTCGCGAAACAGTCGCCGCACTTTTTGCGGGTGAACAGACAGCTCGTTGCAAATTTTTCGCGCAGGGCGGCGTCGATCTTCCCCTCGAACACGTTCCCCATGCAAAAATCTTTGTCCCCCGCGAATTGGTGGCAGGGATAGATGTCGCCGCTCGGGACGACGGAAAAATACTCGTTGCCCGCGCCGCACGCCGAAACTTTCTTGTTGAGGCAGGGCCCGCCTTCGAGGTCGATGTGGAAGTGGAAAAAGGAAAAACCCCGCCCCTCTTTTTCGCGGCGGATGTATTCGTCGCACAGCGTTTCGTATTCTTTTTCGATGACGGGAAGATGTTCCTCCCTGATTTGAAGGTCGGGGATGTCCGTCACGACGGGTTCCATGGAGATGCTGTCGAACCCGTTGTCGGCGAGAAAGAGCACGTCTTTGGAAAAATCGAGATTTTTGGCAGTGAACGTGCCGCGGACGTAGTAGCTCTTGTTTCCCCGCGAGTGGACGAACTTCTTGATCTTGGAGATGACCGCGTCGAAACTCCCCTTGCCGTTCACCGTCTTGCGCACGGCGTCGTGCACCTCCTTGCGCCCGTCGAGCGAGAGCACCACGTTCTCCATCTCGGCGTTGAAAAAGTCGATGACCTCGTCGTCGAGCAGCAGCCCGTTGGTCGTCGTCGTGAAGAGGAAACGCTTGCCGCGCTTTGCCCCCTCCTCCTTTGCATAGCGGACGGTCTCTTTGAGCACGCCGAAATTCATGAGCGGCTCGCCGCCGAAAAAGTCCACTTCGAGCACCTTGCGGTTTCCGCTCTCCCGAAGCAAGAGGTCGATCGCCGCCTTCGCCGTTTTCAGGCTCATCACCTCGCGCGCGGCATGGTATGCACCCTCGTCGGCAAAACAGTAGCGGCAACGCAGGTTGCAGTCGTGGCTGATGTGCAGGCAGAGTGCCTTCATCTCGCGCGATTTGAGGGGGGCGACCGTCTCTTCGGGCGCGTCCAAGAGCCCCGCCGCGCGAAGATCGGCGATCTCGGCAAGCTCTTCGTCGGTCATCTCGACGGGTTCGCCCGATAGGGCGCGCGCCGTCTTTTCGTCGCACACATGCAGCGCGCCGCTTCCCGTGTCGTATGCGTAGTAGTTGTCGTGATATGTAAAAACGTGAACCATAACGATATTGTAAACGTCAAAAGGAGCGGCGTTCTCGCCGCTCCCGAGCTTTGCCTATGATTATTTCCGATCGTCGATCTTCTGTTCTCTCGTCACGCGCTCGCAGGATTGGTTTCCCACCGTGCAACTCGTTTTGCAAGCGGATTGGCAGGTGCTTCTGCACTCGCCGCATCCCGTTACTTTCTTTTCCATGGGTTTCGCTACGGTCTTGATCATATCATTGTCTCCTGTCGTTTTTCCCTATTATACATCTTGCCGCCGCATTTGGCAAGCGGTTTTGCGTAAATTCACAACTCTTTCCGCAATTTTACGCCCGCAAGCGCGCCGACGCCCCCGCACACGGCGCAAAGAAGCAGTTCGACGGGGAAGAGCGCGGTGACGTGAAACCCGCCGCCGATCGCCGCAAACAAGAACATCGAGAGGACCGCGGAGAGAACTCCCGCCAACGCCCCCTTGATGAGCGCGCGTTCCCGCCGTATGAATAAGAGCCCGAACGCGAACGACCCAAGTGCCTTCAAACACCAATTCACCGCCGTCACCACGCCCCCGCCCGGCGCGTACGCCTTTACGATGAGCGCGAACAACGCCGCCGCAAACAAATAGAACGCCGACGCGGCGACCGCCGCAAGCGAGATCTCCTTTGCCGCCCTGCGCAAAAATGACCGATCCATAAAAAACCTCCGCATACGCTATACCGTATGCGGAGGATGGCTCGCTTATGCCTTATTTCTTTTTGTCGGACTTCTTGTCGGGCGCGGGCGTCTCGGCGGGCGTTTCCGCAGGAACTTCCGCGGGGGCTTCCGCGGGGGTTTCTGCCGCCGTCTCCGCGGGCTGTTCCGCAGGCGTTTCGGCGGGTTTTTCGGCAGTCTTTTCGGTCTTTGCCGCCGCCTTGGCTTCCTTTTCGGCGGCGCGCTTCGCCTCGGCTTCCTCGCGGGCGATCTGGGTAGGACCTTTGGCGTCCGTCTGGGCGATGAGTTCCTTGTCCATCTTGATATAGGACTTGCCCGACGTTTCGCTGCCCGTTTCGATGATGACGGTGTTGTCGTCGCAGACCTCGACGACGATGCCGCAAATGCCGCCCGCGGTCTTTACCTTGTTGCCGGGACGGATGGCGTCGAGCTGTTCCACATATTCTTTCTGGCGTTGCTTGTTCTTACGGCTCGAAAAGACAAACCATACGATGAGAAGAACGATCAAAACAGCCACGATCACGAGAAGGACGACGTTGTTCGGACTTGATTCTGCAAGAATTCCATTCATAGCTTCGCTATCTCCTTATATTCTATATCATACCGCGTTTTGAAAATTTTGGCAAGCAATTTCCGATACAAATTTCCCTTTCGGCAAGAAATACCCTCATTTGACTTCATCCCCACGGGAAATTCCCTGTTTTTCGTAAAATTCCCTACAAAAATCGCGGACGTACCCGCCCAAAATGCTCTCCCGCAAGCCGCGCATCAGGCGGTGCAGGTAGGCGATGTTGTGCAGAGAAAGCAACATCCCGCCCGCCATCTCCCCCACGTTGAGCACATGTCGGAGATAGGCTTTGGTATAGTTGCGGCAGACGTAGCAATCGCATTCGGGATCGAGCGGGGTGAAGTCCTCTTTGTACTTCCCGTTCCGCACGACGATCTTCCCGCGCGAGGTGAGAGCCGTGCCGTTGCGCGCGACGCGGGTCGCCAGCACGCAGTCGAACATGTCGATCCCCCGCAATACCCCCTCGACGAGACAGTCGGGCGAGCCCACGCCCATGAGATAGCGCGGCACGCGCTCGGGCAGGCGGGGACGGAGCAGATCGAGCATCTCGTACATGAGCGGCTTGGGTTCGCCGACGGACAGCCCCCCGATCGCGATGCCCTCGGTGGCGTAGGGCAGACAGGTTTCGAGGGAGCGCAGGCGCAGGTCGGCGTAGAAATTGCCCTGCACGATGGGGAAGAGTGCCTGCGCGGGATTGTTGTGGGCGGCGTGACAGCGTTCGAGCCACTTCGCCGTGCGGAGCATGGCGCGCTCCGCCATCTCGTGCGTGTAGCCGTATTCCGAACATTGGTCGAACGCCATAATGATATCCGCGCCGAGATTGTTCTCGATGGCGATCGCCTTCTCGGGCGTAAAGACGTGACGGCTTCCGTCGACATGGGAGGAAAAGGTGACGCCTTCATCGGTGATCTTGTTGAGCCCCGCGAGCGAAAAGACCTGAAAGCCGCCGCTGTCCGTGAGAATGGGTCTGTGCCAATTCATGAACGTGTGCAGTCCCCCCGCGCGGGCGATGAGCTCGTCCCCGGGGCGCATGTAGAGATGATAGGTGTTGGACAGCACGATCTGCGTGCCGATCTCTTCGAGATCGCGCGGGAGCATGCCCTTGACCGCCGCCTGCGTGCCGACGGGCATGTAGACGGGCGTGAGGATGTCGCCGTGCGGCGTGTGAAAGACGCCCGCGCGCGCCCCCGTTTCGGGGTCAGTCTTTTGTAATTCAAAGGAAAAATTTGCCATAAGATCCGTTATGAAATGCGCCCGCCTCTCTATGAACGGGCAAGACAAGGAGAACGCGTAAGCGACGGCGGGAGCGTACTATGACGTACGCGACCGAGGCACGCGCGTCGGGCTTCGAAAAGGCTTAACGCCTCTTTCTATGAACGAGCAAGACAAGGAGAACGAGCATTTTCGAAAGGGAGTTTCCTATGCCGTACGCGACCGAGGAGTGCGCGTCGGGCTTCGAAAAGGCTTAACGCCTCTTTTTAGAAGCAAGCAGGTCGAGGAGCGCGAGCATTGACAAGGGGAGTTTACTATGACGTAAATGACCCGCAGTCAAGCGGAGCGCGACAAAGAGATGCGCCGCTTATAAAAAGAGGCACGCATCGCCGAAAGAAAAAAATCGATACCCCTCCCTTACAGCCTCATTGTAGACGCGCAACACTTCTTCGCGAGAGCAAAACGCGGAGACGAGCATGAGCAGGGTAGAGCCGGGCAGGTGGAAGTTGGTGATGAGCGCGTCGACGCAACGGAAGCGGTAGGGCGGATAGATGAAGATGCTTGTTTCGCCCTTGCCCGCGCGGAGCGCGCCGTCGCGGAACGCCGTTTCGAGGGTGCGGACGGAGGTCGTTCCCACGCATACGATGCGCCGTCCCTCCCGTTTCGCCCGCGTGATCGCCTCCGCCGCCTCTTCGGAGACCTCGTACTGTTCGGTGTGCATGACGTGCTTTTCGACGTCCTCCTCCTTGACGGGGCGGAACGTGCCAAGCCCGACGTGCAGGAGGATCTCGACGATCTCCACCCCCTTTTTGCGGATGGTTTCGAGGAGGGCGGGCGTGAAGTGCAACCCCGCCGTGGGCGCGGCGGCAGAGCCCGTCTCGCGCGCATACACCGTTTGATAGCGTTCGGGATCGCCGAGTTTTTGGTGGATATAGGGCGGGAGCGGCATCGTCCCCGCGCGGGAGAGCACGTCCTCGAACGCGCCGCTGTACTCGAATTTCACATACCGCTCGCCCGTTTCGGTCATGCCCGTCACGGTGCAGGAGAGCTCATCGTTGACGACAAGTCTCGTCCCCGTTTTGCATTTTTTCCCGGGGCGGACGAGGGTCTCCCACTCGTCGAGGGCGCGCCGTTTGAGGAGGAGAAGTTCCACGCGTCCCCCGCCCGCGGTCGTGGCGTAGAGCCTTGCGGGAAGCACGCGCGTGCGGTTCACGACGAGCACGTCGCCCGCGTGAAGATAGTCGGCAACGTCCGAGAACACGCGGTGCTCGATACTGCCGTTCTCCCTATGATAGACCAAGAGACGGGAGGAATCGCGCGGCTCGGCGGGCGTCTGTGCGATGAGCTCTTCGGGGAGCTCGTAAAAAAAATCGGAAGTTTTCATCTGATATCGTCTCCGCACCAAGCGTTGCAGGTCAACGGTCGTCGGCGTCGAACACGCTCAACTGCTTGCGGACGCTCTCGGGCATCTTCACGCCCATGTGCTCGTAGCCGCCTTTGAGGCAGACCCGCCCCCGCGGCGTGCGCGCGATAAAGCCGAGCTGCAACAAATAGGGCTCGTACACGTCCTCGATGGTGTTCACGTCCTCGTTGACGGTGGCGGCGAGCGTGTCCAGCCCCGCAGGTCCGCCGTTGAATTTTTCGATGAGCGCGCGGAGAAGATTGCGGTCGGTCTCGTCCAAGCCGAGCTCGTCGATCTCCATGCGCGCGAGTGCCTTTTGGGCGTCGGCAAGGGAGACCGTAGAACTGCCGAGCACGAGCGAAAAATCGCGCACCCGCTTCAAGAGGCGGTTGGCGATCCGCGGCGTGCCGCGGCTGCGGCGGGCGATCTCGTAGCCGCCGTCGCGCTCGATGGCGATCCCGAGCGTCCGCGCCGAACGTTCCACGATGCGCAGAAGTTCGGAGGGCGAATACATGTCGAGGCGGCACAAAATGCCGAAACGGTCGCGCAAGGGCGAGGAGAGCATGCCCGCGCGCGTCGTCGCCCCGATGAGGGTGAACCGTTTGAGCGAGAAGCGGATGTTGCGCGCCGACGGGCCTTTGCCCACGATGATGTCGAGCGCGTAGTCCTCCATCGCCGAATAGAGGATCTCCTCGACGGTGTGGTTGAGGCGGTGGATCTCGTCGATGAAGAGCACGTCCCCCTCGTTGAGGTTGGTCAGAATGGCGGCGAGGTCGCCCGCGCGTTCGATGGCGGGTCCGCTCGTCACCTTGATCTGCGTGCCCATCGTGCCCGCGATGATGTGGGCGAGCGTCGTTTTGCCGAGCCCGGGCGGGCCGTAGAGCAAAACATGGTCGAGTGCCTCTCCCCGCGCCTTCGCCGCCGCCATATATACGGCAAGATTTTCTTTGACCTTATCCTGCCCGACGTATTCCTCCATCGTCTTGGGACGGAGGATGTTTTCTTCGATGTCGCTCTCGCTCTTCGTGCTCGAAAGGAGGCGATCTTCGCCGTCCGCAAATTCCATACTACCCCCTTACATGCCGCGAAGCGCGGCGGCGAGGATCTCCTCGACGGTGGACGCTCCCGCGGCGCGCGCCCGTTCGACGGCGCGCGCGCTCTCCTGTTTGGTGAACCCGAGCCCCATGAGCGCGGTCACGGCGTCGTCGTCAGCCGCCCCCGCGGGCACGGCGCGCCCGCTTTCGCCGATCAGCTCGTCGGCGGAGATCTTTCCGTGCAATTCCAAAATGATGCGCTCCGCCGTCTTTTTCCCCACGCCTTTCACCGCGGAAAGACGCTTGGAATCGGCGAGGGCAATCGCCTCGGTGATGTCGGACGGACGCATGGCGGAGAGGATCCCGATGGCGAGCTTCGCGCCCACGCCCTGTACCGAAGTGAGCCGCAAAAAGAGCTCCTTTTCGGCGGGATCGGCGAATCCGAACAGCGTAATGCCGTCCTCTTTGACCTGCAAATAGGTGTACACTTCCCCCGTGCCGCCGCCCGAAAGCCGCGAAAAAGCCGCGCCCGAGCAGACGACTTCATATCCCACGCCGCCCACTTCCAAGAGCACGCTCTCCGCCGTGAACGACTTGACGTTTCCTTTGAGATATCCGATCATACTTCCTCCTTACCGCAGGGAGAACAGCCCCGCGAATCTGTTGGTAAAGGCATGGCAGAGCGCGACGGCGAGCGCGTCGGCGGCGTCGTCGGGACGGGGCGGCGCGTTGAGGCGCAAATGGGACGCGACCACCCGTTGCATCTGTCCCTTGTCCGCCTTGCCGTACCCCGTGAGAGCCTGCTTGATCTCGTTGGGCGTGTATTCGAAGATGCGCCCGCAACGCTTGTTGCAGGTGAGGAGCATCACGCCGCGCGCATGCGCCACGGCGATGCCCGTCGTGATGTTTTTGGAGAAGAAGAGCTCCTCCATCGCCGCCTCTTCGGGATGAAACTTGTCGAAGAGCGCGTTGACCCCTTCTTCGAGCATGCACAGCCGCACGGCGAAATTTTCGCTCGCGGGCGTTTTTACGACGCCGTAGTCGACGGCGGCGCAGTTCCCCCGCGCGTCCTTCTCGACGACCCCGTATCCCATCGTGCCGTAGCCGGGGTCGAGCCCCAAAATGACCATACGGTTATTGTAACGGAATCCGCCGAAAATGTCAAACAAATGTGTTCGCGTTTGCGAATTTTTCGGGAAAAGCCGCCCCCCGTCCGCTTGCTATTTTCGCGAAAACGGTGTATGATATAGGAAACCATTCTGTGAGGTCGCCATGAAACTTTGGCAGGGAAGATTCGACCGCGCGCTCGACGGCGACGCCGACGCCTTCAACGAATCGCTATCGTTCGATCAAAAACTCATCGCCGTCGACATTCAGGCTTCGTGCGCGCACGCCGCCATGCTCGGCGAATGCGGCGTGCTGCAACAAAAGGACGTCGACGCCATCCTCGGCGGGCTCGGCGAAATTCTGGACGACGTCAATACGGGCAAACTCCCCATCGGGGGGGCGGAGGACGTGCATTCCTTTGTGGAGGGCGAGCTCACGCGGCGGATCGGCGACGCGGGCAAGCGGCTTCACACCGCCCGCTCCCGCAACGATCAGGTCGCCACCGACATGCGGCTGTATGTGCGCCAAAGCGTCAACAAAGCCGACGCGCTCCTCTGCGCGCTCATCGGCACGCTCTGCGACCGCGCCGAAGAGGGACTCGGGTACATCCTGCCCGGGTTCACCCACCTGCGCAAGGCGCAACCCATCAACTGCGCCCAATATTTCAACGCCTATTCGGAGATGTTCCTGCGCGATATCGCCCGCTTCCGCGATCTGCGCGTCCGCATGAACGTATGTCCGCTCGGAAGCGCGGCTCTCGCGGGCACGTCCTATCCCATCGACCGTGCGCGCACCGCCGCCCTGCTCGGCTTCGAAGCCGTTTCGCAAAACGCGCTCGACGCGGTCTCCGATCGGGATTTCGTCGCCGAATATCTCTTCTGTGCCTCCCTCGCGATGACCCATCTCTCGCGGCTGTGCGAGGACACCATCCTCTATACCTCCGACGAATTCGGCTATTTCGAGATCCCCGACGAATACTCCACGGGCTCGTCGATCATGCCGCAAAAGAAAAATCCCGACCTTCCCGAGCTCGTCCGCGGCAAGACGGGGCGGGTGTACGGGCATCTCATGGGCATTCTCACCACCCTCAAAGGGCTTCCCCTCGCCTACAACAAAGATTTACAGGAGGACAAAGAGCCTTTCTTCGACGCGGAGGCGACCCTCTTTTCCTGCCTCTCCATCTACAACAAGCTGTTGCAGAAGCTCAAACTCCGCCCCGACGCCATGGAACGCGCTGCGGGCGAGGGATTTTCGACGGCGACCGACGTTGCGGACTATCTCGCAAAGCGCGGCGTTCCGTTCCGCGACGCCCACGCCGCGACGGGCAAGCTCGTCCGCTACTGCATCGAGACGGGAAAGACGCTCCCCGCGCTCACGCTCGACGAATTTCTCGCCGTGCACCCCGCGTTCGGAAAGGACGTGCTCGAAGCGGTGAAGCCGCGCGCCTCTGCCGAGGCGCGGAATTCGGTGGGCGGGTCGTCGCGCAAGGCGGCGCAAGACGGGATCGCGTCCATACGCGCGCGGCTCAAACAATAACGGGAGGCTGTTTATGACAACGGGCAAAAAGATCCTCTATATCCTCTTCGCCGCCGTCACCGTCGCCATCGCGGTCTGTATGACGCTGTGGAACGTGTTCGACGAAAAGATCTTCCTCTTCGTCGCCATCGGCTTTTTCGCGGTGTTTTCGTTCATGTTCCTCTACATGCTGATCGTCAACCGCAAGACGGGTTGGCGGGGCGAAAAGACGCTTGCTTTCCGCATCGCCCGCGAGCCGCTGTTTTGCGACCTCTACATTCTGCGGCACGGCAAAAAGCGGTACACCGTCGACGTGTATCCCGCTGGCGAACCCGAAAAGTATTACGAACTGCTCAAAGCGGCGGAACGGGAGGACGGCGACGCTATGGAAGAGCTCGGCGACGCCTGCCTCGGACAGCTCTCCCTCACCGCCGAACAGCTCGGCGCGCTGCGGGGAAAGACGGTCGCGACGTCGGCGGTCATCCACGCCGCGCTCGGGTCGAACCGCGCGCTCAAAGAATTCCTCGTCAAAAACACCTTTCTCTTCTATTGAGGTGGAATATGGACAATTTCGACATTGAAAGCGCGGTGAAGGCGACGCTTCGCGAACTTTCCGCGGGCAACTGCTTCGGCGAGCCCGTTCTGCTCGTCGCCGCGACCAAGACCCGCACGCCCGAGGAGATCTCCCGCGCGATCGCGGCGGGCGTCACCGCGGTCGGCGAGAACAAGGTGCAGGAATTTCGCGACAAATACGGTCTGATCCACGGCGCGGAGAAACATTTCATCGGACATTTGCAGACGAACAAGATCAAATATCTCTTGGGCAAGTGCGACCTCATCCACTCCGTCGACCGCGACGAACTCATCGACGCGCTCGACGCCAAGCTGACCGCGCCGCAGGACGTCCTCATCCAGATCAACATCGGGTGCGAGCTCTCCAAGGGGGGATATCCCCTCGAAAAGGGGCTCGACGCGCTCGCCGCCCTCAAAGGGACAAAGCTGCGCCCGCGCGGGTTTATGGCGATGCTCCCCATCGGGGAAGAGTCCGAACTCATCCCCCTCGCCAAGGAGATGCGCGCGCTGTACGACCAAGCCAAAAAGAGCGACCCCGCCATCCGCTATCTCTCCATGGGCATGAGCGGCGATTGGCGGCTGTGCGTGCGTTGCGGGTCGAACATGGTCCGCCTCGGAACGTCGCTGTTCGGCGCGCGCTGACGGAAACTTTTTTGCGGATCTCCGCATACTATGACCAACGGACATCGGAGGAACTATGCCTTCCAGCATCACGCACGAACTCATTGCACGGGAAGCCCCGCTCGGGGATGCGCGCGCGGCGGTCGACGCCGCCCCCGACTACTACTACCTCGGCGCGCAGGGACCCGACCTCTTTTTCTTTTTGCGCCCCCTCAATAAAAAGGAATATAACCTCGGAAAGACCTTGCACCGCGGAAGCGTGTACGAATGGTTTTCCGCGCTCAAAGACGCCCTCAAAACGCGCACGGGCGACGCGCGGGACAAGTGCCTCGCCTACGCGCTCGGATTTTGCTCGCACCTCTCCGCGGACGTGGCGTTTCACCCGTTCGTCTATAACTATCTCCGCGAGAATAATTCTCCCCGCCGCGTCCACCAAATCATGGAGAACGATTGGGACGTCTACTTTCTGCGCAAGCTCAAAAACGGTTCGGTGTGGAAGTACGCCTTCCCGTTCGACCTCAAAAAGATCGACCGCGACGGCATTCTCTTTGCCTACCTGCGCGACGCCGCCGAGGCTCTGCACCGCCGCCCCATCACCAAACGCGCCTTCCACGCCATGATGCGCAACTTCCGCCTCTATTTGAACTACTTCCACCGCGGCAAGGGAAAGGGCTGGCAACGCTTCGATCGGCTGTTCCGCATCTACGGACTTTCGTCGTTCTTCCCCCATGAGACCCCCCTCGACGGCGTGCTCGGCGGCGACCGCTTCGCCGAACTGTCGGAAAACCGCGGCGAGGACGCCGACGCGCTCTTCCGCCTCGCCGCCCGCGAAAGCGCGGAACGCATCGAGATCTTTTACGCCTGCGTCCTCGGCGGCGACCCCCTCCCCCGCTCCCCTTTCTCGCGGCATATGCTGACGGGAAAAGAGATATAAGAGGGGATTCACAAATTTTGTTTTGTGCTTCGCCAAAACAAAATTTCGTGATAGAAACAAACTTTCTCTTAAATTAGAGCCCGTCCTCAAAATCGCTATCTCTGACAATAAGCCGCAAGTGTGCGGCAAATTGGGGCGCGCAGCGGAAAAGCGTGGTTTCCCTCGCGCCGTGATTTGGGAAGCATAAGGGCGTTACAAAAGTGTCATGTTGAGCCGAGAGCCCGCGTCGAAAAGACGCGGGCTCTCGTGTCGAAACATCTCCCTTATTCTTATTGTTTATGCTCCGTTGTCATTTCGAGTGTAGCGAAGCGGAATCGAGAAATCCCTTTGGTCGTTGAATAGGCTTATAATTAAGAATAAGGGAGATTTCTCGACTACGCTCGAAATGACAATTTAGAACGCCGCTTTGCTTCCAATATGCCATTCCTTATTCCATCGCGAAAAAAGACGAAGTATTTTTTCGCGAAGAGGAGCGACCGACGTACAAGGTAAGCCTTCCCATTAGGGGAGGCTTACAAAACGCGTCGCGTCGCGACGAAAGGGAGATTTCTCGACTACGCTCGAAATGACAATTTAGAACGCCACTTCGCTTCCAATAATGCCATTCCTTATTCCATCGCAAAAAAGATTGCGAAGCAAGGTCTTTTGCGAAAAATCCTTGCGGGTAAGCAAGGAATAAAACCGACAAGCCGTCCGTCGGTTTTTCCGACGGACGGCTTGTTCAAAATTTCCCGTTCCGAAAATTTAACGTTCCGTTTTACCGTATTTGATATTCCCGTTTCGCGGCATTCTCTTTCAAACCGCATCGCTCAACGGGATTCCCTTTTGGAATAGACGCAGCCGCAATAATTCTGGCGGTACAGTCCGTGCTCCCGCGAAAGCTCGATGCTCCTTTGATACCCGCCCCGCTTTTTGAAGTCCGCGGGCAGGTAGGCGATCCCCTCCTCCTTTGCGACCTCGAAGCCGATCTCGTTGATGAGCGCGGCGTTTTTGAGCGGGGAGACGGTGAGCGTCGTGGCGAAAAAGTCGTACCCATGCTCTTTCGCCGCCCGCGCCGTGGCGTTCAGCCGCAGGCGAAAACAGCGCGCACAGCGCGCCCCGCCCTCTCTCTCGTTCTCGAATCCCCTTGCGACCCCCTCGAAATCTTCGTGCGAGTAGTCGCAGTCGAGCGCGTCGGCGAGCCCCGTTTCCGCGAGAAAGCGAAGCTGTTCGCGCTTGCGGTGAAGATACTCTTCCTCGCTGTCGAGATTGGGATTATAATAGAACACGGTGACGGAAAACGCCCGTGCGAGCGTTTCGAGACAATAGCTCGAACAGGGGGCGCAGCAACTGTGCAACAGGACGCGTTTGCCCGCCTCCTGCGCCATGATCTCCTGCAAACGCGCGTCGTAATTGATCACCGCTCTACTCTTCGTCGTCGGAATCGAGACGTTCCGCCTCGTCGGCGTCCTCGAAATCCTCATATTGATTGCAGAACTCGGCGAAAACCTCGTCGAGAAGCGTCTCGTCCTCGATGGTTTCGAGCTGTTCGTCGTCCTCCCCGCCGACGAGGTGATAGATCGCAACTTCGTCCCCCTCGTCCTCGTCGCCCTCCTCCGCGCCCTCGGGCGCGAGCGCGCAATACCACTCGCCCTTGTACGCAAAGGTGAGGATGTGCTCATAGCGGTAGGTCTTGCCCTCCTCGTCGATGAGCTCGACGACGTTGTCGTCGTCGTATTGGTTGCCGACTTCCTTCATGTGTTGCCTCCTTTCTTCGAGATAGCCTTCCAAAATATAAGCCGCGGCGAGCGAATCGACGCGTTTTTTCTTTTTGTCGCCGCGGACGCTCTTCCCCATGGCGATGAGATCGCCGCGCGCCGCGCGGGTGGTGTTCCGCTCGTCGGAGAGTGTGACGGGGATCCCCGCCGCCCGTTCGAGCGTGGCGGCAAACGCGCGCGTCTTTTCCGACTGCGGACTTTCGCCGCCGTCCTCATAGAGGGGCAGACCGCAGACGATGCTCTGCGCACCCGCCTCCCGCGCGATCTTCGCGACCGCCGCCACGTCGTCCGAAAATTTACCCGTACGGAAATAGGTTTCGGACGGAATGGCATAGCTCTCGGCGGGGTCGCTGTATGCCACGCCGATGCGTTTGTCTCCGATGTCGAACGCCACGATCATGAAAAAAGTATAGCACATTGCGCGGGAAAAGTAAAGCGTTCGCGCAACTGCCGCAAAAAAACGCGGGTCGCCCCGCGTTTTTTTACTTCTTCTTTTTCTCGGACTTCTCTTCGCCGTCCGTTTTCAGGCGTTCGTCCATCATTTCGTCTACTTTCTGCATGACTTCCGCCTGGCTTTTTTTGACGAGCGATCTCGCCTTGTAGCTGTTGGCGACGAGGAGCGCGCCGCCGACTGCGCCGAGCAACACGCCGAGACAAAACATCTTTTCCATATCTTCCTCCTGTCCTTTCACAGTTTGTGAAGATATGCGCCGACTATTCCTCTTCCTTTGAGGGGAAAATTGGGAGATCATTCTCCCTTTTTCAACGCCTCGATTTCCCGTTTGAGTGCCTCGTTCTCCTGTTTGAGATCTTCCGCGATGCGGCGGTAGAGCGCGTCGATCTCCTTTTCCAGCCGCTTTTGGAGGAAGAGGTTGCCGACGCCCGCCTCCTGCGCCGCCTTTTCCATGCGTTCGGGCTGCTTTTTGAGCAGGTTGCGGTACTTATTCTGCATGCGGAGCATGCGCTTTTCGTCCCCCTCCGACGCTTCGAGGATGGCGCGGCGGACGGAAAGCCCGCGCTTTTTGCCTTCGAACACCTTGTCGATGAGTTCTTCGGTCTCCTCTTCGGTGAACGGCTTGATCTCGCCCGCGCGGAGATCCTTGCCGTCGAGAATGGCTTGCACGCGCGAATCGTCCCGCTTTTTGAGGAAGGCGTAGTAGTAGTTGCGTACGCTTCCCTTGGCGCGCGAATGCTCTTTCCCGTACGTTTCGAAGAGATAGGAGAGCGTCTTTCCCTCGTTTCTGCCGCTGTAAATGTACTCGATCAACCCGATCGCTTCCTCTTCTGTGTAGCCGTTGATTTTATTCATGATACCACCTCGCACCCATTGTTGACATAACTCTTGGAAGATATACATACAATAGCACGATGCGAGTATTTTTTTTATCCGAAAAGCCCTGCGCGCTCTTCGTGAACGGACTTCTCCTCGGCAACATCGACGGTTTCGAACGCTCAGTCGAACTCGACCCCGCGGACGGCGTTCTCTGCGAATGCAAGCCCGAACGCTTTCATACCCTGCGGTTTCGCTTCGACGAAACTTTCCTCTTTGCCCCGCCGCCCGAAGCGAAACTCTACTTCACCCGTACGGGCGTCGCCGTGTACCTCTCGGGATTTCAGAGAATCGACCAGTCTCTCCGCGTCGTCGCGCGGCGCAACGTCGGCGGAACGACGTACACCCTCTGCGTACAGGGACGCGTGCGGCTGATCTCCGAAAACGGTTCAACGTCGCGTGAAGAAATTCTCCCCGACGCATTCGAGAACGCCGCCCTGCACGAGGCGGGAGAGTTTTTGCTGATCGAGGGCGACGACTGCTTTTGCCTCGCCGACGGGGAGGGGCGCATCGTGTTGCAGTCGGACGGGCATGTGATGGAACGGGGGGCGCGCCTCGTCGCCGAAGTCCCCCTCAAAGACTGCCGCCGCCATACCGCGCTCTGCACGTGGGAGGGCGGCGTGCTGAAAGCGTGTACCCTGCGCGCCGCGGGCGAACCCACCGAGGCGACGTTTGCCGTCGCCCTGTTTGAGAGCGCGCTCATCGGCGCGGACTGCGCCCCCTTTCTCTCCCCCGCGCTGCAAGAAAAGGCGGGCGCGCTCAAAGAATTTCTCGGCGATTTCCTCTCCGTCGTCGTCACGCCCGACCCTGCCGTCGTCGGGCTCGTGTACCGCGAACGCGAACGGGTCTACGAGGTGCGCTATTTTGTCGTCGAAACGACGGACGGGAAGATCTCGAACATCACCCCCGTGGAATAACCGCCCCTCTTCGTGAAAAGGAGCGACCGACGGAAAAAGTAAGCCGTTCCCGTGTGGGGACGGCTTACAAAACCCGTCGCGTCGCGACGAGCGGGAGATGTTTCGACTACGGCTACGCCTCCGCTCAACATGACATTTTAGAAGCGAAGCGGTGTTCCCAATATGTCATTTCGAGCGTAGTCGAGAAATCTCCCTTATTATATTCCAAGCCTCATCAACGACCAAGGGGATTTCTCCGCTTCGCTCGTTTACTCGCTTCGGTCGAAATGACAAAAAAAGTAGGTCGAATGGCAAAAAAAGTAAGTCAAATGACAGCGGAATGGAAACAATGATAAAACTGCATGAGAACAGCACGAGCCCCTACACTTTCTCGGTGCAGGGGCTCGGCGGTTTTTCTCAAATTCAGTCTCAAATTCAATCTCAACTTCGGTCTTGATCAATACTTGTTCACTTTGACGGATTTGATGATGATGGGCTGGTCGACGGGGGTTTGGAACGTCTCTTCGAGGTCGCCCTTGGCGAGCTCTTCGAACGGCTCGTAACGGTTGGTTTTCTCCACGCGTTCGACGGTGAACGACTCGCCGTCTTTCACATATTCCTCGCAGTAGTCCTCAATGGCTTTCAGAAGTCCGTTTTCGAGCTGGTCGGCATAGTTTTTCGCCATGCCGAACACGCAATAGGAATTGCCGCGGAGGTAGTTGGTGTCGGGCGAGGTGTAGGTATAGAACAGCGAGGTCGCGCTGTTGGTGGAATATTTCACCGTTTGATAGGGCTGTTTTTCGTTCTCCTTGCCCTTGTCGGCGCGGGAGACGGTAACGTCGGCGTTGAACGACGCGCCCTTATCGGTATAATACATCACGAGCGCGCCCGTCGAGTGGGCATTCTCGCGGCTGTACTGCGTGGCGACGCCGTTGTCCGTAAATTCGCCGTACACCGTGTAGAGGGGGGTACGGGCGTCGTCCGCCGTCCACACCGACTGCGTAAACACGATCCCTTTCTCCTCTTCGAGCTGTTTGACGACGGTGAAGTAGTCGACCTCTTCGAGTTCCTTGTCCGCATTGAGCTTGTAGCCACCCGTATAGAGGAAGTTGGAATCGTAGTTATGCACGCACAGCCCGTCGTAGAAGCCTGCGTCGGCAAGCTCGATGAAGTGCTGTACGGTGTTCGGCGCATCGTTCCGCGAGAGCGTATAATCTACCTTATAGTCCTTGTCGTGAAAGGTATAGGTGATGGTGATCTCGGGGTGCTTGGTGGTGCAACCCGCAAACATGAAGAGCGCGCCCGCGGTGATGACCGCCGCGCCGATCACTGCAAAAAACCGTAAAAACTTTTTCATACCTCTATTGTACCCGTTTCGCCCCGATACGTCAAGCGTTTTCAAAGTTTCCCTGCAAAAATCGCCGCAAAAAAAGAGGGAGCGAACGCTCCCCCGTTTTCTTACTGCGCCTTATTTGAGTTCGGCGACTGCGCCCGCCTCTTTGAGTTTGGCAAGCGCGGCTTCGGCGTCCGCCTTGGGAACGGCTTCTTTGAGCACGCCCAAGCCCTCGACGGCTTTCTTCGCCTCGGCAAGCCCGAGACCCGTGAATTCGCGGACCGCCTTGATGACGGCGATCTTGTTCGCGCCGATCTCTTTGAGAACGATGTCGAACTCGGTTTTTTCCTCTTCCTGGGGAGCGGCTTCGGCAACCGTGCCCGCGCCCGCTACGGCGACGGGAGCGGCGGCGGAGACGCCGAACTCCTCTTCGAGTGCTTTTACGAGCTCGTTGAGCTCGACAACGGTCATAGCCTTGACTTCTTCGATCAACTTCTGAACATCCATTTTATTCACCTCTTAAATTATTTTTTGTCTGCGATCGCCTTTAAGACGTACGCAAAATTGGCGATGGGCGACTGCAAGCAGCCGAGCATCTTTGCGAGCAACACCTCTCTCGAAGGGATCGCCGCGAGTTTTTTCACGCCTTCCGCGTCCACATACGCGCCGCCGACGTACGCGCTCTTGGGGACGATCTTATCCGCCAGCGCGGGATTTTCCTTGACCGCCTTGGCGATGATCGCGCAACCGCTCGTCTCGTCGGGGCAGAACACGAACGCCGTCGCGCCGTTCAGGTCTGCGTCGAACTGCGTAACGCCGAGTTCGTCGAACGCCTTGCGGACGAGGGTATTTTTATAGACCTTGTATTCGCAGGACGCGGCTCTGCATTTGTTGCGCAGGTCGGTGACTTCCGCCACGGTGAGACGGTCGTAATGTGCGAGCACGACCGACTTCGAGGCGTTGATCTTCTCTTTGATATCTTCGACGATGACCTTTTTTGCTTCGAAATTTGCCGACATAGTTACCTCCGTAAGCGCATTCTGCGCCGAATAAAAGCTCCGCGCCACAGACGGCGCGGAGCAACACTTTCGCTACATTCCACACCTCGACGGGATATTGAGCAAATGCACCCGTTGTCTACGGCTTTGGATTCAGTTTAGCATGAAAAACGCGGATTGTCAAGCGTTTTTCGGGGATCAACCGCGGGTGTAGGCGACTTTTACGCCGGGACCCATGGTGCTCGCGAGCACGACGCTCTTGATGTACTGTCCTTTTGCCGCCGCGGGTTTGGCGCGGACGATGGCGTCCATCAGCGCGTTGAAGTTTTCGAGGATCTTGTCGCCGCCGAAGCTCTTCTTGCCGATAGGGCAGTGGATGATGGCGGTTTTGTCGAGACGGTACTCGACTTTACCTGCTTTCACTTCCTGCACCGCGCGGGCGACGTCCATGGTGACCGTGCCCGACTTGGGGTTGGGCATGAGACCTTTCGGGCCGAGGATACGGCCGATGCGCCCGACGACGCCCATCATATCGGGCGTGGTGATCACGACGTCGAAGTCGAACCAATTTTCGGTTTGGATCTTTTGGATCATCTCCTCCGCGCCGACGAAATCCGCGCCTGCGGCTTGCGCCGCGTCTGCGCGTTCGCCCTTGGCGATGACGAGGACCTTTTTGGTTTTCCCTGTGCCGTGGGGCAGGACGAGCACGCCGCGGACCTGTTGGTCGGCTTGGCGGGGGTCGATGCCGAGACGGACGTGAAGCTCTACGGTTTCATCGAATTTCGCCTTTGCGTTGGAGAGGACGAGGTTGACTGCCTCGGACGCCTCGTAAGCGCGACTCTTTTCGTAAGACTTGATGCTGTCGGAATATTTTTTGCCGTATTTCATTGCGCCCTCCTTACTCCTCGACGGTGACGCCCATGCTGCGGGCAGTCCCCTTGATCATGCTCATCGCGCTTTCGAGCGTAGAGCAGTTGAGATCGGGCAGCTTGATTTTGGCGATCTCTTCGACCTGCGCCTTGGTGAGCTTGCCGACCTTGACCTTGTTGGGGGTGGCGGAAGCGGTTTCGAGCCCCAACGCCTTTTTGATGAGGACGGGCGCGGGGGGCGTTTTGAGGACGAACGTAAACGAACGGTCTTGGTAGATCGTCATGACGACGGGGATGATGAGCCCCTCTTGTCCCGCGGTTTTGGCGTTGAATTCCTTGGTGAAACCTGGAATGTTGACGCCGTGCGGACCGAGCGTAGACCCGACGGGAGGACCGGGGGTCGCTTTGCCGGCGGGAAGTTGCAGTTTGACGACTGCGGTCACTTTTTTAGCCATATCAAAGTCTCCTTGCGTGGTACTTGCGGCGGCAGAAAGATTTACCGCCTTCCACATCTATCAAAAACGCGCGAGCGTTTTTGCCTTATTCGTCGTCGGAGGCGGGGATCTCCACCGCATCGGACGAGATCTTTTTCATTTGGATATATTCCACTTCCACGTCTTGCTCTCTGCCGAACATGGTGATGAGCACGCGGGCGCGCTGGGTGTCGTTGTTGACTTCCTTGATCGTGCCGATGAATCCCTCGAGCGGGCCGTTGTCGATGGACACGCGGTCGCCCGTTTGGAAGTCGGCGTCGACGACGAACTCTTCGAGGCGCATTTTGCGGATCTCGTCGTCTTTCATGGGAATGGGTCTGCCCTGCGGACCGACGAAGCCCGTAACGCCGCGGGTATTCGTGACAAGATACCAAAGCTGGTTGGAATAGATCATTTTGATAAAGACGTAGCAGGGGAGGAGCTTGCGCTCGACGACCTTTTTCTTGCCGTTCGCCTTTTCTTCGATGGTCTGTTCGGTGGGGATCTTTACGTCGACGATCTGATCGCTTAAATTGTTGTTTTCGATGAGCCGAAAGAGGCTCTCGCGCACCATGGACTCATAGCCCGAATAGGTGTGGAGAATGTACCAGCGCGGCTCGGAATCGAGAGGAGTGATCGCCGCCATACGTTATGCCCCCGTGCCGCCGAGCGAGGTGAGAAGTTCCAAGAGCTCGGCGAAGCCGAAGTTGACGGCGGTGACGATGACCGTGAAGATGAGCACGATCACCAAAACGACGCCCGTAGCCTTGACCGCCTTGCCGAAGGTGGGCCAAGTGACGCGCTTCAATTCGGAAAAGGTCTCTTTGATGCGCCTTCCCATGCGGACAAAGATATTGGGTTTTTTATCTTTGTTTTTCTTCTTCTCGACTTTTTTATCGAGCTCGTTGTCGGTCTTAGCCATAATGGACCTCTAAATTACTTGGATTCCTTGTGAGGGGTGTGTTTTTTGCACACAGGGCAATACTTGTTGAGTTCGAGACGGTCGGGATCGTTGCGCTTATTCTTGAAACTATCGTAGTTTCTGTTTTTGCAGACGGTGCACTCGAAAGTCACTTTCATTCTCGTCGATTTGACAGCCATTTCGTGAAAACTCCATGAAAAAATTACACCCCGCAGGAGTGTAAGACAAGTTTAGCATAGAACGGGGACAATGTCAATAAATTTTGGGGGGGAAAATTCACAAATTTTGTTTTGTGCTTCGCCAAAACAAAATTTCGTGACGGAAATGAGCTCTCGCTTAAATTCAGTTAGTCCTCTCGTTCGCTATGTAAGACAATAAGCGCGAGGTTTCGCGCAAATTGTGTCGCGCAGCGGAAAAGCGTGATTTTCCTCGCGCCATTATTTGAAACAGTTCACAAATTTTGTTTTGTGCTTCGCCAAAACAAAATTTCGTGACGGAAATGAGCTCTCGCTTAAATTAAGTTAGTCGTCTCGTTCGCTTTGTATGACAATAAGCCGCAAGTGTGCGGCAAATTGTGTCGCGCAGCGGAAAAGTGTGATTTTCCTCGCGCAACATGATTGGAAACAAAAGGGCGTTCCAATAATGTCATTCCGAGCGTAGTCGAGGAATCTCCCGCAGTTTTATAATAAGGGAGATGTTTCGACTTCGGCTCGTTTTACTCGCCTCCGCTCAACATGACATTTTTTAGAAACGACGGGCGGGGTAACATGACATAATTGGAAGCGCGTGGGTGCGGGCATAAAAGTTTGGGGTGGGCGGGCGGGACAGAAAAGCTTGGGGCGGGCGGGACATAAAGGCAAAAGGGTGCACACGGTTGGGGGTGGGCGGGCGGGACAGAAAAGCTTGGGGCGGGTGGGCAGGACAGAAAGGCAAAAGGGCGGGGGCGGCATGACATTTTGAAAGCGAAAAAAATCCCACGGAGACCGTGGGATTTTTTGCTTCACTCGTCAAGCGTCGGAACGCTTTTCAAGAATTTGTTGGGAGTTACGAAAGCGTAACGCTCTGGAAGTCGATCTTGCACAGTTCAGCCGTCAAGTTCATCGCAAAGCCGTTTTCAGGCATATTCACGATGGTGAACTTATAAGCCGCCGTGAAGAACTTCTCGCCTTTCGTAAGGTTGATGGTCACGTCGACGATCGAGCTCTTCGTCCAGGAAACCTTGATAGACCAGTCGCAGTCAACAATGAGTTCGTTATACGTCTCCCAAACATTATCTTGGTTGGTCGCCGTGAGGATAGCGATCTGGTTGGGTTTAGCAGGTGCAACGCCAGCATTAACAGCCCCATACTCGGAGTTGCCAAAGCAGTTCGTGGTTGCGCCTTCAGGGATGAAGCTCCACCACCAGTTGTCTACACGGATATCAGCACCGTCGTTGAACTCCAAGATAAAGGTGTGAAAAACCGATCTTCCCGCAGCCCCCGTCATCGCACCGACGATTGTCATGGTATGACCATAGGTCAGATTCCCGATGACTTCGCCAAGTTGCACGCGGTCTGTCCAAATCTTTTTGTCGCCCGTGGCGGTCGCATCCCATTCTCCGGGAAGTGCAACGGTCTTGGTAATCGTACCGACGCTGACCTTGATGTCGTCGACCCAATAAGGATTCCCGACAAACTGCACGGTCGTTTCCGCGCTGACTTCTTGCTCGTCGGTCGCCTTAATGGTGATCTCGTTGGTAACGACGTACTCAACGCCCGCGGCATTCTTGATCTTCTGAATAATCGTGTAGGTATCGCCGAGACGATAGATGTTGAGGGTGTAGTCGCCTTTCCAGCAATCGGCGGCAGGAGCAGCGTCGCCCTGGTTGAACTCTGCCGCGAAATCTGCGGCGGCGATCGCCGTGCCGTTCTTGGTGGCGGTCATGGTGTTCGAACCCAACGTGCCTTCGCCGAAGTTGCCGTCTGCCCAGTTCGCGCCCCAAGGATTGTTCGCCGCATAGTTGAGGTCGAGGTAACGACCGTTGTTGATGAGCTCGATAACGACGTCTTGATGCCAAGCGGGATCGCGCTCGTTCTTGAACGTGTACTGCACCGCGAAGTCGCCGTTGAACGTCTTCGCACCCGTTGCAGTGCCGCCTTCGCCGTTATTCCACCATACGTCGGAGAGGTCGCCGTTCGGAACAGCCGTTGCGGCGGGGATCATGACGACGTCGTACTTGGCGTCGGTCGTGGTGACTTGCAATCTCTGCGACTGGCACTTGGTGCAAATGCCGTCCGAGTTGAACGTGTGCTCTTCGGTCGGGGTGAGCCCCTTGATATCCCAATACACAACGTCTTCGCCCTTGGTCATTTTGCTGTACACGATCGCCTGTACGGTGCAGGTCGCCGTGCCGAGGTTCTCATCCGCACCTGCGGTCGCGCCTTCGAGCGGTGCGATCGCATACTCTTTTGCATCTCCCGTAGGAGCGGTGACGGTGTAGATGGTGTCGTCGTCGAGAAGCTTGAACGCATAGTTGCTCGTCTTGTCGTAGCCGAGCGCGGTGACGTCGATCGTGAAGAGCACAACCATACCGCGGTCGGTATCTTTGCTGTTGTTGAGCGTACCGAATGCAACCAACTCGGCGGTCGCAAGACCATTGAGAAGAGCGGAATTGGTGAGCGCAACCGTTCCGTCGGGCTGGACCGCGATGGAAAGATCGTGCGCCTGCAAATACTCATAGGTCTGCTTGGCGGCAGGGGTATCTGCGCCCGCGTTAAGGGTAAGCGAGAACGCCGCTTTCATTTGTTCGGTCTGAATATCGTCCATGGGACCCACAAGCGCGAGATAGAGCTTGGTGCCCTCTACGTACGTAAGCCAGCTGTCCGTTACATAGCCTTTCGTGTCCGCACCGTTTTCTGCAAAGCGTGCGAACTCGGGATAGACGATATCCGCAACCTGTACGGTCCAACCCGTGGATTCGTTGGTGGCGAGCTGAATGCTGTACTCGGTCGGGCTGGTGATATCTTCTTCGATGGTATAGGTGATCTTGGTCTTGCCGCCCTCATTGGCAACGACGACGGAGACGCCCGTTCTGCCGATTGCGGTCGGCTCGGTCTTCCATGCCGCTGTCGCTCCGCTGCCCGTGACCGCGCTCGAAAGTGCGAAGCGCGAACCGCCGATGGTAAGGCGGACGTCTTTGGGAGCAAACACTCCGTTTGCCGTGGCAGTCAATGCGGGATTGGTGGCAACGCTGTACGTGATCTCAACCGTACCTGCCTTGTTGAGGTAGACGGGAGCGACCGTGTTCACAGCCGAGTAGTAGGTGTAAGCGGTGATGCCCGAAACGTCGATGACGATATCCTGATCGTTGACGCCCGTGAGTTTCACCGTCTTGGTCGTGCCGATCACGGTCTTATCGAGCGCGACAACCACGTCGACCGCCGTACCGTCGGCATTGACTTTCGCATAGCCTTCCGTCCCCACGAAAACGGGCTTACCCGTCGTGCTGAACTTGGTAGGACCGTTCTGATAGATCGTGAACGCCGCATAGTGGTTCTTCGCGGTGTTATTGAGCACTCCTTTCTGTGCCGCCGTCAAGGAAGCCGCCGCGCCCGTAAGGGTGAGCTGTGCGGTGTTGCCCGTGCCCTGCGTGAAGGGGATCACGTCGAGCTGGTTGGCAAGGAACGTGACATTCCCGACTTCAACGTCGTTCGCGTTCGCGTTGTCGACCGCGTTCTTCTTGATCTGAACGGGAAGTTCGGTCGCCGTAAAGACGTGCTCTTTGACGACTTCGCCGACGGTGAGAACTGCCTTGTAGGTCTTGTACGTATCGACGAGCTTTCTGCCCTCGAGGTTATCCCACACGGTGTCCGCCGTAACGGTTTCGTCTGCCGTCGCATACATGTCGAACACTTCGAACGGTCTCGTCGTGCCCGCGGCGTCCTGCTGGAACTTCGCCTGCAAGTCGATCGTCGAATAGTCGAACATCTCGTTTTCGAGATAGGTGCTCTTCGCGCCCGTCTTGAGCTTCGCCGAAACGATGTCTTCAAGGTTGAGCATCTGAATGACGGTGATGTCGGTGATGTTCATCTTGATCATTTCGCCGTGCAAAACGGTGTCGTAGAACTGACGGGTAGGAACTTTTACACGGACCGTATAGCTGCGGTTGATCGTGTAATCGAAGAAGCCGAGCTCGACTACGTTGTACGTCGTCGTGCCGTCGGTCTTTTCCACAAAACGCCAGGTGAGTTCAACGTCTTGTTCGGTCAAGAAATCGGTCGTCGAAGAACCTGCGCCTTCGAAGTACGCTTCCCAATCCTGCGTGTCAGCCGCGGGCGTGCCCGCGGTGATCGTATGGTCGGAAAGACCGCTCTTGGCAAGAACGCCGCCGCCGCCGATACCGCCGTAAATGCCCCAACCGTCGTTACGGACAACAAAGCCCGCGTCCGTCTGACGGTTCGCAAGACCGATAATCGGGAAATAGTAAGTGTTCGCATCGCTCGTCGCGATCATCTTGCCGCGGACGGAAATGGTCATCCCCTTTTCCAAACGGCCGACCGTTGCGGTGTGCGGATCTGCCCCGCTCCCCGTAAGCCCGAACGCCTTGATGCGCTGTGCATTTTCGTCGAGCGTCGTATCCGCATACTTCACGATGTCGGCGATCGGCGTGTCGTGATAACCTGCAAACTCAACGGTAACGTCCGTCTTGGTCGCCGTCTTGGTCGCGCCTTCGACAGAGCAGGTCTGAACGCCGTTCGCGTCCGCCGCGCCCCAATCGTGATCGACCACAGCCGTCGCCGTTCCGACAAGATGTTTATCGTTGTTTGCGGTGGGCTGCACGTCGAGCGTATAATTGCCGATCACATACGTCGCGTTCGCACCCTCACCCGTCGTTTGAAGGTTTTTAAGACTGTCCTCGGTAAACTCCCAATCGTCCGCGGTAAGTTCCGCAGTCGTCCCGTCGGTGTACGTGACGGAAACTTTGAGAGTCGCCTTCTTTGTGCTCAACGTAGAAGCCGTATCCTTCTCCGTCAGCGCAAGCTGATTGCCGATCGTAACGCCTGCGATCTGCCCCTTACCCTTGCCTTTGTCCTTCCCGCCGCCACAGGCGAAAAGAGCAAGCGACACGGTGAGCGCAAGCAGTACGGTCAACACAACCTTCAGCTTTCTCATGTTGCTTTGTCCTCCCCTTTTGAAAATGATAGAATTTGCCATTTATACAATGGTATTCTCATTTTACATCAAATCAAATGAGATGTCAATACCTTTTGTAAAAATTTTTTCATCCCCCCGCCCTTTCTTTTTTTCGCATGGACAGACGACAACAGTCGGGGAATTTCAGGCGCGAGCGGAAAGATGAGGATTCGGCGCGGGGGGGAGATTTAGGGTGCGCGGGAGGATTGGGATTGAGGGGGGCACGGGGATTGGGGCAGGATTGGGATTGGTCGGCGGGACAGAGCAATATGGGAAAAGCGCAATAAGACTGCGGGAGATGTTTCGGCTACGGCTTACGCCTCCGCTCAACATGACATTTTAGAAGCGAACGGGTGAGGGGACATGACATTTAGAAACGAATAGGCGAGGGGACAAAAGGCTTGGGGGGCGGGACGAAATGACGGGAGGAAAGGACATTACGCGCACGCGCGTATGGGTGCACGTACGCGCGTGCGCGTACAATAAATAAAAATACGGCTTTCGCCGCAAATACGCAAAAAATACTCGATAAATTATATTAAATCATGATTGGTCTGAAAACGCTCAATATAGTAGCACGGTTGGTTACAAGGTATTCAAATCGAAAGTGAAACATGCGGGAGACTGTCGCGCATGGTTGGAAAACACTCAATAAAATGGTTAAATTTGTCGGAAACCGTTCAATTTACGACGGTCAAAAAGCCAGAAAGCGCGGGAAATTCCGTCTCCGTCTTGCGCGTGAGGTACGCCGTTAAAAGCCGCAACGCGCGCCGCTCTCCGTCCGCAGTCGCTTCCCCCCGTCCGTATGCCGCGCGCACCGCGTCGTACGTCGACTCGCTCGCGGGCACGCCGACCCCGCAAGCCGCGCATCCGAACGCCCCGCCGTCCAAATCGAAATACCGCCGCCCGCGGATCGCCTTGCCGCAGATCGGGCAGTCCCCCGCCGTAACGGGATAGCCCGCCGCCGCGCACGCCCGCAGTAAAAAGGTCACCATCGGCGTGCGGACGTCGTCCGTGTCGGTCAGCCGCCCCAACGCCTCCACCGCCGCCACGAGCAAACCGCCGCTCTCCATTCCCTCGTACGACAGCGCGTCGCAGACCTCGGCGACCCCCGCCGCCGCATAGTACCGCTCCACCCGCTCCCGCAACGCGTAGAATCCGTCGTGCAAGGTCGCCTGCGTCACGGTGTACCGCCCCCCTTTCACCGCAAACACGTATTCGGCAAAACAAAAAGGCTGCGCCGCAAACCGCAACCGCGCGCCCGCCTTCTTGACCCCTTTCATCCCCGCGCCGATCTTCCCGCGCTCCGCCGTGAGCAGGGTCACCATCCTGTCGTTTTCCCCGTAATCCACCGCTTTGAGCGCAAGCGCGTCCGCTTTGAAGTCCATCTCTTCCCCTATAACCGCTTGTATAACATGTAATAACTGAAATTGCCCGTCTCTTCGAACAGCTCCCAAGCGAGCTCCTTCGCACCTTTCTTCCCGCGCTTCCCGCCTTCTTCCATGTCGCCCCCCTCGTCCCCATTATGCGCGGCTTTCCCGCGATTATGCGCCGAAAAGCAGGCGGAAAACGGCGGAGCTTGTGACGGATCGTCGTTATGGGTCGGCGTTATGGGTCGGCTTACGGGTCGTCGGGACGGTAGCCGAATTCCTTGATGAGGGACGCCTTGTCCCGCCAATCGGCGCGGACCTTGACGTAGACCGTTAAATATACCTTTGCGCCGAGAAACTTTTCCATGGCGACGCGCGCGTGGGTCGCCGTCTCCTTGATCGCGCTCCCCTGCTTCCCGATGAGGATCGCCTTGTGGTTCTTCTTCTCGCAGATCACGTCGAGATCGACGGCGTACGTCCCGTTCTCCCGCTTCTCAAAGGTGTTCACGACGATCGCCACCCCGTGCGGGATCTCCTCGTCGTACCCGAGCAGGATTTTCTCCCGCATGAGCTCCGCGATCATGAACCGCTCGCTGCGGTCGGAGATCACGTCCTCGGGAAAGAGCGGCTCGCCCTCGGGCAACATCGCCGCAAGCGCGTCCTCCAACTTCCCCAAATTGCGACGGCGGCGCGCCGATACCGCGTACACCGCCGCCTCTACGCCACCCTCGTACAGACGCTTGGCGTCCTCGGGAACGCGCTCCGCGGGCATGATGTCCGTCTTGTTGTACGCGACAAGCATGGGTACACCGAGCGACTGATATTTCAGCATGAGCGCGATATCGTCCTCCCGCACCCCCGCGTGCCCGTCGTGCACGAACAACAGCGCGTCGACGTCCCGCGAGGTCGTCTCCGTCGTGCGGAGCATGAGATCGCCGAGCGCGTTGCGGCTGCGGTAGATGCCCGGGGTGTCGACAAAGACGATCTGGCGGTCGCTACGGTTGAGAATGCCCATGATCCTGTCCCGCGTGGTCTGCGGCTTGGGCGACACGATCGCGACTTTCTCCCCCACCATGGCGTTCACGAGCGTGCTCTTGCCCGCGTTCGCCTTGCCGATCACCGCTACCGTCCCGCTCCTCATTCTTCCCTCCCCAGATGCAATCTTTGCATCACTTCCTCTTCCTTTTCGCGCATGACGCGCCGCCCGTCCTCCGTCTCATGGTCGTACCCGAGACAGTGCAAGATCCCGTGGACGATGAGATAGTTGAGCTCGCGCGCGTACGAATGCCCGTACTCCGACGCCTGCTCCCGCGCCCGCGCCGTGCACACCGCCACGCTCCCCAAAAACAGAGCCTCCCGCCCGTCGTCGAGCACGTCGACGCACTCGCCGTGCTCCTCCGACAGGATCTCCTCCTGCGGCGTGAGCTCCATGGCGGGGAAGCTCAATACGTCGGTCACGCGGTCGGTCGCGCGCGTCTCGCGGTTGAGACGGCGGATCTCCTCTTCGCCGACGAACAGCACCTCGGCGACGAGGGGCAGATCGCACGCGGCAAGCCCTTGCAGCGCATCGGTCAGCCCGCCGAGCTCCTCTTCGCTGTCGAGAACAAATTCAGTCATCCTGCACGTCCTCCATGCGGACCGCCTCTTTGTTGCGGTTGAACTTGATGGGCGGATATTTCACGCGGTGATGATGCACCCCCGAGAGTGCCTCGACGAGGGTCTGCTTGATGGTCGTGAGGTCGCGCATCGTAACGTCGCATTCGTCGAATTGGTCGAGGTCCATGCGCTCGGCGATGATGGAACGGCAACACTTTTCCACACTCGCGGGCGAACGGTCGGCAGAGGCGCGCGTCGCCGCCTCCGCGGCGTCGGCGATCATCACGATCGCGGCAATCTTGGTTCGCGGCTTGGGTCCGAGATAGGAGAAATCCTTGATGTCGGCGTCCCCCGAAAAACTGATCGCCTTGTTATAGAAATATTTGATGGGCAACGTCCCGTGGTGCTCGCGCGCCACGTCGGCGATGATCTTGGGCAGATGGTTGGAGATGAGCAGTTCGTACCCGTCGCGCGCGTGCGAGCGGATGATGTCCGCCGAGAGCTCGGGCGTGATCTCGTTGTGCAGGTTGTATCCCGTTTGATTCTCGGTGAAGCAATCGGGCTGTTTGAGTTTGCCCACGTCGTGATAGTAGGCGGCGGCGCGGGCAAGTTCGGCGTTCTCGCCGATGGCGACCGCGCAGGTCTCGGCAAGGTAGGCGACGATGAGGGAATGGTTGAACGTGCCCGGGGCTTCCTTTTGCAGCCGCACGAGAAGCGCGGCGTTGGTGCTCGTGAGCTCGCGCAGACGGAACACCGTGAGGCGGTTGAATACCGTTTCGAATACGGGCAGGAGGGCGAGGGCGAGCACCGCCGAGGTGAACGACCCGAGAATGCGGAAACCCACGGCGGAGACATAGTCGATCCAATCTTCGCGGATCGCGGGGATCTTGAAGAGCAGCACGAGGACCGCGGTGGGGACGGAGAGAGCCGCGCCCACGAGGACGAGACGGAAGCGCGTCTTTACGTCGCCCGCCAAAAAGACGGCGAACGTCCCGCTCGCAAAGCAGATCATGAACGAGGAATAGACGTCGACGATGGCGAGCGGGGCGGCGTTGGTGAAGAGGTCGATCACGAAGATGAGGACGCTGAAAATGAAGTTCAAAAACAACGCCTGCCTGCGGTTGCACAAAAACAGCACCAAGAGCGCGAAGAGCGCGTAGGGACGGAAATAGAGGTGGACGTATCTCCCGAGCGCATAGCACACGACGGTGGAGACGATGAGCAGGGAGAACACGAGCACGACGTTCCCCGCCTTGGCGAGAAATTCGGTCTCCTCGAAATAGTAATAGAAATAGACGATCGCGCACAGGAAAAACACGCTTGCGAGCAGGGCGACCACATTCCAGACGTTATCTTTGAAGTATTGCATCCAATGCAGGGGGTCGTTGATGAGCGTCATCAGAAAAATGACGAGCAAAATCGCGACGTAAAACAGCAGGAATAAAAACCCGCTCCCGACGAGCCGTCTTTGGTGTTGTTTTCCGAGAAGAGCGTTTTTGTTCATCGTTTCTCTCCCTTTTTTCGCTTGCTTTCTTCTTTTTTCCCGTCGTGCGCCTCATAGGCGCGCACGATGCGCGAAACGAGCGGATGCCGCACCACGTCCCGCTCGGTCAGATAGCACACCGCGATGTCGTCGATCCCTTTAAGCAGAGAGACCGCCTGCCGCAGTCCGCTCGACTTGCCGTCGGGAAGATCGGTCTGCGTCAGATCGCCCGTGACGACCATCTTGCTTCCCTCGCCGAGACGGGTCAAAAACATTTTCATTTGTTCGCGGGTGGCGTTCTGCGCCTCGTCGAGAATGACGAAGGCGTCCGAGAGCGTCCTGCCGCGCATATAGGCGAGCGGCGCGACCTCGATCGTTCCCTTTTCCATGAGTTTGGAATAGGTTTCGGGACCGAACATCTCCTGCAACGCGTCGTACAGCGGGCGGAGATAGGGGTCGACCTTGGTTTGCAGATCCCCGGGCAGGAAGCCGAGCTTCTCCCCCGCCTCCACGGCGGGACGGGTCAGGATGATTTTCTCGACCTGCTTGCCCTTATATGCGGCGACGGCGAGGCAGACGGCAAGATAGGTCTTGCCCGTGCCCGCAGGTCCGACGCCGAACGTGACGGTGTTCCCTTTCACCGCGTCGACATACGTCTTTTGCCCGACCGTCTTGCACTTTACGGGCTTGCCGCGGGCGGTGACTGCCACGACGTCTTTCATGATGCCGCCGATGTCCGCGGCGTGTCCCTCGCGGGCGAGCTCGATGCAATAGAGAAGCCGCGTCTTGTCGATCTCCTCTCCCGCCTCGGCAACGGCGAGCAAGCTCTTTACGACCTCCGCGCCGATCGCCGCCGCCTCTTCCTCTCCTTCGAGGACGATTTCCGTCCCCTCGACCCGTGTGGAAAGTTTGAGCTCCCGCGCGATCGTGTCGAGATTTTCATCGAATACGCCGAGCACGCGCTGTAACCGTTCGAGCGCGCCCGTATCCACCGTGACTTGCAAATTTCCTCCTACGCAAGGTTGACGGACGCCGTTTTGAGGGCGATCCCCTCGACGAGCCAACCCCGCTCCGTCTTGCTCATATGTATTTCGCGGAAAACGCCGAAGTCGAGCGTCGCCTGTGCGCGCGCCGCCGCCTCCTCCCCCTCGTATTCGCGCGAGACGGGATAGGCGACCGTGACGCGGGCGATGACGAGCACGGGCAAAACGTTCTCCCCCGCCGCACTCTCGCAGGACACCAGCTCCTGCCCCTCCGTCACTTCCTCCCCCTCGGCGACGCGGGGCGTACCGCGGACGACGACGAGTTCGTCGACGACGCCCGTCGCGGGCGACAGAAGCGGGACGCGCGCAAGCGGCGCGCTGTCGTCGCTCACGTTCACCTCGACGGTGAGCGTCCCGCCGCGGCGGTGAAAGGCGCAGAACTCTACGCGGGGAAGCGACAAAATTTCGGCGGTCAGCGGCGCGATGTCCCGCGGTTGCGGCGAGAACTTCCGCACGCCCCCGCGCGCGAGGATTTCGCGCACCTCCCGTTCGTAGTACGCCCCGCTGCCCACGACTTCCAGCCCGAGCACCCGCCCCTCCGCGAACAGAATGCCCGCGAAAAAGAGCACGAATCCGACCGCCAAACCGATCGAGCGCACGAGCCCGTCGAGACGGCGTTTTACGCCGACCGAAGCGACCTCGCATACATTATAACACGTTCCTTTGAAAATTGCAAAAACTTTTTCACGGTCTTTGGCGTCGATCCGCAAAACTACGGCGTTTTTTCTCGGACGGCGGGCGGCGTACACCCGTATCCCCTCGCGCGCGAGGCGGTCGACGGCGCGATCGGCGGAAAGACTTTCGACGGTGATTTCAAGTTGCATTGCCGTCCTCCCCGCGCAGGACGCGCAGAATGTCGCCGCGGACCTCGGCGTCGCCCGCGCCGTATTTGCCGAGCGTGAGCCCGCGCCCCTCCACCCGCACCGTCCCCCGCTTGCCGCAAAAGACGATCACCTCGTCCGAAAAGGACAAGATCCGCCGCACGTTCTGGAAATATCCTCCCCTGCCGTCGACGACCGAGTATTGCACCCGCGCGGCGTCCGCGCCGCCGAGCAGATTATAGATCTCCTGCGAAAATCTCATCGTTCCTTATTGTATGCGTTCCCCCGTCGGGTCATTCCCGCTTGCCCGCGATCCGCGCCACCGATCAAGGAAAACGCACGGGCTCGCTTCGAGAAAGCGAGCCCGTGCGCCCGAAAATATGTTGTTCTGCGCCCGACCCATGTCCGCGGGCAGGGGTATTTACGCCCCACCCATGTCCGCAACCGCGGGATGGGTGCGCGCGCCGCGGCGTAAAGTCAGTTCTTTGTCACCGTGCCGTCCTGCGCGATGCTTCCGTCCGTGCATTCGACGCGCAGCCCGTCCGCCGACGCATTCCAATTCTCTCCCTTTTTGATCGCGTTCCACTGCTCGACCGTCCCCGCATACCGCACCGTGAGCGCGCCGCAGCGATAAAACGCATACGCGCCGATCCTCGCCACGCTCGTCGGGATCTCGATCTCCGCGAGGTTGACGCAGTTCGAAAACGCGTTCGTACCGATCCTCACGACGCTCTGCGGCAGGACGGCGGCTGTCATTTCGACGCGCCCCGTAAACGCCTCCTCCCCGACCGCGGTCACCGCCTTTCCGTCGTGCCCATAGGGGAGAACGACGCGGCTCTCCTGCCGCTCGAAGCTGATGCCCGAGACCGTATAGGTATCGTCGGCGTTTTCGGCATACGACAGCCCCTCGGTGTAATCCCATTCCGTGCCGCACACGCCGCATTTGTTTTCGGCGGTGAACGCATGTTCCCCGCCGCACCGCGCGCATGCGGCAAGCCCGCACGCAAGGAACAGGCAAACGGCGGCGATCAACCACTTTTTCATCTCTTCCTCCCAAAGCCGTCTCCCGCGCCCGCGGGATTCGGCAAAAATTTACGACCGTTTTCCCTCATTATACAGTGTCTTTACAAAATTGTCAAGCAAAAAACCGCCCCGAGGGGCGGCTTTTTGGGTTGCGCGTTTATTGAAGTTCCGCGAAGTATTTGATCGTACGGACCATCTGCGAGGTGTAGCTGTTCTCGTTGTCGTACCACGACACGACCTGCACCTGATAGGTTTCGTCGTCGATCTTGGTGACCATGGTCTGCGTTGCGTCGAAGAGCGAGCCATAGGTGATGCCGATGATATCGGAGGAAACGAGGGGCTCTTCGGTGTAGCCGAAGGAGGCGGAAGCGGCGGCTTTCATCGCGGCGTTGATGGAATCCTTGGTGACATCCTTCCCCTTGACGACGGCGACGAGGATGGTCGTCGAGCCGGTGGGAACGGGAACGCGTTGCGCCGAACCGATGAGTTTGCCGTTGAGCGAGGGAATGACGAGCCCGATCGCTTTGGCTGCGCCCGTCGAGTTGGGAACGATGTTGACGGCAGCGGCGCGCGCGCGGCGAAGATCGCCCTTGCGGTGCGGCCCGTCGAGGACCATCTGGTCGCCCGTGAAGGCGTGGACGGTTGTCATGATGCCCGAGACGACGGGATACGCCTTATTGAGGGTATCCGCCATGGGCGCGAGGCAGTTGGTGGTGCAGGACGCCGCGGAAATGATGGTGTCCGTCTTTTTCAACGTGCCCTCGTTGACGCCGAAAACGATGGTGGGAAGATCGTTGCCCGCGGGAGCGGAGATAACGACTTTCTTCGCACCTGCGTCGATGTGCGCCTGCGACTTCGCCTTCGAGGTGTAGAAGCCCGTGCATTCGAGCACGACGTCGACGTCGAGATCTTTCCAAGGCAGGTTCTTCGCGTCCTTCTCCTCGTAGATCTTGATGGTTTTGCCGTCGACGGTGAGCGTTCTCTCTTCGTCGTTTGCCGAAACCTTGTCCGCGAGCGCGTATCTGCCCTGCGCGCTGTCGTATTTGAGCAGGTGCGCGAGCATCGTGGGGCTGGTAAGGTCGTTGATCGCAACGATCTCGTAGCCCTTTGCGCCGAACATTTGACGGAACGCGAGGCGTCCGATGCGGCCGAATCCGTTGATTGCAACTTTTACGTTTGCCATTTCTTACTTTCCTCCGAATTTTTGGCGTTTGAACGCCTGTTTACCAAGTCTTATTATACCACGCTTTTGTGCCGCCGTCAATGCTTTTTCCGCAAATTTCCATTGCACAAACTTATTCGGCATTTTTCGGCAGTATGCCCAAAAAACCGCCCGCGCTCCAAGGCGGTTTCCTCGGCGTATGGCGAAGAAAAATTTTCGCAAACCCCTTGCAATTTGCTTTCAAACGCGGTATAATTGAGAAAACGTTCAATCGGAGGGAATTTATGCCTTTAACAACCACCAAGGAAATGTTCAAAAAAGCGTACGACGGCGGATATGCGGTCGGCGCGTTCAACGTGAACAATATGGAAATGATCCAGGCGATCGTGGAAGCCGCCGACGAATGCCGCTCTCCCGTCATTCTGCAAGTTTCCGCGGGCGCGAGAAAGTACGCCAACCCCGTATATCTGCGCCACCTCGTCGCCGCCGCCGCCGAAACGAGCAACATTCCCATTGCAATGCACCTCGACCACGGCGCGGATTTCGAGATCTGCAAAGACTGCATCGACGTCGGATTCACCTCCGTCATGATCGACGCGTCCTCCAAGCCTTGGGAAGAAAACATCGCCCTCACCAAAAAGGTCGTCGAATACGCGCACGCGAACGGCGTGGTCGTGGAAGCCGAGCTCGGCAAGCTCGCGGGCATCGAGGACGACGTGAAAGTCGAATCGCACGACGCCATGTTCACCTCGCCCGACGAAGTGGAAGAGTTCACCTCCCGCACGGGGATCGACTCCCTCGCCATCGCCATCGGCACGTCGCACGGCGCATATAAGTTCAAGCCCGGTCAAGATCCCAAGCTCCGCATCGACATTCTCGAAGAGATCGGCCGCCGCCTCCCCGGCTTCCCCATCGTGCTGCACGGCGCGTCGAGCGTTCCGCAGGAACAGGTCGCCGTCGTCAACGCCTACGGCGGGTCGATGCCCAACGCCATCGGCATTCCCGAGAGCGAATTGAGAAAGGCGGCGAAGCTCGCCGTCTGCAAGATCAACATCGATTCCGACCTCCGCGTCGCCTTCACGGCGGCGGTGAGAAAGCACCTCGCCGAGAACCCCTCGCACTTCGACCCGAGACAGTACCTCGGCGACGCCCGCGCCAACATGAAAGAGATGGTCAAGCATAAGATCGTCGACGTGCTCGGCTCGGCAAACAAGGCGTAACAATTCAAAACAGGCAAAACGCTATAAAAAAGCGGCCGTCATCGGTCGCTTTTTTTTGTTTCCGAATGCTCGCGCAACAGACCGTCGAGCCGCTTTACTTGCTCTTTGAGATCGTGCAGGCAGACCGCGATCTCCCCGGGGGCGGGCTCTTGCCCGTTGCCGTTCGGCGCGCTCACGACGCCGATCACCTTTCCGTGCCGCGTGAGATAGATGGGTTCGGCGATGCTCCGCAAATACTCCGCCATATTGTTTCTGAAATCCGCGACCGTTACGATCATCGTCCGCCTCTCATGCCGTCTTTGCTTCGGAACATCGCTTCTGCGCCGAAATGGCTGTCCAAAACTATTTTTCGACATTTTTCTTTATCTTATCAAGACTTATGGCTTATGTCAAGTCTTTTGACCTATAAAGTCGCATAATAATTCCATGCCGTATCAAGATATCATTCGGGAAATCATGGATATCCAAGGTCTTTCCCAAGGAAAACTCGCGGAAGCTCTCGGCGTTCATCAAACGACCGTCGGGCAGTGGCTGCGCGGGAAAAAGAAACCGGGGTACGACAGCATTTTGGCACTCTATGAAAAATTCGGCGTAGAGCCGAATTTGCTCTTCGGCATCGAATAGACCGCCGAAGCGAAATCGTTTGGGATCGCGGGGAACGTCGGAAGATCCGCATGCCGCAACGGCGGCGCGGAAAACGGCGTTCCTTTTTTTGCCGTAAGATTACAGCAACAGCAGGACGCTGAAAAATTGCAGGGTCGTGCCGAGGAGGTCAAACAGATGCCAAACGGAGTGGAAGTAGCGCACCTTTTTTCCGAGCGCGAAAAAGACGATCCCGACGGTATAGGCGATCCCCCCTGCGAGCACGAGCGCAAAGGACGCGGGCGGGACGCTCACAAAGGGCACGACGGCGACCGCCGCCCAGCCCATGGAGAAATATAAGATCATCGAGAGCACTTTCACCGTCATTTTCCGCATGGCGGCGGCGTTGAGCGCGATCCCCGCCACGGCGCACGTCCACTCGAAGGCGAGCAAAAGTACGGACGCCCGTCCCCCGACCGCGAGCAGGCAAAAGGGCGTATATGTGCCCGCGATGAGCAAAAAGATGGTGCAGTGGTCAAAGACGCGGAACACGCCTTTCGCCCTGCCGTCGGGCAAAAAATGGTAGAGCGCGCTCATGGTGTACAGCGTGACGACGCTCGCGCAGAACACCGAGACCGCCGCCATTGCCGCCGCCGACGGATAGGCGAGGGCGAGCAAGACCGCCCAGAACACCACCCCGAGCCCGCCGCCCACGATGTGCGAGACGGCGTTGAAGATCTCCTCGCCGCGCGTATAAAAGGAAACGAACCGCTTCGCTTGCAATGTGTTTTCCATACCGACCTCCGCTTGCCGTTCTCCGCAAGCCTGTTTTCATCATAACACAGCATGCGCAAAAATGCACCCTATCCTTTCCCGCGGGCTGTCTCCTGTTTTTTGCGGCGGTTCTACCGTCCGAAAAGGGCTCTCTACTGTGAGTAGAGAGCCCGCTTTTTGCCGCTTTTTCGGCGTTTTTTGCGTAAAATAAGAAAAAACGGCGATGCGCCGTTGTTTCTTTCGGGAAGTTACTTCCGATACGCGTCTTTTCCGTAGAGCGCGGAAAGGCGGTCGGAATACTGTTTGGACTTCTCGTACTGCTTCACGTCGAAGTCGGCGGTCGCCGCTTCGAGCGCGCGCTTTTGTTCCTTGGTGAGCCTCGTCGGCATTTCGACGAACACGCGGAGATACAAATTCCCCGTCCCCGTGCGCGTCTTGATGCCCTTGCCGCGGACGGTGAACGTCGTGCCCGACTGCGTTCCCTCGGGAATGGTGTAGTCGAACGCGTCGTCGAGGTCGGGAACTTTGACCGTCCCCCCGAGTGCCGCCGTGCGGAACGGAATGGGAAGATCGACATACAGGTCCATGTTTTTGCGCTCGAACAGGCGGTGCGGCTCGACGCGGAATACCACGATGAGGTCGCCCGCTTCGCCGCCCTCCGTGCTCGCCTGACCGTAGCCGCGCTTGCGCATGTACGAATTGGTGTCCGCGCCCGCGGGGATGTCGAGGGTGACCTTGGTCTCGCGGCGAAGATAGCCCTTGCCCTTGCAGTCGGGGCACTTGTCGGTGATGATCTTCCCCCTGCCGCCGCAGTCGGGGCACGCGCCGACGCGGACCGTTCTGCCGAACATGGTCTCCTGCGTAAAGCGCACCTGCCCTTTTCCGCCGCACTTGGCGCACGAACGGAACGCCGTGCCGCCCTTTGCGCCCGTCCCTTTGCAGGAGGGGCAGGGCTCGTTCCTCGAATAGGAAACCTCCTTGCGGCAGCCCTTTGCCGCGTCCATAAAGGAGAGGTTCATGGTGAGCTGGATATCTTCGCCCGAGGTGTCGCGCTGGACGGACGCGCCGCCGCCGAATCCCTGAAAGATGGAATCGAAGATGTCTCCGAAGCCGAAGCCTCCCCCGCCGAAGCCGCTGCCGCCGAAGCCGCCGCCCATGCCGCCCATACCGGGGTGCGCCTGTTCGTAGTCGTACGCGGCGCGTTTCTGCTTGTCGGAAAGCACCTCGTTGGCTTCGTTGATCTCTTTGAATTTCTCGGCGGCGAGCTTGTCGCCGGGGTGGAGATCGGGGTGATATTGCTTGACGAGCTTTTTATACGCCGCCTTGATCTCCTCTTCCGACGCGTCTTTGGAGACGCCGAGAACTTCGTAATAATTCTTTTTTTCCGCCATACCTTTTTCCCACGATGGGGAAGCCGCTGCGGCTTCCCCACTTCATTCCGATCGTTTGCTTCTTCCGCGACGCACTCCGCGCTCATTGTGTAAATAGCGACTTTGACAGCTATTTTGATTTAAGCGAGAGCGCGTTTCCTCACGAAATTTTGTTTTGCCCCTCAAAACAAAATTTGTGAACTTACTGATGGAACTCCGTGCCGTCGCCCGCCGCGCCGCCTTCGTCGCCGCCGCCCTGCGCGCCTTGGTAGAGCTTGGCGATGATGGGCTGGATCTTCTTGGAAAGTTCCTCGAACGCCGCGTTGTACTTTTCCTCGTCGTCGCAGTCGAGGTCCTTTCTCGCCTCGTCCGCCGCCGCCTGCAAAGCCGCTTTGTCGTCGTCGGAGAGTTTCCCCTCGCTGTCTTTTACGGTCTGCTCGACCGAGAAGATGAGCCCGTCGAGCTTGTTGCGCGCATCCACTTTCGCCTTGCGCTTCTTGTCCTCTTCGGCGTACTGCTCGGCGTCTTTGACCGCCTTGTTGATCTCGTCCTCCGAGAGATTGGTCGAGGAGGTGATGGTGATGTCCGTGCTCTTGCCCGTGCCGAGGTCTTTCGCCTCGACGTGCACGATGCCGTTCGCGTCGACGTCGAACGTAACTTCGATCTGGGGAATGCCGCGGGGCGCGGGCGCGATGCCCGTCAGCATGAATCTGCCCATCGTCTTGTTGTCGCGGCAGAATTCGCGCTCGCCCTGCAAGATGTGGATCTCGACGCTCGTTTGGTTGTCCGCCGCCGTGGAGAACACCTGGCTCTTCTTGACGGGGATGGTGGTGTTTCTGTCGATGAGACGGGTGAACACGCCGCCGAGCGTTTCGATGCCGAGCGAGAGCGGCATGACGTCGAGCAAAAGGACGTCTTTCACTTCGCCCGTGAGCACGCCGCCCTGGATCGCCGCGCCGACCGCGACGCATTCGTCGGGGTTGATGCCTTTGAACGGCTCTTTGCCCGTGATCTCCTTGACCTTGGCGACCACGCAGGGAACGCGCGTCGAGCCGCCGACGAGGATCACCTTGTCGATGTCGTTATAGGAGAGCCCCGCGTCCTTCATCGCGAGCCGCATGGGCTCCGCCGTCTTTTCGACGAGATCGGCGATGAGGGCTTCGAATTTTTGGCGAGTGAGTTCGAGTTCGAGGTGGGCGGGACCCGCGTCCGTCATGGAGATGAAGGGCAGGGAGATGGAGGTGCTGTTCATGCCCGAGAGCTCGATCTTCGCCTTTTCCGCCGCCTCTTTGAGGCGTTGCATCGCCATTTTATCTTTGGAGAGGTCGACCCCGTGGCTCTTCTTGAATTCGCCGACCATGTAGTCCATGATGCGCTTATCGAAGTCGTCGCCGCCGAGCATGTTGTTGCCGTTGGTTGCGAGCACTTCGAACACGCCGTCCGAAATTTCGAGAATGGAGACGTCGAACGTGCCGCCGCCGAGGTCGTAGATCATGACCTTGCTGTTCTCTTTTTCCTTGTCGAGCCCGTAGGAGAGCGCGGCTGCCGTGGGCTCGTTGATGATACGAAGCACGTTGAGCCCCGCGATCTTGCCCGCGTCCTTGGTCGCCTGACGCTGCGCGTCGGTGAAATAGGCGGGGCAGGTGATAACGGCGTCCGTCACCTTGCCGCCGAGATAGGCTTCGGCGTCCGCTTTGAGTTTGGAGAGGATCATCGCCGAGATCTCCTGCGGCGAATAGCTCTTCTCGTCGATCTTCACCTTGTAGTCCGAACCCATCCTGCGTTTGATGGAAATGACCGTCTTGTCGGGATTGGCGACCGCCTGACGCTTCGCGACCTGCCCGACGACGCGCGATCCGTCCTTTTGGAACGCGACGACCGAGGGGGTCGTGCGCGAGCCCTCCGCGTTCGCGATGACGACGGGCTCGCCGCCCTCCATGACCGCGACGCACGAATTGGTTGTACCCAAATCAATACCGATTACCTTTGCCATATCTTTTCTCTCCTTGAAATTTTCCCTGTTTTATGCCGTCATTTTACGACGACGACCTGCGCAAAGCGCAAGATCTTTCCGTTCTGCGCATACCCTTTGCGGTAGACGCTCTTCACCGTGCCGCTCTCCTCGTCCCCCGCGGGGTCGACCGCCATGATCGCCTCGCACTCCTCGGCGTCGAACGGCTGTCCGACGGGGTCGATCACGGTGATCTTCTCTTCTTCGAGGATCTTGAAGAAGGCTTTCTGCACGAGCTCGATGCCGCGGCGGGTCGCCTCCTCGGCGCACGACGCGATCGCAAGTTCAAGCGCGTCGCCGACGGGAAAGAGCTTGGAAACGACGTCTGCCCGCCCCTCGAGGTAGCGTTGCGCGCTCTGCCCCGTGGTGCGGCGGCGGTAATTTTCATACTCCGCCGCGACGAGATACCACTTCTTTTTGAACTCCTCCGCCTGTGCGCGCGCCTCTTTCAGTTCGTCGGCTTGCGCCGCGGGGTCGGGCGTTTGGGTTTCGGCTTTCGGGGCTTGTTCCGCTTTCTTTTCCGCTTCGGGCTCTATGGGCTCTTTCGCTTCTTTGGTTTCTTGGGATTCCGCGTCGGCGGGAGCAGCCGCTTGCCGCTTGGATTTTTTTTGCTCGTTTTCCACAGTCGTATCCTTACCGCTTTTTTACATCTTTAATATAACGGAATGTGCGGCGGTCTAAACGGTTTTTTGCAAAAAAATCCGAAAAATTTTCCCAAGCGGTCTTTACAATCGGGCAAAGATATATTAAAATAGGGGAAAAGGGGGACAGTATGGAATCCAAAGCATTCGAATTATTCGCACGGAGGAACAACAAAGTCCGCGTCCGCGTGATGCCGGGGCATTTCGTGACCCAGCACTCGCACGTAAACTACTGCGTCGACATGACGCGGGTGAAGTCGGAGGCTGGCATTGCGCGCGCCTGCTCCAAGCTGTTTGCGGAGAGCTTTTCGGGCGTCGCCGTCGACACGATCATCACCCTCGAACGCATGAAGATGGTGGGCGCGTTCCTCGCCGAAGAGTTCGCCCATTCCTCGGGCATCAATATGAATCAGGACATCGCCGTCATTTCGCCCGAATTTACGGCGGACGACAAGCTCATTCTGCGCGACAACCTCGTGCCCTATGTGAAGCACCGCCGCGTGCTCATCCTCGGCGCGACGGCGACGACGGGGCTCACCGCCATGAACGCCATCCGCGGCATCCGCTACTACGACGGCGACCCCGTGGGCGTGGCGACGGTGTTCGGGGGCGACTTCGAGATCCCGGGCGTGACCGTGATGCACCTCATCGGCGCGGAGGATCTCCCCGACTACAACTCCTACCGCCCCGGCGAATGCCCGCTCTGCCGCGACGGCGTGAAGATCGACGCGCTCATCAATTCGTACGGGTACAGCAAAATTTAACGTTCGTTCAAAAAAACTCCTGTGTTCATCCACAGGAGTTTTTTGTTTGCGCCGAAATTTTTTACGTTTTGATGTTGTCCCCGGACTCGGCGACTATATTGGCATAGGAGGCTCCGGACTTTCCCGAGCCCTTATTGCCGCCCTCGCCCGCAGCACCGCCGTAGCCGCCTTTGCCGCCCTCGCCTCTGACGCAGTTCCCGTTTGCACAAGAGGGGCAATTTTGCGTGATGTAAGAAGTTCCGCCTTTGCCGCCGTTGCCGCCGTTGCCGTCTTTGGAATCATCCAACATGACGTTCCAACCGTTGCCGCCGTCGCCGCCGTTGCCTCCTTTGCCGCCTTTGCCGCCCGTAAGGGTGACCATCGGTCCTCCCGACGGTTGCAGGAAACTCGACGATCCGATGGCGATGCAGAAGCCCGCTCTGCCGCCGTTGCCGCCGTCGCCGCCGTCGCCCGCGTCGTCGATGTTGCCTTCCTTTTTGACATGTCCGCCGCCGCCGTTGCCGCCGCTGCCGCCGTTGCCCGCGGTGAGCGTTATTGTAGCACCCGCGGCGTTGGGGTCTATCATGGTGCAACCGCCCGCGCTATTGATCGCGCAGCCGCCGTTGCCGCCGTCGCCGCCACGACCGCCGCTGCCTGCCAGACCGTTCCCATCCATATACGCGCCCTTTCCGTCGCCGCCTTTGCCGCCATGACCGCCGTTGCCGCCCGTCAGGACGATCGAGCCCGATATGTGAATAGTGACCGTCGTTGCGCGCAGCGCGTCGCCGCCATGCTCGCCGTTCGTCCCGTCATCGCCGAAAACGGTCTCTTTGGCGTATTCGTCGCGTTTATACGATTCCCCGTCCGAGCCGTTTGCGCCGTTGCCGCCCAAGACCGTGAGTGTCGCGGCTTTGTCGATGAAGATCTCGATCGTACCCGCCGCGATCGTGGGCGAGCTTTCTCCGCTCGATCCTACCTGCACGTTGGTCGTCTTGATGGTCGCGCCCGCATATCCGCACAGCTTGATATCCCAGCCGTCGACGGAGATGACGCCGCCCTTTTGCACGGCGAGCGTGTTGTCCGCGCCGACGAAACACAGATACATGGCGACGGTGTTTCCCGTCGTCCCTTTCAGGAAGGGCTGGCTTTCGTTCTCGACGCTCACATTTTCGAGCGAAATGCAACGCCCGATGTCGACGGATTGTCCGCCGACCGTCTGCTTGTTCGGGCGGTCGCTTATCTGGAACGTGACATTTTTGTATGTCTTTCCCGCTACGCCGCGAATGAGGAGGCTGTTCGCGTCGACCATGATCGTCCTATTGAGGAAATCCGATTCGGGGATCTTGGAAAGATCCAGGATCACGGCGTCGCCCGCGATGCTGCCGTGATTGTACGCAAGGTCGTTGAGATTTTCGGGGGCGATCACCTGCGCCGCTTTATAGCGTTCGTCCTGCTCGGCTTTTGTGCCGATCAGCGCGTCGCAAGGGCTTCCGTTATATCCCCTGCATTGGATTGACGCGCCCGAAAAATCGTGATATCCGCGCGCCCGTACAATCTCGCGCTGTTCCGTATAATGGCATACCGTACACTCGTATTGGGTATAGCCCTGCTCCATACAGGTGGGCGGGACGACCTTTGTGACCTCGGAGAACGTGTGCGGGATCGTTTCCACAAAATGGTCGTTATAGGTATGTCCGCATACCTTGCAGGTATATTTCGTGTAGCCCTGTTCCGCACAGCTGGGCGGGATCACCTGCTCCGTATAGGTATGGGCGAGCGGGGACGTCGTGTTTTGCTTGTCGGTCGTTTCACAATACCTGCACTTGTATAAGTCGTACCCTCCCGCCTCGCAGGTCGCCTCCACTCTCTCCTGAAAGGTAAATTCGTGCGGGATCGGATCTTTCACGTTCCTCTTTTCCGTCAGTTGGCAAGATCTGCACTCGTATAAGTCGTATCCTCCCGCCGTACAGGTGGGCGCGACGGTCTCCTTCAATGCGTAATCGTGCGCGATGACTGCCTTTGTGTTGTCGTCGTAAAAATCGCCGCAGGTCTTGCAGGTGTGCCGCGTGTAGCCCTGCGTCGTGCAGGTGGGCGGGACGACCGTTTCGGTATAGCTGTGCCCGAACGCGGGGTCGCCGTTCGCGCGGGAGGAGTCGCCGCAGACCGTGCACTCGTAGAGCGTGTAGCCCCCCGTCGTACAGGTGGCGGGGACGTCGGTGATCTTGTATTTGTGCCCCGCCTGCAAGACTTCCTCTTTCACGTCGCCACAGACTTTGCAACGCGACGTCCGCATCCCGTTTACGGTGCAGGTGGGCTCGCGCGTGGTCACTTCATAGTCGTGCCCCGTCGCGGGTAAGATCTCCGTATGCGACTCGCCGCAGACGCGACAGGTCGTCGTGCGCGATCCCGCTTGCGCGCAGGAGGGATCGACCGTCTGCACAACGTTGTCGTGACCCAGAGCCGCCACGGGCTCTTCGTTCACGTAGCCGCAGTCGGGACATTCGGTGCGGCGGACGCCCGCCTGCGTGCACGTCGCCGTGACGGTCACCTTTGCGTTCGCATGGTTACACGGCTTATCGCACGCCGCAAGAGCCCCCCCGACGATCAAACATAGTATGGCTATCAACAGAGCAATCCGTTTTCTCATGGTACACTCCTCGGTTTTCAATTCATCTATATTATAATACGCGCGCGATGTGTTGTCAAGGGAAAAAACAAAAATAGTTTCCCTTTTCGGAAGGCGCGTTTTTTTGTTTTCCCGCGCGTCTGCGCTCGTTTGAAAAATTTTTCTTCTTGTGCGATATTTTCGTCATATGCGCCCGAAATGCGGCGCGCGGCGTGATACAATAGAATTGCGGCGGGTGAATGAGGTGAAAATTCATGTCGTTCATTCAGATCGTGAGCGCGCTCCGTCCCTACGGGGCGGATGTGCTTCTCCTCGCACTCGGAACGACCTTTGTTGTGTCGCTCCTCAAAAAGACGGTTCTCAAACATTGCAACGGGAAGATCTTCGTCGTCCTCCCCTTTGCGGTCGGGCTCATCTTGTACGCGGTGTACCGCGCCGCGGCGACCTGCTCCGCAGACCCCTTTACCTGCGACATTCTCCGTACGCTCGAGGGGGGCTTCTCCTGCGGTTGCGCCGCCGTTTTGTATCACAACATCTATAAACAGTTCTGCGGCGAACGTTTACCCGTTCTCTATCCCCTGCTCGACGCCGTACCCGAAGAGACGCGGAAAGAGGTCGCCGAAACGCTCCTGCGCGAAGGCAAAGACCTCCCCGCGGACGCGCGCGAAGCCTACTTCTTCGACGCGCTTTCCTCCGCCGCACCCGACCTCGACGAACCCGAACGCCGCGCGCTTGCCGCGCTCCTTGCACAGTTCCTTTCCGAATTGCAACTGTAACCGTCGCCGCCCCGCCTCCGCGGGGCGGTCTTTTTCGTGCGGAAATGCGGAATAGCATATTAGAAGCAAACAGACGTTCCTAATTCTGTCATTTCGACCAAGCGAACGCAGTGAGCGCGTGGAGAAATCTCCCTTATTTTTATTCCGAGCCTCATCAACGACCAAGGGGATTTCTCGATTCCGCGGGCTTCGCCCGCTTCACTCGAAATGACAACGTAAAACTGCGGGCGGGACGAAAGGATAGAAGAGGCGTGTCGAAATGACAAGAAGAGCGGGCGGGCGGGACGAAAGGATAGAAGCGGGCGGGGCGGGACGAAAGGACAGTGCAAAACAAACAAATAAGACTGCGGGAGATTCTTCACTTCGCTTCGCTTCGTTCTGAATGACACAATCGAAAGCGAACGGGCGTTCCCTCTTTTTCACATAAAAAGCGCGGCGAATGCCATACTTGTGATATGAAAACCGTAACGGGCGATCTCAAAAAGAGCGTAGACGCCCTGAAAAAACTGCTCCCCGCGGAGGACATCCTCACCTTTTCGTTCACCGCGGACAAGGGTCAACAATTCACCTGCGTCTTTGCGGACGCCATCACCGATAAGGAATTGCTCGGCGAACAGGTCGTGCGCGCCCTGCGCGGCTTCGACGGCGAACCCAAGGCAAAGAACGTCGCCGCCAAGCTCTCCTCGCCCGAGACCAAGACCGAAAAAAGTTTGCAGACGCTCGCAGAGGAGACCCTCGCGGGCAATCCCGTCCTCCTCTTCGAGGGCATGGACGAAGCCGTCATCGTGGGGACGAAAAAAGTTCCCGTGCGCGCCATCTCCGAGCCCTCGACGGACGTCGTCGTCAAAGGGCCGCGCGAAGGCTTCATCGAGGACGTGAAAACCAACACCGCCCTCGTCCGCCGCCGCCTCAAAACGGGCGAGCTCAAAATCGAGACCGTGGAGGTGGGGAGACGTTCGCACACCGTCGTCGCCGTGTGCTATCTCGACGGGACGTCGGTCGCCGTCGCCGAGGCGGTCAAACGCAAACTGCAAGAGATCGACATCGACGTCGTTCCCGACTCCTCCTATCTCACCCACTTTCTCGCCTCCCGTCCCTACTCGCTCGTCAAGCAGGTGGGGACGACCGAAAAGCCCGACATCTTCTGCGCGAAGATCGCCGAGGGACGGGTGGGACTGCTCGTGGACGGCTCGCCCATCGCCCTCACCGTCCCCTATCTGATCGTGGAGGACTTTCAGTCGAGCGAGGACTACTTCGTCCCCGCTTACCGCGCGACGTTCACCCGACTTTTGCGGCTGTTCGCCCTCTTTGTCGCCATCTATCTGCCCGCCTTCTATGTGGCGGCGCAGCTGTTCAAACTGCAACTCTTCCCTATCAAACTCCTGCTCACCATTGCGGGAAGCATCCGCGACATCCCCTTTTCGCCCTCCCTCGAAATGCTGCTCGTACTGCTCGTGCTCGAAGTGCTCAACGAAGCCTCCATCCGCATGCCCAAATACGTCGGCATGGCGTTGTCCGTCGTGGGCGCGCTGGTGCTCGGGGAGACGGCGGTGAGCGCGGGATTCGTCTCCACGCCCGCCATCATCATTATCGCGTTCAGCGGGATCGGACTGTACGCCGTGCCAAACCTCATCGAACAGACGAGCGTCCTGCGCCTCGCCATGCTCCTCGTGGCGGGGAGCGTGGGGACGTACGGCATCGTCCTCGTCACCGCCTTCATGATCTTTTACCTTGTGACGACCGAAAACTTCGGGTCGCCCCTCGTCGCCCCGTTCTCCCCGCTCATCGGGCGGGACTTGCGCGACTCGGTGTTCAAATACGATTTGGGCTCGCTCGAAACGCGTCCGCGCTCGGTGGGCAGCCCCAACAAAAGGAGATTGAAATGAAAAAAATTTCGGCGCGTCAACTGTACTTCTTCCTCGCCTGCGTTGCGCCCGTGGGGAAGCTCGTCGCCATGCCCTCCCAGCTCGCCGCCGCCGCGGGGAACGACCTGCTCTTCCCCGCGTTCTGCCAATACGTTTTGCAATCGCTCGCCGTTTGCGCCGTGCTGTGGCTCGCGACCAAAGAACGCACGCTCGGGGAACTGCTCGAAAACACGTTCGGAAAGGTCGTCTCGAAGATCTTGCTCACTCTTCTTTCGGGATTCTTTCTGTTCGCCGCCCTCTTTCCCCTGCTCGAACAAAAGCTGTTCGTGCAGAGCGCGTTCTACGACACGCTTCCCTCGCTCGCGGGCTTTGCGCCTTTCTTCCTGTTCTCGGCGTACCTCTGCGCCAAGCCGCTCTCCTCGTTCGGACGGGCGTGGGACATCCTCGGTCCGATCGCGATCGCGGGCTTTTTCGGCGTCATCCTGCTCTCGGCGGGCGAAGCCGACTACGCCGCCCTGCTCCCCCTCGGCGCGCACGGCGCAAAGGGATTTTGGGCTGGGCTCTCGCAGATCTGCGCGTGGTTCTTCGACGCCGCCCTGCTCCTACCCCTCATCGGCAACATCCAACCCGAAAGGGGCATGATCTGGAAAGGGACGCTCTTCTACGCGCTCGGCGGGTGCGCCGTGCTCTTCTTCCTCGCCGTGTTCTTCGGCATCTTTCAGGAGACGGCGGCGGGACAGCTGTTCGCCTTCTCCAAGACGAGCAAATATTTTTCGGGCATCACCGTCCTCGGACGCATCGACTACCTGTTCATCTACGCGCTCGCCCTCGTGATGGCGTTCTACGTCGCCATGCCCCTGCAAGCGTGCGTCGAACTCGCCGTGCAGGCGTACGGCAACCGCCGCGTCCTCGCGCCCGTGCTCTCCGTCGTCCTCAACGGTCTGTTCCTCTTACTGCTTCTGCTCATCGACTACCGCGCGGGGGAAGTGGGCGACACGGTCACCAAAACGCTCTTCTTCCTCTTCCCCGCGTTCGCGCTCGCCGTGCCCGCGCTCTGTCTGCCGCTTCGGAGGGATCGCCGTGAACGCGCGTAAATTCTTTAAGACGCTTCCCATGAAGCTGTACATTCTCCTCGCCGCCATCGTGCTCTTTTCGTTCTTCTCCAACGACTTCGGGCTGGTGGACATCCAAAAGACGGCGATCATCCTCGCCGCAGGCATCGACAAGACCCAAAACGGCTACACCGTGACGGCGCAGATCGCCGTCCCCAAGGGAAGCGACCGCACGACGGGCGGCACGTCGAGCGTGGAGATCGACGCGGAGGGCAAGACGGTCTCCGACTGCATCTCCGCCATCTACGCCAAGACGGGTTGGGTGCCCAAGCTCGTGTTCTGCGACCTGCTGCTGCTCGGCGAAAGCGCGGTGAAAGAGGACGTGTTTACCTATCTCAATTACTTCTACCGCAACGAATATATGCCCGATTCCTGCCTGCTCGCCGTCTGCGAGGGTTCGGCGAAAGAGCTCATCTCCTCGCAGAGTGCCATCGACGACGCGTCCTCCCTCGCCATCGAAAAACTCTTCTCGGACGCCGCCGTCAAGTCGGGACGCGTCATGCCGAATACCCTCAAAGACTTCGCCATCGGCTATTACGGCGTGTCCAAAAGCGGATATCTGCCCTACGTCCGCGCCGTAAAACAGGACGGCGACCAGACCGCCGAGGGGGGACAGAACAATTCCGGCGGGGGCGGCGCGCAGGACAGCAAAATTTACAGCGCAGAACAGACCGCCCTCTTTTCCGAGGGAAAACAGGTCGCCCTCCTCTCCCCCGAAGAGACGCTGGCGTTCAGCCTGTTGCAGGGCAAGGTGTTCACGGGCACGTTCGCCGTGTCGGACGGCGACGGCTCTCCCGTCACCCTCACCGTTCTGCAAAACAAGGGAAAGGTCGGGCTCAAAGACGGGACGGCAAAGCTCTCCCTCGCGCTCACCGTGCGCCTGTGCTGCCGCGGCGTAAGCGCGCCCGTCGAGGGTCTCTCCTCGGACGACGTTTCCGGCGAGATCCTGTCGGCGGCGGAAGAGACGCTGCGCGGCTATGTCGCCGAACTTTTCGACGCCTGCCAAAAGAGCGGGTGCGACCTCTTGATGCTCAAACGGGATCTCTACCGTGCCTCGCTCAAACAGTACGCCGAACAAAAAGACGCCATCCCCGCCTCGCTCCGCGCCGAGATCAAGGTCTCGGTCACCTCAAAAAGTTGATCCGAAAAAATTCAAAAATTTTTTTCCGAAAACTATTGACAGATTAGAAATCTGTGCTATAATGAAGCCAGAAAAAGAAAATGACAAACAAAAAAAGTCACTTTCGAACAGCGGGGGCAAGTCCGATGGACAGGTAACTGACAACGGGTAGCAAGTGAAAACGGACGGAAAAGTTCGGGGTCACAGGGGAGCCGAAGGGAAAACGGCAAACAGGTTCCCGCGAAAAATTCATATCGGGAGGTACTACGATATGAGAATCTTTCAAGGCTTGAAGATCAAGTAGAAGGAGGATACGCCAATGTACCATGATATGATAGGGGCGGAAAAATAATCGGCTTTCCGTACACGGCGCGAATGCAGGAAATGCGCGCAAGGAAGTCATCCGAAATATCAGGAAAGTCGATTATGCCCTGACCCCTGATACAACTGAATGAAGAGATAGATTCCCCCCGTGCAGCTGCGCGGGGGTTGTTGATTTTCGCCGCCCCGTTCGGGGCATTTTGCTTTTTATGCAACGCTCACCGCTCGTCGCGATGCGACACGTTTTGTAAGCCTTTCTTGCGAAAAGCTCTTCCCTCTCTGGTGCGGCGGTAGTGCCCGCCGCTCCACCCCCTCGCGAAAAAATACTTCGTCTTTTTTCGCGAGGGAATGCGGAATAGCGTATTAGAAACGATCGGGCATTCCAAATTGTCATTTTGCCCCGTGTCCCTATTCTATTATTTCGTCCCACGTGCTTCCAATTTGTCATTTCGAGCAAGCGAGTGAAACGAGCGCGTCGAGAAATCTCCCTTTCGCCGCGACACGACGCGTTTTGTAAGCCTTCCTTGCGAAAAACTCTTCCCTCTTTGGTGCGGCGGTAGTGCCCGCCGCTCCACCCCTTCGCGAAAAAATACTTCGTCTTTTTTCGCGAGGGAATGCGGAATGGCGTATTAGAAACGAAAGGGCATTCCAAATTGTCATTCAGAGCGAAGCGAAGAATCTCCCTTATTCTTAATATAAGCCTAATCAACGACCAAGGGGATTTCTCGATTCCGTTCGCTTACGCTCACTTCACTCGAAATGACAAAAAAGGTGGGGCAAAATGACAGCGGAGAATAAACAAATATAAAACTGTGGAAGCACGACACGAGCCCCTGTACCGAATAGGTACAGGGGCTCGGCTCAACATGACACTATTGTAATGCCTTTTCAGGCTTCCAATTTACGGCGTTAGGCAGAATTCACTTCTGCCGCCCCGCCCGCGGCTTCTATTTGTAGACCAAGGGCGGCACGAGCCGTAGGCGAAGTAGCGCGACACAATTTGCCGCACACTTGCGGCTTATTGTCTTACAAAGCGAACGAGACGACCAACTTAATTAAAGGGAGAGCTGGTTTCTATCACGAAATTTTCTTTTCGCCACGCGCGGCGCGTAAGCGCAACGCGCACGGCACAGAAAAGAAAATTTGTGAAAAAACGCGCCGCGCTTCTCAAAAACAAGCGCGGCGTTGTGTTTGAAAGTCGGCAACTACCTATCCTCCCGAGTCGTTAGACCGAGTACTTTCGGCGTAAGAGAGCTTAACTTCTGTGTTCGGGATGGGAACAGGTGGGACCTCTCTGC
>CANRJR010000010.1 GCA_947631005.1 uncultured Clostridia bacterium | reverse complement strand
CTTTATTGCGGATGTAGGCGTCGATGGAACGTGCCGCCGCCTTGCCCGCCCCCATCGCGAGGATCACGGTCGCCGAGCCCGTAACGGCGTCGCCGCCCGCGAACACGCCTTTAAGAGAGGTGCGCCCCTCCCCGTCGGCGACGATCTCGCCGTGCGGCTTTACGGAAAGCCCCTCCGTCGTGCGCGCCACGAGCGGATTGGGCGACGTGCCGAGTGCCATGATCACGCAGTCGGCGGGAAGCAAAAATTCGCTCCCCTGTTTGGGAATGGGACGTCTGCGCCCCGAAGCGTCGGGCGCACCGAGCTCCATTTCGATACATTTCAGCCCCGTCGCGCGGTTGTTTTCGGAGACGACCTCCACGGGATTGGTGAGGAAGCGGAAAACCACCCCCTCCTCCTTGGCGTGCTCGACCTCCTCCCGCCGCGCGGGAAGCTCCTCCTCCGAACGGCGGTAGACCACGGTCACCTCTTCCGCGCCCAGCCGAACCGCGCAACGCGCCGCGTCCATGGCGACGTTGCCGCCGCCCACGACGGCGATCTTCCTCCCGCGGAATACGGGCGTCTCGCTGTCCGCTTCATACGCCTTCATGAGGTTGGTGCGCGTGAGGTATTCGTTGGCGGAAAAGACGCCGACGGCGTTCTCCCCGGGGATATTCATAAATTTGGGCAGACCCGCGCCCGTGCCGAGGAAAACGGCTTCGTACCCCTCCCCGAACAGCTCGTTTACGGTGAATGCGCGCCCCGCGACGGCGTTCGTTTCGATTGTTACGCCGCAAGCCGCGAGCCCCTCCACCTCCCGCCGCACGATCTCTTTGGGCAGACGGAATTCGGGAATGCCGTAAATGAGCACGCCGCCCGCGAGGTGCAACGCCTCGAACACGGTCACCTCATAGCCCAGCCGCGTGAGATCGCCCGCGCAGGAGAGCCCCGCGGGGCCCGAGCCGATCACGGCGACCTTATGTCCGTTTCGGGGGGCGGGCGACGGATCGGGCACGCCGCTCTGCATATGCCTGTCCGCGACGAACCGTTCGAGCCGTCCGATCCCCACGGGTTCGCCCTTGATCCCCCGCGTGCATTTGCCCTCGCACTGCGTCTCCTGCGGGCAGACCCTTCCGCACACGGCGGGCAGGGAGGACGTTTCGCGGATGACGCGGTACGCGCCCTCGAAGTCCCCCTCCGCGACGCGGGCGATAAAGTCGGGGATCTTGACGCCGACGGGACACCCCGCGACGCAGGGGCGGTTTTTGCAATGCAGACACCGCCGCGCTTCGGCGACGGCGGTCTGTTCGTCGTACCCGAGCGCGACCTCGGCGAAGTTGCGGCGGCGTTCCTCCGCCGCCTGCACGGGCATCGCGTGCTTTTTCGGATCGGGATCGTAATTCATTGCGGTTCTCCCTTTTTATAGAGATTACAGTGACGTTCGCGCGCCGCGGCTTCGAACGCGGCGTACGTTTGGTTGCGCATGATCGCTTCGTCGAAATCGATGAGGTGCGCGTCGAAGTCGGGTCCGTCGACGCAGGCGAACTTCATCTCTCCCCCCACCGAAACGCGGCAACAGCCGCACATGCCCGTCCCGTCGATCATGATGGGATTCATGCTTGCGATCGTTTTCACGCCGTACGGCTTAGTTGCGAGCGCGACGAACTTCATCATGACGAGCGGTCCGATGGCGAACACCGCGTCGAACGTCTCCTCGGCGAGCAGGCGGTTGAGCGGGGCGCAAACGTTCCCCTTTTCGCCGCAGCTTCCGTCGTCGGTGACGAGGAAAAAGCGGTCGCTGCAAGCGCGGAACTCCTCTTCGAGAATGACGAGTTCGCGCGTGCGGAATCCTGCGATCGCGGTGACGTGCGCGCCGAGCTCGTGCAGACGGCGGGCAACGGGAAGCGCGATGGCTGTTCCCACCCCGCCGCCGACGACGGCGACCTTGCGGTATCCCTCCACGGGCGTGGGCGAGCCGAGCGGACCTACGATATCGGAAATGCTCTCCCCCTCCCGTTTGGCGTTGAGCGACATCGTTGCGCCGCCGACCGTTTGGAAGATGACGGTGACGCTTCCGCGCGCCGCATTTGTACCCGCGATGGTGAGCGGGATGCGCTCGCCGCGCTCGTCCGCGCGCAGGATGACGAACTGTCCCGCGAGGGCTTTCCCCGCGATGCGCGGTGCTTCGATTTCGAGTTGCGTTACGCCCGCATTGAGCGCGCGGCGTTGTAAAACGGTGTACATCCTTATTTCCTGTCCCTTTTTCTCACAACATTATACAATATCACAAATCTGTTTGTCAAGGTTCGACACAGAATAAATTTTTCCGCATATGCGTGAATTTCTTGACTTTTGTACACTTTATGAATATAATTCATACCGAAGTGCGAAAGAAGCGCAGTTTGCACGGAGGTCCATATGACAAAGGTGAAAATCGTTACCGACTCCAACAGCGGGATCACGCAGGCGGAAGCCGAGAAGCTCGGCATTTTTGTCGTTCCCATGCCCTTTCTGCTCGACGGCGAGGAATATTTCGAGGACATCAACCTCACGCAAGAGGCGTTTTACGAGCATCTGCGGGCGGGCGGCGCGGTCTCCACGTCCCAGCCCTCCATCGCGAGCGTGACCGAGCTTTGGGATTCGCTTCTGAAAGACGGCTCTGAGGTCGTACACATTCCCATGTCGAGCGGGCTTTCCGAATCCTGCCATACGGCGGAGAGGCTCGCCCTCGACTACGGCGGCAAAGTGCAGGTCGTAGACAACCAGCGCATCTCCCTCACCCAAAAGCAGAGCGTGTTCGACGCGCTCGCGCTCGCAAACCGCGGCTGTTCGGCGCAGGAGATCCGCGACGAACTCATCCGCCAAAAGTTCGACAGCAGTATCTATATCTCCCTCGACACCCTGCAATATCTCAAAAAGGGCGGGCGTCTCACCCCCGCCGCCGCGCTCATCGGCACGATCCTCAAAATCAAACCCGTGTTGCAAATTCAGGGGGAAAAGCTCGACGCGTTCAAGAAAGTACACACCCTCAATAAGGCGAAAGAGGTGATGACGGAGGCGATCAGAAGCGACCTCGAAACGCGCTTCAAAGAGTACGTTGCGGCGGGCGAAATGAATATCGCGGTGGCGCATACCGCAAACGGGGAGGAAGCCGAGAAATTCCACGACGAATTGCAGGCGGCGTTCCCCGCGATCCCCGTCACGTTCTGCGACCCCCTCTCCCTCTCCGTCTCCTGCCACATCGGTCCGGGCGCACTCGCCTGCGCGACCATGCGCGTCATCAAATAAAAACCGCGATTGCAAAATTTTTGACGCGAGCCCCTGCGCCGATTCGGCGCAGGGGCTCGTCTTATCTTATATAAAAAAACAAAAGGTTACAGCGTTACAGCGGAAGCTCCTCTTCGAGTTCCCGCTTGACGGGCTGGTACAGCATCGTCGTGATGAGATAGAGATAGCAAAAGAGAATGACGAAAAACTGCGGGTCGAAGAACAGCCCCTCCACGCCCGTTTCCGCGAGCGGGGAACACACGACTACGAGGAACGCGTCGGCGTCGTAGTAGAACTGCGCGGCGTTCTCCATCAAAGAATAATGCCAAAAACAGCCCGCCGCCGTAAGCGACGCGGCGATGAGCACGAGGGCGACCACGAAATCGTGCGCGGCGCGCCGTTTGCAGGTCGCGAGGAAATACACGAAAAACGCCGCCGCCGTAAGCGCGGAGAGCGTGGGCAGGAGCGCGGGGATCCAGCGCAGCAGAAGTCCGTTCCCCTCGAATCCGATCACATTGCGGAAAAACGCCGTGCACGGCAAAAACCGCGACGCCGCCGCGAACAATGTCGATATCAAGAGCAACCATACGTCCGCGCCGTATTCGCGTCGGACCGACTGTTGTTGCATAGCCTCTCCCTGCCCTCGCGGGCGTTTATTCTTCGAGCATCTTGAACAGGGCGGGCAGGTCGGAACTCGTGATGAGGTTGACGATCCTGTCGCCGAACGCGCCGCTCTCCGTTACGATGACGGCGAGAAGTTTCCTATTCTCTTCGAACGCGTTGATCGCGCTCTGTATTTCGTCGTTCTTGCCCAAAACTTTGTAGAACCGAAAGAGATCGTCCTCCGATACGACGGCGGAGCAGGGCGCGGAGAGCGTGGCTTCGATGTCCTCCCCCTGTTTGAGTGCGCGCCCGATCAGCCGCACGAAACGGCGGTTGTTGAGCATGCCGATCACCCGTTCGCCGCGGTAGACGGGGAGATTGGAATGCCCCGTTTCCGCGCTGCGGATGAGCGCGTCGGCGAGCGTTTCGTCCGCGTCCACCCCCCGCACCTTCTTTTCGCGAAGCGCGCAAAGGCGGGGCGGCGTAACGAGAAGTTCGGCGATATGGGCAATGAGGCGGGTCACGTCGTCGCAGGGCTCGGCGATGATGCGGTCGCGCGAGCTCTCGTGCACGATGGCGTTGCGAAGTTTCGCAAAGGCGAGAAGATCGTCCTCGTATTTCGCCACGGTCGCGTTCCCCTCCGCAAGTCGGCGCACGAGGTCGGTAAACTGCAAATTCCCTTTCCCGCGATAGATCGCGCGCATCCGCGCGTCGATGGCGTTGTAGGAAGAGATGAAATCCACGGCGTTGCTCATGGCACGATTATATCACGCTTTTTTCGGTTTTGCAAGGCGTTTAAGAAATTTTGTCAAAACCCGCCCTTTTTCACGCGGTAAAACCCGCGCTGGCGGGTCTCCACCAAATGATATTCCTGCTCCCGCTCGAAATCGTAGACGGACGGGCTGTGCGGCGACGCAAAGCGCAATTTCCCGCCGATGTCCGAAGCCTGCGCGAACCCGTACGCGCATACGCACATGGGCACGCCGTACAGGAAAGACTGCGCCCGCATGAGCGTCTGTTCGAGACTGCCGTCGAGCTGTTCGTACACGCAAAGCGCGAGCTCCGCGCCGCAGACGGACAGCGTTTCGGCGACCCGCGGAAAATACAGGTCCTCCGCCACGATGACGCCGAGCTTGCCCGCCAGCGTATCGAAGATCTTGATCCCCGCGCCGCAACGGTATTCCCCGCCGTCGAGGCGGTTCACCATATCGGACACGCCGAGAATGCGTCCCTGCTCGGCGACGACGACGGACTTGCGGCGGATGCCGCGGGCGTCGGTATAACAGCCGCACACGACGACGTTCTTCCCCTCTTTGGAAAGCAACGCAACGTCCTCGAAGAGAGACGTCTCTCCCCGCAGTTCGCGCTCATAGCTGACCTCTCCGATCGCCTGAAAGGAAAAACAGACGACGTCCGCGCGCGCGGGAACGCTCCGCGACGCATATTCCTCCAACGTGCCGCTCGTAACGAAACAGATGCGCATACAAACCATTGTATCGAAACGGGCGGCTTTTTGGTGACAAAAACCGACGCGCGCGTCGGTTTTTTGTACACGTTATTCCTTTCTCTGCGCTTTGAGCTCGGCGAGGATCTCCGTTAAAAGCTCCTCTGCGGTGGGCTTGGGCGGTTCGGGCGGCGCGACGGGCTCTGCGGGCGCAGCGGGTTCGGCGGGAGCTGCCGCAGCCTTTCTCTTCGCTTTGAGTTTCTCGGCGTGCTCGTGCAGGCGGTTGGTCGTCCAGACAATGAGGAACAGGATGAACGCCGTGAGCACAAAGGTGACGATCGCCGAAATGACGATGCCGAAGTCGAGAATGATGGGAACGACGTCGGGATTCGCCTCGACAGCCGCCTTGTTGAGGACGAGCTGCAACGCGCCGAAGCCGTCCGAGCCCACGCCGATCGACTGCAACAGCGGCGTTAAAATGCCGTTCACGATCGCAGTGATGATCGCCGTGAACGCACCGCCGATGATGATGCCGACTGCCATATCGAGCACGTTGCCGCGCGCGATAAACGCTTTGAATTCTTTCCAGAATCCTTTCTTTTCTGCCATAAAAGTTACCTCCGATAAATTTTTGCCGATTTTTTCAGCCGCCGCACCGTACGGCGGGGAAGCTGTTTTTTCAGTCGGAATTTCCAAAGCGCGCCCTGTGTCCCCGGGAAATTCATGCGCGCCTCGTTCCCGAGCCCCAAAATATCCTGCACGGGCGCGACCGCGATGACCGCGTTCGAAGCGAACGCCATCTGTACGAACACATCCGCTACGGTATCTTCCCGCACGGGCGTTTTCACGCCCAACCGAGCCGCCTCCTCCGCAACGCGGGCGAGCACGGTTTCCCCCTCTTCCCCGAGCGAATCGAAATAGCCGCGCACGGTGTCGTTGTCGTGCGTCCCCGTATAGCAAACGACGTTCTCCCCGAACACCGTGGGAAGATGTTCGTTGGCGGGATCGCCGTCGAAGGCGAACAGGAGCACTTTCATCCCGGGGAAACCCGTGCGACCGAGGAGCGACCGCACGCCGTCGTCCACCGTACCGAGATCCTCGGCGATGACCCGCCCCGCGCAGTTCGAACCGAGAAAAAGCGCGTCTTTCGGACCGTCTTTCCATTCGCCCTCCGCCGCCGTTTCCGCACCCGCGTCGATCTCATAGTAGCGGTCTATGCCGCGGAAATGGTCGATCCGCACGACGTCGTACCGTTTGAGCGCGTCGCCGAGGCGGGCGCGCCACCACGCGTAACCGTCCTCCGCATGCCGCCGCCAATCGTAAATGGGATTGCCCCAGAGCTGTCCCGTCTCCGAAAAATAGTCGGGCGGAACGCCCGCGACTTTCTCGGGTTTGAGATCGCCGCCGAGCTTGAAAAGCGCGGGATGCGCCCATACGTCCGCGCTGTCGTAAGCTACGTAGAGCGGGATATCCCCCACGATCGAGAGACCGATCTTGTTGCAATACGCTTTGAGCGCGTACCACTGGCGGTCGAACATGTATTGCAGGAAATACCAAAAGAGATATTCTTCGTGATGATCGGTCCGAAGCCGCTCGACCGCCGCCGCGTCGCGGCGTTTGAGCCCCTCTTCCCAATCGCAAAAGCTCCCGCCGTACACCGTTTTGGCGGTCATGAACAGGGCGTAATCCTCGCACGAGCCGCTATGGACGTAGGCGCGGAACGCCGTCCCGTCGAAATTGAAGCGGGAAAACGCCTTTTTGAGCAGCGGATACCGCGTTTTATAGAGATCGCCGTAGTCGACGTCCCCCTCCCGCTCGGCACTTTTGAGCTCCTCCGCCGTGAGCAGTCCCTCCTCTTTCAGAATTTCGAGGTCGATAAAATAGGGATTGCCCGACGTGCAGGCGACCGACTGATAGGGCGAATCGCCGTAGCCCGTCTGCACGAGCGGCAAAATTTGCCAATACCGCATGCCGCTTGCTTTCAGGCGTTTTGCGAAGCGGTAGGCTTGCTTTCCGAGCGACCCGACGCCGTACTTCCCCGGGAGGGAAGAGATGTGGCAAAGGACGCCCGCCCCTCTCTGTAATTCCATAGCCGTTTACTTCAACAATGCCGCAATGCGGCGGCATGCCTCCCGCGTGTTCTCCTCGGTGGAGAACGCCGTGAGACGGAAAAATCCCTCGCCGTTTTTGCCGAAGCCGCACCCCGGCGTTCCGACGACGTTCGCGCGCTCCAACAATACGTCGAAAAATTCCCAGCTCCCCATACCGTTCGGACACTTCATCCAAATGTACGGCGAGTTCTTCCCGCCCGTGTACCAAATGCCGAGCCCGTCGAGGCAGTCTGCGATGATCTGCGCGTTTTTGCGGTAATAGGCGAGCGTTTCGGCGATCTGCCGCTCCCCCTCGTCGGTGAACACAGCCGCCGCCCCCATCTGCGAAATGTAGCTCACGCCGTTAAACTTGGTGGATTGCCGCCGCGCCCAAAGTTTGTTGAGCTCCGCGCCGCCGCGGCGAAGAGAGGCGGGGACGACGGTATAGCCGCACCGCACCCCCGTAAAGCCCGCCGTCTTGGAATACGAACAGAGCTCGATCGCGCACTCCCGCGCGCCCTCGATCTCGAAGATCGAACGCGGCGAACCGTCGGTGATAAAGGCTTCGTAGGCGGCGTCGTAGAGGATGACCGCCCCCCTTTCGTTGGCATAGTCCACCCACCGTTTGAGCCCCGCGCGGTCGTACGCCGCGCCCGTGGGATTGTTGGGCGAACACAGATAGATGATATCCGCGTCGACGGCGGGATCGGGCAGGGGCAAAAATCCGTTCCCCTCGTTGGCGTCGGCGAAGATCACCCTGCGCCCCGCCATGACGTTCGCGTCGAAATAGGCGGGATAGACGGGATCGGGCAAGAGCACCGTGTTGTCGGAAGAAAACAGGTCGAGAATGTTGCCGCAGTCGGATTTCGCGCCGTCCGAAATGAAAATTTCGCCGTCTGTAAGGGATACGCCCTTGCGCGCGTAGCTCCCCCGTATGGAGGAGATGAGCGCGTCGTAGCCGTAGCAGGTCTGGTCGGGACCGTACCCCTTAAACGTTTCGGCGCGGGACATCTCGTCGACGGCGCGGTGCATCGCCCCGATCACGACGGGCGCGAGCGGACGGGTCACGTCGCCGATGGAGAGCTTTAATACTTTCTTTTCGGGGTGTGCCTTTTGATAGGCGGCGTATTTCGCCCCGACCGTCGCAAACAAGTAGGAATCTTTGAGATTGAGAAAATTTTCGTTGATCTTCATTTTTTTTCACTGTATTTTACCGCATAGCGGATAAATTCACGGAAGAGCGGATGGGCGGCGTTGGGACGGGATTTGAACTCGGGGTGGAACTGTACGCCGACAAAGAAATCGTTTCGGTCGACCTCCACCGCCTCGCAGAGCGCGCCGTCGGGCGAAGTCCCCGCGATCGTCATGCCCCCCTCTTCGAAACGGGCGCGGTATTCGTTGTTGAACTCGAAACGGTGGCGATGCCGCTCCTGCACGAGCTCCTTTCCGTACGCCTCCCTCATGCGCCTGCCGAGCACGGCGCACGGGTACGCACCGAGGCGCATCGTCCCCCCCATCTTCACGCCGTATTGGTCGGGCATGAGGTCGATGACCGAATGTTTTCCCTCGGGGCAGAACTCCGAAGAGTTGGCGTCGGAAATGCCGAGCACGTTCCGCGCATACTCGATGACGGCGACCTGCATGCCGAGGCAGATCCCGAGAAAGGGAATGTTGTGTTCGCGCGCATACTTGCAGGCGACCACCTTGCCCTCGATGCCGCGCACGCCGAAGCCGCCCGGGATGAGCACGCCGCTCACGCCGCGGAGCTCCCCTCCGACGTTCTTCTCGGTGAGCGTTTCGGTGTCCACCCAAACGATCTCCACTTTCGCGTTGCACTCGTAGCCGCCGTGCGCGAGAGCCTCGGCGACCGAAAGATAGGCGTCGTGCAGTTGGACGTACTTCCCGCAGAGGGCGATTTTGACCGTCTTTTCGCGCGCCTCGATCCTGTTGAGCATCTCCTGCCACTCTTCGAGGGCGATCTCGTTGGGATCGAGATGCAGAATGCGGCAGACGATCGTGGAAAAATTGCTCTTTTCGAGCATCATGGGTGCTTCGTAGAGCACGGGAACGGTGCGGTTTTCGATGCAACAGTCGGGCTCGACGTTGCAGAACATCGCAATTTTTTCGCGGATATTCTCGGGCATGGGCGCGTCGACGCGCGCCACGATGATGTCGGGAAAGATCCCCATGCCCTGCAATTCTTTTACGGAATGCTGGGTGGGTTTGCTCTTGAACTCGCACGAACCCGAAATGTACGGCACGAGCGTGACGTGGATGAAACAGCAATTCTCCCGCCCGACTTCCCGCGCCACCTGACGGATGGCTTCGAGGAAAGGCTGGCTTTCGATGTCGCCCGTCGTGCCGCCGATCTCGGTGATGACGATGTCCGCGCCCGCCGTCTTGCCGACTTGATAGATGAACGACTTGATCTCGTTGGTGATGTGCGGAATGATCTGGACGGTCTGTCCGAGATATTCCCCGTTGCGCTCCTTGTTGAGGACGTTCCAATACACCTTGCCCGTCGTGAGGTTGGAGAAGCGGTTGAGGTTTTCGTCGATGAACCGCTCGTAGTGTCCGAGGTCGAGATCGGTTTCCGCGCCGTCCTCCGTCACGAACACCTCGCCGTGTTGGTACGGGCTCATCGTGCCAGGGTCGATGTTGATATAGGGATCGAGCTTCTGCGCCGCCACCTTGTAGCCGCGCATTTTGAGCAGCCGCCCCAGCGAAGCCGCGGTAATGCCCTTGCCGAGCCCCGATACAACGCCGCCCGTCACGAAGATGTATTTTGTCATGCCCGATCCTCCCCGTTGAAATCCAAAATGCCTTTGTATGCGAACGCCGCAGGTCCTCTCATGAATACCCGCCCGCCGCAATAGCGGACGGAGAGATCCCCGCCGCGCAGGTGTACGGTGATCTCGGCGTCGGCGTCGCAATAGCCGTTGAGCACGGCGGCGACGGCGGACGCGCACGCGCCCGTCCCGCAAGCCATCGTTTCGCCGCTCCCGCGCTCCCATACCCGCATGCAGAGCTCGTTTCGCCCGACGACGCGCACAAATTCGGTGTTCACGCCCTCGGGAAAGGCGGCGTCGTGCTCGAACAGCGGTCCGACCGCGGGAAGATCTACCGTTTCGGGATCGAGGAATACGACGCAATGGGGATTGCCCATCGAAACGCAGGTCACATCGTACGTTACGCCGCCCACGGAGAGCGGCACGCCGACGGCGCGGTCGCCCGAAAAGCGCGCGGGAATGAAAGCGGGTCGCAGTTCCGCCTCCCCCATGTCCACCGTGACCGACGTGACGACGCCGTTTTCGGTGCAAAGGCGCAGGGTCTTGATCCCCGAAAGCGTCTCCACCGTGACGATCTCCTTATGAACGCCCTTGATTTCATAGAGGAATTTGCCGACGCAGCGGATGCCGTTGCCGCACATCTTCCCCTCGCTGCCGTCCGCGTTGAACATGCGCATCTTCGCGTCGGCGATCGCGCTGCGGCAGACGTAAATAACGCCGTCGCTCCCCACCGCGGTATGGCGGTCGGAGAGGCGTACGGCGAGCGAGGAAAAGTCGGTCGGCTCTTCCTCGAAACAGTCGAAATAGATATAATCGTTGCCGATGCCGTGCATCTTGTAGAATACGTTCGTCATATCAAAGCCGAATGCAGGCGTCGCGCTCCGCGCCTACCGTAACGTAGCCGATCTTGCAGCGGCACGCCTTTTCGAGAAAAGCGATATAGGCGAGTGCCTCCGCGGGAAGCTCCTCCTTAGAGCGGCACTTTGTAATGTCGCAATGCCAGCCCTTGACTTTTTCGTAGATCGGCTTGCAACGGTCGAGCGCGTCGGGGTACGGGAAATCCCGCACGGTCTTTCCGTCGAGCTCGTACGCCGTGCACACCTCGATCTCCTTGTAAATGGAGAGAATGTCGAGCTTGGTGAGGACGACTTCGTCCGCCCCCTGACAGCGGATGCCGTAGGCGGACGCCACGACGTCGAACGGACCGACCCTGCGCGGTCTGCCCGTCGCCGCGCCGTACTCCCCGCCCGCCGCGCGAAGTTCCTCCGCCTTTTCCCCGAAATATTCGGAGACGAACGGACCTTCGCCGACGCACGTCGAATACGCCTTCATCACGCCGACGGACTTGTCGAGTTTGAGATTGGGCACGCCCGCCCCGATGGGCGCGTACGCCGCAATGGTGAGCGAGGACGAGGTGTAGGGCAAAATGCCGTAGTCTACGTCGCGCAACGCGCCGAGCTGGGCTTCGAACATGATCTTCTTGCCCTCCTCGTTCGCCTTGGTGAGGTAGAGCCCCGTGTCGCAGATATATTCTTTGAGCGGCTCGCCGTACGTTTTGAAGTAGGCGATCGCCTCTTCCGCCGAAACGGGCGCATGACCGTACCCGCCCGCGACGGTGAGATTTTTCCATTCCACGATCTCCGCAACGCGCGCATACAGCCGCTCGGGATCGAGCAATTCGCCCATGCGGAAACACTTTTTCATGTAGCGGTCGGCATAGACAGGGGCGATGCCGCGGCGGGTCGAACCGAACTTCTTGTCGCCGAGCCGCTCCTCTTCGAGGCAGTCGAGCAAGACGTGATAGGGCATCGTGATCACGGCGCGGTCGCTGATTTTGAGGTTTTCGGGGGTGATCTTGACCCCCTTTTCGCGCAGACGTCCCATCTCCTCGGTGAGATGTTTGATGTCGATGACCATGCCGAGCCCGAGCACATTCACGACGTTCTCGCGCAGAATGCCCGAGGGAAGCAGGTTGAGAATGAATTTCCCCCGCTCGTTGATGACGGTGTGACCCGCATTGTTCCCGCCCTGATAGCGGCATACGACGTCGTACCCTGCGGAAAGATAGTCGACCATCTTTCCCTTGCCTTCGTCGCCCCAATTGATCCCGCAAATGGAAGTAAGCATAAGAACTCCTTGAAACGGCTCTTTCGCGGCGCGCGCCGCAACAAGCCGTCGTTTATTATACTATATACTTCCCTCGTTGTCAAGCATACGCAAAGAGAAATTCGCGCGTCCGATCTTTTTCGGAAGCGCGCCCTCCCGCCGCCCCGCTTCTTCTGCAAATTTTTCGCTTATTTTGCATTTTTTTCACAAAAATTAGTTGACAGTTTTGCATTTTCGACGTACAATAGTCTGTATAGTGGGAGGAAACAAAGATGTATTGCAGAGATTGCGGTGGGAAACTGTCGTTACGGTTTCTCGAAAACGAGGGGCTCGTCCCCTATTGCGACAAATGCGGCAAATTCAAATTCCCTTTCTTCCCCGTAGCCGTTTCCATGGTCGTCGTCGACCGTTCCGAGAGCAAGATCTTGCTCGCGAAACACGTCGGGGACGAGGACTTCAAACTCTTTGCGGGGTACATTAAAAAGGGTGAAAACGCCGAGAAAACCATTCCGCGCGAACTGCGCGAGGAGACGGGTCTGCCCGCCGTAAAATGGCGGTATCTCGGTTCGCGCTATCACGACGCCAAAGATATCCTCATGATCGGATTCATCGTGACTGCCGAAATGCAGGACCTCATCCTCGGCGAAGAGATCGCGGAGGCGCGTTGGTGTACCTTTGAGGGCGCAAAAGAGATCATCCGCAAAAATTCCACGGCGGAATATTTCCTCAACGCGGCAATCTCCGAATTGAGCCGCAGAAAATAACCGCGCTTCGCGGTTTTCGGCATATCCCGCGCCGTTACGGCGCGCCGAAAGATGATACGAGCCCCTGCGCCTTCGCGGCGCAGGGGCTCGGTTTTTGAACAGAATTGCTTTCGGAGAGCGGCGGTCAGTCCTCGTCGTCCTCTTCGGGAAGTTCCACGTTGTGATACACGTCTTGCACGTCGTCGTTCTCTTCGAGCTTATCGAGCATCTTCTTGAAGCTCTCGAGCTTTTCGCCTTCGAGCGAGATCTTGCTCTGCGGGATCATGGCGATCTCCGTTTGCAGGAACGAAAGCCCCTTTTCTTCGAGATATTTGCGCGCCTCCGAGAACGCCTCCGTCGAGGTGTAGATCTCGAACGCGTCCTCCTCGGTCACCACGTCGTCCGCGCCCGCCTCGATGGCGAGTTCGGTCACCGCGTCCTCGGTGAGCCCCGGCGTACGTTCTGCGACGATGAGCCCCTTGGTGTCGAACATGTACGACACGCAGCCCGTCATGCCGAGCGAACCGCCGCATTTCGACATGATCGCGCGGATATCGCCCGCCGTGCGGTTGTTATTGTCGGTGAGCGTCGTGATGATGACCGCCGCGCCGCCCGCGCCGTATCCCTCGTAGGTCAATTCCTTGAAGTCGCGGTCGCCGAGCTCGCCCGCCGCCCGCTTGATGGAACGTTCGATATTGTCGTTGGGCATGTTCGCCGCCTTCGCCTTTGCGATGACGTCGGCGAGTTTGGAATTGGTCGAGGGGTTGGGATTCCCCTTTGCCGCGACCGCGATCTCCCGCCCGATCTTGGTGAAGAGCCGTCCGCGCGCCGCGTCCGCCTTCCCTTTCTTTGCCTGTATATTATGCCATTTGCTGTGTCCCGACATATTACTCCTCCTTTCTGTTTCCGTACCCCAAAAGGTACATCGTGATCCCCGCCGAAACCGCCGCGTTGAGGCTTTCCATGGGGGCTTGCATGGGAATGCCGACCTTGCGGTCCGCACGCCTTCTCACCGCGTCCGAAAGTCCGTTTCCCTCGTTCCCGATCGCAAGGCAGAATATTTCGGGAGGACGGACTTTGAATGCGTCCTCGCCGTCCATATCCGCCGCGAGAAGCGGCACGCCCGCAAGTGCGGGCAAGATCTCCTCCCTCGTCCCGCGCATGAGCTTGCAATAGAACACGCCCGACATGGAAGCCCGCACGCTCTTGGGCGCATAGGGATCGGCGCATTCGGCTAGATAGATCTCCTTGTAACCCGCGGCTGCCGCCGTCCTTACGATCGCACCCACGTTGGCGGGGTCGGCAAGCCCGTCGAGCAAGAGACATCTCCCCTTGGGCGGCACGATCTTCGTTTGCGGGATCTTCACCTCGGCGACGATCCCCTGCGGGGTCTTTTCGTCGCAGACCGCCTTGAACGCGTCCTCCCCGAGCAGTACGGGCGCGGACGCGAACGAGCGGAACAAAGGCGTTTGGGTGAGCGCGTCGCGCTCCTCCGTCGCGCGCAGGGCGATCCGCACGATCTCCATGCCGCTCTCCGCGCATTCGGAAACCATCTTGCCGCCCTCGACGAGGAACGTCCCCCGCTCCCGTCTCCCCTTTTTTTCTTTGAGGGAGGCGAGCTCTTTCACAACGGGATTTTGTTTGGAAACGATGACCATATGCGAAAAAAGCCTTTCCCTGAAAGGCTTTTCATCGGTTTACAGTGCGGCTTTCGCCTTGCCGCAGATGTCGGCGAACGCCTTCTCGTCGGTGACGGCGAGGTCGGCGAGCGTCTTGCGGTTGAGGTTGATCCCCGCGACTTTCAAGCCGTGCATGAGCTTGGAATAGGAAAGCCCGTTGATGCGCGCGCCTGCGTTGATGCGCGCGATCCAGAGGCTTCTCATGTCGCGCTTTCTTCTCTTTCTGCCGATATACGCGTAGTTGAGCGACTTCATCACCGCCTGACGGGCGATGCGGTAGTTCTTGCTCTTGCAGCCGAAATATCCCTTGGAAAGTTTGAAAATCTTTCTGCGCTTTTTTACGGCGTTGACCGCTCTCTTGATTCTCATGGCTTGTCCCTCCCTTAATCCTTATAAGGAATCATCTTCTTGACGGTTCCTTCCTGCGTAGAGGAGACGAGCGTCGTCTGGCGCAAATTTCTCTTCCGCTTTCTGTTCTTGGTTTCCGCTTTGTGGTTCTTCCCGCCGTGGGCTCTGTTCACCTTACCGGTGCCTGTGAGCCAGAAACGCTTTTTCGAACCGCTGTGCGATTTCTGTTTGGGCATACCTTTATCCTCCAAATGATGTTTCTTGATTTATATCCGCCTTAAAAGGGGGATCACTTTTTGATCGGACCGAGGATGAGAATGAGATTCCTCCCCTCCATGTTGAGCGGCTTTTCGATGACCGCGCAGTCCTTCAACATTTCGCAAAAATTCATGATGACGTCTTTGCCGAGATTGGCGTGCGCCATTTGTCTCCCGCGCAGACGGATGGAAACCTTTACCTTGTTGCCCGCTTCGAGGAACTTGGTCGCCTGCTTCGCCTTCACGTTGATGTCCCCCACGTCGATGGTCATGGAAAGCTGGACCTCTTTGAGCTCGACGATCTTTTGGTTGCGGCGGTTCTCCTTTTCCTTTTTCGCCTGTTCGAATTTGAACTTGCCGTAGTCCATGATCTTGCATACGGGCGGCACGGCGTTCGGGGAGATCTTCACGAGATCGAGCCCCTCGTCCGCCGCCATGCGCAATGCGTCGCGCGGCGACATGACGCCGAGCATCTCCCCCGTCGCGGAGATCACGCGGATCTCGCGGTCGCGGATCTCGCCATTCAACTGATTTTGATTTTTTACTGCCATATCCCTCTCTTACAATATAAAAACGGGTTTCACAGAAGAAACCCGTCGGAAAAAATGAGTGCGCGGATCGTCCGCGACCTGTCCGAGAATTGACCCGTTGCGCCGTTTGCGTGCGGGGAGAAGGGTTTGCTTCTGCTTTACTGCATTAGAATAGCAGATTTTTTCGCCCTTGTCAACTGTTTTTCAACCCTTTTTTATCGCTTCTGCGGGATCGTAGCGGGAAATTTTTCCGATCGGAAACGCCGTTCCCGCCGCGTTCAGCCCGAAAGAGCCGAGCAACAGAACGGGGTATGTCCACGGCGTGTAGCCGAACATGATGAGCCCGACGAGCTCCGCGGAGGAGGCAAAGATGTTGTTGAGAACGGAAATCAATACGAGCGTGATCGTCATACTGATCGCAAAAACGACCGTGGAGAGGATCGCCGCCTGCGCGAAATAGATCTTCGTAACATCCGCGCCCGCGCGCCGAGTGCGCGCAAAATGCCGATCTCCTTGCGCTGCGCGAGAATGCTGTAAGAGATCAGACTTACGGTGATGAGCGGCGTCGTATTTCTCGGGAGACATGGGGACAAGCTCCTCCCCCGTCTCGCTGTCGAGATTGCCCGTCGGCTCGTCCGCGAGGATCATTTCGGAATCTTTTATGAGTGCCCGCGCGATCGCGACGCGCTGTTTTTCGCCCCCCGAGAGTTCGTGGGGAGAGCGGGTCGCATAGCCCGCGAGCCCCACTTTCTCCAACGCCTGCGCGACCTTACCGTCCACGTCTTTTTCGCCCTGCATTTGGAGGACGAGCGCGACGTTTCCTCCCACCGTTTCTTCCTCGAGCAATGCGAAATCCTGAAAGACGAATCCCGAAAAGCGGCGGTTGCTTGACTTCGCTTTTTCACCGTTTACACGATTTTCGGCATGTTCCGACGCCGCCGAAAAGGGATAAACAATTCCATTTTAACACATTCCCCCCTGTCAACGTTTTACGATCACAAACTCCTATGGCAATTCGGATTTGCGAGAGGTTTGCCCCGCGGCTTTTTAACAATGCCGAAAAACGGGAAACGTTTTGCGCCGCGGCATTTGCCGCGGCGCGAACATTTTCAGCGGAACGGATCAGAAAATGATCTTTTTGTCGTTCTCTTCCTTGACGAGCGCGTAGAAGGCGTCCTTTTCCATCGTGCCGACGTCCCCCGCGCCGCGCTTGCGGACGGAGACCGTACCCGACTCCACTTCCTTGTCCCCCACGACGAGCTTGTAGGGAACTTTCTCCTGCTCGGCGTCGAAGATCTTTCTGCCGATCTTTTCGTTGCGGTAGTCGGCACTCGCGCGGATGCCGAGCGCGGCGAGCTCCTCCACGAGCTGTTTCGCATACCCGCTCACGCGGTCGGTGACGGGAAGCACCTTGACCTGCTCGGGGGCGAACCAGAGCGGGAACGCGCCCGCGTACTTCTCGATGAGAATGGCGAGCGTGCGCTCGTAGCAGCCGATGGACGAACGGTGAATGACGTAGGGCGTCTTTTTCACGCCGTCCGCGTCGACGTATTCCATCCCGAACGAATGTCCCGCGGCAAAGTCGATCTGAATGGTGATGAGGGTGTCCTCCTTGCCGAATACGTTCTTCGTCTGCACGTCGAGCTTCGGACCGTAGAACGCCGCCTCGTCGTCCGCCTCCACATAGTCGAGCCCGAGGTCGTCCAAAATGACTTTCATCATCGCCTCGGTGTTGTTCCACGCCTCGTCGTCGTCGATATATTTATCCGACTTCGCCTTGCCGCGCTTGGAGAAGCGGAAAGATACGTCTTGCCGCAAGCCGAGGCAGTCGAGGATATAATAGGAAAGGTCGAGGCAACGTTTGAATTCCTCCTCCACCTGCTCTTTGGTGCAGATGATATGTCCGTCCGAAAGGGTGAACTGCCGCACGCGGATGAGCCCGTGCATCTCGCCCGATGCCTCTTTGCGGAACTCGGTCGCCGTCTCCGAATAGCGGCAGGGAAGATCGCGGTACGACTTCAACCCGTTTTTGTAGATCTGATATTGGAACGGGCAGGTCATGGGACGCAACGCCATGATCTCCTCCCCCTCTTTGAGCGGCTCGCCCTTGTCGTCCGTCTCGCCGAGCACGAACATCTTGTCGCGGTAATGATACCAATGTCCCGAAATTTTATAGAGGTCGGACTTCGCCATATTGGGCGTTTTGGTGACCATAAAGCCCCGCTTTTGCTCCTCGTCCTCTACGAAACGGGTGAGGATCTGCAAGATCTTCGCCCCTTTGGGCATGAGAATGGGAAGCCCCTGCCCCACCACGTCGCTCGTCATGAAGATGCCGAGATCCCTGCCGAGCTTGTTGTGGTCGCGCTTCTTCGCCTCTTCGAGCCGCTGTAAATAGGCTTCGAGTTCCTCTTTCTTCGCAAACGCCGTTCCGTAAATGCGGGTGAGCATCTTCTTCTTTTCGTCGCCCCGCCAATACGCCCCCGCAATGGAGACCAGCTTGAACGCCTTGATCTTCCCCGTCGAGGGAAGATGCGGTCCGCGGCAGAGATCGGTGAACGTGCCCTGCTTGTAGAACGAGATCTCCGCGTCCTCGGGTAGATCCTGAATGATTTCCACCTTGTAATTCTCGTGATATTTGCTCATGAGCGCGATCGCCTCCTCGCGCGGCAGAGTGAACCGCTCCACGGGCAGGTTGCTCTTGATGATCTTCTGCATCTCCGCCTCGATCTTTTGGAAATCTTCGAGCGTGATGGGCGTTTTGAAATCGACGTCGTAATAGAACCCGTTTTCTATGACGGGCCCGATCGCAAGTTTACAGGTCGGATAGATGGATTTGAGTGCCTGCGCCAAAACGTGCGCGCAAGTATGACGGTACACTTCGAGCCCCTCTTCGTCTTTCAGCGTGACGATTTCGAGCGAATCGCCCTCCCGCAAAAGCGCGGAAAGATCGCAAAGCGTTCCGTTGATCTTGGCGGCGACGGCGTTTCGCGCCAATCCCTCGGAGATCGCCTGCGCCGCGCCGAGCGCGGTCGTGCCCTCTTCCACGGCGAGCACGTCGCCGTTTTTCAATGTAATATGCATCGTTTTTCTCCTTTTTTTGAGGATTTTTTTCTTAATTATGTCTGACATAGTACTTCGCAAACACCGAAATAACAAAAAATCGTCCTTAAATTCCCCTCTGCGGGAGTTTAAGGACGCAAGATATGCTCGCGCGGTTCCACCTTAATTGCCGAAGCCACTCTTCATTCGGTTTGCATACGCGGTGCGGTTTCGCGTTCCGCCGTCCGATAAAAACCTTTCAGCCGAGGGTTTTCTCTCTGGAAACGTCCGTGCGGGGCTACTTGTCACCGTCCTTTCTATTGTAGCTTGTTCAATATCTTTTGTCAAGAAAATATCGCACGCTCGGCATAATATTTTTGCAAAAAATCTCCCACTTGCGCCTCCACTTCCCCGAGGCAGTACACGAATCCCGCGTCCGAGAGAATGATCTCGGTCATCACGTCCTCCTCCCCCGTGAGGCGGCTGCGGCGCAGGGGCGCGAAATTTTCGCCAAACACGACGTTCCCTTTGAGATAGATCTTGTTGCGGCTCTCCCCCACGAGAAAGTCGCAGAACTTTTTGAGGTCGCACGAGGAGAAGCCTTCGGGGACGTAGCTTACGATGCGCGCCCATTTTTCACGCAACGCGCCGAGGCGAAAGGCGTAGATCCCGTCGATGCAGATCTCCCCGTCCGCATGGATATGTTCGCGCAAATACGCCTTATCGCCCTCGAAGTCGGCGGCGATGAGGGCGGCGCAGAGTAGTTTTTTCTCCCGCATGCCAAGGCAAACGCCGAGCTGTTTGCGCAAAAACGCGTATTTATAGCCGACGCCGATGATCTCGGCGACCTTTTCCCGCACGGTCTCGCCCACCTGTCCGTCCACGCGGAGGCGCAGTGCCGTGCGGTCGTCGCCGAACAGCAATTCCCCCGTCCCGCCCGTTCGGATCACATTGCCCATGACTGCGTTATATAAATAGGTGATATAGGAGCTTCGCGCGCTCCCCTCCGAAACGGTGATTTCTTCCACGACTTTATTGTATGCCGATCTTTGCGATTTATTTACGGCGCAAAAAATCAATAAAATCCGAAATCGCCGCGCGGTTGCTTGACTTTTCCCGCGGAATATTGTACAATTTCTCTCGGAACAACTCGCGAGGACAATTTATGGATATCAAAAGCATCGAACGAAAGTGGCAACAGCGTTGGGAAAAGGCGAAACTCAACAACTTCGACAAAAAGTCAGACGCGCCCAAACTGTATGTTCTGGAAATGTTCTCCTATCCGTCGGGGGCAAAATTGCATGTTGGACATTGGTACAACTACGGTCCGACCGATTCTTACGCGCGGTTCAAACGCATGCAGGGCTACAACGTATTCCAGCCGATGGGCTTCGACGCCTTCGGTCTGCCCGCCGAAAACTACGCCATCAAAACGGGCGTCCACCCCAAAGATTCCACCGAGCAGAACATTGCCACCATGGAAAACCAGCTCAAAGCGATGGGCGCGATGTTCGATTGGTCGGCGGAGATCAAGACCTGCGAGGAATCCTACTACAAGTGGACGCAGTGGATGTTCCTCCAACTCTACAAAAAGGGGCTCGCCTACCGCAAGGAAGCTCCCGTAAATTGGTGTCCGTCCTGCCAAACGGTGCTCGCGAACGAGCAGGTCGAGGGCGGCAGGTGCGAACGCTGTTCCTCCGAAGTCGTCCGCAAAAACCTCACGCAATGGTTTTTTAAGATCACCGACTATGCGGAAGAGCTTCTCTCGGGGCTCGATTCCCTCGATTGGCCCGAAAAGACCAAGAACATGCAGCGCAACTGGATCGGGAAGTCGACAGGGTGCGAGATCGTATTCGACGCGGAGAGCGGCGACGAGATCCGCGTGTTCACCACCCGTTGCGATACCGTGTTCGGCGTGACGTACGTCGTGCTCGCGCCCGAGCATCCCCTCGCGCGCAAGCTCACCACCCCCGAACAGAGCGCGGAAGTGGAGGCGTATATCGAAATGGCGTCCAAAGCCAACGAGATCGACCGCCTCTCCTCCACCCGCGAAAAGACGGGCGTGTTCACGGGTTCGTACTGCGTCAACCCCGTCAACGGCAAACGCGTCCCCATCTACCTCGCCGACTACGTTCTCGCGACCTACGGGACGGGCGCGGTGATGGCTGTCCCCGCCCACGACGAGCGCGACTTCGCCTTTGCGACAAAATACGGTCTCCCCATCGAAAAAGTCATCGAAAAACAGGGCGGCGAGACGACGCTCCCTTTCTGCGAGGACGGCATCGTGCGCGGCTCGCTCTCCTTTGACGGACGCTCTTTCGACGGGCTGTTCGGCGAGGAGGCGCGCGACGAGATCGCGTCGTATATCTCCAAACTCGGCAAGGGCGGCAAGAAAGTCAACTACCGCCTGCGCGATTGGCTCATTTCCCGCCAACGCTATTGGGGCGCGCCCATTCCCGTCGTGCACTGCCCGTCCTGCGGCGACGTGCCCGTTCCCGAAAAGGATCTGCCCGTAAAACTGCCCTACGACGTGGAATTTCGCCCCGACGGGAAGTCTCCCCTCGCAAAACACGAAAAATTTATGCGCACGACCTGCCCGAAATGCGGCGGCAAGGCGCAACGCGACCCCGACACCCTCGATACGTTCGTCTGTTCGAGCTGGTACTACCTCCGCTATGCGGACGCGCACAACGACAAAGCACCGTTCGACCGCGAAGAGGTCGACCGTCTGCTGCCCGTCGACACCTATGTGGGCGGCGCGGAACACGCGTGCATGCACCTGCTCTACGCCCGTTTCTTCACCAAAGCCCTCCGCGACCTCGGCTATCTCGATTTCGACGAACCCTTTAAGCGGCTCGTCCACCAGGGCGTCATTCTCGGTCCCGACGGCAACCGTATGTCCAAGTCGCACGGCAACATCGTCTCCCCCGACGACTATGTGTCGGAATACGGCGCGGACGCCTTCCGCCTGTATCTCATGTTCGGCTTCTCCTATACCGAGGGCGGACCGTGGAACGACGACGGGATCAAGGCGATCGCGCGGTTCATGGACCGCGTGGAAAAGACCGTGCTCAAAATTTACGGCTACAAGACCCCCAAAGAGGAGAGCTACGGCGCGGAGGAAAAGACGCTCGACTACGCGCGCAATTCCGCGATCCGCCGCATTGCCAAAGATATGGAGGCGTTCTCGTTCAATACGGCGATCGCACGGCTCATGGAACTTTTGAACGCGATCACCAAATACGACGCGCTTCCGCAAAAAAATATCGCCCTTTTGAAGGCGACGGCGAAAGATCTCGTCCTCCTGCTCGCCCCCTGCGCTCCCCACTTCTGCGAGGAGCTCTGGGAACAGATCGGCGGCAAGGGCTTCGTGTTCGAACAGTCCTATCCCGTGGAGGACGCCGAAAAACTCGTGCTCGACGAAAAGGAATACGCCGTGCAGATCAACAGCAAGATCGTCTGCAAAGCCATGATCCCCGCGGGGATCGCAAACGACGAGATCGAGGCGCGCGTCCGCGCCATTCCCGCCGTTCAGGAAAAGCTCGCGGGAAAGACGTTGAAGCGGTGCGTCGTCGTGCCCGACCGCCTCGTCAACCTCATTGTCGGCTGAATTTGTGCACATATATTGCAAAAACGCCCTCCGTGCCATGGGCACGGAGGGCGTTTTTGATACGGGTTTTTCAGCTTCGGCGCATCTCCGCGAGCATGTGATCGGCGAATTTCCCCGCCACGTTTACGCCCGTCGTCCGCTCAATCCCGCCGAAAAAGGCGTTGGAATTGACCTCGCAGAGGAGATACCCGTCTTTGCCGAACAGCAGGTCGATCCCGCAATAATCGAGATGTAAGGCGTTTGAGACCGTCCTGCCGATCTCGCGCGCCCGCCCGTCCGCCTCGTACGGCGTGCCGTGCCCGCCCAAGCCGATGTTGGAACGGAAATCGCCGTCCGACCGCCGCTCCATCGCGGCGACCGTTTCGCCGCCCACGCAAATCAGGCGAAGATCTCTGCCCGCACTCTCCGAAATAAATTTCTGCAAGAGATGGGGCTTGTATTGCAAATTCTTCAAAACGGCGCGCAGTTCCCCCTCGTTTCGCGCGAGGTAGACCTGCTTGCCGAAACTTCCGTAACATTCCTTTACGACGACGGGATAGCCGAGCGAATCGTCGAACCAAACCTCTGCGCCGCTCTTATAGCAAAGGGGCGCGGCGATCGTTTCGGGCATGGGCACAACGCCGTCGAGCGCGATGTGGGTGAGCATTTTGTCGTCGCAGATCTCAACCGCTTCGGCGCGGTTGAAAAGGCGCGTCCCCCGCGCTTCGAGAATGCGGGGAACATACTTGTCTTTGTCGAGATAGACGCAAAAATCGCAACATATATCGACATTTCCCGTTCCTCCGACCCGCGCCGTCCGCACGTTGGGAAAGATGCGGACTTCAACGCCGCGGGCTTCGAGCTCCTCCGCAATGCGCCGCGGCTGGTACATTTCTTCGGCTTCCGTGAGATAGGGATTGATGAGAATGACAGCCTTCATATCAAAAACGGGGGCTTGCACCCCCGTCCCTCAAAGCGCGACGCGCAGAACGGATTCCACTTTCACCGTTTCCATGGTTTCGAATTTCGCAACCGAATTTTTAATGGCGTTCTCGTGCGTCTCGTGGGTGACGGCAACGAGCGTCGCCTTCCCCGCGCAAGCCGACCGCTGGATGAGTTCGACGATGGAAATGCCCTGTTTCCCGAACACCGCCGCGATCTTCGCGAGCATCCCCGGGACGTCGTCCACGGTGAGACGGAGGTAGTACGCGCTCGAAAAGTCGGTGATGAATTTTACGTCTTGCGCCGCCGAAGCCGTATTCTTAAAGGTGGAATAGTGGTTGTCGACATGCGTGGCGGCAAAGATGACGTCGCTGACAATCGCGCTCCCCGTCGGAAGCGAGCCCGCCCCCTTGCCGTAGAGCATGATCTCCCCCACGGCGTCGCCCGTGAGGAACACGGCGTTGAAGTTCTTCTCGACGGACGCGAGCGGGTGCTCCTTTTTGACAAAGGTGGGATGGACGCGCACCTCGACGCCCGCGGGCGTATCTTTGGCGATCGCGAGAAGTTTGAGGCGATATCCGAGTGCTTCGCCGTCCGCAACGTCCTCCAACGAGATCTTGGCGATCCCCTCGCGGAATACCTTGGCGAACGGGATCTTGGTATGGAAGGCGAGCGAGGCGAGAATGGAGAGCTTGTAGGCGGCGTCGAACCCGTCGACGTCCGCCGTGGGGTCGGATTCCGCGTACCCGTGCGCCTGCGCCTCGCACAGTGCCTGTCCGTACTCCATCCCCTCCGACATCTTGGTGAGAATGTAATTGGTCGTGCCGTTGATGATCCCCATGAGCGAGGAGACTTTGTTGGACTGCACGCCGTCGAGCAGGGTGCGGATGATGGGCACGCCGCCGACGCAGCTCGCTTCGAAATAGAGCCCCGCGTTGTGCTGTTTCGCCGCGCGTTCGAGCTCGTGCGAAAATTTGGCGTAGAGCTCCTTGTTGGAGGTGACGACCGTCTTGCCCGCATGAAGCGCGGCGAGCACATATTCTTTCGCCGCTTCGATGCCGCCGATCGCCTCTACGACGATCTGCACGTCGGGATCGGACACGATCTCCGCGATGTTGGAGGCGAGTTTCTCCTGCGGGAAGCCGAGCGCGGACGCGCGTTCCCTGTTGCATTCAAGCGCGCTTTGGACGAACAGCTCCACCTCCTGCGTCTTTTTGAAGAATTCCGCATGCTCCGTGAGGATGCGGTACGCTCCTCCTCCGACGACCCCCAAACCGAGGATCGCGATCCCGACTCGTTTCATCCCTCTCCCTCCGTACTGTTCAAATCGTATAAATATTTCAAGCCGTCGAGCGTGAGCATCTTATCGATGACGTCGATACAGTGCGTTTCGCGCGCCATCGTTTCGGAAAAGCCGCCCGTCGCGATCGTACGCACGTCGCCCGATCCGAGCTCCCGCTTGATCTTTTTCACAATGTATTCCACCAGCCCCGCAAAGCCGAACACGATGCCCGCCTGCATGTTGGTTACGGTGTTCGTCGCGATCACGCTCTTGGGGGCTTCGATCTCCACGCGGGGCAGTTTCGCCGTCCCCGAAACGAGGCTGTCGAGCGAACCCTTGATCCCGGGGGCGATCACGCCGCCGATGAACTCTCCCTCCGCGCTGATCACGTTAAACGTCGTCGCCGTGCCGAAATCCACAATGATCATCGGCTTGCCCGCGCCGTATTTTTTGAGGGCAGACACGTTGTTTACGATGCGGTCCGCGCCCACCTCTTTGGCGTTGTCCGCGCGCATTTTCAGCCCCGTTTTGAGCCCCGGGGCGATCTGCTTGGGCACGATCCCGAAATAGACGTCGAGCATGCGCACAACGGTGTAGTCGAGCGAGGGCACGACCGAGGAGAAGATCCCCCCCGTCACGTCGCGCGGGGCGACGCCGCCGAACGCCAGCATCTGCACGAGCTGAACGCCGTATTCGTCGGACGTGCGTTTGAGGTCGGTCGCGACGCGGAACGAAGATTTGAGCGTGTCCCCGTCGAACACCGCGTATTTGATATTGGTATTGCCGACGTCGATACAAAGGATCATGAAATGCTCTCCGATTTACAGTTGGTTTCCCCGTCCGTTTTTTGCGCGGTCTCCCCGTCCGCCTGCGGCGTCTCTTTTTTGGAAGTTTTTCCGCTGTAATACCGCTCTGCAACGACCACGACGCGGTGCAGGGCGGGCGCGAGCACGAGATTGATCGCAAACTCGATGAGGAAGTTGATCCCCGCGCAACCGATGAAGAGGAAGTACGCGACCTCGGACAGGCTGCCCGATTCGGTGAAATTTGCGCCGATCGTTCCCGAGATCATGAACGCGCCGAGGATGAACAGACCCGTGTTCACGATGGGCGCGGACAGCGCGGCGACGATGATCGCAACATAGTCGTTCACGCGGCGCAGGGCGCGGTACAAGACGCCGGGGACGACGCCCGCCGCGATCCCCTTTACGAGGCAAATGAGCGTCGTCATGACGGGGGTATCGGCAAAGAGGGTCGCGGTGAACGGATCTGTTCCCGCCACGCCGTACATGAGCACGATGAACCCGAACACGAATCCGAGAAGTCCCCCCGCGATCGGTCCGAGCAACACCGACCCGAGCACGATGGGCACGAGGACGAAGCTCAACGACGTACCGCTGATGACGAAAAACCCGCCGCACGTCTGCAAGACGACGACCAGCGCGAGAAGCACCGAAAAGTACGCAATGTTTCTCGCAGAGAAAAGGTGACTGCGTTTCATAATGACCTCCATCGGATCTCCCCTTTCGGGAGTATCCGCAGAAAAATAGATTTGGGAGACCCTGCGGCGGATACGGTCGAGCGTACCGTTCCGCCCCGAACGGGCGACCCATTGCTCATTATACCATTCGCGCGCACATTTGGCAACTAAATGAACGGCTTGTCGGCGAACAATTTTTTTGCCGCCGCCATATGATAAGACAGAAACCGCAGGAAAGAACACTACATACTCTGCGGCGAACAAGGAGGAAAAACCATGAATTGCTGTTTGACGGGCAACAACTGCCTTTGGCTTCTCATCATCCTGCTCATCCTCGGAACGTGCGGCACGAACGTGCTCACGTCGAGAGCGTTCACGGGATGCGGCTGGCCCATTCTCGCCGCTTGCGCGTACTGCCTCTGCAAAAACGGCACGCTCGCACAGCTCGCGAACTGTCTCCGCGGGATCGGCGGCTGCGGCTGCGACCACGATTGAGAACAAGTTTTGAATCCGATTCCGTAGAGAAAGTCCCCGCGCTCGTTTGCGCGGGGACGTTTTCTCTATTATGATATGGATCGATTTACGCCTTTTGCTCGGCATGCCGCATGCGATACAAGAGGAGAGCGGCGATCGTCTTGCCGTCTTTGATCCCCCCGTCCGCAATCATTTCATAGGCGCGGGAAAGCGGGACCCATTCGAGGAAAAGAAACTCGTCCTCGTCGGGGTGCGTCTCTCCGCGGGAGACCTCTTCGGCTTCGTAAATGTAGATCTTTTCGTCGGTATATCCCGGGGTGGGATAGAGCACGAGGCGTTGGGTGAGGCGGGCGGCGCACAGCCCCGTCTCCTCGCCGAGCTCGCGCGCGGCGGCAAGCGCGGGATCTTCCCCGCGTTCGAGCTTGCCCGCGGGGATCTCGTAGATCTCCTCCCCGTACGCATAGCGGAACTGTTTGACGAGCGCGACGCACCCGTCTTGCACGCACAGCACTGCCGCCCCGCCGGGGTGCTCCACGATCTCGCGGACGCACGCTCTGCCGTCGGGCAAAAGGGCGTCATCTACGCGCAGGTTCACGGTCTTCCCGCGGTAGACGTAATGCTTTTTCAAAGTCCGTTCACGAAGGTCCATATCAGAGTTTTGCGGCGTATTCGAAGATCGCCGCGCTGTTCTCGTCCTCCCCGCCGATATAGCGGAGGAAATAGCGGTAGCCCGCGAGAAGTGCCGTGAGGTCGGCAATGTCGTGCCGCGAGAGAGCCGCCGAGATCGCCGAGAGAATAACCCGCATGGAGACCTTTTCGGTATCGTGCAGGGAATACTTTTCGATGCGCGCCTGTTCGGCGGGAATGCGGCGGGCGATCTGGTCGATCGCGTCGTCTTGCGAGCCGCTCAACCCCGCCGAGCCCCCCCGCCGTTCGAGATCGGGGAAGCAATCGCGGACGATGTCGCGGAACGGGCGTACGACCCGTTCGGCGAAAACCGTATAACTCGCGGTGTAGCTCCCGTCGACATAGAAATACCGAAGCAGAAAATCGTTGAACGGCAGCGTGCCCGCGTCGATCTCCACGAACAGGCAGAATACAAAGGCGAGGATCTCGCTTCTGTCGGACGGCATGAACGCCTGACCGCGCGCCCCGCCCATTTCGGAGGACGGTTTGAGATAGGCGCGTTTGGCGGCGGGATAGTCGAATCCCTGCGTGACCGCGGAAAACAGTTGGGTGAGTTCCCTGCTTGCGGCGATGGCGGCGAGCGTCTCCGAAACGCGGGTATCGGCGTTCATGAACTTGCCGTCGACGAGCTTGGTACACACGGAAAGGAAGCGTTCGATCTTTTGATATTGGTCTTGCATAGCACCTCCGCGGGGGAAATCGGCGCGGCGATCCCCCCTCTTTTCCCATTATAGCACAAATAAAAAAAATATTAAAGAATTTTTTCGGAAATATCTTGATTTTGTCGCAGTTTTTATGTATAATAAAGCAAAACTATGATTCGTGGAGGAAACAATCATGAAATCCATCAACATTTGCCTTGAAATGACGTCCAGCGTGAAAGAATTCGTCAACATCACGCAGGCATACGACTACCCGATCACCATCAAGAGCGGTCATTACGTCGTCGACGCGAAGTCCATTCTCGGTCTTTTCAGCATCGACACCTCCAAACCCGTCACCGTAGAGATCCAGAGCGACGACTGCGCCGACCTCATCGAGAAGCTCAAGAAGTTCCAAGCGTAACTTCCGCACCTCGGTTCGGCATAGCAAAGCCGCTTAATCTTTAAGCGGCTTATTTGTCTCTCACGATTTTTTCACCAAGGAAAAATCATTATGCAGGTCAAAGGCGAAACTTCGGTCAACAAGTTAATACTCCTCTTCGTGTTCGATAAAATGGAGAGCCCGCTCTCGGAACGGACGCTGATCGACATGTGCACGTCGTCGAACGATTGGATCAATTATATGGATTGCGTGGTGCTCATCCATAAACTGCAATCGGACGGCTTCATTTGCGAGATCCCGACCAGCGACGACCCCCTCTATACCATTACGCCCGAAGGCAGAGAGACGCTTGCCAATTTCTACATCAATATCCCGCGGAGCGCGCGCGAGGAGATCTCCCGCTTCATCAAAAACAACAGCGCGAAATTCCGCACGCGGCAGGACTGCAAGTCCGACTACTACCAGAACAAAGACGGAACTTACACCGTTTTCTTGAAGATCCTCGCCCCCATCCAGCCCATGCTCGAACTCAAATTCGTCGTCCCCGACAAGCGTACGGCGAACGCCATCTACAAAAAATGGGAGGACAAGGCTTCCGACTTGTATTCCGTCGTCTATGAAACGCTCGTAGATTAAAAGGAGGATAGATATGATCACTTATTCGACGAGAGGAACTTGCTCCAAACAGATCATCTTCGACCTCGACGAAGAAAATAAGATCCATAACGTAAAATTCATCGGCGGTTGCAGCGGCAACTTGCAGGGGATCAGTCGGCTCGTCGAGGGAAAAACGCCCGACGAGGTGTACGGTTTGCTTCGCGGCATCCGCTGCCGCCAGAATACCTCCTGCCCCGACCAGCTCGCGCAGGCACTCGAACCCTATCTCACCAAACAGTCCGTTTGACAAAACGGCGCGCGGGCGGCTTCTTGCCGCCCTTTTTGATTTTTGAAAGGAACGAGCCCCTGCGCCGAATCGGCGCAGGGGCTCGTATTTTACACCATCAATCGCAACCTTTGTAGACCGCCGCAAGTCCCCCCTCGCTCGTTTCGCGGTAGCGCGCGGAGAGGTCTTTCCCCGTCTCGTACATCGTTTCGATGACGGTATCGAGGGAGATCTTTCTCGTCCCCGCGAGCACGCGGGCGAGCTCTGCGCTTGCGAGCGCGCGCAACGCCGCGACCGCATTCCGCTCGATGCAGGGGATCTGCACATATCCCCCCACGGGGTCGCAGGTGAGCCCGAGCTGGTGTTCGAGGGCGATCTCCGCGGCGTATTCCGTCTCCGAAATACTCCCCTGAAACAGGCGGCAGACCGCCGCGGCAGCCATGGCGGTGGCAGTGCCCACTTCCGCCTGACAGCCCGCCTCCGCGCCGCTCACCGAGGCGTTTTGTTTTACGGTGACGCCGACGAGCCCCGCAACGGCGAGCGCGTTGCGCACGCGGTTCTCCGAAAAGCCGTGCATGCGGCTCAAATAGATGAGGACGGCGGGCAGAACGCCGCTTGCGCCGCAGGTGGGCGCGGTGACGACGGTCCCCCCGCTCGCGTTTTCCTCGCTCGTCGCAAAGGCGAAAGCGCACAAATGCCGCTTTTCGAGCTGGGCGGGGGTCTCCGTTTCGTTCTTCGTCTCGAAGAGAAGTTTGGCTTTCCTCTCCACGTTCAACGTCCCGGGAAGCGTGCCCGAGGCGTTCAGACCGCGGCGCACCGTTTCGCGCATGGTGGCGTACACTTCGCCGAGAAATTCGCCGATCCCCCCGTCCTCGAAGTCGTACACGACCTGTTCGAGCGAGCAATGTTTCTTTTCGCAATACGCGATGATCTCCGAAAAATTCCGAAAGGGATAGACCTGCTTCGCCTCGTGCGCGGGTTCGCCCGAGCGGCGGATCGTGCCGCCGCCCACCGAGAGATAGCGGGTCTGCGCGACGGGGTCTCCCGCCTCGTTCAGCGCGATCAGATCGAGCGTGTTGGGATGCTCGTCCGTGGGAGTTGTCTTGTCGAAGATCACTTCGCAGGGCTTGGGAAGAGCCTCGGTCACCGCTCTGTCCGTCAAGTGCCCCGCGCCCGTGAGCGCGAGCGAGCCGTAGAGAACGGCGCGGTAGCGGGCGGCTTCGGGATGTTCCGCCGCAAATTCCTGCGCGGCGCGGGCGGGTCCCATCGTGTGCGAGCTCGACGGACCTCTCCCGATCTTATACAGTTCGCGAAGCGATTCCATATCCCCTCCGAATCAGTTCTTGAAATGACGTTCGTCCGAGACGAGAAGCGCGATGTTCGCCTCGTTGCAGATGCGTAAGGTCTCCTCGTCGGGCTCGCCCGAGCCGACGACGGCGGTGATCCCCGCGAGACTGCACGCCCGCATGATCTCCGCGTCGGGCAGGGCGGCTTCGGAAGCGAGAGCCGCCCCCTTTGCCCCGTCGCCCGCAAGCTCGAGCGCAAAGCGGAAGGCGAGCGCGCGGGAAACTTGTCCCGTGCCGATCCCCTTGGTGGCGTTCTCCGTCCCGATGACGACCGCGCTCGACGGCGCGTGTTTGGCAACTTTGTAGTTGAACAGCAGGGCGCGCACCTCGCTCTCCGTGGGCTTGCGCGCCGAAACGCAGCGCAGTTCGCCGCAGACCGAGGTGTCGTATGTCTGCACGAGCAGCCCGCCGTAAATTTTGGTCATGTCGTAGGTTGCGAACTGCACCTTACTGCGCAGCCCCGGCATTTCAAGGAGAATGACGTCGCCCTCCCAGAACTCCGCCATCGCCTCGGGCGTGAAGCCGACGGCGAGCACGACTTCGAAATTCGCCTTCTGCAACTGCGCGGCGAGACGGGCGTCGACGATGCCGTTGAGGGCGACGATCGTCCGTTCGAGCGAATTTTCGCGCACCCGCCCGAACGCCTCGTACAAGGTCTCCCCCTGCGCGGCGCACGAGGGCGCGCAATGTTTGCATACGACGACGGCGGGGCGTTCGAACTCTTTGATGAGTTCGAGCGCGGCATTGGCGTCGCCGAGCGCGTTATAGGTGAGTTCCGCGCCTTTGAGCTGTTTGGCGCGGGCGAGCGAGCCCTCTTTGAGGAGGGGTTCGCGGTAGACCGCCGCCTTCTGTTGGGGATTCTCCCCGTAGCGGACGTCTTGCGACTTATCGAAAGTGACCGTGAGCGTCTTGGGGAAAGGGATCTTCAATTTGTGCGAGAGGTATTGCGCCACGAGCGCGTCGTACGAGGCGGTGTAGGAGAACGCCTTATATGTAAGGTATTGCCGCTCCTCCTCCGAGATCACGCCCGCCGCGAGGTCGCAGAGCACGCGGTCGTAGTCGTCGGGATCGCAAACGACGACGGTGTGCATGAAGTTCTTCGCCGCCGCGTCGAGCAAAGCGACGCCGCCCGCGTCGATATGCGCCGCCGCCTCTTCGAAGGGTACGCCGTCCGCCATGTCCTCTTTGAACGGGTACATATTGACGACGACGAGCTCGATGGGGAAGATCTCGCCGTCGAGTTCGGCGCGCTGTTCCGCCGAGAGCGAATTGGCGATGATCCCCGTATAGATGGCGGGATGCACGGCGCGCACCTTGCCGCCGAGCGGTTCGGGATAGCCCGTAAGGTCGTGCGCCGACTGCACGGGAATGCCCGCGTCGCGCAACGCTTTCGCCGTCCCCTCCGTCGCGACGAGTTCATAGCCGTATTCCACGAGGTATTGGCAGAACTCCACGATGCGCGTTTTATCGTAAACGCTCACATATGCTCTCTTTTTTTTCATCTGTGACCCCCTGCGCTAAAATCATGCAAACCGCACATACTTGTTAGCGGTATGACTTTTCTTTACATCATGTTCGCCGTTTATATTGCCGCCGTCAACTTTTACGGCTTCCGCTATGTGAAAACGCTCCGCGACAGCGAGGACGCGGGCGAACGGACGGAAGGCGACGGGAAGCTCGTCCTCACCGCCCTGCTCGGCGGCGCAACGACCATCTACCTGTGCATGTTCCTCATGCGCTACCGACTTTCGAGCATGATCTTGATGATCTTCCTGCCCCTCATCGCCGTGCTCAATTTCTATTGCTTTTATCTCGGCTTCCGCAGTATTTATCTATTCCTCTGAAAGCCGAAGCGGGGCGTTTGCCTCCAACCACTTGGCAACGCCGTCCTCCTCGCAATACCCAACGACCCCCGTCGCCTTGGCTTTGAGCCATTCGTCGGCATTCATCACGGCGTACTTTTCGTCGCAGACGTCGAACATATCCGAATCGTTGGAGGTGTCGCCGAAACAGACGACCCGCCCGCACCCGAGGTAGTCTTTCAAAAAGCGCACGGCATTCGCCTTGGTCGCCTCCCGCGGCGAGATCTCCATCCAGAAGTCGCTCGTGTACGTCTCTTGATGGAAGATGCAAATGACGCGTTCGTCGTATTTGAGCACGTTCCACGCGCTTTCGAGCTGTTCGCGCGCGCCCATACATTTGAAGTAGATCACATACCCGTCGATGAGCGCGTCGGGCGTGTCGGCGGGCACGAGACGGTCGTCCCCCGCCCTGCGCGCAAGATAGCGTTGCATGCCGCCCGTCTCCTCTTCGCGAAGCCATACGACGCGTTCCCGCCCCTCGGTCGCCCCGAACACCACGGGCGTGATCCCGTGCTCGCGAAGCGTGGAAAGGACGTACCGCTTCAATTCCTCCCCGAAGAGGACATGGCGAAGCGTCTGCCCGCTGCGGCAGTCGTAGACGATCCCGCCGTTATATAAGATGACGGGGATCTCGATCTGTAAGCCTTCGAGAGCGCGCTGCGCGCTCCGCGCCGACCGCGCGGTGGCATAGGTGATCAGCGCGCCTTGCCCGATCAAGCGGTTGATCCGCTCGCGGCTGTATTCGGAAACCCGTTCGTTTCTCGTTAAAAGGGTGCCGTCAAGGTCGGTCACATACAAAGTTTTCATCGTTTTTGGGTACCCCCTGTTTTCCTGTAACCATTATAGCATAAATTCCGTAAAAATTGCATGTTATAAAAAGAATTTTCGGAATTTTTCACTTTGTGATTTCAAAACAGCTCCCCCGCCCCTTTCTCACATTCTTCCTCCCCCGCCCGCACCCGTCTTTTCTTCCCGTTACGCGCCCGCATTTCCCCCCGTTTGACGCGCATTTTTCTGCCGACAGCGGCGTAGACGCGCCCAAAATTCGGCAAATGTATTGACAAAACGACGCATATATGATAATATTACGCTAACCACCCATGTCGGAGCTGTTATGAATATCATCGAATATGTACGCGCGTTCGGGGACGATCCGTTCAAGGCGCGTCCTTTCGGCGAAGTGGACAGTCTGGTGCTCTCCGAGCTCGTTTATTTCAATTTCACGGGCATCCTCAACGAGGACGCGCCCCGCAAAACGATCGCCGAACTCAAACCGTTTGCCGAAAAACTCATCGAAAATACTCTGCTTCCCAAAAACAACGCCCGCCTCATCGACGCGCTCGCCCAAAGCGCGCGTTTCTCGTCGATCCGTCTCGGGTATTTCAAGGAATATAACGACGAAGCCGCCGAAGTGCGCTTCGCCGCGCTCACCTGTATCCTGCCCGACGGCACGGCGTACATCGCCTACCGCGGCACGGACATCACCCTCCTCGGCTGGAAAGAGGATTTCAACATGGCGTTCCGCCGTAAGATCCCCTCTCAAACCATTGCGGTGGAATACCTCAACGCCGTCACCGAGCGGGAGACGGGAAAGCTCATCGTGGGCGGGCACAGCAAGGGCGGCAACCTCGCCGTGTACGCCGCCGTATATGCCATGCCCCGCGTTGCCGACGCGCTCGTCGCCGTGTACGACCACGACGGTCCGGGGTTTCAGGAGAGCATCTTCGAGACCGCGGAATACCGCCGCGTCGCCGACCGCATCTTCAAGACCGTTCCGCAGGATTCGCTCGTCGGCATCCTCCTCTTCCATTCGCAGAACTACCGCGTCGTGTTGAGCAAGAGCGTGCTCATCGGACAGCACAACCCGTTCGCATGGGCGGTCGCCGACGACGGCACGTTCGTGGAACTTCCCAAAACGACGGCGGGCTCGCGCCGTCTCGACCGCACCTTGCAGGATTGGGGAGAAACCATCGACGACGCGACCCGACGCAAACTGGTGGAAGCTCTTTACACCGTGATCCTCGGCAGCGGCGCGACCACCGTGCCCGAGTTCCGCAAGGGATTTTTCAAAAAGGTGCGCGGTATGAAGCGCGCTTTCCGCAGTCTGCCCGAGGAGAGCCGTCTCCTCCTCAAAAAACAGGGCAAAGACCTCGTGCGGGTGTGGGTGCACGCGGCGCGCAAACAGCGCGAATCGTAAAAGCAGGCTCGGCTTTTTACGGTTCTCTGCTATCATGACCGTATGAAAGCGACTTGCTCTTCAAGAAAACTCTTGCCGCAGACGGGAGAAAAAGACGATGTCAAGAAATGTGTATTTCGACCCTTTTATGGGCAACAAAGCCAATCAAATGAAATATCGGGCGGACGTTGTGGAATCGCAACTCGAACAAAACGCCGCGCACGCCCGAGACATTGCGGCGGCAAAAGAAGCGGAAAAGCAACAGAAAAGAGGATTCTTCTCGCGGCTCTTCCGTAAGAAAAAACTATAAAAAAATTATCCAGAATCGCAAAACAAAGATTTTTGATCAATACGCAAGAAAGCGAGGGCAACCGCCCTCGCTTTCTTTGATTGATGGGATTTTATTCGGAAATTTCTTCCTTTTTCTCCTCTTCCGACTTCTTCTCTTTCTTGCCCGTGAGATAGCGGTACACGACCGCCGCCAGAGCCGCGCCTGCAAGAGGTCCTACGATGAAGATCCAGATTTGCGAGATCGCCGTGAAGTTGCCGCCGATCATCTGCAAAAGCGCAGGTCCGATGGAACGGGCGGGGTTGACGGACGTTCCCGTAATGCCGATCCCGAGCAGGTGCACAAGGGTGAGCGCGCCGCCGATCACGAGACCCGTAACGGGGCTGTTCTCCTGTTTGGAGGTGACGCCGAGAATGGCGATGACGAAGATGAACGTGAGCACGATCTCGGCGATGAGCCCGACGAAATAGCCGCCGACTTCGCCGAACTGCCCGAGCATGTTCCCCACCGTGCCGACGCCCGTTGCCGACTGTACGGCGTTGCCGCCGAGGTTTGCAAAGCTCCCCGTGAAGAGGGCGAGCACCGCCGCGCCCGCGATCGCGCCGAGGACTTGCGCAACGACATAGCCGACGAACTCTTTGGCAGTCATCTTCTTGTTGATGAACATGGCAAGAGAGACCGCGGGGTTGATGTGGCAGCCCGAGACGTTCCCGATCGAATACGCCATTGCAACGATGACGAGCCCGAAGGCGAGAGCCGTACCGATGTAGCCCGCGGGCGTATCGCAGCCGAGCACGACCGCAACGCCGCAAGCGACGAGGACAAGGACGAATGTGCCGATAAATTCGGCGACATACTTCTTAAAGTTTTGCATGATTTATCTCCTTATAATTTTTTCAGTTGGATTCCTCTTCGATGTCTTTGGAGAGTTCTTTCTGCTCTTCGACGAACTCGCGCGCGCCTGCCTCCATCTTCCGCGTCGTCTTTTTGGTATCGAACACGGGCGGCTGGTTGAGCACGATCTGCGGGAACGGAACGTTGATGTTGTTTTCGTCGAACATGAGTTTGAGCTCGCGGTTGAGGTCGCGCTGGACCTGATAGATGTCCTCTTCCTTGCACTTTGCGACGAAGAGCAGATCGACGCTCGACGCGCCGAGCTCCTGCACGCCCTTATAATAAGGTCCTTCGACGATGGCGGGAATGCGGTCTCTGATCTTGTCGAGATTGTCGCGGATGACGATCTCGACGCGGGGAATGGATTCGCCGTATTCGATGCCGATGCTCGCTTTGGCGAGCGAGAGCTCCTGCGTTTGGTTGACGATGGAGCGGATGTCGCTGTTGTTGATGATCTTGATGTTGCCGCCCGTGTCGACGATCTTGGTCGTGCGGATGCCGATCTCCTGCACCGTGCCCCGCCAATCGTCGATGATCACGATGTCGCCGATCCTGTATTCGCCCTCGATCACGATGAACAGCCCTGCGATGATGTCGGCGATGAGGCTCTGCGCGCCGAGACCTATGACGAGCGACAAGATCCCCGCGCTGGCGAGAAGTGTCCCCGTGTTCACCCCCCACGCGCTCAATACGAGCAGGACGGCGACGAGCCCGATGATCCAATTCAAAAAACTGTTGATGAGCTTGACCACCGTTGCGGCGCGGTTTCCGCGGCAGAACAGCTTGCCGAGCACGAGACGGACGATCACCGCGATGACTACGGCAATGGTGACGATTTGCACGGTCTTGATGAGGGCGGGCACTTTTTGAAACAGCGTCTGCACGACCTTGTTCTCCGAAACCGTCCGCTGGAACACATCGGCGATGCGGCTGTTAAAGGCGAACGCGACGACCGTGCCCGCAAAGAGCAACGCAAGTACGATCCACTTGATCGCCTTGCTGCCCGCACCCGCCGTTTTCGCGCTTGCACCCGTGTCTTTCAATTTCTTCATTTTCATATTTCATCTCCTACTTTTTTATCCTGCTTATATTTCGAATGAGACCTCGCAGAGAACGACGGTTTCGCTCTCTCCGTGCTCGGTCGATCGGCATGTCAGTCGGAACACGCCCTGCTTGTAGAGGCTGACCTCGTTGCAAATGTCGATGAATTGTTCGGCGTGGAGATCTTCGGTGAACACGCACCGCGACACCGTACCGAAACTGTCGGTGACGGAAGCCTCGAAATCGGTGAAATACCCGTTTTCGTCGGTGAAATCCATGGTAAAGTGGAAATATCCGTCGTAGCCGCAGAGACATTGATAGTCCACCCCGCGCCACTCGGTAACGGGGTCGGGCGTCTTGGTCGTGCGGACCTTGGTCGAGGCGACCGTCTTTTCGCCGAACGACGTCTCCCCGACGACTGCCACCGTGTATTCCACGTTGGGCAGAAGCTCCCCGAATACGCCGCTGTTCGCGCCCGCTTCGAGCGGTTGGGTGAAGCGGACGAAATCGTTGAACAAGACGACGTCGAGCCCCTCCCCCTCCGCCGTCACTTCATATGCGACGGAGGTGTGCATGGCGGTTGCCGAAAGTTCGGCTGTGGCGGGAAGCGAAGAGAACGCCGTAACGCCCGCCACGGCGACGGTCGCCGCAACGGCAAAACCCGCCAGCGAGGTCAACGCCTGATTCCGCCTCTTTTTCGCGCGCGCAGGGCTCGCGTTCGACTCGTTCGCTTCGGGATTTCCCGCAAACGAGCGGCTCTCTTCCGCAGAGGAATATTCTTGTCCCCCGCCCCCGTACTCCGCTGGGTCGCGATTGAATCCGTTCATACTTCTCCCTCGTCGTCGGAATTTTCTTTCTCTCCGCTTGCCCGCGCCGCGCGCACCGCGCGGACGGCAAAGCCGATGCCCACCCCGCACGCCGCCACGAGCACGGCGAGCACGGCGCATACGATGATGGCGTCTTTAAGGGCGATCGCCGCAAGCAGCCCGATGGGCGCGACGGAGGCGGTCGTTGCCGCGTCTTTCTTGGATTTGCCGAAGATGAGAAGAACCGCAAGGGCGATGAGCTCGACGACGAGCACGACGGTGAGCACGATGACGAGCCACAAAAGGTCGATGGGATCGTCGGCGAGCACGCCGAACTCGGTGAGGCGGGTCGCCGTAAATTCGAGATATTTGCCGTCCTCCGAACGCGTTGCGTTGTAAACTTCCACCGAATCGCCGTTCTTGCCGACGACGGACAGTCCTTTCAGGTCGCGCATGTCCTCGGGAAGCAAGATGCGCACCCGATACGAGCCGTGGAATTCGGTAACTTCGTTCCCCTTTGCAAGCAACGAGACGTGGAAAGAGGAGACCGATTTCTTCCCCGAAACGAGGTCTTTCACCTCATCTTCGGAGAGACCCGAGCCCTCTGCCGCAACGAGCTTGCCGTCCTTTGCCGCCTTGTCGATATCGGAAAGCGGAATGCCGTCCTTCTGTTCGATGGAGAGCGAGGAACTCCCGGGAAGCCCCGCGTCGTTCGTCACGATCCCCCAAACGGAATCGTCGCCCTCCGCGTAGTCGCCCGTGCCGCCCTCCTCTTTGGAAGAGCCGTCCGCCTTGATGCCGCCCGCCGTGACCGCCTGCATGGGCACGTCCGCAAAGCCGTCGAGCATGTCGCGATACAGCCCGTCGACGAGCTCCTTGCCCGTCTTGCCGTCTTTCCCTGCGGCGGGAACTGTTTTTACTTCCTCTTCAAAGGACTTGCGAAGCCCCGCGAGCCCAGCCGCGTTGGCGGGATCGAGCACGGACGCGGAATAGTTCCCGCTCTCCGCAAGTTCGTTGTACTGCGTTTGCGCCTCGTTGAGCTTGCGGACGACGTACTGCGCGAGCTCCACCGCCGTTTGCGTATCGCTGTACGCCTGCCCGAGCGCGCCTTTGCGTTCGGTCAAATACGCGCTTCGGTCGCCCGAGGCGGGCGTCTGCTTTTGCGGCGCGTAGGTCACGTCGCCGATTTGGGCGCGCGCGTCCTCGTACCGCTCGCGCACATAGGGATCGTCGTGCGCGCGGACGAGCTTCTCCGCTTCGGCGAGCTGTGCGTCTTTGGCGGCTTCGAAATCGGTCTTGTTGATCTTGTCCTCGATCTCGCCCGCGAACGTATCGTAGCCGTCCTTGGCGGCGAGATACGCCTTTGCGCCGTCGCCGAGCCCCGCAAGATCCTTTTGCGCCGCTTCGAGGGCGGCTTTATCGTTTGCGTCGAGCGAAGCGAAGTCGCTCCGCAACACCGCGTTGTCATCGAGGAACTTCTCGCCCTCGATCGCGGACTTCGCCTGCGTGACGAACCCGCCGACGTCCTCTACCGAGCCCGCCGCTTCGATCTTGCCGTTGAAGCCGTCCTCGCCCGTGAGGACGCCCTTTACCGCGTCGCTTGCCCCGTCGGTGAGTTCTTTGAGCTGTTGCTTGGCGAACTCTTTTTCCGAAGCGAGGGTCGCGCCGTTCTTTTGGGCGGTCACGTCGGCTTGGCTCGTTGCGCCGCCGACGGCTTCGATCCCGTCGCGGATCTTCTGCTCCGCCGCGGTGAGGTCGGAAACGCCCTCGCTCGCCGCCCTTTCGTTGAGCTCTCCGAGCCGATCGAGCAGGTCGAACTGCGCCTTCAACTTCTCCTCGATGAGCGGAAGCGACGCGTTGTCCGCACCGTCTGCGGCTTGCTTCGCCGCGGCGAGAAGCTCGCCCGCGTCGGTCGCGGTCTTGCCCGTGTAGTCCTTTTCTTCCAGAAGCGCGTCGAGCGCGTCTTTTACTCCCTGTCTCACGCCTTGGATCGCCGCGGAAATGGCGGCTTTGGCGGCGGCGATGACGGACGGAAGCGTTTGAGGAACGCTCGTCTGACCGTTTAACGCGCCGTCGATGTTTCCCTTGTGGGTGGCGAGCACGGCTTTGACGGAATCGACGTTTTGATAGTCGCCCGCGGAGACGTCGAGCAGAGCTTTCAAGCCCGACTGCAAAGCACCGATGACGGCGGAAATGCTGTCTGCGCCCTCGATCGCCGCCTGCGCCGCTTGCGCTTCGCTCCCCAACGCGCCGACGAGCGTTTCATGCGCGCTTTGGTACGCGCTCAAAGCGTCGGATTTGACATCGGCGAGGGCGATCGCCGCCCCGAGTGCGGCTTTCGCCTCTTGGGCAAGTTCGGTGAGCGCGGCAACTTCGCCCCGTTCGGTCGCCTGTGCCGCCGCCCCCGCGATCTTCTCCTTTTGCGCTTGGAGAGCCGCCGCAACATCGCCTGCAACATCGCTGCTCATGTGCTCCTCTGCATACCCGTCGAGGAGATCCCCGGCGGCGGCTTTGAGCGCGGCATTGAGCTCTTCGAGATTCGTTGCGGCTGTAAGCGTTTCGCGGAACGCCGCAACGGCTTGGTTTTTCGTTTCGGTCGCGGCAGCGTCGGCAGGCGCGCCGACGATCGCGTCGTACACTTCGGAGAACTCCGCTTCGGCGGCGGCTTTGTTGTCTGCCAAATTCTGCGCCGTCACCTCTTTATAGAGATCCGTGACTTGCGCGGAGAGGTCGGCGAGCGTGCGCCCCGCCGCAGCCGCTTCCGCAGTTTCGTATGCCGTAGCGACCTTGGCTTGCGCAGCCGTGATGAGCCCTTTCGCCGTTTCACTGCTCGCTTCGTTTGCCGTCAACAGCGCAGTGAGAAGCGCGTCTACGCGCTCTTTCAAGATCTTGTTGAGCGCGGCGCAGTCGGCGGCGGCGTTGAACGCTTCAAGCGTCGCTTGCTGTGCGGCTTCGTCGAACGCCTCGCCCGTGATCGCCTCGTACGCGTCTTTATAATCTTGGATTGCCGTTTCCCGCTCGGTCGCCCTCTGCGCCTCAACGGCGGCGGCGACGGAATCATAGCCCGCAAACGCCGCGGTGAGGTCGGCAACGTCCGTTGCCTCACGGACGGCTGTCTCGATCTTTGCCTTTACGCCGCCGACGATATCGGTTTCGGCTTTGGAATCGGTGATGTTCCCGCCGTCTGTATGGACGAGCGCGTCGAGCAAGGCGTTCGCCGTCTCTTTGAGCGCGGCGTTGAGCGCGGAAACATCCGAGGCGTTTTCGATCTCGCCCATGCCCCTCATCATTTGGGACATCAACGCCCACAGCGCGGGGTCGGTAATGCTCCCGCCCGAAAGGTAGTCGTCCGAAGAGATGTCGTCGTACGATCTTCCCGTGATCTTGCCGAACGCCTCGACCAGCCGATCTTGCGCCAAGCCCGCCTGCGCGGCAAGCGCAAAGACCCCCGCCACTTTCGACGTGATACTGTTATAATCCCCGCTCGTCTCCGCGGCGAGTTCCGCATACAGGCTTTGCAGGGCGCGGTCGAGGAGCGATTGTCCGCGCGCGCTCGCCGTCTTTGCGTACTCCGTATCGTACGCCGTTTTTACGGTTTGCGCCGCCGTTTGCGCGCCCTCGAAATTGGCTTCGATTTGCTTGACCGCCGCGACGCTCTCGGCGTTGCCGAGCGTTGCAAGGAACGTTTCGCCGAACGCTTGAAGCGCGTCGTCGAGCCCCGCAACGTTTTCCTGCATCTGCTGTGCCGCGACCGCCTTGTAATATGCGAGCGGACTGCGAAGCGGGAACGCCGCGCCGTTTTCGGTGTATTCGTCGAGCAGTTTCAAGAGCGCGGCGCGCGCGCCGTCGGTGAGCTCCGCCCCGTTGAAAGCGGTATCCGCGGTTTCGAGCGCGGTGCGAATGGCGGTCGCGTCTTTCGAGGTGTCGCCGCTCAAATAGTTCTCCGCGTCGATGAGCGCGGTTTTATACGTTTCCAACCACTCTTGGGCGAGCGTTTCGTCGTATTTTTCGCTCCCCGCTTCGTACGCCTCGGTGTAGAGCGCGAGGACGTTCGCGTCGGGGTTCAATGCCTCAAACGCCGCATAGGCGTTCATGACGGCTTCGATTTGTTCGGACGTTGCGTCGGTTTTCAGCGCGCCGTCCGTAAAGCAAGCGTTAATCGCGGTTTCAAGCTCCCCTTTCTTGGCGTTTTGCTCCGTCGTCAGCACGGTATAGGTATCGTCGGCGCAACGGAGGGACTTGCCCGCAACGAGATCGGAAGCGGGCTCGCGGGCGTAGAGCGTGTATTCCCCCGCCGCGGCGAGATCCTCAAAAGTGAGCACGCCGTTTTCGGGCGTTACCCAATCCGTCTCGTTGCCCGCGCCGTCGCGCAGACGGTATTCGTATTTTGCGTTCGCATCGTCTTGCAAAGCGAGGGTGAGACTGCTGTCCGACGCGCCTTTGAGGACGGTGACTTTGCCGACGAGCTCGGGCTCGGCGGCGCGCTTTCCGACCGCGATCGACACTTGCGTATCGCCGAAGGCGAACGTCGCGTTGCCGTCGTCGTCCACGAGGAGATCCTCGGGCATCGTTCCGTCCGTCGGGAAGGTTTTCATCCCCTCGCTCTCCGAAAGATAGGTAGCCCCTGCGGGCAAAATGATTTGGTTTCCCTTGCGAAGCGCGGCGGCGGACGAAACGCCCGTTTCTTCGACGTTCGTCTCCCCGTACGCGACCGAGAGCGAAACGGCGAGGTCGCCGCTTGTTGCGCTCTCCGCATATGCGGTGAGGTCGATCTCCGCTTCGATGACGCCGTCTTTCGGCGTGAGGGTGAATTGCTTTGCTCCCTCGCCCGTGCCGACCGTGACCGTAACGCCCGTGCAGTTACCGTCGACGACGCCCGTCACGGTGAGTTTGTTGAGCTCGCTCTGCGCGAAAGCGAGATCGAACCCGCCCTGCGCGAGATAGTAGCTCTCCCCGTCGCTGTAAAGAACGGTGTAGGAATCGGTCAGATTGCCGCTTCCGACCGCCTTTTGCGTGTATTCGATTTTATCTCCTAAATTCGATGTGCCTTTTGCAAGTTTGTCGAGCGACGCTTCGTTGTAGCCGAGCACGAGCTTGTTCGAGCCCGTATAGCCCGTTACGTCGACAAACGTATCGTAATAGGGCGAATCTTCGGTGTACGCCGCGCAGGACGGATCGAGATAGAGCTTGCCCGTAATGCTGGGCGTATTCGAAACGGTGAGCGAGCCCACGCGCGCGCCTTCGATGAACGGCTTCGCGTCCTGCTGGGCGTTCGCGTAGTCGTCCGCGCTGTATTGGTTGTAGAGATAGAGCGCGTTCGCGTTCGTCGCCGCCGAAACCGAGCCGCCCGAAACGGTGAGGCTTGCGCCCTCTTCCACGGTGAGAACGCCGAGATCGTGCAGGGAGAAATTGTTTTGGATATTGCCGCCCGAGACGACGGTCTGCGCGTTGCCGTAAATATTCTGCACCGCCGCGCCCTTGGTCTGCGAAACGTTTCCCTGAATCGTGCCGCCCTCGATGGCAACCGTGGGATACACGCCGCCGCGGAACGGATCGTTGCCCGCTTCTCCGCCCGCATACGTTCCGTCGTCGGACGGCTTATTCACATTCATGATCGCGCCGCCCTCGCGGGAATAGCAATTCCGAATGGTCGAACCGTCTTTCATGGTGAGCTTGCCGCCCGCCTCGTTGCGGACGCCGCCGCCGTAGTTCTGCGAACCGAATCCCACGCCGGGGGCAGCCCAGTTGTTGTCGTTGTTTTGCAGGGTCGCGCCGCTTTCGAGCGTGAGCTCCCCCTCGTTGACGAGAATGGGCGCGTGCGCCGTCACCCCGCTGTTGTTGGTTACGACCGTTCCCGCCTTCCCGCTATCGTCTTTGATCTTGACGGGGCTCGTGTCGCTCCAACCCGTACCCTCGGGGCTTTCTTCCCAAGTCGCGCCGCCGTCCAAAATTACGTTCTTTACGGTGAGCGAGCCGCCCTCTTCCACCGTGATCATCGCGCCCGTGAGCGCGTTATGCCGCTTCAACGTGTTGGGCGTCGATTGTTCGGTATAGGTGACGGTCGTGCCGTCCGCCCCCACGTTGCGGGTGACGCTTGTGAGCGTAACGTTCATGCCGCGCGGAACGACCGCCCCGCTCAAAAGCTCCACAATGCCGTCCGTTTCGTCCGTCGCCGAGCCCGACGCGTCGGTGCGCGTACGCTTGATGACGCCGATCGTCACATCCGTGCTCCCCGCCGCCTGCGCCGCCGAGATCGCTTCCTGCAAATCGTCGTACGTTGTCGTCGCCGACCAATCGCTCCCGCTCTTTACGGCATACAGAACTTCTCCCGTATCCGTAAGATGAAGCGTGCCGTCCTCTTGCGGGTCGAACGTGTAACCGGGGTTCTTCACGCGCATGAAGTCTTTGAGATCGCTCTCATTCAAGCCCGCGGTCGTCGTCGTAACATATTGTTTCGACCCGTCCGCGCTCTGCGCTTCGGGAGATTCGAACTCCACCGCGATCGTTCTGCCCTCGGGTTTCGTACCGTTGAGCTCGATTTGCGCGTTTTCGGTATCGGTTGCGGTATAGCCGAGCATGATGCCGTCGGTCACGCCCGCGGCTTGCATGGAGAGCGTGAGCTTCGCGCCGTCCTCCACATACACGCCGTCGCCCTTTGCCGCGGCGTTGTTTTGAATGGAAACCTTTTCGCCGAGCGAAACGTTCGCGCCCTTTGCCACATAGAGCGCGCCGCCGCGGTCGGTCGCCGCGCCGCTGTTCACCGAGAGCATTCCCTCCGCCGTGAACGTGCCGCCGCCGACGTAGATCGAACCGCCGCAGCCCGCGGCTTCCGTCGCCGTGCAACCCGTCATCGTGACGGAAGCGGTCTCGGGAACGGTGACCGTGCCGCCCGTAATGTTCAGCGCGCCGCCGTTGCCGTCCGTCGCGCAGTCCGTAAATTGCGTGTTGCCGTCAAAGGTGAGCGTGCCGCCCGTGACCGAAATCCCGCCCTCGAGCGCGCAGTTCTTTACGGTGAGTGCGCCCGCGCTCTCGATGAGCGCGCCTTTCCCCGCCGCCGAGAGCGATATGCCCTCTATCGCAAGGCTCTTGCCGCTTTCCACGCGGAACAGCGGCAGTTCGCCCGCCGTAATACTGCTCCCCGTATCGCCGACGAGCGTAACGTTGTCGGGGATCGTTACGGTAGACTCGATCGCCGCATTGCCGCGAACGTGCACCGTCGCGCCCGCCCCCGAAGCCGCTTGCAACGCCTCGTCGAGCGTCGCGTAAATTTTATCCGTTGCGCCGTCGAGATAGAAGCCCGCGCCGCCGTCCAAATTGACGGTCAGGGTGAGCGTCGTCTCCTCGAAATTGTCGCTCGCGGGAATGACGAGTTCTACGGAAAGTTCGCCCTCCGCGTTGAGGGTGTTCCTGTCGAGACGAAGCGAATAGCCGCTCTCGGAATCTCCCACGATCTCGCCCGTAACGGCTTCGCTCGTCTCCCCGTTCTTTTTAACGGTGACCGTTGCGCCCGCCAGATCGTCGCACAGACCGCTCACGTTGAGCGGGATGTTCTTTTGTTTGTCGTTCATGCCGAACGAGACGGTTGTCTCGCCCGCCGTCACATTCCGCGTAGCCTTGCCCACGCTCCACGCTACCGTTTTGGGGCTCGACGTGCCGTCCTCCCACACATAGCCGCTCTGCGGCGTTACCGTCGCGCGATATTCGCCCGCGCCGTTGGGCATTGCGGGCGTTTGGGTCACGTCCACCGTCCAAACGCTGTTCGGCTCAATGGGACAGAAATCCGACGTGCCGTCGTATGTACCGCTTTGTTTTACTTCTCCCCCCTCTTGATATTCCCATTCGGTGACCTGCGCGATCTCGCCCGCGGGAATGGTCGTGTTTTTGGAAGCGATATTCGGATCGTTTTCATCTGTCGTAATGCCGACCGAGTTTCCGTTTACCGCTATATAGTATTTCCCTGCACCCATGGCACAGGTAAAGTAAGGTTTGCCGTTTGCGTCATATTGTAACCAATTCGCCGTCACGGGCAAATATACTTGTGTCACAATGGTCGGCGTAACAATCGTATTGCCGCCCGCGCCTTTGATCAATTCCGACAACGTGACCTTTTTCCCCGCATACACCTCGATCACTCCCGGTTTCATAACCGCAGTTAATGTGATCATAAAATAAGGGAGATACATTTTCCCATTGCTTTTTAATAAATACATTGGGGTTTGAATGCGATACGGACCCGTTACATTAGAAGATTTTCCTTGATATTCCCAACTTATCCCGTATTGCGTTTCCGTGAAACCGCTCGCATTTTTTACGCTCTTATTGAAGTAAAACAAAGAATCGGGGAAATTAGAGTTATACCCCATGAACTCGCCGCTCTGCGAATCGATCCCTCTCGATTGAAATGTCGACTTTTTACCGAGAAAATCTGTTGTATTCTTTGTAGGATCATCCAAAGCGTATATGGCGGCTCGTATTTCCGTGTCCTTTGTGGGCTCGAAATCGTTCACAAATTCCAGCGCGGACAAAACCGTTTCAAGCGACGCCGCCTCGGCGACCGTCTGCTTCCCCCCTCCCGTCTGCACAAACACCGTCCCGAACAGGATCGTTACAGCCGACACGATCCCCAAAATACACATCCATAGCCGACGTTTCGTTTTTTGCATGTTCCAAATCCTCTCAATTTCGTTTTATTGTTATGTTGTTAAAGTAAGTCCTCACTCACTTCATTTGTAAAAAAATATGCGCGCTACCGCTTTCCGCGGGGGGGAATACGTCCCGCTCACGGAAAGAGGCAGGAAAAGCCGCGGCTGACGAACGCGAAGATCGTCTCAAAACTCTCCTCCGATGCGGGAAGCTCGCCGCGGATCACCCGCTTCGCGAAAATACCCGTCGTGTCGAGCACATACGTCCAAAGGTGCGCCGACGTAAATTTGTCCGTAAAATGCAGCTTTTCGTTGACGGTGTGCATGAGCGACCCGAAATCTTTGAAATAGGTCGCCGCCGCCTCGTCGTCATGCTTCAAAACGGTGTTGATATACGGCGAATCACGGTAGGCAAAATAATAGATGGTGCGATATCCGCTTTTGACCAGAAGATCGAAATACGTCATCCAAAGTCCCTTGATCGCACAATATACCGCGGTCATGTCGTCGAGCGGAGGGAGCACATAGTTGCGGAAAAGCGCGGCAATTCGGCGGTGCATGCTCTCGAAACAGGCGTACAAAAGGACGTCTTTGCTCTCGAAATACTTGTAAAGAAGTGCCTCCGAGACCCCCATTTTTCGGGTGACTTGCTTCATGGAAAAACCGCCGAACCCCTTCTCGGCGATCAGCTGCATCGTGATATCAATAAATTCTTCGCGACGGTTGGCTTTATCCACCATTTTTCGACCCCGTTTCTATCCTATATATTGTATCATAACGGCTCTTCCCTGTCAATCGTTTGAAAGAAAATTTCATACGCTTTTGTCTCCGCTTTTCTCCCCCTTTTACGCCTGTTTTTGTTTCCGTTTTTGTATCCGCTTTCGCTCTCGTTTTTACTCCCATTGTTGCCGCCGCTTCTGCTCCCCCTTCTACGCCCCGTTTTTGCGCCCCGCAAAATCCCCAATTTCGAGTACCTCTTCTATTTTGTCATTTCGGCCAAGCCGCGTAAGCGGCGTTCCCTATTTGTCATTTCGAGTGAAGTGAGCGAAGCGAACGGAATCGAGAAATCTCCCTTATTTTATTCCAAGCACAATCATCCCCCCCAGCCCGTTACAAAAGCGTCATTATAAACGAACGGACATGTCCATACAGGACATGTCCGTTCGTTGGTGCACCTTCAGGGACTCGAACCCTGGGCCCATTGATTAAGAGTCAATTGCTCTACCAACTGAGCTAAAGGTGCATGTTGGTGGTCCATCCGGGAATCGAACCCGGGACACCTTGATTAAAAGTCAAGTGCTCTACCATCTGAGCTAATGGGCCGCCTGGCTGGGGTGGCTGGATTTGAACCAACGAATGCCGGAATCAAAATCCGGTGCCTTAACCGCTTGGCGACACCCCATTAGCAGTACATATATGGGGCGGGCGACGAGAATCGAACTCACGACCTCCAGGGCCACAACCTGGCGCTCTAACCAACTGAGCTACACCCGCCATATTTGGTGCGCCTGAAGAGATTCGAACTCCTGACACACGGCTTAGAAGGCCGTTGCTCTATCCACCTGAGCTACAGGCGCATGCATGCGTCGCATCGAGGATCCGCTCATCTCCGCTCTTGCAAAATTGGAGCGGGTGATGGGAATTGAACCCACGCGACCAGCTTGGAAGGCTGGGATTCTACCACTGAACTACACCCGCATTCTCAACGCTTGTTCATTCTATCAAAGTTTCGCGCTTATGTCAAACGTTTTTTGCGGTCTTTGCCGAACTTTTTTTCTTTTTTTCAGACGGGCTTTGCCCCGCCGAGCCGCTTCAATTTTTCCCCGACGGCGATCTTCGCTTCGAGCGGGTCGCCGATCCCGAGGACGGCTTCCTCCATGGGACAGAGCCCCGTTCCCGCACGGTTGACGATGGTATCGGCTATCGTCCCCGCCTCCGCGGAAATGCCGTTTTCCGTAAGCAGCGTCGCCGCGCCCGCGCTCATCACCTCGGCGTAGACCGACGTTACGCCCATCAAGATATATAGGAAAGCCGCCGCGCGGCCGACGATCTTATCCGCCGCCGCAAAGCCGCGTTCCTCCCCTCTTTCGCAGAGCGCGAAGAGCTGTTTTATCCCCCGCTCCTCGCCGACGATCTCCCGCTCTCCCCTGACGAGCGCGAGCGTTGCGCCGCCCGCGAGCAGCGTTTTGGCGCGTTCCGCGTCACGCATGGCGATGCTCCACGCAGGAGACGATCGCGGGGATCAACACCCACTGCAAGATGAGCCCGGGAAGTCCCGCGAGCACGCTCGTCCAAATGACCGAAACCGCGACGGGCGATCCGAAGCAGTACGCGCCGAGGAGAATGGCGACCGCCCGCACCCCTCTGCCTGCGATCTGCGCGAGAAGCAACGAGAGGATGCAGGGAAGTTTTGTTTTTTGCAACAGCCCCGCGGCGATCCCGTACGACGCAAGCTCGACGGTCATGAACGGCAACATCGCAAGCGCGGGCATGGGCTCTCCGATGAGCGTTGTAAGCGCGAAGCTCATGACGGGGCTCGCCGCGCCCGCGAAGCCTGCCGCCCACGGTCCTGCGAAAAACGCCGCGAAAAAGATGGCGATGTGCATGGGCAAAAAGGTTTCGCCGAGCTTCGAGCCGAGGTCGGACACCATACCGAGCAAATGGAACAGTTGGGGCAACGCCACCGCCGAAATCAACGCGAGAACGGACGCCGCCGTCTTGGTTTTCCATGTGTTACAGACCAAAGTCTTTGTCTTTTCCATACCGTTTTCTCCTCATGAAATGGCTCTTTACCGTTCGAATTGCCGCGCGACCTGCTTCAACAGTTTTCTGATTTCGAGATGTTGCGGGCATGCCTTTTCGCACCTGCCGCAGGCGATACAGTCGGAAGCCTTCCCCCTGCCGCCCTGCGTATAGTTGTCGTAATACACGTTGCTGTTCCAATCTTTATACCTCTTTTTCTGGTTCATGCAGGAGAAGAGGTCGGGAATGGAGATCTTCTTCGGACAGCCGTCGACGCAATAGCGGCAAGCCGTACAGGGAATGAGTTCTTCGCCCGACAAAATCGCCCTTACGTTCGCCACGGCGCGCTGTTCCTCCTCGTTGAGCGGAACGAAATTGCGCATATATGTTACGTTTTCCCGCATTTGCGCGAGCGTGCTCATGCCCGAAAGCACCATGAACACGTTCTCGAATCCCGCCGCAAAACGGATGGCGTAACTCGCGTTGCTCATTCCGCTGTTGAGCTTGCGGAACTCCGCGTCGGCGAGCGGCGGCAGGTTGACGAGCGTCCCCCCTTTCACGGGCTCCATGACGATCACGGGCTTGTTGTGCTTGACGCAGACCTCGTAACATTTCCTCGACTGCACGCCCGCGTTCTCATAATCCGCGTAGTTGAATTGGATCTGCACCACTTCGATCTGCGGATAGTCGGTGAGGATGCGGTCGAGCGTTTCGGCGGTATCGTGGAAAGAGATCCCGAAGTGACGGATCTTCCCCTCCTCTTTGAGGGCGAGTGCCGTTTCATAGGCGCGGCAACGGACGTATTTGGGATAGTTGCCCGCATTCTGCGCGTGCATGAGATAGAAATCGAAATACTCCACGCCGCATTGCTTCAACTGCTTTTCGAAGAAAGGACGGATGTCCTCTTCGCGTTGAAAGAAGTTTTCGGTGAGCTTGTCGGTGAGCGTAAAACTTTCGCGGGGATGACGGGCGACGACGCAATCGCGGATCGCCGTTTCGCTCTTCCCGCCGAGATAGCCGTGCGCCGTATCGAAATAATTGAATCCGCTCTCCAAAAAGAGATCTGCCATTTCGCAGAACTGCGCCCCGTCGACCCTCCCGAGCCGCATGGGAAGCCGCATACATCCGAATCCGAAATTCTTTTTCACGCCTACAAACTGCATTTCCAAACCTCCGAAATAAGCGTCCGCGCGGATCGCCGCGTGTTTTCATTATTATAATATTTATATCACGTCTTGTCAAGAATTTTTTGTATTTTGCCGATTCTACTGTCGGTAGAATCAATATTTTGAGTAATAGAGTTACTTTTTCACAAAGTGGAACGAAAAAATCTCATCGGAGAGAAAATTTTGTTGTAAAACCGACTTTGAAGTGGTATCCTTATTATTGTAAAGAAATTCTTTTGGAAAAGGAGAATTACGTTGAGTTTTGAAATTTTTGCGGATTCCGCGGCGAATCTGCCCGATAAAATGCGTGAGGAGCGCGACATCCACATCATTCCCTACACCTATAACGTCGGCGGCGAAGAGAAACTTTGCTATCTCGGCGACGGTCATTTTTCCGAGTACGCAAAGAAGTTTTACGACGACATGCGGGCGGGCTTGGACGCAAAGACCTCGCTCATCGTGGAGGCGCGCTTTACCGAGGCACTCTCCCCCACTCTCGCGGCGGGCAAAGACGTTGTGCTCATCACCATCGCCAGCGGGATCAGCGGGACGTACGCGCAGGCACTTCTTGCCAAAGAGACGCTCGAAAAGCAGTTTTCGGGGCGTAAGGTGTATGTGATCGACAGCGCGAACGCGTCGCTCGGCGAGGGCTTGATCGTCCTCTGCGCGGCGGATCTGCGCGACGCGGGCGAGAGCGCGGAGGCGTGCGCGGAATGGCTCAAAGCCCACACTTATAAGCTCAATAGCTATCTCACGGTCGACGATCTCAAATACCTGCGCCGCGGCGGGCGCGTCTCGGCGGTGGTCGCCCTGACTGGCGCGCTGCTCAACATCAAGCCTTTGATCAAGGCGGACGGCGGAGAAGTCCCCCGCCTCGCGGTCTACGGCAAGGTGCACGGCAGAAAGAAGTCGCTCGCCGCTGTTTTGGAGGCGTTCGATAAAAACGTGATCGACCCGCAGTCGCAGACGGTCGCCGTCGCGCATGCGGGGTGCGAGGAAGAGGCTCTCGAAATGGCAGACGCCCTTCGCGCCCGCGGCGTAAAAGACGTGATCGTCGAATATTACGACCTCTGCTCGGGCTCGCACGCAGGACCGGGGACGCTCGCCGTGTTCTTCTTCGGGAAAGACCGCCGCGAGGAGGAAAAAACCCACCGTTTCTTCGGGAAAAAGGACTAACCGTTCGTCTTTCATCCCAAGCGGCGCGTCTGCGCCGCTTCTTTTTTTGCCGACGCTTCGCCGAAGTTTTGACCTTTTCCCCTCTTCGGACTTGCTTTCCGCTTCGGTTTATGGTATCATCTTGATGAGAAACATTCAGGGCAATCCCATGGAAAAGTTTTGTGCGATTTATTTCAGCGGCACGGGGAACACGAAGTTCTGCGTTACCAAACTTGTGAAAATGTTGGACGAAGCCGCCCCTATCGTCGCGCTCGAGGACGGCGTTTCGGCGGTCGGGGCGTACGAAAATATTGTCCTCGGCTATTCCGTGCAGTTTTCCAACATCCCAAAAATCGTGCGGGAGTTCATTCTCCGAAACAAGGCGATGTGGAGCGGAAAAAACGTCCTGTGCGTGGCAACGATGGGCGCGTTCAGCGGCGACGGCGCGGGCTGTGCGGCAAGACTTTTGAAGCGGTGCGGCGCGTCGGTGTCGGGCGGTCTGCACCTCAAAATGCCCGATAGCGTGTGCGACAGTAAACTCTTGAAGAGAAGCAATACCGAGAACATACAGATCATTCGCCGCGCGGAAGAAAAAATCGAGCGTGCGGCTCTCCGAATCAAACGCGGAAAATTTCCGCGCGACGGTTTGAGTTTTTTTGCGCACCTTATGGGGCTGTTCGGTCAGCGGCTGTGGTTCTGCAACAAGGCGAAACATGCCTGCGACAAATGGAAAGTCGACAAAGCGCGTTGCGTCGCGTGCGGGAACTGCGTCCGCGTTTGTCCCACGCACAATCTCACTCTGGAAAACGGCGTCCTTTCGCCGCACGGGAACTGTACGATGTGCTATCGCTGTATCAGCCTTTGTCCGCAAGCGGCGATCACGTTGCTCGGCGAGCGCGTTGTTCAGCAGTACCGCGCCGAAAACTTTACCGATCGGCGCGAATAACGTTACATATATTGCATTTTGACGGAGGATCGTATGGATAAAACACAAATTTTTCAATTCATATCCGAACAAAAGACGGCGTTTATTGCGTCCGTCAACGAGCAAGGATATCCCGTGATACGCGCCATGCTCGCCCCTCGTAAGATAGACGGCAATGAGATCTATTTTACGACCAACACCTCGTCCCGTAAAATCAAACAGTATCTGGCAAATCGCAAGGCGTGCGTCTATTTTTATAAGCGCGGGAAATTCAAGTATCAGGGCGTTTCGGTGATCGGGGAAATGCAAGTCTGCACCGACCAGCCGACAAAAGATGAAATTTGGCGTTTCGGCGATATGATGTTCTATAAGCAAGGCGTGACTGATCCCGACTATTGCGTGTTGAAATTCACGGGCGTCACAGCCGAATCGTATTGCGATTTTAAGACCGAAACGATAGAGCTGTAAATTCCGATTTTGCGGGGAAGAATGAGACGAAAGCTATGGTGATGGATAACATTTGCCACTTGCTCAACAACTTTCTGCATTGTTCCGCCAATGAAAACATTGTGTTTTGCCGGGTCATCGACAGAAGCCTTGCGCGGTTGCCTTTCTATTAAAAGTTAAATACGGTCAAAATCGAAACCGCGTCCAAAGGGATCGACGCCATCGCAAAAGAAATCATCGCAAGCTGAATCAAAATTAAGGAGAAACGGTTATGTCAATGAAATGTTTTTTGGCTCTGGAAACTCCCCTGCAAAAGACAGTCTATCCATATAAAACTATTTTGTCTACCATCCAAAGCGGCGATATGTGGTATGACGGCGCGATCGCCTTCCGTTCGGAACTGTCCGAACAGGAAAAAGATTGCTTGGGAAATGTATTTCGGGGACGTCCATGCTATGCGATCGACAGCGAATTCGGACTTGATTACGAAAGGCGGTTTCGCGTTGCCATATCCGAAAATTACGCGAGAAATGCGCTTGAAGAACTCAAATGGTTGAAGATGTTCGCAAAGAAACAGCTTCTCAAACAAGATGTATTTATGATCGCCAACTTTTGGCTTGGGCGAAAAACAAATCCCAAAGATACGACCATCGACGTAAACGATTGGGAACTGACGGAAGAAAACGATTTTTCCTTTGAAAACGGGGTGATTTATCAATTTTTCGACAACTCCGAAGAGGCGACCGAGCGTCGCCGCCAAAGAGCAAAACGCTTTTCGGTATAGCGCGTATATATCAAAAGAAAGGAGAATCGTATGCAACACAAAGGCACAAAAATTTTGGAAACCGAACGTTTGACCTTGCGTCCGTGGAAAGAGAGCGACGCCGAAGCGGCGTTTGATCATTGGATGAACGACCCCGACGTCACGAAATACCTCACATGGAAGCCGCACGGGGATCTCACGGTCACGCGCGCCCTCCTCCAAACGTGGGAACGCGAGTACAAAGAGCCGCACACCTACCATTGGGCGATCGTCTTAAAGGAGGAAAACGTCCTCATCGGCGACATTGCCGTCATGCGCGCGGACGAGTTTCAGGAACGCGGCACGATCGGCTATTGTATGGGCAAGGCTTGGTGGGGTCAAGGCATTATGACCGAGGCGTTTCGCGAAGTTCTGCGCTATTGCTTTGAGGAAGTGGGATTTTTCCGCATCGACGGCGAGCATGCGGCGGAAAATATCGGCTCTTCCCGCGTTATGGAAAAGTGCGGGCTCGTCTATGAGGGGACGCGCAGGAAGTTCTTCCGCCCTCCCACGACAGGCGAGCGCGTCGATATCGTGGAACGCGGCATTTTGCGGGAAGAGTATTTCAAAAATATAAAATAGATTTCAATTCCGCGGAGGAATTATGCCGTCAAGCAAGGGATATTTGAATTTCATTTTAGAGCAACTTTCGGACTTAACGGACATCACCTATAAACCTATGATGGGTGAATTTCTCATTTACTATCGCGGTAAACTTGTCGGCGGTATCTACGACGATCGATTGCTCGTAAAACCCGTGAAATCCGCTCTATCCTATTTGCCCCAAGCGGAGTATTCCTTGCCGTATGAGGGCGCAAAGGAAATGCTCAATGTGGACAATGTGGACGATAAGGTTTTTTTGACAGAACTGTTTGAGGCAATGTATGACGACCTACCAATGCCGAAAATGAAAAAGCGGTGAATTTTAATTTTGCGGAATATAAGGAAGGCGAGGGCGGTTGTCCTCGCTTTTTATAAAAAGAGCGCAAACTGAACGGTTCAACTTTCGTTCAGTAATGTCACCGTTTCGCCTGCGGCTCGATGGCTTTCTTTTTTTCGGTTTTTGAGGTTTGCGCAGACAAGCGCACGCCAGAGTCCTATTTTGAGTTTTATCCCGTTCAGACTTGATTTATTTTCGGTTCTATGCTATAATCATAATATCGATAAACAGCAATTTATCGGAGAAGTGTATTATTGAAAGAGACCAGATATATCTTTATGAATTATACAAGGAAACGAGTAGCAGCTGTGGTTCATGAAAGTATGATTGGACTTAAAAATGGTATTTATTCGACTTTCAGTTCATCTATTTTATCTGGTTGGTGGTAATATGAAAAAGAAAAATGTAATACTCCTTATTCAACCGCTTCATTTGATAATAATTCCATTGATTGCTTTATGTGTATTCACATTTTTTCTGTTCTTACCCAATATTTTCGGGTGGGAAATAGATGGATGGAGAATAATCTGGTACATCATATCCGGGTTAGGCGTCTTGTTTTTCTTTTTTCAGTTCTTGAAAAACATGCAATTTGCCGTAATGAAGGGCGAGAATATCATATTAAAGAAATATATGTGGATAACGATAGCTGAAATTGCGCCGGAAAACATAATATGCATAACGATAGAGACTCTACCTGCGCAACCGAATCCCGGATCGCCGATCATGGAATGGATTACGATATATACGGGGCAAGACGGCTATCGAAAGCATAAAAAGCATGGCGGTATCAATGTTGGGCGTAATTCGTATTGGCAGATGATTGCTTCCAAACGGAATAAGGATGAAATTTTATCCAGGAAAACCCTTGCCCAATTATGGATAAACGGGAAATAGTACCGATAAAATCTTGCAGAAGAGATGAACGGCAGGAAATAGAAGTAGGCATAAAGAGTACAGGAGGAGTATAAGATTTCTTATAATCCTCTTTCATATTAATTAAAAGCAACGACAGCAGTTTTTCGTTTATTTTGGAAAAATCAGAGAAATAACTTTCAATTTAGCGGAATATAAGGAAAGTGAGGGCGGTTGTCCTCGCTTTTTATAAAAAGAACGCAAACTGAAATAGTTCAACTTTCGTTCAGTAATGTCACCGTTTCGCCTGCGGCTCGATGGCTTCGGCTTCGCCTCGCGCGGGCTACGCCCGCCCGAAATTACCAAAAGGTGGGACGCTCATATGAGCGTCCCACCTTTTGGTGCCGCCGGTCGGGCTTGAACCGACACGGGTTGCCCCACGGGATCCTAAATCCCGCGCGTCTGCCAATTCCACCACGGCGGCATATTAAAAAGTTTCGAATTATTCCCCTACCCCGCCAAGCAAAGCGAGACGCGCGGGATGGGGTCTCCGCAAAAAGACGAAGTATTTTTGCGGGGAGAGGAGACGTAGCGGAGCGAAGTTGCCTTTGCGTTCAGCAAAGGCATCGGGCGAAGATCACGGCGACGAGGTCTGCCAATTCCACCACGGCGGCATATGTCTCAAATCATCCCCCCATTTCGCTAAATAAAGAGATCTACTCACAATATCGTAGTGCAATCGCAATCTTTCAAATGATTATCGCAATCATAAAAACGCATCGAATAGAGCGGGGAGAATAAACGAAAACCCCACATATTGGTCACTCCGAAGAATCCGACGCAATATACAGGGTTTAGTGGTGGGGACGACAGAACTCGAATCTGTGACCTCTTGCATGTCAAGCAAGTGCTCTAACCAACTGGGCTACGCCCCCATGCGCAACGATACTATGATACACGATAATTCGCGCGATGTCAAGCATTCTTTCGCCGAATCGTGATTTTTTTTGATTTTTTTCGTAGAATCTTTATTCTTTCTCCGCTTCGGGCGACGGTTCTCCCGCTTCGTGCGCGGCGATCAGTTCCATGAAATACGTTTTCGCCTGCGCGACGACGTCGTCCCAAGTGATATAGAGATCGCGCATCGCCCGTTCCCCGACGGTATGGAGCGTGCCGCTCTCGACGACTTCGATGATACGGCGCGCAAACTCCTCCTTTTCATGCGGGAACACATACCCGTCGACGCCGTTTCTCACCGTGCACGAGGCGACGCTGTTCGCCGCGAATGCCGTGGGCGTAAACCGCGACGCCGCTTCGACCTGCACAAGCCCGATCGTATCGTAATAGCTCGGGAAGAGCAGAAGATCCGCCGCGGAATAGATCTCGCAGAGAAGCGCGCTGTCCCGCACCTGCCCCGTAAAATAAACCTCTTCCTCGATATTTTGCTCTTTGACCGACTTTTTGAGCGCGGCAAGGTCAGGACCGTCGCCGACGAAGAGCATTTTGAAGGCAAATCCCAGCCGTTTGAGCACCCCGAGCACTTCGGAAACGAAATAGATGTTTTTCTGCGAAACGATGCGCCCGACGCAAATGAACAGCGGTTCGTCGCCGACGCCGTACCGCGCCCGTCCCCGCGCGCGCTCCCCCTCGTAGTCGTCGGGAAGAGGCAAACAGGTGGCGTTCGGAAGATAGCGGAAAGCGCGCCCGTGATAGCCATATGACTTCAAAACGTTTCCGACCGACTCGTTCATCGTCCAAACCTCGTCGCTCCCGTTAAAGGTTTTCATGATGAAGCGCATCATAAAGCGGCACAGCGCGCCGCTTCCGACCGTCTTTTGGAAATCCATTTTATATTGGCTGTGAAAGGTGGTGACGAGCGGAATGCCCCGCCGCTTGTGCAGCTTCAAAGCGTACCGCCCGACGAAAAAGGGCGAATGCGCATGGATCACGTCGATGCGCAACTGTTTGAGAATGCGTTTCGCCCGCCCGTCGAGCTGGGGCAACGCCACTTGATAAAAGAGCTTTTTGGAATAAAAACTCACCGTCCCGAGGACGGGATATTCGCGGCAGTACACCTTGCCCTTAAAAGACGGCGCGAGCACGAGTACGTTCATCGTATCTTTGAGACGGGACGCATAGTTGTCCATCACGTTGATGACGCCGTCGAACACGGGAAAGAATGCGTCGCAGGTCAGCAAGATCGTCTTCTTCCCGTTCGAATTATATTCCGCCACGAGGCGTTTCATCTGCGCCGCGTAGTCTTTTGATCTTCTCTTTGGAACATCCATGGCTATCCTATCGGCGATCCCGCCGCAATCATTATACCGCTCTTTTGCGGACTTGTCAAGGGGGATCGGATCGATTCAAATGATTTGAAATTTTTCCTTGCTTGTGCAAAATTTTAGGTTATTATGCCTGACATAATACTATTCAAATTTTGAAAAAGCTCGATTTGGACGGCGTTACAGGTACAATTCCGACTTGGGCGGGCGGGAAAACAGCGCGCCGATCGCCTCGCGGCATCGCGCTTCGTCGTCCCCGTCGCCGTAGCAGACCGAGTAGACCGCCTCGGTGATGGGAAGTTCCACGCCGTATTTTTCGCCGAGCAGTTTCATTGCCGCGGACGTGGCGACCCCCTCCGCCAACTTTTCGAACCGCTTTCCGCGGGCAAGCATTTCGCCGTAGGCGCGGTTGTTCGAGTAGGGAGAGAAGAGCGTCGTTTCGTAGTCGCCGAGGTGGGCGAGCCCGTAGGCGGAGAGCTCGTTTCCCCCCATGGCGCGGATGAGGCGCGCCACTTCCCGCGCCCCGCGCGACATGAGCGGTCCTTTGAGGGGGACGCAAATGACGTCGAGCGCGCCCGCGGCGATCCCCATCACGTTCTTCGCCGCCGCCCCGATCTCCGTCCCGATGAGGTCGTCGCCGTAATAAAAGCGGATGAGGTCGGAACGGAAGGCGTCGGCGAGCCCGCGCTTCAAGCGGTCGTTCGCGGAGTCGATGACCATGCAATTCGGAATGCCCTGCACAAAGCTCTGGATGTGCCCCGGTCCGACCCAAACGGCGATTTTATCGGGCGAGACGCCGCTTTCAACGAGGATCTCCGAGAGCCGCTTTCCCGTTTCCGCTTCGATGCCTTTCATGCAGAGCACGAACGTTTTATCCGCAAAGGGATAGCAGACGACGCGTTGCATGAACCCGCGCAAGCCCTGCGCGGAGATGGAGATGACGACGATTTCGGCGTGCCGTACCGCCTCTTCGAGGTCGCAGGTGAGGCGGATGTTGCCGTCGAGGGCGACGTATTCGTTGCGCCCCGTCTCTTTGAGGACGCGGTAAGACGGCGCGCTTTCCTCCCCCCAGCTCACCACGTCGTTGCCGCGGCGCGAAAGATACCACGCGATAAACGAGCCCCATCTTCCGCATCCGAGTACAGAAATTTTCATAATTCTCCTTATAATGACCGTTCTGTTATAACGCCTTGCGTTCGACGAGCGCGCGTTCGAGCGTCACCTCGTCGGTATATTCGAGTTCGCTCCCGATGGGAATGCCGTGGGCGAGCCGCGTGACGACGATCCCGAGCGGCTTTAAGAGGTTTGCGATGTACATCGCCGTCGCCTCCCCCTCCACGTCGGGATTGGTCGCCATGATGACCTCCTTCACGCCGCCCTCTTGCACGCGCGCGAGCAGTTCTTTGATGGCGATCTTATTGGGCGTGACGCCGTTCATCGGGTCGATCACCCCGTGCAGAACGTGGTAGACCCCCGTGTAGGTGTGCAATTTTTCGAGCGCAACGACGTCGCGCGGCTCTTTGACCACGCAGATCGTAGACTTGTCGCGCGTGCGGCAAATGGCGCAAAGCTCCTCGCCCGCGACCGTGAAATTGCCGCAGACCTTGCAAAAGCGCACCCGCCGCTTGGCGTCGAGCACCGCTTCGGCGAACGTCTGCACTTCGCCGTCGGTCATGGAGACGATGCGGTAGGCGTACCGTTGCGCCGTCTTTTTTCCCACGCCTGGAAGTTTGGAAAACTCGTTGATGAGCTTCCCGATGGGTTCGATGAACACGTCCATCAGAACAGTCCTCCCATGCCTGCGCCGCCGAATTTTCCCATTTTTTCGCGGTAGACGGCGTCCGCTTTCTTATATCCGTCGTTGATGGCGGCGAGGACGAGATCTTCGAGCAGTTCCTCGTCCTCGGGGTCGATGACCGACTTGTCGATCTCGATCCCGTCGATGATCTTTTT
>CANRJR010000009.1 GCA_947631005.1 uncultured Clostridia bacterium | reverse complement strand
TAGCAAGGTCATTGCTCTATGGCGGTCAACCATTCTATACAGTTAAAGAGGACGGAAAGGACTTCGTGCGGCAAAAATGCGTACACTAAAATAAGCCTATCTCGGCATACGGAATTTTGTGTAATACAATAAAACCTACGCTCCTTCCGTAAGCTAAGGCGCGGGCAATTCTGCCCGATCCGTCAGCCAAACATTCTCGTGAATGTCGGCTACCCTCTCAAAAGGGTACAATTCCACTTATATCATTAAGTGGAATACTTGTATTATACCACAGCCGAAATGCGCTTGTCAATAGATATTAGAACATTTGTTTGCTTTTCTATAAAAATTTTTTCTTGTTTGATTCGATATAACGCACAAATTGTATTGACATTATCTTTTTAATGTGTTATAATCTCTATCGAGGTGATTTGATGAACAAGATTATAGGTCAACGATTAAAGGCTCTGCGGGAGAACGTCAAAATCTCGCAGGCGAAGTTGGCGAAAGCCAATGGGAATTTGGTGCAGTCTGCCGTCAACCGCTATGAAAACAGTCAATCGGAAGTGCCGAGCGACGTCCTCTTATGGTATGCGGACTACTTTGATGTTTCTCTTGATTATATCTACGGCAGGTGCGACAGCCCGCAAGGGAAGTTATATAAGTTTCAGCCGAAAGTATGGCAGGACGACGAGCAAATGCAGCAGTTCGTGGAAATGTGTTTCGATCCGTCCTCTCCCGCCAACGCAAGGCTCAAAGAAACTTTACTCGATCTCTTAAAGGAGCAGAAAGATAATGGCTAATGAATTGTATGTAAAAGACACGAAAATCAATGTTATCCAAATCGGCGAGCAGGATTATATCTGCATCACCGATATGCTGAAAGCAAAAGACGGCGATTTCTTTATTACCGATTGGCTTCGTAACAGAAATACGCTCGAATATCTCGGTATATGGGAATCGATCTACAATCCGAATTTTAATTATGGCGAATTCGCCGCAATTAAAAGTAAAGCCGGACTCAACAGCTTCAAAATCAGCGTCAAAGAATTTGTCGCAAGGACAAATGCAATAGGAATTCAAGCGAAAGCGGGACGTTACGGCGGTACATACGCTCATAAGGATATTGCCTTTGAGTTCGGAATGTGGATCAGCCCCGAATTCAAGATTTATCTTGTCAAAGAATTTCAACGCCTTAAAGACGAAGAGCAGAAACAACTCGGTTGGTCGGCAAAGCGGGAACTCGCAAGAATAAACTACCGTATCCACACGGACGCTATCAAAGAGAACCTCATCCCGCCCGAACTTACCCCGTCACAAATCAGCGTTGTCTATGCCAGCGAGGCAGACGTTCTGAATGTTGCGCTTTTTGGTATGACCGCCGCGGAATGGAGAGCCGCCAACCCCGATAAAAGCGGGAATATCAGAGATTACGCGACAATTAACGAACTGATTTGTTTGTCTAATATGGAAAATATCAACGCTGTTCTGATAGCCGACGGTATCCCGCAACCCGAAAGGTTGAAAAAACTGAACCAAATAGCCATATCGCAAATGAAAGTACTGAATGAAAACGATAACAGGAAGTTACTGAAATGAAAGCCGTGATTTACGCCCGCTATTCGAGCGACAACCAAACGGAAGCCTCTATCGAGGGACAACTCCGCGAATGTAAAGAATTTGCCGAGAAGAACGATATTGTCATTATCGGCGAATACATAGACCGCGCTCTTTCTGCAAAGACGGACAACCGCCCCGAATTTCAGCATATGATAAAGGACAGCTACCGCAAGGTGTTCGACACGGTGCTTGTTTGGAAAGTTGACCGTTTTGCCCGAAACCGTTACGACAGCGCGCACTATAAAAATATCCTTAAAAAGAACGGCGTAAAAGTCGTTTCCGCAAAGGAACATATCGGTGAAGGCTCGGAAGGCATTATCCTTGAGGCTATGCTTGAGGGCTATGCAGAATACTATTCGGTGGAACTCGCAGAAAAGATAAATCGCGGTCTGACCGAAAACGCCTTGAAAGGCAAACTCAACGGCGGCAGTATTCCCTTCGGCTATACGCTCACCAAAGAAAAGAGCCTTGCCGTGGACGAGGAAGCCGCGCCTATCGTGGTAGAGATTTTCACGCGCTATGCCGAGGGCGAAACGATGACGGAGATAGCCAAAGATATGACGTTGCGCGGCGTAAAATCGAAGTACGGCAACCGTATCACTTTGAATATCGTTCATCATATGTTAAAGAACCGTCGGTATTTGGGCGAATACCGCTTCCGCGATATTGTCCACCCCAACGCTTTCCCCGCTATCGTATCGGAAGAACTCTTTGAGCGGGTACAACAGAAAATGAAGAAAAATCAGAAAGCACCCGCCCGCCACAAGGCAGAGGACGACTACATTTTGACCGCAAAATTACGATGCGGAAAATGCGGTGCGTTTATGGTCGGAGAAAGCGGAACGAGCAAGACGGGCGCGGTTCATCACTATTACAAATGCGCCAACGCCAAAAGGCGCAAGGATTGCGACAAGAAACCCGTCAAGAAAGAGTGGATAGAAAATCTCGTCGTCAATTACACGATGAAAGTCGTAATGGACGACAATTTGGTTGACATCATATCGGATCGAATTTTGGATTTGCTTTCCCACGAAAGTAGCAAAATTCCTCAATTACAGGCAAGGTTGAAAGAAGTTGACGGCTATATCGAAAACCTGCTCAATGCGATACAGCAAGGGCTGTTCAATGCCTCGGCAAAAAAGCGGCTTGACGAATTGGAAGAAGCGCGAGCGGAAATTGAAACGGCAATATATAGCGAACAACTCCAAAAGCCCGAAATCACGAAAGACCACATTGTCTGCTTTATCGAGCGTTACCGCAAGATAAATGTCAATGACTTGGAAAACCGAAAGCGGCTGATCGACACCTTTGTAAACAGCATCTACCTGTTCGATGACAAGATTGTATTCGCTTTCAATTATAAGGACGGCACACGAGAGCTGACCTTAAAAGAATTGGAAGAAGAATTGAGTTCGGATTTGGATGGAGCAACTCCACCACGTCGCCGCAAGGCGCATTTTCAAAGGGTTGCCGAAAGGCAACCCTTGTGCTTTTTACGCCTGCGTCTCCTTTTCCCGAAAAATCTTGCTTCGCAACATTTTTCGGGAGCCCTATGAGAGGGTTTCCCTCTCTTGCAAAGCGGCGTTTTGAAGTGCCCGCCAAATGGCGGGCTTTATGCTTTATCATGAAATCTTTTTCAAAATACCCGCCTCGCTTGATTTTTGTGTGGGTTTATGGTATAATCATAATGATTTAATGAGAGTAAGCTTATGAGAAAAATATCTTTTGTGTTTATATCGTTTGCGGTAGCATCATGTTTGGTCGGTTGCACGGGACACAAGCAATTTGAAATTTCTTTGAAAGAGGGACTTTTTCAAGGTGTTTCCAATCTCAATTCCGAGTTGACGGTCAGTGTGGAGTTGTCGGAAATGGATCAGGTGGAATACATTAAAACACATAATAACAAAGTCAAAGACCTGTCTACGATCGACACGAAATTCTATACGGCATATCACATTAATCTTGTTTTGAGTGCGGGGAACGAAAACTATGTTGTAGAGTTTTCGGAGGCAGTCGCACAAAATATTGATACGACAGACACATATAAGCTGAAAGACATCGGGGACGATACATTCCATCGTAAATTGGATTTATCCGATGTTACTTTGCAACTAATTGATAATGACAACGATCAGGCGACCGATGAATTGAAAATCAAATATAAATTTAACGGCACAGCGGACAGCGCAGACCTCAAATTTATTTCAGAGGGTACGGAAAGTCCGAATCCACATCATAATTTTCAATATCATTGTAACTTGACGTTTGATGAGAATATCAAATTTGAAGCGAAAGACGATGCCGCGTTTTGGGCGGGAACAGAATTGCATTATTCTATCTATAAAATCGAAGGGTACAAGATCGTCATGTATGTCGACGGGAAACCATATACGGAAATCGAACCGAGCGGAATCGAAGTCGTGCGTTTCGGATATGTTACGGGATACAGAGACGTCGGCATTGAATTTCAAGCAGTGAAAAATGAATAGATGATGGAAAGGTCCTTGAACAATTTATAAAGATCAATTTCACGGAGAAAATTCATGGAACAAAAAATCTGCGACGACGGAATGAATTTTCTTACGAACGTTTCTTTCCACGACGCAAAGCTCGTTGATGTGCGCTATGAAGAAAAATACGGGAAAGAGCGCGTTTCGCTGCTCGTCGATTTTAAGACTGCGTTAGCCCCGCCCAAAGACGGAAAAGTATATGAACTCTCGTTTTCGGACGGGAAAATCTTGCAAAAGCCGAAGCGAATGAAAGACTGTTATATCCTCGCGCTCGACTGCTTTCCCGCAGAGCAATGTATGCGCGCCCGAATCGAGTTGGAATATTTTGTGGGCAGCGAAGCACGCCATGATATTTTCGAGATCGAATTTTCCGACGTATCCGTTTTCAAAGTAAAATAATATATCCCGCCGACGGAAGCCCCCCTCGGCGGGTTTTATACTTTATACTGAAATCTTTTTCAAAATTTCTGTCCCGCTTGATTTTCACGCTGGATTATGGTATAATGGAAGTGAACAGGAGGTCAACATGGATCTTTGCATAGATATTTACGGAAACGTGATCGGGGTGAGCGTTTATACGGGTGCGGATTTTGCCGTTGTGCAGACGGCGGACGGCGAAACGCTTTGCCGCAGTGTGGTCGATGTCGGGGACGATCTCGCGCTGTTCGGGGAATGCGATCTTCTCCTCCGCTCGGTCGGGAGCGTCACCCTCTCCTACTACGACACCTACCAATCGTACAACGCGGGCAAGTTGAAGTCGGTCGGGTCGCGCACTCTCTCCTACTACGACACCTACCAATCGTACAACACGGGGAAGATCAAGTCGATCGGCGCAGTTCCCCTCTATTATTACGACACCTACCAATCGTACAACACGGGCAAGTTGAAGTCGGTCGGCGCGACCAACCTCTATTATTACGACACCTACCAATCGTACAACGCGGGAAAATTGAAGTCGGTCGGCGCGACCAACCTCTATTATTACGACACCTATCAATCGTACAATGCGGGAAAATTGAAGTCGGTCGGCGCGACCAACCTCTATTATTACGACACCTATCAATCGTATAACGCGGGAAAGATAAAGTCGGTCGGGGCGACCAATCTCTATTATTACGACACCTACCAATCGTACAACGCGGGCAAACTGAAATCGGTCGGCACGACCAACTTCGAATACTACGACACCTACCAATCGTACAACGCGGGCAAGTTGAAATCGGTCGGGGCGACCAATCTCTATTATTACGACACCTACCAATCGTACAACGCGGGCAAACTGAAATCGGTCGGCACGACCAACTTCGAATACTACGACACCTACCAATCGTACAACGCAGGCAAGCTGAAAACGATCGTCGGCTGACAGTCCTTGCCGTCGGGCGAGAGGGCGTCAAACGCGCTTGATTCTTGCGCGCGGGTATGCTATAATGGTTGACGCCGATACGGACGGCGGGTCGGAGGAGCGGAATGTCGCACAGCAAACAGACCAAACGGGGACGGTCGCTATACATCGAAGTGTGGAATCCTTCGGCGAAAAAGTACATCAACGTATGCAAGGTGTGCGGGCGCAAGGGGTACAGCCCCGTGCTCGAAATGGAAGGATTTTGCGACGAGATCAAAAACCGCGCGATCTATTCGGAACTCAAAAAGACGCTGCAAATGCTCCCGTTGGACGAATACGGACGCTGCGAGAACTGCGCGAGGTTGCAAGACGGAACATGATCCGCGCGCTTTTCGGGCGCGCAAACGGAAGAATCTCGCAAACGGGAGAATCTCGCAAACGGGAGAATCGGGGAAAACGGGCGAAATATGCAAAACGGAAAAACGGGCGGGACGCCCCCGCGGGAAAGGAATATGGAAAAAGAATTGAGAACGGAGCGCGATTCGGTGGGCGAACTCGCGCTCGACAGCGGTGCCTATTACGGCATTCAAACGCTCCGCGCCAAAGAGAACTTCGAGATCACGGGCACGAAGCTCAACTTCGCCTTTGTGCGGAACATCGTCCTCATCAAGAAAGCCGCCGCCGTCGTCAATAAGGCGTACGGGCTTCTCGACGGGACGAAGGCAGACGCCATTATCGCCGCGTGCGACGAGATCTTGCACGGCAAACACAAGAAAGATTTTATCGTAGACGCGGTACAGGGCGGCGCGGGCACTTCGGCGAACATGAACGTGAACGAGGTGATCGCGAACATCGCCATCGAGCGGCTCGGCGGGAAGAAAGGCGACTATACCGTCATCAGTCCGAACGACGACGTGAACATGGAACAGTCGACAAACGACGTGATCCCCACCGCGGGCAAGCTCACCGTGCTGTCGCTCGCGAAAGAGCTTTTGAGTGAGCTCGGGCGGCTCAACGCGGCACTCCTGCGCAAAGCCGACGAATTCGACGGCATCCTTAAAATGGGAAGAACGCAGTTGCAGGACGCCGTTCCCATGCGGCTCGGACAGGCGTTCCACGCCTTTGCGACGTCGATCTCCCGCTCCTCGGCGCGGATCGAGGCTTCTCTCGACGAAATGCGCACCGTCAACATGGGCGCGACCGCGATCGGGACGGCGATCAACGCGCGGGAGGCGTATTTCAAACACATTACGGAGGAGCTCTCCTCTCTCTCGGGCGAGAAGCTGCGCCGCGCGGCAGACCTCTTCGACGGGACGCAGAACGTGGACGGCTTTGCCGCCGTCTCGGGGACGTTGAAGGCACTCGCCGTCAACCTCTCCAAGATGTGCAACGACTTGCGGCTGATGTCGAGCGGTCCGCGCACGGGGCTCGGCGAGATCATTTTGCCCGCCCGCCAGAACGGCTCTTCCATTATGCCCGGCAAGATCAACCCCGTCATCCCCGAAGTCGTCAACCAGGCGGCGTTCCTCGTGATCGGGCACGACGTTACGGTGACGATGGCGGCAGAGGCGGGACAGCTCGAACTCAACGCCTTTGAACCCGTCATCTTCTATCAACTGTTCGAATCGTTGCGCGCGCTGACGGGCGCGGTGCGGACGCTCTCCGACCACTGCATCGACGGCATTGTCGCCAACCGCGAACGGTGCGCCGAATGGGTCAACCGAAGCGTGGGCATCGTGACCGCGCTCAACCCCTACATCGGCTACCTCAAAGCCGCCGAGATCGCCAAGGAATCGCTCAAAACGGGCGAGCCCATCCGCGACATCGTCTTGCGCGAGGGGCTCATGGACGCGGCGACCCTCGACGCCGTGCTCGACCCTCTCGTTCTCACCGAACCTCGCGGCGACTGACGCATACCAAACAATGTTTCAACGCAAAATCCCGTGCCGACCAGGCACGGGATTTTGCGTCATCATGACAGAATTCAGAATGCTTGCGCGTGGGTTGCAATAGCGTGAACGGACATTCCGATTTGTCATTCGTGGTGACGCGAACGGGCATTTCAATTTGTCATTCATGGTGGCGCGAACGGGCGTTCCGATTTGTCATTTCGACCAAGCCGCGATAGCGGTGCGTGGAGAAATCTCCCTTATTCTTATTTCATTTTATACTACAATGTCATTTTGAGCGGAGGCGAGCGTAAGCGAGCCGCAGTCGAAAAATCCCCTCGGTCGTTGCATATGCTTATATTATAATGCGGGAGATTTCTCCACGCGCTCACTGCGTTCGCTTGGTCGAAATGACAATTGAGAAGCTACGGGGCGAAAGGACAACGGAAATAAAACATACCGCGCCCCTGCGCCAAATCGGCGCAGGGGCGCGCAGTAAAATCACGGAACAGACAACATAAAACGCCGAGAGCACAAAAAAAGCGGGCATATGCCCGCTTTTTTTGTGCTTCATTCGTGGTCCATGACCCAATAGCCGCCCTCGTGTTGGAGGGGCGGGAACGTCGTTCCCTTTTCGAGGAACGTCTTTTCCTCGTCGTGGCTGTTTCCGTTCTTATCGTACGCTTTGTAGTTGCAGGACATGGGCACGGTTTCGCCCGATCTGAATTTCTGCATGTCGTACCTCCCAATAAAAGCGTGCGCGCTTTTGGACGGTTTATGCGCGGTCGCGACATTTTTTCGGACTTTCTTTATAACCGTTCACCGTTTTTTTGCTTTCCGCATACAACGGACTATGGATCTTGCGATTTTTTATTTCAGCGGTACGGGCAACACGCGCTACATTGCCGAGCGGCTCTCAAAAAAGCTCTCCTGCGTCTATCGCGTCCGTCTCTTCGACATTACGGCGAAAGACGACTTTTCCGAAGAGATCGGCGCGGCACAGCTTCTCCTTTTCGCCTTCCCCATTTACGGCTCTACGCCGCCCATTCCCATGCGGCGATTCGTATTCCGACATCAGGCGGCGATCCGCGGAAAGCGGGTGCTCCTCGCCGAAACGCAATACTTCTTTTCGGGGGACGGCGCGGCGAGCCTCGGGCGCGCCGTGGCGCGGTGCGGCGGCGAGGTGATCGGCGCGGAACACTTCAACATGCCGAACAACCTCTCAGACTGCAAAATTTTTTCGGTGAAAAACGGCAAAGAACTCCATAAGATCATCGCCCGCGCTGACCGTAAGGCGGACGAGTTTGCGGCGCGCATCCTCCAAGGGAAGCCCCCGCGCCGCGGATTCCGCCTGCTGTCCCGCGCGATCGGGTGCGGTTGCCAGCGCATCTTTTGGCGCAAGGACGAAGCCGAAAAGCGAAGCCGTCTGCGCGTGAACGACAGTTGCGTGGGTTGCGGCGCGTGCGCGAAAGAATGTCCCGTGAAAAACATCGTCATCGAAAACGGAAGAGCCGTACCGCGCGGGGAATGCGTGCTGTGCTACCGTTGCGTCAACCTCTGCCCGCGGCGCGCCCTCTCCCTCATCGGCAAATCCGCGCCCGAAAAGCAGTACCGCGGACCGTATCTCGTAAAGCCGCCGCAAAAATAATCCCCGCCTTTCGGCGGGGACGCGCTTTTCGAATGGTTCAGTGTTTCTTGTGGACGGCATGTCCGCCCGTGAGGACGATCATCTTCACCGCGTCGAGGGAGAAGTCGTCCGCCTCGACGGTGAGCGGCTTATTGATGACGCCGCGCGCGAGCACTTTGAGCGCGGTTGCCCGACGGTCGAAGAACGGAACGCGCTTTTGCACCTCTTCGAGGGTGACCCGCTCGCCGCTTTCGAAATATTCGGAGAGGGTGTCGACGTTGACGATCCCCGTCTTGCCGTTCTTGATCCGCGGGGTGAGGGCGTCCTCCTCCTCGATCATGCTTGCGGCAACTTCGTCTTTGATGAGCGTGTGCGCCTCCGCCGCCCGCACCTCCCGTTTGACGGACACGGGCGGGGGCGTTTGGATCTCCGCGCCCTCTACAAGACGGATGAGCCCGCGTTCGATGAGCGCGTCGGTCTCTTCGTAGGGCAGAGGATAGGCGACATATTCGCGCTCCTCTTTCTCTGCGCCCGCCTTTGCCATGGCGTCGGCGATCAGCGTTTTTGCGTACACGCAACGCCTGTCGTTCTTGATGCGGTACAGAAGCGGAACGGGCTCGTTGGCGGCGACGTCGGACACGTCCTCCACCTTATATTTGGTGTCGAGATAATCGGCGGGAGACAGCGCGAGATAGAGGCAGAGCAGTTTGCCGCGCACGCGCAGACGCGCGATTTTCACCCGCCCTTTGCGGAAATTCTCCCCTTTCCAGCCCATGCGCGACTTCACGCCGCGATAGGACAACAATTCGTTTTTGAGCTGTTCGTAATACCGTTTGAGACTATCCTGCGCCTGAATGAGCCGCGCCTCATAACTGCGGTTGAAGCGCACGAACAAGAATCGCTGCTTCTGCACGTCGTACGCGCGCGCCCCCTCTTCGCTCTCCGCGTCGAGCACGAACTCGGTGTCGAGCGCGTGTACCCCGTGCACGGGCGCGGGTGCGGGCTCTTCCGCAGGTTCTTTAATGGGCTCTTTAACAGGCTCGGGCTCTTTGACGGGCTTTTTGACAGGCTCTTTGATGGGCGCGGGAGCTTGCTTCACGGGCGCGGGCTTGGGCTCTGGTTTGGGTTTTGCGGGCGTCTTTTCGGCTTTTTTCTCTACGGGTTTTTTCTCTTTGGGAGATTTCTCGCTCGAAGAGCGGCGGTATTGCGCGACCGCGGCGGCGATGATCGCGACGAGCGCGACGATACAAGCTCCGCATGCGACGGCGATCCATACGACTGTCGCCGTAGAGGCGGCGAGAACGGCAGCATTCATAGACATTCCTCCCTGTGAGACGTTATACAAATTCTGTTATAAAAATTATACCGCTTGCGGCGGCGTTTGTCAAGGGGCATTCCCAATTTCTCTCGGCAAAAATTTCTGTTTTTTTACACATGTATTGCAATTTCTTTGCCAAAAACCGCGAAACGTGCTATACTTTCTCCGTACAGGAGATTTCTATGAGCTTCCTTTCTCTTCGCAACGTATGCAAACGCTATACGACGGGCAGCGTGACCGTGAACGCGCTCGACGACGTTTCGTTCGATTTGGACGACGGCGAGTTCGTCGTCGTGCTCGGTTCGAGCGGCGCGGGCAAAACCACCCTGCTCAATCTGCTCGGCGGCATGGACGCCGCGTCGGAAGGCGAGATCGTCCTCGACGGAAAAGACGTGACCGCCCTCCCTGCCCGCGGACTCACCGAATACCGCAGAAACGACGTGGGATTCGTGTTCCAATTCTACAATCTCATGCCAAACCTCACCGCGCTCGAAAACGTGGAGATCGCCGTCGAGATCAGAAAGGACGCCCTATCGCCCAAAGAGGTGCTCGAAGAGGTGGGGCTCGGCGACCGCCTCATGAATTTTCCCGCCCAGCTCTCGGGCGGCGAACAGCAACGCGTTTCCATCGCCCGCGCCATCGCCAAAAACCCCAAGCTCCTGCTCTGCGACGAGCCGACGGGCGCGCTCGACTACGAGACGGGCAAGAAAATTCTGAAACTTTTGTACGACGTTTCCAAACGTCGCCGCCGCCTCGTGATCGTCGTAACGCACAATACTGCATTGAAAGGCATGGCGGATAAGGTCGTATATATCAAAAACGGCAAGATCGAGCAGATCGAGGTCAACGAAACGCCGACGCCCGTCGAGGAGATCGAGTGGTGAAAACCTATCTCAAAACCATGCGGCGCATGTTCCGCCGCCATCTTACCCGCCTCGTTTCCGTGGCTCTTATGGTGCTCGTGAGCATCGGGTTTGCCGCGGGGATCGGCATGGCGACGGACAAGCTCAACTACGCCCTCGACGACGTTTACCACACGCGCAACGTCTCCGACCTCATCGTAAAGAGCGTGCGCCCGAGCGGTTTTACCGAGGACGAAATCGCAAAACTGCAAGAACGCTATCAAACGAACGTCGTTTTCGGCACGTCGCTCGAATTCGAAAACAGGGCGATCTCCTCGGCGCAGACCGTGGAATTGCCCCTCGTCGGCAGCGTGGAAGTGCAGACGGATACGGCGTTCGAGGGCATGGGCGACGGCGTGGTGAAGGCGTACTTTTTCGAAGGCGAGCCCGAAACGCGCACGCAGAACCTTTTTCATATCATCGACGAACGCCGCGAAGAGACCGAGGATATTCCCGTCTACGCCGAGCGTTCCACCTATCAACTCCCCGAATACGCGCTCGGAACGCGCTTTCACGCGACGGTGACGACGACCTACCGCACCGCCGCGGGCGAGCGGGCGCAGACGTCGGAATACACCTTTTATGTGGCGGGCATATTGGAAAATCCGCTTCACCTCGCCGTCCGCGACGACGTGAGCCTGCAATTTGAGGACGGCGACGATCCCGCCGAGCTCGAAAGCATCTTCTATCTCTTCGACAGCGAGCTCTCCCCCGCCCCGAACGGGAACGACGCATACATCACCTTTTCCGACCGCTCCCGTTTTGTGATGTCGGGCGCGTACAAGACGTACGCCGAAGCCGAGGCGGAGAGCGTGAAAACCCTCCTCGAAGAGGCAGAAACGCTCACCCTCTCCGAAAATTTCACGTTCTCCTCCTTTCACGAATACGGCGTCAAGGTAGAGGGGATCGGATATGTGATCATGGTCGTCTTTTTGCTCGTCACCTTGCTCGTGGTGCTCTCGACCATGACGCGGCTTCTCGACGAAGAACGCGCACAGATCGCCTGTCTCACCACGCTCGGCTATTCCCCCCTCATGATCCTCTCGAAGTACCTGCTCTTTGCCCTGACGGCGACCGTCATCGGCGGGGTGGGCGCGTATTTTGCCGCCATGGGGCTCGCCTATGTCGTGTACATCAATTTTAATTGGAACTACTCCCTGCCGCCCTATCCCGCGGAGATCTCCGTCGTATTCTTCTTGATCGTGTCGGCGGCGATCTTATTGGCGACGCTCGCCGCAACGCTCATCGCGGGGCTACATATGACCAAGAAAGCCCCCGCCGAGCTCCTGCGCCCGAAGTCGCCGAAACCGGGGAAAAAGGTCATTCTCGAACATATCCCCCTGCTCTGGAACAGACTTTCGTTCAAATACAAGTCGACGCTCCGCAACGTGCTCCGCTTTAAGACGCGGTTCACCATGACGGTAGTCGCGGTGATGGCGTCGACCGCGCTCGTGCTTGCGGGGCTCGCCGTCCTCGACTGCTGTCTGTTCCAAGACGTGGGAACGGCGGCGATGATCGGCGTTGCCGTCATCGTGCTTCTGTTCGCCGCGATGCTGAACGCCGTCGTCATTTACACGCTCACGAACATCAACATCAGCGAGCGGGAACGCGAACTCGCCACGCTCATGGTGCTCGGCTATTACGACGGCGAGGTGACGGGCTACATCTTCCGCGAAGTGTACATCACGAGCGCGATCGGCATCGCGTTCGGGCTTCCGTTCGGCTGTCTGCTCTGCCTGTTCATCTTTCGGGTGATGGGCTTCGGCTCGATCCCCGGGATCGGCTGGTACGCGTGGATCGCCGCCCCGCTTTTGTCCCTCTTCTTCACCTTTCTCGTCACGATCATGTTGCGGCGCAAGATCACCCGCATCCGCATGAACGAATCGCTCAAAGCCATCGAATAGGCGAATTTGAGCACATATCTTGATATTTTGATTGCGTAACGCCCGCGGACGATCGTCCGCGGGCGTTACGAAGATTTATGGAGATTGAAAGGATAGACTACTTCTTTTGACGGCGGCAAGCCGTACAGCCGCGGCAGCCGTCGCAGTCGCCGCAACCCGTTTTCCCCTGTTTGCGCCGCACCGCCGACACGACGATCACGGCGAGCACGAAGAGCGCGGCGGCGACGATGAGGAGGATCTCCCACCAGCTCATTCCGATCCCTCCGCGGCGGACGCTTCTTGCTCCGCCTTTTTCACGGGATGTTTCTTATTCCACAGCACGATGCCCGTCACCGCGGCGGCAACGCACGCCGCAACGATGAACGACGTCCACCACCAGCTCCCGACGAGGTAGATGACCGTACCCGTGATGTAGGAGGTGGCGAGCCAGAAGAGGATCGTCCAGAGGAATTTCCCCTTGGGAAGTTCTGCTTTCGCCGTTGCACAAGCCGCGAAGCAGGGAATGGTGACCATGTTGAAGGCGATGAACGAGATGAGCGCGGGGATGGTGATGCCCGTTGCGGAGATCATGGTGACCGCCTCCAAAACGCCCTCGTCGGTGGAGATATAGCTTCCCGCGACGCAGGCGGCAAGCGTGCCGAACGTTGCGATGACGTTTTCCTTTGCGACGAGCCCCGTAATGGCGGCGACGGCGAACACCCAGCCGAACGATTTGAGTTGCGAGCCGAACCCGAGCGGGGTGAACAGCGGTTGGATGAGCATACCGAGCGAGCCGAGAATGCTCATATCGGTGTGCAGGTTGACGAGCACGGTCTCCCCCTCGTATTCGATCTCTTCGGGCAGGAAGTGCCAGCTCCAAGAGAAGTTGGAGAGGAACCAAATGATGATCGTGGAGGCGAAGATGATGGTGAACGCCTTCTTCACGAAGTGCTTGGTCTTATCCCAAAGGTGGATCATGAGCCCCTTAAAGAGCGGTGCGTGATAGGCGGGAAGTTCCATAATGAAAGGCGGGACTTCGCCGCGCATGGTCGTCGAACGCATCAAAAGGACGCAGATGATCGCCGTTGCGATCCCGATGAGGTACATGCCGTAGGTGATGAGCTCGGCGTTCCCCACGCCGAAGAAAGACACGATCCCCCCCGCAATCGCCGTAAGAATGGGCAACTTCGCGCCGCAGGAAAACATGGGAATGACGCGGATGGTCGCCGTTCTCTCCTCGTCGTCTGCAAGCGTTCTGGTGTTGATCATGGCGGGCAGACTGCACCCGAACCCCATGATCATGGGCATGAACGCCCTGCCCGAGAGCCCGAAGCGGCGGAAGATGCGGTCGAGAATGAACGCAACGCGCGCCATGTAGCCCGAATCTTCGAGGATGGAGAAGAACAAAAACAGCACGAGGATCTGCGGCAAGAACCCGAGGACGGCGGAAAGTCCGCCCCAAATGCCGTCGCCGAGGAAGCTTCCGACCCACAGCGGCGCGCCGCCGCAGATGAGCCCGATGAGCACGCCCACCCAATCGAGAAGCCAGGTAAACAGGTTGGCGATGATCACCCCCGGCGCAAACAGCGCGCCGTCGTAGAAACAGGCGAGCAGGGTCACGCCCGCGTTGCCCGTATCGTAGCCGAGGTCTTGTAGCGTCGGAAGTCCTCCCGCCATCGCGCTGATGTAGAAGAGATCCTCCGAAAAGGTGAGGTGGAAAATGGCGAAGAGGATGACGAGGAAGATGGGAATGCCCGCCCATTTGTTGGTGAGGATCTTGTCTGCCTTGTCGCTCTTCGTGAGCTGTTCCCCGCCCGCCTTTTTGTTGTATGCCGTGGAATAATTTGCGGATATGTATTTATAGCGCGCGTCCGCGACCACCGCTTCGAGGTCCGTCCCGAACGTGTCGTCCTCGAACGTCGCCTTAAATTCGTCGACCATCTTCACGAGTTCGGGGTGCATGGCGACCTCGATCTCGTCCATTTCGGCGAGCTTTACCGCGTGGAAGAGGGGCGCGTTCACCTTTGCGCCTTTGAGCGCGATCGTCACGTCGCGTACGAGGTGCGCAAGCGGCGAATCGTGTAACACGGTCACGCCCTCCCGCCGCGTTTTGGAGACGGAGATCGCCCTGTCCATGAGCTCTTTGATGCCCTTATTTTTGAGCGCGGAGATCTCCACGACGGGCAAGCCGATCTTGGCTTCGAGCTGTTTCGCGTCGATGGTGTCGCCGCTCTTTTCCACGGCGTCCATCATGTTGAGCGCGATGACGACGGGCACGTCGATCTCCATGAGCTGGGTCGTAAGATACAAATTCCGTTCGAGGTTGGTGGCGTCTACGATGTCGATGACGCAATCGGGACGCTCGTCGAGGATAAAGTTGCGGGACACGACCTCCTCGGGCGTATAGGGCGAGAGCGAATAGATCCCGGGAAGATCGACGATGGAAACGGGCTCTTCGCCGCGTTTGTACGTCCCCTCCCGCTTGTCGACCGTAACCCCCGGCCAGTTGCCGACGTACGCCGTCGAACCCGTGAGGAGGTTGAAAAGGGTGGTCTTTCCGCAATTTGGATTGCCTGCAAGCGCGAACTTCTTCATCCCTTTACCTCCATCGTCACGCAGGAAGCCTCCGTTTTGCGGAGGGAGAGTTTATAGCCCCGCACGGTGACCTCGATGGGATCGCCGAGCGGTGCTTTCTTGTGCAGGGTGATCTCCGCCCCGGGCGTTACGCCCATGTCGAAGATCCTGCGGCGAATGATCCCCTCGCCCGAAACGGTTTTTACAATGCCCGTTTCGCCGACGGAAAATTCATGCAGCGGTTTTAACATTCCAAATACCTCCGATTGATTTGCTGTTTCATGCGACATAGATGCGCGCCGCAATATTTCTGTCGAGCGCGAGCCTGCCCTCTTTCACGCGGCAGACCGTACTTCCCCCGCTCGTCGAAAGCACGGTGATCCTCCCGTCCACAAGGACGCCGAGATTCAACAGGTGCTTCTTGGTCTTGTCGTCCGCAATGATACGGACGATCTTCACTTCCTGACCGATGGGGGCAAGGATCAACGGCATATCAATCTCCTCTTCTTCGGGGAGGAACGAATTGAGTTCGCAATGGCGAACTCGCCTCCCTTAAAAATGTCCGCCTGCCTTGCGGACATGCAGTTAGCCAACGCTAACTATACCCATTCTATCACCCGCCGTTTGCTTTGTCAACTGATTTTCGACATTTTTCCGAAAAAAGTTCGCCTCTGCTAACTTTATATGCGACGGCGTGAAAAAGTTTCCTCTTTTCGGGTGAATTTTGTGATTTTTTGTTCATTCTTTCCCCTTGCCACCCGTTCCGCCCGCCTCGCGCTTTGCCTCTTTCTATATGAAAAACGCGCTTTTTGCACAATGAGATTGCAAAAAACGCTTGACACAAATGAGTGAAAAGTATATAATGTAAGAAAAATAATGCTTTTAGGAGCGAATTATGGAGACCTTTCCCGAGGGAAAATTTCTGGCTACGGTAAAAATCGGTCCGAAAGGACAAATCGTCATTCCGAAAGAGGCGCGCGAGATGTTCTCTCTGCACGCGGGCGACGCGCTGCTGCTCATGGCGGATAAAAATCAAGGGATCGCCCTGCAACCGTTTTCCTATGCGGAAGCGTTTTGGAACGCCGTAAAGCACATCAAAGACGAGGATTGAAAGTGTACGCGCTCGAAGTAGAAAACCTGAAAAAGGTCTACCGAAATTTTACGCTCGGCGGGCTCTCTTTCTCCGTGGAGGCGGGAACGATCGCGGGGCTCGTCGGTCGGAACGGCGCGGGAAAAAGCACGACGCTCAAATCCGTCATGGGGCTCGTCTCCTCCGAGGGGACGGTAAAGGTGTTCGGAAAGGAATTTCCGAAAGACGAGAGCGCGGCGAAGGAGGCGATCGGCTATGTCGGCGGCGGGTTTCGGTTCTATCCGAACCGTTCCCTTTCTGCCGTTGCAAAGGCGGTCGCCCGCTTTTATCCGCATTGGGATGGGCAAGCCTTTCGCCGTGATTGTGAAGAATTCGCGCTCGTGCCGACCAAAAAGGTGCGGGAACTTTCGGAGGGCATGAAGCTGAAATTTTCTCTTGCGCTCGCCCTCTCCCACGGCGCAAAACTGCTCCTGTTGGACGAGCCGACGAGCGGGCTCGACCCCCTCTCGCGCGAAGATCTTTGCGACGCCCTCCTCTCCCTCAAAGCACGCGGGGTCACCGTGTTGTTTTCCACGCATATCACCGCCGACCTCATGCGCGTCGCCGACAAAATTCTCTATCTCGCAAACGGAACGCTCCTTGCGGACGAGCCGCTTGCGGGGCTCGTCGGGCGGTATCGTCTTGCACGGTTCTCCTCGGCCGACGAAGCAAAGGCGGCGAATGCGATCGGCGTGAAGGCGGTGAAAGACGGCTTCGAGGGCTTGGTGACGGGGCTTCGCGGACGGGAGGCGACCCTCGACGAAATTATCATCCATCTCGAATGGGAAAGGAGGCGGGCATGAGACCGCTCATTCAAAAGGAACTGTCGCTCTGCCTGCACCCGACGGAGATCGTCTTTCTGTGCTTTGCGGCACTCGTCTTTGTGCCGAACTATCCCTATGAAGTGATCTTCTTCTTTGCGGGGCTGTCGGCTTTTTTCCACTGTATGTCGGCGCGGGAAAACGGCGACTTGGCGTTTACCTGCGCTCTCCCCGTCAGAAAGCGCGACGTCCCCCTCGCCCGCATCGCGGTTGCCGTTCTGTTTCAATGCATTCTCTTGCTCTTGACGGCTCTGTGTATCGCCGTAAAGCAACTTACATTCCCCGCGGAACTGCTCGTAAACCGCGCGGGGAACAGCGCAAACCTCGCCTTTTGCGGATTCGGCGCGCTCCTATCGGGCGCGTTCAACCTCGCCTTTTTTCCGATGTATTACAAAGACCCGAACAAGGTCGGCGTACCGTTCGTCGTTTCGTCGGCGGTACAATTCGCGCTCATCGCCGTTATGGTCGCGTTGCGGCAATTTCCGTTTTACGCGCCGCTCGCCTCTTCCGACCTTTCGCATTGCGGCATGAAGCTCGCCGTCTTGCTCGGCGGGCTCGCGCTGTATTGCGCCCTCACCGCGCTTTCCGCATGGCTCTCCATGAAACGGTTTGAGCGGGTGGATCTGTGATCCGTTCAGACGCTCTTATCCCACTACACATTTTATAAGCAAAAACGGCAGAGAAGTTTCTGCCGTTTTTGCGATTCCGATTGATTACGCTTGCGTCAAACGATCGAGCCAAGCGCGGACGTCGGTTTGCGACGCGCCCGCCGAAAAGCGTTTGCCCGCAAGCCACGTTGCGCCGCTTGCGATCGCCTTCAAATCGGGCAGGCTCGCCTCGATCCCGCTCGACCCAGACGTACAGAACGGCACGATCGTCTTTCCCGCAAACGATTGGCTTTCGAGGAACGTGTAGATGATCTTCGGTGCTTTCCCCCACCATATGGGATAGCCGAGGTAGATCGTGTCGTAACCGTCCACCGTCACGCTCCCGCTGATTGGGGGGCGGGCATGCGGATCGTTCTGCTCGTCGTTCGCACGGCAACTGCTGCCGTAATCGAGATCGGCGGCGGTATAGGGTACGGCGGGGACAATCTCGTACCGTTCGCCGCCCGTAAGCGTTGCGATCTTTTCGGCGACGCCCTCGGTGTTGCCCGTCGCCGAGAAGTAGGCGACGAGAATATGGCTTGTTTGCGTGTCCGAGCAGACGATCTCCGCGTCTTTGTTGCCCATATTCCAATATTTCGACGACGCCGCCATGAGGGTTTCCCATTCTGCGGAAGTGCCCTCATAGACAACTTTTGTAATTGCGCTGTCGGAGATCGCGTATTTTTCAATGGAAGCGACGGACTTCGGAATGGTGAGCGTCGTCATGGTCGCCCTGCGGAACGCTGCCACGCCGATCGTTTGCACCGTTTCGGGAATGACGCTTTGATTGCTCCCGCGAATGAGCGTATGCGTTGTCAGGTCGGTGAGGCAATTCCCCGCGCCCGAATAGTGCGTATTTCCCGCCGCAACGGTGATCGTATTCAGCCCGCCGCAGTTGTTGAAAACGTCGTCGCCGAGCGTTGTAAATCCCGCGGGCAGATAGATGGATCCGAGCGCGCCGTTGCCCGAAAAGGCGTTGTTGCCGATTTTTTGAAGCTCACTGTCCGTGCCGATGTTCACCGTCACGAGCGCGTCCTGATTGTGGAAGGCGTTCTTGCCGATCTCCGTTACGCTGTCGGGAATGGTGACGGAAAGGATGTCCGATTTGTGCCGCGAATAGGCGAACGCGCTGTCGGCAATGCCGACGACGGGTGCGCCGTCGTGTTCGGCGGGAATGACGATATTGGCTGCTTGCCCCTCGTCTCCCGTGACGAGATAGCCCTCTCCCGCCGCGTTTTTCTCAAACGTGAGCGTTTCCGAAGGCACGGGCGGCTCTTGCTTTGCCGTCCAACGGGCGTAGAGCGTGAGATTTTCATTTACACGGTCGGTGGAAAAATCCCAGCGGGCGGCGTTTTCCCCCGCCGACTTGTACCAACCGCCGAAGTCGAAATTTTCTCTCGTGGGAGAAGTCGGCGCGGCGGCGGGATTGCCCTCGCGCACCGTTTGGCTTTCGACCGCGCTCCCGCCTTGGCTGTCGAATGTCACGGTGTAATATGTACCGTCGTCATGATGTGCGTCGCCGTTCTTGTCGCCCGTTTGCCCGCAAGCGGAGAGCGCAAAGCAAAGGCACAGCATGATCGCCGTTAAAATGAATCCAAACGTTTTCTTCATGGTCTGCTCCCTGAAAATTTATATGGATCTCCCCATTTGATAGGCTTCTTCGAGCTTTTTATTCCCCCCGATGTCGCCGACGCCCCTCACGCCGCCGCAGAAAACATATCCGTTGAAGCGCGCCTTTTCATAGCACACGACCCAGCCGTCGAAACCGTCTAATACTCTCTTTGCGACGTCCTCATCCTCCTCCGCCGCCGTAAAGAGCAAATAAATTTCACGGAATTGATAGTTCGAAGAATACAGCGGATTGCAGCGATCGAGCAGGGTTTTGAGCTGTCCGCTGATCCCGTAATAGTAGACAGGCGTTGCAAACGCCAATACGTCCGCGTGAAGCATTTTCTCGCGGATGCTGTCGGCGTCATCGGGAATGACGCACCGTTTCGTCTTTTGGCAGGCAAGACACCCGCGGCAAAAGGCGATGTCTTTATCGTGCAGAGAGAGAAATTCGACCTCGTTTCCCGCCTCCTGCGCGCCTCTGAAAAATTCTTCGGCAAGTCTTGCAGAATTGCCTTTCGTCCTGTAACTTGACGAAATAATCAAAACTTTCTTCATGAATGCGTTCTCCTTTCGTTGATCTCTTGAAATTTTTGCACCTGCAGTTTGAGGTGATATTTCTCGCGGAGGGCGGCGATTTCTTTCATCATGGGGCTTTTATGGTGGAGGTCGAGGGCTTCCTCGCTTTCCCATGCGTCGATGAACAGCACCGTTTCGGGGTCGTCCATGGGAAGAAAATATTCGTAGCGGAGATTGCCCTGTTCGGCGCGGATCTGATCTACGAGCCCGCTCGACCGCATCTCCTCCGCAAACTTCCACGCGTTGCCGTCCGTTCCCGTGTAGTAGAGATTGATCGTAAACGCCATATCCTACCCCCGCAGGCTCTTGCCGAGTTCATAGGCTTCCGACATGTAGCGGGATCGGGCAGTCATGTCGGGCGTCCCGCAACCCTTGCCGAGGATCATTCCGCAATCCATGAAATTCAGATACCGCACGAGCGTTTTGTAGTGCGCCGTGAGGGCTTCGAACGTCCAACCGTCGGCGTTCCACGCGACGGCGATGAGCGCGGATTTCATACGCTTTCTTTGGATGTCCCCGTTGAACGCGCAGAAGCGGTCGACGACCGTTTTGAGTTGCGCGCTCATTCCGTAGTAGTAGAGCGGCGTGACGAACACGAGCATATCCGCGCCTAAAATTTCCGCTTTGATCCCGCTCTTTACGCCGTTTTCCGACCCCATGTCGTCCTTTTGCGCGCACGGACCGCCGTACCCGCAACGGACGCAACCCGAACAAGGACGGACATTCGCCCGCGCCGCGTCGATGACGGAGACGCTGTGTCCCGCCTCTGTTGCCCCTTTGATAAACTGTTCGGCAAGAAGATTGGACGAGCCATGCTTCTGCGGACTGCCCGTGAGTACGGCGATCTTCATGCCTTTAAGCTCGCTACCCAAGATTTGAGCGCGCCCTCGCTCGCGCCGTTTACGAGCTTTCCCCCTTTCCAAACGGCGTTCGGCGCACAGGGGCGAAGCGTGCTCTCCGTCTTTCCGAGCCCGCTGCCGCCGCTCGTTGCGAACAGGGCGATCGTCTTGCCCGAAAAATCGTGTGCTTCGAGGAAAGTCTTGACGATGGTCGGCGCGGTGTACCACCACACGGGGAAGCCGACGAGCACCACGTCGTAGTCCGCAAGATTTTCGACGCGGCATGCGATTTCGGGACGGGACGCGGGATCTGCCATCTCCAACGAGGAACGGCTCTTTTTGTTCGTCCAATCGAGGTCCGTCGCCGTATAGGGCTCTTTGGGCTTGATCTCGAAGAGATCCGCGTCCGCGGCTTTTGCAAGGAGGCTCGCCGCCCGTTTGGTCGTTCCGCTTGCCGAAAAATACGCTACCAAAATTTTACTCATACATTATCTCCTTTTGCGGCGATCGTCTGCATTTTCGCCGCGAAATTTTGCAATGCGTCAAGAAACTCTTCGGGAGCTTCTATCTCCGAATAAACTGCCTTTTCCCTTTGGTACAGGTCGGACAAGACCCCGTCCGCATACGCCTTGCCGCGCGGGGTGAGCGATACCGAAAGTTCCCGCCGCTCCCCCTTGATCTGCGAGAGCGCGACATAGCTCTTGCTTTCCAAATCTTTGATGATGGTGTTCGCCGTGCTCCGCGGGATCGCCCAATCGTCGCAAATTTGCTTTTGACTGTGCCGCTCCCCGTCGTTTAAGGCGTATAAGATCCACAAGAGATTGGCGGAAGCGAGCTTGCACCCTTTCCCGTATTCCTCGTACGCGCCGTCGATTTGATATACGAGCTTCCCGAGCCTGTAAAAAAAGATGCGTTCGTCCATAGATCCCCTCAAAAATTCCATTTCGTATTTTAATTATAATCCGACTTCGGATTTCTGTCAAGCGTTTTGAAGAAAATTATTTTGAAATTTTCGGAAAAACCGTGCAAAAAAGATATGAGAAAGCGGCTTGGCAACTGCCAAACCGCTTGCAAAGTTTCTTACCCTATTGAGAATGTTACAGATTTTTCCCGTTGGTGCGCACGATCTCGCGGTAGAAAGCAAAGCTCTCCTTGGGGGTGCGCTCGCCCGTTGCGGGGTCGAGGTGCACGAGCCCGAACTTCTTGGAGAAGCCCTCCACCCATTCGAAATTGTCGTACAGCGTCCAATAGAAGTAGCCCTCGACGGGAAGTTCGTCCGCCGCGCGCGAGAGGGCGCGGAGATAGCGTTTGAGGAAGTCGATGCGGGAATAGTCGAGGATCTTGCCGTCGCAATCCTTCCACTCGGCGAGGGCGACGCCGTTCTCGGTGTACACGACGGGCAGGTGATAGCGATCCCAAACGTAGCGCGCGCCGTAGTAGAGCGAATCGGGGTGCACCGTCCAGCGCATGTCGGTGAGCGGCGTTTCGGGCGGGGGCGGTACGCGCTCGAACGAATCGGCTGTCCGTCTGATGTAGTCCCCCGTATAGGTGTTCACGCCGTAGAAATCGACTTGGCTCTTGATGATCGCCATGTCCGATGCGGGGTAGGTGAACTTGCATTCCCTCTGCCACGGCTCGAAGCAGGCGGGATAGTTGCCGAAGATGAGCGGATCGGTGTAGTAGTTGACCGAACCGAAATCTTTATGACAGGAGAACGTCTCTTCGCGGGCGAAGGCGTAGTCGCTCACGGTTGTGGGGAGAAGCGGCCAATATGCCTGCGCCGTGCCGATCTTGACGTTCGGGAGGATCTCGCGGAGCGTCTTTTCGGCTCTGCCGCATGCGAGGAGGACGTTGTGCGCCACGCGCATGACCTCTCCCGCGGAGAGTTTCAAAAACGGGGCATGCTCGCCCGACCAATGCCCGAGCCCGATGAAGCACTGCGGCTCGTTGATGAGGATGAACTTCGAACAGTATCCCCCGAACAGTTCCCCGCACACCCGCGCGTACTTTTCAAACCAGACGGGGCTCTCGGGATTGAGCCAACCGCCGCGCAGATAGAGCGCGTAGGGATAGTCCCAATGGAAGAGGGTGATCCACGGCTCGATGTCCGCTTTTTTCAATTCTTCGAGCAATTCGAGATAGAAGCGTTTGCCGTCCTCGCTCACTCTCCCCTCGCCCGCGGGAATGAGGCGCGACCAATTGATCGAAAAGCGGTACGCCTTGATCCCGAGCTCTTTCATGAGCGCGACGTCCTCTTTCATGCGGTGATAGTGGTCGCACCCGACGTCGCTGCGGTGACCGTTGAAGATGCGTCCCTCGGTCTCCGCACCCACGTCCCATACGCTCAAACCCTTGTCGGCGGCGTACGCGCCGCCCTCGATTTGATAGGACGCCGTTGCAACGCCCCACAAAAAGTCCTTTTTGAAAGCCATGATCTCCTCCTTTTTGATAATTGAGATATGCCGTCAGACTTCTTCGCCGCCCGCGATGTCGGCAGGTCCGCCCTTGGCGCAGGCGCGGATCTTCGCTTCGATCTCGGCGGAAAGTTCGGGGTTGTCCTTTAAGAACTGCCGCATCTTTTCCCTGCCGTTGGCGAGCTTATTCTCCTGATAGCTGAACCATGCGCCGCTCTTTTTGATGATGTCGTACTGCACGCCGAGGTCGATGATACAGCCCTCCTGCGAGACGCCCTCGCCGTACATGATGTCGAACTCCGCCTGACGGAAAGGCGGCGCGAGCTTGTTCTTGACGACTTTGGCGCGAGTACGGTTGCCCGCCGCCCCCTCGGAATCTTTCAGCGTGTCGATCTTGCGCACGTCGATCCGCACCGAGGCGTAGAATTTGAGTGCCTTGCCGCCGGGGGTCACTTCGGGATTGCCGAACATAACGCCCACTTTCTCGCGAAGTTGGTTGATGAAGATGACGCAGGTCTTGGATTTGTTGACGATGGCGGTGAGCTTGCGCAACGCCTGCGACATGAGCCGCGCCTGCGCGCCGACGTGGGAATCCCCCATGTCCCCCTCGATCTCGGCTTTGGGCGTGAGTGCCGCCACCGAGTCGACGACGATGATGTCCACCGCCGAGGAACGGACGAGCGCGTCGACGATATCGAGTGCCTGTTCGCCCGTGTCGGGCTGGGATACATACAGTTCGTCGAGGTCGACGCCGAGCTTCTTCGCATACACGGGGTCGAGCGCGTGCTCCGCGTCGACGAACGCCGCAATGCCCCCCCGCTTTTGGGCTTCGGCAACGGCGTGCAGGGCGACCGTGGTCTTGCCCGAGGATTCCGGACCGTAGATCTCGATCATCCTCCCGCGCGGGAAGCCGCCGATCCCGAGGGCGAGGTCGAGCGCGAGACAGCCCGAGGGAATGACCTCGATGTCCGTGTTGCCCGCGTTCTCGCCGAGCTTCATGATCGACCCTTTGCCGTACGCCTTCTCGATCTGCGCGAGAACGGCGTCGAGTGCCTTCATCTTTTCTTCGTTCATATCGTTCTCCTTGATTCGTTTCTCGTTTATTTCGCCGCATGGTAGGCGAGGAAGAGGGCGAGATTTACGGCGGTCTCCGTAATATTCTCCCGGTCCCCCGTCAACCGATAGCGGTACACTTTCACTTCGGCGCGCGTGCCGACGGCGATATAGCACAGCCCCGCGGGCGTGCCGTCGGGAAGCGGGCTCGCGTACCCCGTCGTCGAAACCGCGACGTCGCAATGCCCCGTCTTTAACAAGCCCGCCGCCATTTGATAGGCGACGTCGTCCGAGACCGCGCCCTTGTTTCGCAACAGCGACGCTTCCACGCCCAGCCGCTCGGTTTTCGCCTCCTCGTTGTAGGCGTTCACACCCTCGTAGAACACCGCGCTCGCGCCCGCGATCTGCACGATCGCCCGTCCCACGCCGCCGCCCGTGAACGACTCGGCGGTCGAAAGACGCAGCCGCCGCAGTTTGAGCGTTTCGAAGAGCCGCTCGGCGGGCGTTTCGTCCTCGGTGGCGTAGAGGAATTCGAACAGTTCGGTCGCGAGAATGCGCACCGCTTCGTCCACGCGCATTTTGGGCGTAGTCGCGTCGTAGATGATCTCGATCCGCTGGACGCCGAATCGCTCGGTGACATGCGTGTTGAGCGTGCCGCCCCCCGCTTCGTTCGCCCGCCCGAGCGCGGCGAACAGTTTATCGTGCGGGGCGCACACGGCGCAGAGCACGACGCGGCGGTAGGATTGCTTCCTCGCGGCGTCGATCCTTTGGACAACGGCGGGCACGAGCTTTGCGCCTGCCTCCCCCGTCGGCAGAACGCCGTACAGCCGATCCGCTTGGAGGAGATATTCTTCGGCGAACTTCTCCCCCGTCGCCGCCTCGACCGCCGCCTTTCCCGAGGATAATAACACGGGATCGCAGACGAGGAACACGCCTTCGCAATCGAGCGCGCACCTGCCGAGCGCGGCGACGACGCGCGACGGCGCGTCGTAGGGTAAGAGGTCGATCTCGTCCAAAAAGACGCCGCCCTGCAAAAACGCGTCCGTCACCGCTTGATAGTCTACGAGCGACAGCGGATTTTTTTGATTGAAGAGGATGAGGACGGCGTAACTCACTTGGTCTCCCCGTTCCCCTCGTCTCCCTCGGATGCGATAGATCCCGCGGGCGCGGGAACTTCGGCGCGGAGGACTTGTTTGTTTTTGAGAATGTAGTTCATGCCCGAAACGACCGTGAGCAAGGTGCAAAGCACAAAGCAGACCAGCCCGACATAGCAGACGATCCTGCCAGCCGTTTGGTCGAGGAAGGGCGCGGCAGCGAGCAAAAGCGCGATGGCGGCGTCTTGAAAGGTCGTTTTGATCTTGCCGAGCTTGTCGGCAGCGAGCACCAGATGTTTGCCCGCGGCGATCATGCGGAAGCCGCTCACGATGAGCTCGCGCGCCAAAATGACGGAGACGCAGACGGCGGCAATCGCAAGTCCCGCCCAGCCGAACGGCGCGACCGAGAAGATCGGCTTTGTGAGCATGCAGATGAGCGCGGTGGAGACGAGCACTTTATCTGCAATGGGGTCGAGAAATTTCCCGAGATCGGTCACGAGATGGCGGGAACGGGCGATGTGCCCGTCGAGCGCGTCGGTACTCGCGGCGACGACGAACACGACTGCGGCGATGAGTTCGTTGCAGGGAACGACGTCGAGAAAGAAAAAGAGGATGAACACGGGGATCATGCAGATGCGTGTCAACGTGATTTTATTCGGCAGATTCATTGGTTTCCTCCACGGCAACGCCGTATAGATCGTAAGCGTCGGCGCGCTCGATCAGAACGCGGTAGCGCGCCCCCTCGCGCGCATGCGAAGCGGTAAAATACACCGCTCCGTCGATCTCATAAGCCTGAAAGTAGGTCCGTCCAACAAACCCGTCCGATGAGATCCCGTCGCACAAAACTTCCACGGTCTTTCCGACGTATGTAAGCAGTTTTCGGGCGGAGATCGCTTCCTGCGCCCGATACAGTTCTCGCACGCGGCGGCGTTTGGTCTGCGGGTGGATCTGGTTTTCGAAGCCGTAAGCGGGCGTTTCGGGTTCGCGCGAATAGGCGAAAAAGCCGCAGTTATCCAAGCGCGCCTCCTCCAAAAAGGAAATGAGCGCGCGGTGCTCCTCCTCCGTTTCGGAGGGAAAGCCGCTGATAAAGGTGGAACGGATGGCAACGTCGGGCAGAACGCTGCGGATGTGCGCGATGAGCGACAGATATTCCTGCCGCGTCCCCCGCCGCCCCATGCGCCGCAGAATACGATCTTCGCTGTGTTGCAGGGGGATATCGAGATAGCGAACGATCTTGGGTTCGCTGGCGATATATTCAAGAAGTTCGTCGCTCACGACCTCGGGATAGCAATACAGCAGGCGCATCGACTTGATGTTATCGAGCGCGGCGAGCGATTTGAGGAGGGGCACAAAGGCGTTCGCCCCCCGATCCTCGCCGTAGCGGGTGGTGTCTTGCGCGACGAGTACGAGCTCCTCCGTCTCCCCGAGCGACCGCGCCTCCGCAATCAGCTCTTCCTGCGGATAGGAGACGTACTTCCCGCGGATCTTGGGAATGAGGCAGTAGGTGCAACGGTTGAAACAGCCGTCCGCGATTTTGAGGTATTTGAGGTGGGGCATGCTCGAAACGTACCGCTCCCCGCGCTCGTCTTTACCCGTGCCGACGGCGTTTACCCGTCCCTCGCGGTAGGAACGTTCGAGGGCGGGAAAGAGCTCGGACGCGTCTTTCACGCCGAGGAACACGTCCCCCTCGGTGAGCGCGGGATAGAGCTCGCCGATGAACTTTTCGGGCAGACAGCCCGTAACGACGATCTTTTCGAGCTTGCCCGTGCGGTATCTGTTCCCCTCGAGCACCGCCTCGATGGATTCCTCGCGGGCGGCGTTGAGAAAGGCGCAGGTGTTCACGATGAGCACTTCGGCTTTTTCGAGGTCGTTGGTGATCGTACATCCGTGGCGGACGATCTCGCCGAGAAGCCGCTCGCCGTCGACGCGGTTTTTGTCGCATCCGAGCGAGATCATACCGAACGTCTTTTTCATTTGAAATCGTCTCCGTAGAGTGCTTCGAACTCTTCGCGGGTGATGAGCACTTCGCGCGGTTTGGCTTTGCCGTCGAACGCGGAAATGTAGCCTTTCCGCTCCATCCAGTCGATGATCTTGCCCGCGCGGGCGTACCCGACCGAACACTTGCGCTGGATGAGCGAGAAAGAGGCGGAATTGCTTTGGATCACGACGTCGAGGGCGCGGATATACTCGGCGTCCACCTTTCCGTCGTCGTCATCGTCGTCGCCCGAGACCGCGTTCTTTTCGCCCTTATCGAGATAGTCTGCGACCGATTTGTCGAAATATGCCTTGTTGTTTTCCTTGATGAAATTCACAACGTTCTGCACTTCGACGGAGGAGACGTACGCCCCCTGCACGCGAAGCTGTTTTACCCTGCCCGTCGAGATGAGCATATCACCGTTGCCGAGCAGGCGGCATGCGTCGCCCACGCCGAGAATGGTGCGTGAGTCGGCGTCCGAGGGGACACGGAAGGCGATACGGGTGGGCAGGTTGTTCTTGATGACGCCCGTGATCACGTCGACCGAGGGACGCTGGGTCGCGAGGACGAGGTGGATGCCCGCCGCGCGCGCCTTCGCCGCCAGCCGCTGGATGCGGGCTTCGATATCTTTCTGCGCCGTCGCCATGAGGTCGGCGAGCTCGTCGACGACGATGACGATCTTGGGAAGTTTCTTTTCGGACTCCCCGAGCGCGGCATTGTATTCTTCGAGCTTATGGACGTTGACGCCGCTGCGCGTCTTTTCCTCGAACAGCACATAGCGGCGTTCCATTTCGGCGATCGCCCAATTCAGCGCGGCAATGACGCGCTGGGTGTCTGCGATGATCTCGTTGATCATGAGGTGGGGCAAGTGGTCGAATACCGCAAACTCCACGCGCTTGGGGTCGATGAGAATGAGCCGCAGCTCTTCAGGCGAATAGCGGCAGATGAGACTGATGAGCATGGTGTTGAGGCAGACCGACTTGCCCGAGCCCGACTGCCCCGCGATGAGCAGGTGCGTCATGTCTACCACGTCGCCGCATACGCTCTTGCCGTCGACCGTTCTGCCGATGACGAACATGAGCGTCCCCGGCTTGGCGTTGACGTATTCGGGTGCTTCGAGCAGGGAACGCATTCCGACAGGCGAACGCACGGTGTTGGGCACTTCGAGCGAAACGACGCCCTCCTCGTAGTTGGTGTATGCGTTGACCTCGCCGCCCGCGTGCAGGTGCATGGCGATCTCGTCGACGTGCGCCGAGACCTGCTTGATCGACGTCCCCTTGGAGATGTCGAGATCGTACCGCGTGACCGACGCGCCGACGACGGTTTTCGTCACTTCGGTGTCGATGCGGAACTCCAACAGCGTGTCGACGATGATCCTCGAATTGCGGATCAACTCATCCTGCGTGGTGGCAGGGGTTTCGTTGTACACGTCGAACAGATCGAGACCGGGACGGACATAGGGCGCGGGAACGTACTCTTCGGGCTCTTCGGGCGCGGACTTCTCCGTCTTGCGCAAGCCGCGCTCCCCGCGGGTGAGCTCCTCGGGAACTGCCATGGGAAGCGGCGCGTCGTCGTCGAGAAAATCGGCGGCACTCCGCGCGCTCGCACGTCCCCCGCGCGAGCGACGCTCTGAGAACGGGCTGAAATCGCTCTCGTCCGTTTCCGCCGTCCCGTCGTTCACGTCCTCTTCCGCTTCGACGTCCTCGCTCCCGTCGCGGCGACCCTCGGTGCGGGCGAACGGGTCGCGGTCCTCCTCATACGGCACGCGGCTGCGGGAACGGCTGTCCGAGAACGGGCTGAAATCGTCCTCGTCCGCTTCGCGCCCGACGCGCCGACCCTCGCCGTCCTCTTCGGTCCGATCCTCTTCGCCGCGGGCAAACGGGTTGCGCGGCTCTTCCCGTTTTTCCTCAAACGGGGTGCGGTCTGCGAACGGGTTGCGCGGCTCTTCGCGCTTCTCCTCAAACGGGGCACGGTCTGCAAACGGATTGCGCGGCTCTTCCCGTTTCTCTTCAAGCGGGGTGCGGTCTGCAAACGGGTTGCGCGGCTCTTCCCGTTTCTCTTCAAACGGGGTACGCTCTGTGAACGGATTGCGCGGCTCTTCCCGCTTCTCTTCAAACGGGGTGCGGTCTGCGAACGGATTGCGCGGCTCTTCCCGCTTCTCTTCAAACGGCGGGCGCGGCGCGGGCGCAGGCGTGGGCGCGGGCGGCTCGGAAGGCGCGCGGTAGGAGGGCTCGGGATAGTTGAAGTCCTCCTCCCTGTCGATGCGCTCGACGGGCGTTACGCGGCGGGGCATGGCGGGACGCTCCCCCTCCGCCTGCGACGAAAACCGCTCGTTGTAGCTCGCGGGAATGGACGGCGCGGGCTTGGGCGGCTCGGGCTTGGGCGTCAGATCGGTATAGCTCGGGGGCGCGGGATAGGGCGAATAGGGATCTGCGCTCTCCCCCGTGCGGTCGTGCTCCGAAGCCGCCTCCTGCGCGGCGGCGTTCCTCCGGCGGCGCATTTTGTTGAATTGGGACTCCTCATCGTAGATGAGATTGTTTCGGTAATTTTCCGCGGAATTGCCGCCGAACAAGATCTCGCGGCTGCGCTTATGCGGGTCGTAAGGCTCGGGCGCGGGTGGTGCGGAAGGCGACGGCTCGTACGGCTCTGCCGTTTCGGGCGCGGGCGGTTCGGAAGCGGCGCGCGCGGGAAGATCGTCGAACGAGACGGCTTTGGGCTCTTCTGCGGTCTTGCGCGCGCGGTAGCCCGGTTTGAGAAAGCGGGCGAGCGGCGTTAAGAGCAGCACGAAATAGAGCGCGAGCGCGGTGAGGCAGGAAAAGAGAATGTACGCGCCCGCCGACGAGAGCAAGTGGCGCACGGGATAGACGATCAAGCCGAACAGTACCCCGCCGCCCGTACCGTTTTTCACGCTCTCCCCCGCCGCGGTGTAGCAAGCCGAGAGATACGCGCCGTACGAGCCGTCGAAGCGCGCCGACGTAGCCGTATGTACGATGAGGAACACGGCAAGCGTTAAAAATCCGAAGCGGACGAGCCATGTGCGCGGCACGAAATTTTTGCCGAACGTGAGCGCGACGGCGGTATAGATGAGCAACACGAGCAGCGGATATACGAGGAATCCGAACGTGCCCACGAAAAAGGACGTAATGGCGCGCCCGATATCCCCGAAGAGATACGAGCCCGTTACGGCAATAAGCAAAGAGATGCCGCCGAAGAGCAACAGCGTCATTCCTATCGTTTCTTTTGTGAGAATGGACCTTTCTTTCTTTTTTTCCTTGTCCTCTCCCCGACCGAAACCGTTCAACTTCCGACCTCCCTATGCCGATCGCACCGACCGCAATCCGATATCATTTCATCTTACAGTATAACATTTCTTTCGGAATTTTTCAACGATTCTGACGGAGATTTTTTAGGGGATTTTTGCTTTTTTCGCGCGCGCCCGCGCACGGCGCGCCGCCCAACCGAAAAAACGCTCTTTCGCGGCATCCGTTTCGCTCCCCCGCCGCGCCTTGGCGGCGGTTTTCCATACGATAAAAAACCCGCCGAAGCGGGTTTTTCTTGGTATGAAGTAAGTTTCCGAAATCAAGAGATCTCGGTAAAATCCGCGTCGGTATAGTTCACGGTTACGGACACGGTATGCCCGTCGCGTAAAACCTCGTACTCCACGGCGTCGCCCGAGCGCACCGAAAACCGCAGGAACGTGAGCAGATATCCCCGCTCGATGGCGCACGTTTTTCCGTTGCGCGTGTACGACAACAAGACGTCGCCCGACTGCAACCGTCCCGCCGCAGGACCGCCGACGTTCGACGCCGCCACGGGCTCGACAAACTTCGTCTTGCCCGTCGTTTTGTCGTAAACGCTGTGCGAATAGGAGACGACGGGCGTAAAGCCGAGATCGGCGCGGAGCACGCCGCCCGTCCCCGCCGCAATGGCGTTGTCCGCAAGGGCGTACACGAGCGCGGCGGGAATGGCATAGCCGACCCCGACCACGCCGCTTTCCTCACTGCGCGCATTCACCGTACCGATAAATTTCCCCTGCGCGTCGAACAAGCCGCCGCCCGAATTTCCGTGGTTGACCGCCGCGTCGATACGCATGACGAGATAGGTCGCCGTCCCTCTTCCCGTGACCGACTCCCCTTCGATATACTCCGCCGCCACCGACAAGACGCCCGCGCTCACCGAGATCCCGTCGCCGTTGGCGTTCCCGATGGCGTACACGGGGTCGCCGACTGCCACCGACTCCGAGTCCCCCCGCTCGATGGCGCGCGCGGCGGACGCATCGAACACGCTCTTGTTGGTGTGCGTGCCCGATTTTACGGAGACCGTCTGCTCGCCCTTTACGGAGAGCACCGCAACGTCGTAGTCGATCGCGCCGCCCACGAAAGTTGCCGCGATCGCCCCGCCGTCGTCCTCGCCGCCGTACAGCCAAACCGTGATGTTGTCGCTCACATGCGCCACCGTCTCCGTGCCGACGCTCGTAGACGAGTACACGACGTGATAATTGGTGACGATATACGCGTCCCCCGTCGCCCTGTCGAGGGTGTATAAGACGCCCGCGCCCGACGAAACTTGTACGCCGTACCGCGTGCGGAAAGAACTCTGGATGCTCACGACGGAGAGCGCGGCTACGCTCGCGACGCCCGAAGCGGACGGCTGCCCCGCGCCCTCTCCCGCGTTCCCCTCCGAAAGGTTGCCGTTGCCCGAGCCCGCGGGATCGTTCGAAATGTCCTCCGAACCGCTTTCACCGTCCGAGGGGTCGTCGCCCGTACCGTCCGAGGGATCGTCGCCCGTACCGTCCGAACCGTCGGGATCGCCGTCCCCCTCGCCCGTCCATGCGGCGTAGTCGTCGAGGAAGTCGAGATAACTGCCCGCATAGCCATCGGCGACCGCTTCATGGTACATCTTCATCGCCTCGCTTTCGCCGTCGGACGGGGAAGAGAACAAATCGCACCCCGCGCACGCGAACAGCATGCAGACCGAAAGGCATACGCTTATCAAAAAGCACATTGCGCGTTTCATAGTGCCACCTCAAATTATTTTCGCTCGAAATTGTACTGCGCGCCTGTGTCCAAACGGTGAACATACGGCGCAATTTTGCAAAAAACGCAGTTAATTTTCACGCGGCGCGGGGACTTCCCGCCCGATCGCCTTGATCTGTTTTTCGGCGAGCAGTTCGTCGCGCGTCTTTTGGGGCACGTCGATGTGCCGCTTTACGTCTGCGCCGCGGTCGAGCCCATTCTCCCGCGCCAGCTCGCCGATGAGATATTTCGCATATTTGAGCTTGCGCGCCGTGCCGACCCCGAAGAGCATGGGCGTTTCGGCAAACCGCCGCATGGAGGATACGTCCTTTCCGCGGTATTTGGTCTCGGCGTACTTCATGGGATCGAGCGCGAGCGCGAGGCAAAGCTTTTTTCCCTTGAACAAAATGACCCCGAGCTTCTTCCTGCCCGTGTAAATGCGCTGTTGCCGCCAGCTCTCCGCGCACTTCATCTTGGGATAGGCGGCGATCTCGTTTACGATTTCGGCATAGAACTCGCGCACCTCCTCTTTGGAGAGCGCGATGCGCGCGTTGAACCCGTAAGAATATTTGACCGAGTACCACTTGCCGTCGTACGCCGCGCCCTCTACGCCGAGTGCCGCGCGCAGGGCGGGGCTCATCCCGGATACGGCGATCACCTCGCCCGCGGGATCGCTCGGATCGCTCTCCGCTCGCGCCTCCGTAAATGCCGCTTCCTCCCGCACGGGCTCTTCCCCGCCGCCTCGCGCCGTTTCAAGCTGTTGCGCCCGTTCGTTTTGTACCGTTTGCGCGGTTTCGGCTTGTTCGGGCTCTTCGCTCTGCATGGTTTGCGCCGTCTGTTCGGGCTCTTCGGCTTGTTCGATGGGTTGCGGAACGGTCTCGGACGCGTTTTTACGTCCCTGAACCATGCCGACCGCCATGCCGACCAGCGCGCCGAGGAGCAATACGCCTGCGATGCCCGCCGCCACGCAGACCGCGACGAGCGTTCCGCCCGTTGAGGCAAGAAGTATCATCTTATGTAACCCCCGTTATCAATTTGCGGCTCTCCCGCATTCTCCCGCTATTATACAACAAGATGAACATTTTGGCAAGACCATTTCAAGAAATCGTAAAAAAGACGCCCGCTGGGGCGTCTTTTTCGGCTTCGGTCTTGTCAGACCATACTTTCGAGGATGAGTTTATCGGCGACGAGGGCGATGAACTCGCTGTTCGTCGGCTTCTCCGTTCCGATGTAGACGCGCGCGCCGAAAATGGCGTTTACGGCGTCCACCCTGCCGCGGTTCCACGCCACTTCGATGGCATGGCGGATGGCGCGCTCCACCTTGCTCGCCGACGTTTGAAACCGCTCCCCGATGATGGGATACAGCCCTTTCGTCACGTTATTGATGATATGGGGGTCGTTGACCGCCATTTTTATGCCCTCGCGCAGATAGTTGTATCCCTTGATGTGCGGCGGGATGCCGATGGAGATGAAGATGTTGCTGATCCGCTCGTCGAGCGAACCCGCGCGGCGGCGTTCGAACGTCTCGCTCTGCCCGAACGTCTCCTGCGAGAGTTCGGCGACCCGCTCCTCCACGATCTCCGCGGGGACAGGCTTCATCAGATAGTACCGCGCGCCGAGCGCAATGGTGCGGTTGATGATCTTGTCGTCCGAAAAATTTCCGAGCACGACGAAATCCGCCTTGCGCCCGCGGGCGCGCGCCTCCTCCATGACGGTGAAGCCGTCCGAATTTTTGAGGAGAAGGCTCATGACAACGACGTTGGGCGCGCACTTCTCCAACAGTTTCAATCCCTCCTGACCGTCCCCCGTCACGCCGCATACGTCGTAGCCCTCCTTGGTAAATAGGTCGGCGAGCTCCCGCGCGAACCCATCGTTGCTTTCCAATATCAACACCCTCTTCATGATGTTCCCCCGTGATTTTTGTTGGTAACTGCATTATAAAACGCATTTTCATTTTTGTAAAGTCATTTTTGTACAAAATTCAAAGAATTATTTACAAAATTCATGGAATTTTGTCCAAAATTGTCGAATCGACCGAAATCGCCCCTTTTCGACGACAATTTTGTGAATTTTGACAATGCAAGCAACTCCGTCTTTTTTGCGAGGGAATAAGGAATTACATTTTGGAAGCAAGAAAGCGTTCCAATATGTCATTTCGAGCGTAGTCGAGAAATCTCCCGCAGTCTTATAATAAGGGAGATGTTTCGACACAAAGCCCCGTGCCTACTCGGCACGGGGCTTTGGCTCAACATGACATATTAAAAACGCCTTTCAGGCTTCCAAAATAACGGCGCGAGGAAAACCACGCTTTTCCGCTGCGCGCCCCAATTTGCCGCACACTTGCGGCTTATTGTCTTACATACCATCTTTGAGGACGGGCTCTAATTTAAGAGAAAGTCAGTTTCTATCACGAAATTTTATTTTGGCGAAGCAAAAACAAAATTTCGTGAATAGCTTTACGCCTGCAAATCAAGATATTCGTCGAACGTCACGTTCTTATCGAACTTCTTTTTCCCGCCTTCGAGCACGAGAATGCGATTGCAGACGGTATTCATGAGTTCCTGATCGTGCGACGTGAGCAACATGCACCCCTTGAACGCGGTGAGCCCGTTGTTGAGCGAGGTGATGGATTCGAGGTCGAGGTGGTTGGTCGGCTCGTCGAAGATGAGGAAGTTTCCCCCCTCGAGCATCATTTTGGCGAGCATGCACCGCACCTTTTCGCCGCCCGAGAGTACTTTTGCCTGTTTGAGAGCCTCTTCGCCCGAGAACAGCATCCGTCCCAGCCAGCCGCGCAAATATTCCTCGTAATGGTCTTTGGAGAACTGCGAGAGCCACTGCACGAGGGTGAGGTCGCACCCGTCGAAAAACTCGCCGTTGTCGACCGGGAAGTAGGAAGCCGTGATGGTTTTCCCCCACTTCACCGTGCCCGCGTCCGACTCCGTCTTGCCCGTGAGGATATCGTAGAGCATGGTCACGGTGGTCGACTTGTCCGCCAAGATCCCAATCTTATCCCCCTTTTGCACGGTGAACGTCACGTCCTCGAAGTAGCCCTTTTTGCAGAGCCCCTCGACGGATAGAATATCGTTCCCGATCTCCCGCTCGCTCTTGAAGTCGATGAACGGATATTTGCGCAGGGAGGGTTTGAAGTCGGATATGGTGAGCTTTTCGAGCTCCTTTTTGCGCGACGTCGCCTGCCGCGATTTGGACGCGTTCGCCGCAAACCGCGCGATGAAATCTTTGAGCTCCTGCGCGCGCTGTTCCGCCTTTTTGTTGGCGTCCCGCTGCTGCCGCGCGAGAAGTTGGGAGGTCTGATACCAAAAATCGTAATTGCCGAGATAGAGATTGATCTTCCCGAAATCGACGTCGCAAATGTGCGTGCAGACCTTGTTGAGGAAGTGGCGGTTGTGCGACACGATGATGATGGCGTTCTCGAAATCGAGCAAATAATTTTCGAGCCAGCGCACCGTTTTTAAATCGAGATTGTTGGTGGGCTCGTCCAAGAGCAGGACGTCGGGGTTGCCAAAGAGTGCCTGCGCGAGCAAAACGCGCACCTTTTGTTTGGCGTCGAGCTCCCCCATCGTCATGTAGTGATATTCGTTGGGGATATCGAGCTCGTTGAGCAGGGTCTGCGCCTCGCTCTCCGCCTCCCAGCCGCCGAGTTCGGCAAACTCGCTTTCGAGCTCCGCCGCCCGTTCGCCGTCCTCCTCGGTAAAGTCGGTATGCGCGTAGAGGGCGTCCTTCTCGTCCATGATCTCCACGAGCCGCTTGTGCCCGAGCATGACGGTGCGCAGCACCGTTTCGTAATCGTATTTGTTCTGGTTCTGCGCGAGCACGGACATGCGCTCGTTCTTGTCGAGGACGACCTCCCCCTTGTTGGGTTCGATCTCCCCCGAGAGCACTTTGAGGAAGGTGGACTTGCCCGCGCCGTTCGCGCCGATGATGCCGTAGCAGTTCCCCTTGGTGAATTTTAAGTTGACGTCCTCGAACAGCTTCTTGCTTCCGTATTGCAGACTGACCCCGTTGACCTGTAACATGTTGACCTCGTTTTCTGTTTCCGAAAGCGATTATACCATATCTTCGCCGTTTAATCAACTAAAAAGCGGCAGTTTTGCGAAAACCCCGCCGATACGGCGGGGTCGGTTTAAGACTGTTTTTCCTTTCGTTTGGAATACCAATAAAGCAGCAGGGATAGCGCGACGCCGACGACGAGCAGCAACGCGGAGACGATCCAATACCACGGGCTTTGATAGAGCGGCGCGAGCGCGGCGGGCGTGTCTTTCACCGTCGTGGAATACACGGCGACGATCGACCCGACGATAAAGCCGAGAATGGCGTAATACGTCCCCCGCGGGAATTTTTTCAGCAAAAAGCGCATGAGCACCGAGATGAGGAAGAATCCCGCGACCACGCCCACGCCCGCGCAGGCGAGTACGGCGAGGCTGATCCCCACGTCGCTCCCCCGCAACAGGTGATCGGTGACGAGCTTGACGATGGGCGTATAATAGCCGAAGATGAGCAGAAGCATCGACCCCGAGATCCCCGGGACGACGAGCGCGCACGACCCAACCAGCCCGATGAGGACGAGCAGAAGATATCCCCCCGCGTTCAGGTGGAAGAGGAAATCGTCGGCGCGGTTGGCTACGGGAATAAAGCACAGGCACGCCGCCAGCGCGCACGGAATGAGGAACGCCGCCGCGTTCGGAAGCGTCGGCTTGCCCTTTACCTTGTCTTTCACCGAGGGAAGTCCGCCGATTGCGAGCCCCACAAACAGCGAGACCGTGGGAATGGGATAGTGCGCCAGCCCCCATTGGATGGGCAGGATGAGCGCGGCGATGCCGAGCAGCATCCCGATCGCGATGGGCAAAAGGGTGAGAATGCTCTTTTTGAACGTGCGAAAGATGTCTGCGATCGCCCCGACGAGCTTTTCGTAGATGCCGAGGATGGCGGCGACCGACCCGCCAGAGAATCCCGGAATGATGAACGCAACGCCGATCGCCGCCCCGCGCAGGATGTCGGCAAGAAAGACGACCGCGCCGTTTTTGCCGCCCGTCCCGTTGGGGGAGGGCTGTTCCTCCGTCTGCACCGTCTGCGCCGCGTCCGATTCGTGCGCCGCCTCCGAACGTTCGGTTTGCGACGGTTCGGGCGTTTCGGGAGAGGTTATCTGCACCGTTTGGGTCGTTTCGGTTTGGAACAAAACTTCTGATGTCGGTTGATTCTCTTTCATACCGTTATAGTATATCATACCCTGCGGCAAAATACAACCGAATTGCCCCGAAAAACCCGCGCTTTTCGCACGGCTATGCCCGTGACGGCAAGAGCCCCCGCGCCTTTCCGACGCAGGGGCTTCATAAAACGCTCAACTTTTTCCGCGGCTTCCGTCCTCCGAACAGCCGAATGGTTCGGGGTCAGACGATCCCCTGCGCCATCATGGCATCGGCGACTTTCAAGAAGCCCGCGATATTCGCGCCCGCAACGTAGTTCCCCGCTACGCCGTATTCGGCGGCGGCGGCGTCCATATTGCGGTAGATATTGATCATGATGTTTTTGAGTTTGGCGTCCACTTCCCCAAACGTCCAGAACAGTCTGCCGCTCGACTGCGCCATTTCGAGCGCGCTCGTTGCAACGCCGCCCGCATTCGCCGCCTTTGCGGGCAGGAATACGACGTTCGCGCCGCGGAACACCTCGATTCCCTCGAGCGTGGTAGGCATGTTCGCGCCCTCGCCGACGTACTTCACGCCGTTTTTGACGAGCGTTTTCGCGCTCTCCGCGTCGATCTCGTTCTGGGTGGCGCAGGGCAGGGCGATATCGCAGGGGATCGTCCAAATGCCCTTGCAACCCTCGTGATATTCCGCGCCCTTGACGCGCGCCGCATACTCCTTGATCCGTCCGCGCTCCACTTCCTTGATCTGCTTTACGACGTCGAGACGGATGCCCGCTTTGTCGTAAACATAGCCGTTGGAATCGTACATGGCGACGACCTTTGCGCCGAGGCTCTGCGCCTTTTCGACGGCGTAGATCGCCACGTTGCCCGAGCCCGAAACGACGACCGTCTTTCCCTCGAAGCCGTCGCCGCGGCAGCGAAGTGCCTCTTCGACCATATACACGAGCCCGTAGCCCGTCGCCTCGGTGCGGGCGAGACTGCCGCCGTAAGACAGCCCCCTGCCCGTGAGCACGCCGACGTGCTCGCCGCAAATGCGCTTATACTGCCCGAACAGATAGCCGATCTCCCTGCCGCCGACGCCGATATCGCCCGCGGGGACGTCGGTATCCTGCCCGATGTGGCGATAGAGCTCGGTCATGAAGCTCTGGCAGAAGTGCATGATCTCGTTGTCGCTCTTGCCCTTGGGGTCGAAGTCCGAGCCCCCCTTGCCGCCGCCGATTGGCAGTCCCGTGAGGCTGTTTTTGAGGATCTGTTCGAGCCCCAAAAACTTGATGACGGAGAGGTTAACGGACGGGTGGAAGCGCAGACCGCCCTTGTACGGTCCGATCGCGCTGTTGAACTGTACTCTGTACCCCTTGTTCACGCGGACGACGCCCGCGTCGTCCACCCACGGCACGCGGAACATGACGACGCGCTCGGGCTCGACGAAACGCTCCAAAAGCGCAGCCTTTTCGTATTCGGGACGGCGGGCAACGACGGGCTTCAACCCGTAGAGGATCTCCGTTGCGGCTTGATGAAATTCGGGTTCGTTGGGATTTTTCCGTTTGAGTTCTTCGAGAACTCTTTCTACATATTCCATAGTATCGCTCCTTGTGGATTCTCCGTTCATTATAGCAAAGAATCGCCGATTTGACAAACGAACGGGCGGCTGTTTTTCGCCGCCCACTTTTCAATTTTTTTATATAAACCATAAGTAAAACTTATAAAACTTTCCTATAAACTCTCCAACCTACAAGAAAAAGGGGCGGTCTCCCGCCCCTCGTCCTTATGGAAAGTTATGACTGTTCGACGATCGCCTTGACCGTTACGGTTTTTTCCGTCTCGTCGGTGACGGTGATCGCGTACTTGCGAAGCGACGACGTTTCGACCGTGTATGTCTTGGTTGCCGCATCGTAGGTGCACTTCGTGACAAAGTACTTCGTGTGAAGGTGCGTGAAAGCAACGATCGCATCTTCGCCGTTTTCGCCGATGCCCGCCACCACTTCCAAGATCTCGCCGCTGGCACCGCTATCGTTGTTGTAGACGGTCGCGCTATACTTCTGAACGGTGACGCTTTCGAGCTTTTTCAGCGTTTCACCCGCAACGCTCCCCTCCTCCTCGGTGTAGGCGAGCGTGTAATAGGTGGACGAAATGACCTTGCCGTAGCTGACCGCTCCGCTCTCGTCGGTGATCTGTTCGCGTTCCCGCGAGATGAAGTACAGCTTGTTGTCGAATTCGAAGAAATCCGATCTCTTCACTTCGCTCTCGCCGATCTTGATGGAGGCGGTGTAGTGCGAACCGACCGCATTGACAGTCAGATCGCTCGCGACGACGCGCTCGGCGATGACCGTAGCCGCCTGACCGTCGATCGTCGTTTGCAACGTCTCGGCGCGGGTGAGGGTGCAGTCGTACCCGACCACGTTGCCGCGGAACACGCTGTAATAATAGACGTTGTACGACAGTTGGAAATGCAGCTTGTAGCTGTATTCGTCGGGCGTTGCGGGAACTTGCTTGCCTTCGCTGTCGATCTCGAACGCCTTTTCGGGCAGGTCGACGATGTACTCCTGCGCATCTTCATCGTAAACATAGGCGACCTTTTCCAAACGGTAGCCGTAGAGGATCGAATCTTCGCCGAAGTCCGCATTGATATACGTGTCGCCCGACTTGCCGTCTGTGCCGTATTCGGTGACGATCTCGATCGCCCCGATGGAATCTCGGAGCGTGTTCGCCGTCGAACCCAACATCGAGTAGAGCAAGGTGTATGTGTTGATGAACAAGTTGGACTGCACGGGAACGATCCGTCGAAGCTGGGTGATCGAATACGTCGCGTTGTCCTCGCCGTTGTACGTCACGTTGATGTCGAAGCGCAAGGTCGACTGGTACAGGAAATAGAGCCGTGCGGTCTTTGTTCCGTCGCCGTTGTCGACGACTTCGCGGTACACCCGTCCCGAATAGTTCGTCCCGTCGATGGTGACGTGGGCGGCAACGTTGTATTCCTCGCCGCCTGCGGGGGCGAACATGAGGTCGGCGAGCGGCGCGCTCCTCTGCGCATCGCCCGAGCCCACCTGCACGGGATAGTCGTCTTTGGTCGCCGCTTCGCGTTTGAACGTGATCTCATACCCCGAAGCAAGCGAGTACTCCGCGTCGACGAACGCGTCGTCGTAGTCGTGGAAATTCTTGTGCTCGTCGAGCTTCCCGATGGCAATGGAGACAAACCCGAATTCGTTCGCCTTCGCATTGTCGACGTCGCGGAGGTAGATGGTAACGTTGCCGTCGTCGTCGATGTCGTAGAAGTACTGATCCGCGTTGTTGAAGATCATATACCCGTAGGGCGAGAAGAGCAGCGCGTCGAGATTTTGGGTGTAGTACGCCGTCGAGGGCAACGTCTTATGCTTGACCGTCCCGTTCACGGTGTTGTAGCTGTAAACGCCCGCGTCGGTGGACGTGCTGTTCACATAGTAGAAGAGGTTGTTGCTGATGACGGTGTAGCGTCCCCGTTCTGCCGAACCGTATTGGTTGTAGCGGATCGCGCTGCCGTAGCCGTTGAGGGTGATGATCGTCCAATCGTCGACGTTGAGGAAGGTGTTGCGCAGTCCTTTGTCCTCGACGAGGAAGGCTCTGTACGACCCCGAGTACCCGCTGATCTGAACGGTGTTGATCGAGCCGATGTAGATGCCCGCCTTGTCGCCTTCGAGGAAGGTGAGCGTGAACGTATCTTCGCCCTTTACGTACGTTCCCTCGCCGACCAACCTGCGCACGGCGGTGCCGCTCTGCGTGCCGCCCTCGCCCGGTTGATCTTCCGCTTCGTCGGGAACTTCGGTATGATAGAGTTTCGCCGCGCCGTAGCCGTCCAATTCGAGGACATAGCTATCGAACGTCTGGTTGGTGATGAAGAGGTACGAGCCGTGCCATCCGTCGCGCACGGTGAACGTTTTGCCTGCGCCGAGGTCGAAGCAGAAGCTGTCGCCGTCCTCCGACACAAACTGTATCACATTCTCCTCGGGCGAATAGTAATTCCCGAAATACCGCGTGCCGTCGTCGTCGATATATTCTGCCTGATAGCAGAAGCCGTCGAGGGTGAGCTTGCCGAGCTTGTCGACCTCGTCGTATTCGCCCGCCACCGCCGTGAGACGCGAGAAGCTCGTCGTGCGCCGCGTTCCCGACGTGGAGGTGAGAAGCAGGAAATCGAACGTGAGAGTGCTCGGCGCGTTCGCCGTGAAGCGATAGATCATACTGCCGAACGCCGTGTCGGTTTCAAGCTCGGTCAACGTGCCTTGGACGCGCGTTTCGGTCTGCTCTACGCCGTCGTGCGCGGGGGTCACGGTGACGAGCTCCACATTGCCCTTGCCGTCGCCGACGAGGGTGACGTTGGAATCGACCGTGCGGTCCGTCTTTAACTCCGAGGCAGACCCGATGAAGCCGCGCAGGAAAACGAATGTCTTTTCCGTACCGCTGTCGTTGAGCTCAATACGGTAGGTGTACTGCGTCCCGCCCGCCGTAACGACGAGCGTCGTGACATTGTTCGAGGTGGAATAGCCGCCGAACGCGGTCTCCTCGCCCTCGATCGCCAACACGGCAAAGCCGTTCACGAGGGTGAGCGTCGCCGCCTTTGCGGGCTTGCCGTCGGTCGCGGGGTATGTCCCCGTGTACTTCACGGTGTAGTCGGTGGGCGTCGTCTCGCCGTTTTTCGTCATGGAATACCAATAGGAAACGGGATAAGACGCCGTGGAGGAGGACATCATGCCCAGCCCGAACACGATGTTCTGCACATTGTGCAGATCGACGGGCGTATCGTAGATGTCGTCGGGATAGGGAATGGGATTGTTCGTCGCCGCAGTCCACGAATAGGTGTGCGTCTCTTCGTTATAGACGACCGCTCCCTCCGCGACCTTTTTGAATTCGCCCTTGCTCGTATAGCCGTAAACGGACGCGGTGTTTTCCGTCGTCTCGTTCATGACGATGAACGGGGTATAATATCTCTGCGAGCCGTCGGTGTAGTAATATTCGCCGTATGCCGCGGGACGCTTGACAAAGCTGTAACGGTATGTCGCGGGCGCGTCCTCTTCTTCGGGATTGGTCTGCGTGCGCGACACGGTGAACACATAGGTCTCGTCTCCCGCGCTGAACGCGACGATGGGATCGCCGAAGATGGAAGTCATCGTGTTGTACAAGCCCTTTGCCGTCGTATCGCCGTTCCGATAGGTGGCGTTGTACGCCCCGTCGAGGGTGAGCGTCGCGCCGCTCCCGTCGGTAAATTCGCCGTCGAGCGTTTCGTCGTATTCGACGTACGCGTCGTGACCTTCAATCTCGATGAGGCGGTACACGCCGTACTCTGCGCCGCTCGACGTGAGGAGGGTGAGCGTTTCACCGTCGCGCAGATAATAATAATTCGTCTGTCTCGACCCCGTGTTGTAGGTTGCATTGCCGTAGCCGTCGAGGTCGATCGCATACATGTCGTTGATGTAATAGGTGAGCCTGCCGCTTGCGACCACGCCGCAGAAGAGGGTGTCCATGTTGTACTCTTCATCGTCGCGGATCTGATAGAGATAGTTGAGCTGTCCGTCGACGCTCGCGAGGAACACGCGCAGGGTGATCGTCTGACCCGCGAAGATGCCATCGGTGAACGTTGCAACGAAGTTGCCCTCGTCGTCCCGCGTATAGCTGCCCGTCGAAGTCGAGCTCGTCCCTCCCGTGAGAGACTGCTCGATATAGGTGATGCCGTCGTAGGAATCGAGCATGACCCTCTGGGTAGGATGGATGAGACCGACCGTATAGCAGGTGGCAACGATATCGGCGCGGTTGGGCATGGAATAGACGAACGTGCCGTCCGCTTTGAGTTTCCCCATCAAAAATGCGTCGGCGTCGGGCGGTTCGATCTCGAACGTACCCGTCGTTGCATTGTATATGCCCTTGAAATATCTTCCCTCGCGTTCGAGGTAGCAAGCCGTGGGATCGTCCCCGATGAGATAGATGCGGTCGACGCCGCGGAACATATCGGTGTAGCCCTTGCTCCAAACGGCATACAGCACGAGCGGTTCGGTCACCGTGATCGTATCGGGTTCAATGTCGTCGCCGTTCTCCGCGATCCGTTCGATATAGTGCGAAACATAGGTCTCTTCGCCCACTTCTTCCGTGCCCGAAACGCCCCAGCCCGTGATGAAATATCCGTCCGCGGAAAATTCCCCGTCGGGAAGTTCGAGCTCCGCGCCGTAGAGTGCTTCCAGCGACTTCGCCTCCCCCGCTTTCCCCTCGGGATAGTTGGGGTTGAAGATGACGCGTTGCACGTCGCGGTCGAGATACACGCGGAATACGTTCTCCGACATGGTTTCGGTGAGTTTTTTGGAACGGATCTCGTCGGCTTTCGCCGTCGGCGTGAGGGAGAATCCCGTAACGTCGATCTCGGGCGTGAATTGCGCGTCGGTGATATAGGCATATCCGACGATGTTTTCCCCTTTGTCGTACCCCGTTTGGGCGAGATTCTGTTGATAGACCTCTATCGTATATCCCACCTTATAGCGCGCGGAGAGGGTGATCCCCGCCGTCGTCATCACGGTATTGTGGGGAAGCTCGGCGTCGCCGAGATACCATGCGCCGAATTGCCAACCTGTTTTGGTCGGCGCGAGGTCTTTCACGAAATCGTAGACGTTCGCGCCCGCCTTCAAATAGTAGGTCGAAGCGGGAAGCGTGCCGCCGCCCAATTCCAGCGTAATGGCGTACATTTGCTCCCATTTGGCGTAGAATTTCTTGCTCGATTCGGCAACGACGCTCGTTACGGCGTTCCCGTTGAACGACGCGTTGTCGAACCAGCCTTCGAAGCTATACCCCTCGCGCTCGGGCGTAGGCAGGGTGAAGTTTTCCCCCTTTTCCACCGTAGCCGCCTCGATCGCCGTGCCGCCGTTCGTTTCGAACGAGAATTTGATCTTCCCCCCGTCGCATGCCGCGAGGAAGAGGCACAACGCGCCGAGCGTTGCGAGAATGAACGTCAACAGTCCTCTTTTCATTCCTTTCATGGTTTATCTCCTGTCAAACAGTGATTTCGTTGATATAACTTTCCCGAACGGTTACGACAGTTCGGGATCGGGCTCCAATTCGGGTTCGACATGCTCGGTATAGACGGGATACACCGTCTTTCCGTCGGGAAGATCGGCGATGCCGTCGGGCGGGCAAACCACCTCGCCGCCGACGCTCTCCGCCCAACCCAAGCAGTCGAAGCCGTCTACATAAGGACCGACGATGCCGCCGAGTGCCGTTCCGTATTCCACGTTGCCCGCGGCGACCGAAACGATCCTGCCGTTTTCGTCCACTTCGCACCCGTACACGACGGGACGGAAAGACGAATTCCAGCCGCCCTCGAAGTTCTGTCCCATGCCCGCTTTCACATATATGGTGAGCAACGGACAGGAATAGAATGCGTGCTGCTCGACGACGGGGCTTCCGACGAACACGACGGACGAGAGGAAGTTGTTGGCGGCGAACGCGTACCGTCCGACCGAGCGGACGCTCGCGGGAATGACGATGTTCCCCGTTACGCCCGAAGCGCAGAACGCATAGTCGCCGATCGTCTCCACGCCGTTGCCGAGTCGGACGGTCGCCGTGATCGCGCCGAGCCCGTAGAAAGCGCAGTCGCCGATCGCTTTCACGTTGTCGGGAATGACGATCTCCGAAAGTTTGCTCTCGCGGAAGGCGTTGTCGCCGATCGTGACGACGCCGCTGCCCAAATGAAGCGATTGCAACCCCGTGCGTGCGAACGAATCCGCACCGATCGCCGTAACGCTGTCGGGAATGACGAGCGAGGAGAGCGCGGTGCACCCGAAGAAGGCGCGGAAGCCGATCTCTTTCAGCCGCGTTCCGAGGTCGAGCGTTTGGAGTTCGGCGCATCCGTAGAAGGCGCGCGCGCCGATCGTTTCGACCCGCGTCGCCGAACAGTCGACCGCTTGCAGGTAAGTACAGGCATAGAAAGCGAGATCGCCGATGCTTTCGAGACGGGTCGGAAGATTGATATGGAACAGAGTTGCGCAATTATAGAACGTGTACGGCTTGATCTCGGTGATGCTCTGATGCAACGACACCGCCCCCAAAGCGACGCAATTATAAAACGCGCCCACGCCGATATTCCTCACACTCTGCAACCCGATCACGTTCGACAACTTCGAATCCTCATAGATCGTCCCGCCGTTGATATGCAATCCGTCATGATAATAGAAACCGTAGTCGCTGATGCCCTCCGTCCCCTGTTTGAGTTCGAGTACGGAGACGTTGCTCGTGAGCCCGACGACCCAATTCCCCGCATACGCAACGCCGGGCGTCTCGGTATCGTTTGCCGCCGACGTCCAAAGGCGGGTGCCGCGGAAGGCGTATGTGCCGATCTTGGTCACCGTTTCGGGGACGAGCAAGTGCGGATTGTTGCGATTGTTGTCTAATATTTCATCGTTATAGAAAGCGTACGAGCCGATCGTCTGCAAACCGTTCGAAAACTGCACGTTGGTGAGCACCTCGCAATCCGCAAACGCATACGAGCCGATCGTCTGCAAGCCGCCCCCCCGCGCAAACACGCGTTTGAGCATGTGCGACGAGGTAAACGCATGATCGCCGATGTATTTCAACGACCGCGGGAAATTCACCTCTTCGAGTTTGAGACTGCCCGACATGGGCTCGTCGCCGACGCGTCCCGCAAACGCCTGCGCGCCGATCCCGACGACCCCCTCTTTCCAATCCGTTTCGGCGACTTTTTCAGCCGTTTCGAAAAAGTCTTGGGAGACGGCGACCATCCAATCGTCGACATAGCGCATACTCGACGTCTCTTGCGCATTCAAAATGCCCGTTCCGTCGAAGGCGACAATGCCGATCTCTGTCACCGATTCGGGAATCTCCATTTCGTCGAGCGATTCGTCGAGCAAAAAGCTGCCTGCGCCGATCGACGCCGTCCCGCGGGGCAGAACGATATCGGTGAGCGCGGTGCACCCGCCGAACGCGCATTGATCGAGCGTGAGCGTGGGAACTTCCGCGGGCAGGTTGACTTTCGTCAACGCTTTGTTGTTGGCAAAGGCGTATTCGCCGATATAGGTAACGCCGCTCCCGATCGTCGCTTCCTCCAAGGCGTTGTTCGCGGAAAACGCGTATGCGCCGATCGAGGTGACGGAATCGGGAATGGTGAGCCCGGTGATGTTCGTGCAGTTCGAGAATGCGGACACCCCGATGCTTTTGAGCGTGGCGGGCAAGTCGATCTCGGTGAGCGCGCTGCAATACGCAAAGGCGCGTTCGGGGATCGCTTCGAGTTCCGACGGCAGGGTGACCGATTCGAGCGCGGCACAACCTTGGAACGCCGAGATACCGATGGAGGTGACCGTATCGGGAATGACGACCGACTTCAACGCAATGCAGTTGTGGAACGCCGCCTGCCCGATCGAGCGGATGTTCTTCCCTATGACGATCCCCTCGAGCTTTTTGGATTCGCGGAAAGCGGTTTCGCCGATCGCCGTGACGGGCTTGCCGCGGTATTCGTCGTCGATGGTCACAATGCCCTCCGCCGACCCGACGCGCGAAACTTCGTACTCCGAGCCGTTGTTGATGAGCTTGAACCGCAGCCCCGAATCGTGGTCGCGGTGGAAGTCGATGACGTCCGACCACGCGGAAAGGATATCGTTTTTCTTGCCGCCGACCGAGCGGAGACGGATCTCGTAATCCCCCTCTTCCAAATCGTCGAGCGAATACTCGGTGTGACGGGTCGTATCTTCCGTGGGATCATCTCCCCCGACCGCCTTGATCTCGATGCGATAGCTGCGCGCACCCGACACGGATTCCCATGTGAGGTTATTTTCGAGGTCGATGTTGAATCCCGTCGGCGTTTCGAGCTGACTGCCGCACGCGGCGAGCGGGATCAAGAGACAAAGCGAAAGGAACAGGCAAAGAATTTTCTTGGGAAACTTCATGCTTCTTCCTCCTCTTTCTTTTGTGCTTTCTTCTGTTTATAATCGCGGATGATCTCATGCGGCCACTTGAATTTGAACTTGCGCACCGCAATGTCGAGCAAGAACAGGATCATGGCGAGGATCATGAACAGAATGCGGGGATCGAATTCGCGGCCGATCTCCGTGATAAAGGTGGAGAACACCTCCCACGGTTCGTCCTCCGCAACGACCTTGCCGCCGCCCTTTTCGGCGAGCTCCGCCATGAACGTTCCTGTCGTATCCTCCTCCATGGCGAGGTCGTATTCCTCCGAATAGGCGAACGACTTGGAAATCGTGAGCGTGTCGATGATACTGCCGTCCGCCGCCCGCTTGTTGATGACGATGTTATACACGCCGCCCTTCTTCAACACGAACTGCGCGCGGGAATAACTGTTGCCGCTCCCGAGTGCCTGCACCACATAGAGGTCTCCCGACTGCGTTCCGGAAACTCTGTTGAGCGAAACGCCTTGATCGTCACCCTGCGCATAGACGGCGGCGTCGATGGTTTGCCCGTCCTCGAGCGTGGTGTAAATGCTCATGCGGTTGATGTAGTTGTCCTCGTTGAGGTCGACGTGCATCGAACTCGGACGGATGTTGTTCATCGGCATGAGGTTGGCGACGGCGTTCAGCAAGAACTGTCTGCCGTTGTCGTTGGAGATGAAATCGGACGACCAATCGCTATAAACGTCGCACATGAAACTGCCGACCATGCCCTGCCCGAACTTCCACTGGGCGTAGATGGGCACTTCGTAGTCGCCGACGAGAACGGTCTCGGCGAGCTGACGGCGTTTGACTCCGAAGAATCCGCCGAGCGTCGCCTGCACAACGTTCTGTTCCTCCGCGGTGTTGAACACCACGCCGTGAAGAAGCGGCGAGAGCGAATCGAGTACCCGCGGTTTGAAATCGGTATAGTTTACGTCTTTGATCTCGGGCGCGTTGAGGTCCTCGCGCATCTCCTGCATGAGCTGCTGTCCGCCCTCTGCGACGACGTGCAGTCTGCCGTGTCCGATCCCGACGAGCCGACGCATGTTTTCGTAGCTCGATCCGCTCGTTCCGATGCCGACCCCGACGACGGAGATGGTGATCCCGAACCGATCGTACGCGTTCTGCGCATTCGATTCGTACTTTTCGATATCGTCCGCCGAAGGCATACCGTCGGTGACGAGAACGATGTGCCGCTTATCGACGGTGTCAAGGTTCGCAAGCCGTTGCGCGGCGCGGTCGATCGCCGTGGAGAACACCGTCCCGCCCGTCCCGTCGAGATCCAAAATCCGCTGACGGATATACGCGTCCTGCGTGCGTTGGGTGAGGTCGAGCCACATGCCGTAGTCGCTCGCCATGGTCATGACGCCGATGTAGTCGCGCTCGGTGAGCGCGTCGAGGCAGGCGAGCGCGCCTTGCTTCGCCCATTCGAGGTTGGTCATTCCCCCCGAGGACGACGTCATCGAACCCGAAGTATCGATGACGATGAACACCCCTACGGGCGGGACATAGTCGACCGCCTGCACGGGCAGCATTTGCTGGTAGAGGGTGTTGTTCATGTCCTGACGGTTGTAGGCGTGGGCGGTCTCGCCGTCCGCCTCCGTGCCGCCCGTGGTGAACAAGCCGCCGCCATAGGTATAAACGTAGTCGTAGAGCAGGGCGTCCAGCCCGTACTTTTCGAGGTCGCGGCTCGAAATATTGTTGAGGATGACCTGATCGTACTTCCGCAACGCGTCGACGGACGCGGGAACGGCGTTTGCGTCGTCGTTGAGATTGATGACGTCGATCTCGTAGCCGATCTCGTCGGTCTCCAACATCTTTACGAGCTCCTCCGACTGGTCCGCCTGTTCGAGGATGAGGACCTGATTGAACGTCTGCAACCAGCGGTAGGCGTAAAATTCGTTGTTTTCTTCGCGTGCGTCCTGCACGTTGAGACGGACGTGCAACTCATGCAAGCCGTCCTCGTGGAACACGTGCTCGAAGCGGAACGTCTGCTGTCCGTTGGCGACGTTGGTGACCATACTCCCCGTTTCGTCGACCGTCCCGTTGTCGAACAGTTCTATGGAAACGTCGGAAACCGCCTGCGTGCTTTCGAGAATGACCTCGATCGTGCACGATTCGCCGATACGGACGTTGTACTCGGGCATCACGACATCCCGCACCTGTATGAGCTCTTCGTTGTATCCGCCCGCGATGTGCACGGTGTCGACGGTAACGCCCTGCGAGGCGACCGCGCGGATGACCGACGTCGCTTGCTCGTCCGTCTGTCTGCCGTCCGAGATGAGCACGATTTTCCCCGTTTCGGGGTGTTCCATAATCGAGCGCGCGTAAGTGAGCGCGGCGGCGATATCCGTTGCGCTCGTATCGGGAAGTTCGGCGGTCAAATAATCGTCGAACGCTCTTGCCGAATTGTAGGTAAAGGGCGAGGCGAGGCGTTGGTCGAACCCGAACGTGACGACCGCCATGCGGAAGCCCTCGTATTCCCCCTCTTGCAACACGGACTGCACGAAGTCGTCTCTGCGGTCGGTTTCCTCCTCCAAGGTATCCGATACGTCGACGAGCAGTACGAGTTCGTTCTGTTTGTTGCTCACCGAATAGCGGAACGTGAGCCCCGAGAGCGTGAGGATGCAGAGCAACATCACGACGGAGTGCAAGACGATGGATGTGATGCGGTTGCGGTTTCTCCTGTACCGCTTGTTCTGGCGCAGGTACAAAAATACGGTGAGCGCGGCGGCGGGAATGAGCAGAAGAAGCAACCACGGATAGGTGAAATGGAGAGTAAAGTTATGCATATCTCACCTCCCGTCCCTCGATTGCAGCCACCATTCGAGGAAGAGCAGCGCAACCAACGCGGCGGCGAAGTAGATGAGAAGATCGTCGAACGAGATCCCCGTCACTTCTTCGCGGTAAGGGTCTTCGAGGGAATCGACCTCTGCCCAAATGTCGCTCTCCTCACGCGGGATAGACACAAAGATGTTGACGATGGGCGATTCCTTATTGAAGTAGAGTTCCTGTTCAAAGGAATACGACCCGGGCGTGGAAAATGTGAGCGTCGCGGGAAATTCCTCGATGGGCGGCTCGGTTTTGGAATAGGTGACGCGCGGTCCGCGCGCGTTGAGTACGACGTCCTCGCCCACTTCGTAGGCGTATTTGTCCACGGTGGACGGCAGGAAGTAGTCGAACAAATTGTAGATGAGAAGCGTCCACTCGGGTTGCAGTGCGATATTGGAATAGTGCACGCTGAACGGCAGCACGGCGATCTTCGAATCCTCCTCGTTCTTTACGAGAAGCACGGGCACAGACCCCGCCGACAATACCACTTGATATTCGGGTTCGAAATCGACCTGCGTGTATCTCGTGATATAGAGGTTGGAGGGGATCAGATACTGCGAAAGCGGGTGCGGATTCTCCTCGTGGAAATAGAGCGGAAACATCGGTTCGTATTCACTGCCGACCGAGATCCCCGAGCCCGCGGGCGTGATGTTCGGATGGAAGAGCACGACTGCGCCGTCGATGGGAATGAGCTCGGGCGCGATATGCTCGTAAATATAGAAATCGTACCCGTGATCGGGAATGGTCTGTCCGCGCGGGACTTCGTAAACTTGCAGATCCCAGCGTTCGGAGAAGAGGTTTTTCATGGTGTCGAGGGCACTCGTGACGAAAGGGTTGGGCGTGGTGCTCGCATACACCACTTTCACGACCTCTTTCTGTCCCCCGTAGAGATAGTAGTCGTCGTCGACGGGGAAACTGTCGAAACTGCCCGTTTTGATGTTCAGATGCAGAGAATGGAAAGAGTAGAACTTCTCGTCGTCGGAGAGCTGGTGATAGGTGACCGACTCGTCGCCCGCCGCCACTTCGGTGGAGAAGATGACGGTTTGAACGCCGTCGCCGCTGCAATAGACGGTTTCGCCGAGGACGACTTTCTGTCCCTCGTCGTTGGCGTCGTACGCGTTCGCGCCCTCAACTTCGAGCGTGAGGTCGATCTCGGCGTCTTTCCCGTAGCTTGCGACCTCGGCGGTGACGACATAGTAGCCCTCGGTGAGTTCCGCCGTGACCGAAAGGATCGCCGCGTTCCACTCCCCGTCGTGCGCCACCGAAACGATGTTCACCTTTTCGGGCGGGTAGGTATAGTGACGGTCGGTGTAAAGATAGATCGAAGCGGAGGGATTTTCCGCGAGGACTTCCTCCGAAAGGGCGATCGCCGCGTCGAGGTCGGACGCGCCGTACGAACAGCCGCTCTCTTCGGCGAGGACGTCGAGGTCGTCGGCGAGGATACGGCGGTCTTTTTGACCGACCCGTCTGCCGAGGTAGTAAGGCGTGGATTCGGCGACGATGACGGACGCGTACCCGCCCGCGCGAATGGTTTCGTCGGACAGTTCCGCCGCAGCCGAAACGGCGCGCGAAAACCGCGTCTCACCCTCCCATTCCGCATACATGCTTGCGGAGGAATCGATGATCGCGATGGTGTCGAGCTCGCCCGTGTTGTTGTTGTGCACGATGGCGGGCTTCGCCAAGATCCCCGCCATAGAGACAAGAATGAGGACCTGGGATATAAAGAGCAGAACATTCCTGATTTTGCTGGTGGGAAGCCGCTTTTTCTTGTATTTGAGGCTCAACTTCCACACGAAAGTCGTGGGAATGTGCTTTGTTTGGTAGTTGGGCTTGATGATGTAGATGATGATGAGCGCGAGAATGCCCAACAATCCCAATAAGCCCAAGGGAATGAGTAATTGCATCATGACATGATTCCGGTTTTGAGAAATTCGCCGAACAAGACCCGTTCGATGGGCGTCGCGCTGGAAACGCTGATGAAGTCGACGCCGCGGCGGACGGTGTAATCGCGGATCTCCCCGAGATAATCCCGCAAGGCTTCCTCATACGCCTTCTGCATTGCGGAATTGATGCGCAGTTTCATGTTTTTTTCATCGTCAAGACCGCTCGCCTCCGAATCGAGGAGGTGCATACGGCCGTCGTACGAGGGGTCGATCTCTTCGGGCGAGAGCACTTGAAGCAACAAGACCTGCCGCTTTTTGAAGCACAGATAATCGACCGCTTTCTTCCAATTGGATTCGGTGAAGAAATCGGAGACGATTACGGTGATCCCGTTGTTGTCGCCCGTGGTGGGACAACCCGTAATGCACGCTTCGAGGTCTATGTCGTCGTCGAAGTCCAGCTCGGTGATGGTAGACATGGCGCGGAAAAAGGCGTTTTTGCCGACGATCGTGCCGAACGGATTCTCGGCGACCTTGCCCCGCATGAGCTGAAAGGTGAGCTTATCCATGTTTTGCACGGCGAGAAAGCCGAGTGCCGCGGCGGCACTTACGGCGTAAGCTCCCTTTTGGGGGTCGTCCTTGCCCATCGAACCCGAGAGATCCAAAAAGATCTGGACCTGCATTTGTCTCTCGTCGGTAAACAGGCGCAAGAAATATTTTTCGAATCTGCTGAACAAATTCCAATCGATGCGGCGGATATCGTCGCCGAATTGGTATTCGCGGAAATCGGCGAACTCCACCGTCTGCCCGTAGGTCTTTACGAGGTGTTTTCCGCCGAAATAGCCTGCAAGATTCGCTTTTAAGTTCAATGACATCGCTTCCAGACGACTGAAAAACGCGTCATTCAGATTTGTGATCTTCACGGATGGGGATCAACCTTTTTTCTTGTACTTTTTCTCAACCTCGTCGAGGATCATGCCGATGACGTCGTCGGCGGACACGCGCTCGGCGACCGCTTCGAAGTTGAGCTTGATGCGGTGGCGAAGCACGGGGAACGCGAGTTCGAGAAGATCGTAGTAGGCAACGTTGAATCTGCCCTTGATGAGCGCGAGGACTTTTGCCGCGGAGATGATCGCCTGTCCCGCACGGGGGCTTGCGCCGACGCGGATATACTTCTTTGCCGCTTCGGTGGCGCACTCGCCGTCGGGGCGGGTGGAGGCGATGAGGACCATGGCGTACTTCAACACGTCCTCGGCGACGGGGATCTGGTTGGCTGTCGCGCGCATGCGCAGCAGTTCATCGCCCGTGCAAGCCTTTTCCGCGACCTCCTCCATCGTCTTTTGGGTGAGACTGACGATTTGGAGAAGTTCATCGAGCGAGGGATCGGGCACGAGCAACTTCATCATGAAGCGGTCCATCTGCGCTTCGGGCAGAGGGTACGTGCCGTCCTGTTCGATGGGGTTCTGCGTTGCGAGGACGAAGAACGGCTCGGCGAGTTTCCGCGAAACGCCCATCACGGTGACGGTGTGCTCCTGCATGGCTTCGAGGAGAGCCGACTGTGTTTTGGGCGTAGCGCGGTTGATTTCGTCGGCGAGAATGATGTTGCTGAAAATAGGACCGGGCTGGAAGTCGAAGCGCGAATTCCCGCGGTCGTCTTTCACGATGATATTCGTACCCGTAACGTCGGCGGGCATGAGGTCGGGCGTGAATTGGATACGCGAGAAAGGCAGGTCGAACACTCTGCCCAAGGAACGCACGAGACGGGTCTTTCCGACGCCGGGGACGCCTTCGAGCAAGACGTTGCCGCCCGCGATCATGGCGATGACCGTGCCGAGGACGACCTTTTCCTGCCCTATCACGTCGCGCGAGATCTGCTTAAAGATGTTCGTGCATTGTTCGCTGAATTGTTTGATGTCCTGTTCTGTAACCATGAATCTATCTCACTTTGATTGGATTTGTGTTTCCTTTGGGTCAGTTGCCGCCCTCTCCGCCGTCCGAGCCGCCTCTGCCGATCGAGCCCATGTAGTCGTTGATGCCGCCTTGGAGGTTGTCGGGGATATCGCTGCCGTCGCCGAGACGGTCGAGGGTGTCGTTATACGCGCCGTCGTACTCGTCGCCGTAGTAGGTAGACCCGTTGTTCACCATGTTGTTGTCGCTTGCCTGCCCGCTTCCGTCGGGAGCGTTTTGGAAGTTGTCGCCGTCGCCGTCGCCGTCATCGGGCGGCATGTCATTGGGCGGCGGGTTATTGTTGTTGTTATTGTTATTGTTATTGCTGTCGCTGTTTGGATCGCCGTCCTCGAGGAGGTCGGGCGCGAGCGACACTTTTTCGAACGTCGCGTTGAGCGAGAGGCTGTTTGCGACCGCGCGTTCCTGCCGATAGGGATCGTACTTGCCGTCCGACCAACCCGTGAACACATAGCCGTTGTCGGGATATGCGATGATGGCGGGAGCGTCCTCGCCCTGTGCGACGACGATGGCGTCCTCTACCTCGTCGCCGAGCGCGCCGTCGACCAAGTAGTAGATCTTGCCGCCCGATTTCGCGTTATATTTGAGGGTGAAAGAGCGGCTGTTCGTCTTATGGGTTTCGGCGAGGGCTACCGCGCTGGGAATGACGCCCGCGGAGTAGAGCGAATCGACGGTGAGCGCGCCGATCCCGAATACGGCGGAAACGCCGACCGCTACGAGGAGGGCGACGGACGCCGTGACCTTTAAGAGGGTGTGGTCTGCTTTGGCGAGGGCGGCTTTGGCGTCGGCGCGCTGGATACGTGCGATGTACGATTCGTCGCCTTCGAGTTCCATCATGGTGACGAGACGCTCTTCGAGACCGAGCGAATCGACAGCTCTTGCAACGTCCTTATCGGACGGGCGGAACTTAAAGAGGTAGAAGAGGGTGAAAGCCGCGGCGAAAGAACCTACAAACAGCCCTACCGACAGCCAGATGCCCGCTTGAAATCCGAAGATCCATGAAGCGAGCGCAGACACGATGAGAACGCCGCATGCAATGACGGCGGCACACAAGAATGTCTTGATGAGCGCGTTGCGCACAATGCGTTGACGAAATTTTTTCAATGACTCGTTCATAATTATCTCCTTTTGTTGTTATTTTTCAATACCCTTTTAATATGGATGTACCTCACCGAACAAATCCGTTCGGTGAGGGATCCGATTGCTTGCTACGCTTGCTTGGTTGTTTCCGCGATAGAACGGTTTAATCCTCTTTAATCCATTCTATCATAGGAATCTCCCAATTGTCAAACGTTTTGAGGTCCTCAATCACTTGCTCATTCGAAGAATTGTAATGGACGTGATCGCCGAGGATCGACCGGAACTCAATGCCGTACGAAGCGAGGATCTCAAACTCCGACTGTTCGAAGTAGAGTTCGGGCGCGTTTTCTGCGGTCGACTCGTCGGAGGTGCTGTAGAACGCACCTGCGGGAAGGCTCATCACGGACGGCCGCAGGAACAGACGAAGTTTTTCGCAGTTTACGAAGCTGTTGGTGATGAGAGAGAGCGAGCTTGCGGGAAGTTCAACGTAGCGCAGGTTGGTGCACCCGTAGAACACGGCGTTGGAGATCTGCGTCGAGCCGCCCTCTGCCAATACAACATATTCGAGCCCCGTGCAATAACGGAACGTATATGCGTTGAACGAATCGATGGTAGAGGCGACGTACACATACTTCAAGGTCGTAACGCCTTCGAACGTGCTCGTACCCGTTGCGCTCGTGCCCGAAATGCCTTCGGGGTAGACGAACTTCTCGATGCTCGATCCGATGAACACGCCCGTCCCGAGCGTTGTGATGCTCGCGGGAATGGTGATCTCTTTGAGCGCGCCGACCGAACCGAGTTTATCGGATTCTTTCCCCATTGCGAACGCGTAGTTCTTGATCTCGGTGAGCGAGGTTTCGGGCAGGGTGACGTTTTTCAACTTGACGTCGCCGAAGAACCAGTTCGTACCGATGACGGGCGTACCCTCTTGGATGTCGACCGTTTCGAGGTTCTTGCAGTTTTCGAACACCGACGCAGCGGCGTAAGGCGAAGTGCCCGTGCTGCTCGACGGAACGTTGATCCGCGCGCCCTTGATGGTGACGGTTTGCAACGTGTCGATACCCGAGAAGGCGAACGATCCGAGGTCGACAAGCGTTTCGGAAATGGTGAGATTCACGATCTTTGTTCCCTCAAACGCATGCTGTCCGATTGCGGTAACGTTCTCCAAGTTCGCCGCGGTAATGCCCGCGCCGTTGAAGGCGTACGTGCCGATGGTGGTCACCGTGGAAGGAATGTTCAGCTGCGTGAGGTTGGTGCAGCCTTGGAACATGTAGTTTCCGATGGTGGTGAGCCCGTCGGGCAGGGTGACCGAGGTGAGCTTGGTGCAACCCTCGAAGAGGTAGGTGCTCGCGTCGAGTGCCGTCGCGCTTCCGAGGAATGTGATGCTTTGGATCTCGCTCTCCGCAAAGGCGTACGAACCGATGGTGGTAACGCTTGCGGGAACGGTGAGCGTCTTTACGTCGCTGCCGCGGAAGGCGTAGTCGCCGATCTCGGTGACAGTTGCGGGCAACGTCAAGTTCTCGATGCCGTGCACGCCGTCGAACGCGCCCTCGCCGATAGAGGTGAACGTTTCATACTTCGCATCCCACTGAACGTTGGGAAGAGCCGCCGCGAGCGCGCCTGTCTCGTCGTAGAGCAACGTGCCGTTCGCCTGTGCCGTGAAGCGGGTCGCCCCCTCCGTATTCGCCTGCGGTTTGAGCTCGGTGAGCTTGGAGCACTTTGCGAACGCGCCCACGCCGATCTTGGTGACGTTGTACGGGATCTCAAGCGTTGTGAAGCCCGTGTTCTCGAAGCAGTGCGTACCGATGGTTACGCCGTCGATCGTCGGGAACTGAACGGTGGTCAGCTTGACGCAATCCTTAAAGGTGGATTCGCCGAGGTCGAGAAGCCCTGCGGGCAACTTCACGGTGGTGAGGTTGGTGCAGCCCTCGAACGTCGTCTTGTTGAGCGAGGTGAACGCTTCGCACGTGACGTTCGTGAAGTCGACCGTTTCGAGCGCGGTGCAACCCTTGAACGCCGAGTGATACGTCGAAGAGTAGTAGCCCTTGAACTCGCTCATTTCGCCCTGGAAGATGATGTCGGTCAGGCTCGTGCAACCCTCAAAGACCGAGCTGTAAAGACTCTGGAATTCAGAACCCTCTTCAAAGGTGACGGTTTTGAGCTTGGTGCAACCCTTAAAGAGATCGCCGAAGAACGCCTTGACGCCCGCGCCGACGAACACTTCGGTGAGCTCGGTGCAGTTCTCGAATGCGGACGCACCGATGGACTGCGCCGCGATCTTGTTGAGCGTGCTCGGCAGGTTCACTTTCTTGATCCCCGAGCCGAGGAACGCGCTGCCGCCGATCTTGGTGAGGCTCGAGAGGTCGAACTCCGTAATGCCCGTGCAGTTCTGGAACGCATACGTTCCGAGTTCGGTGACTTTCGAGGGCATGTTCACAACGTTCGTAAGTGCCGTGCACCCGTCGAACACGCCTGCGCCGATCACGGTCACCTGGCAAGCGTCGCCGAACGTGACGGTTTCAAGCGCGGTGCAGTAGCGGAACGTGTACGTGCCGATGTACTTCACTTCGTTGGGAATGGTAACCGTTTCCAGCTTTAAGCAGCCGCGGAAGCAGTACGGTCCGATGGCGTTGCTCGCCGACGTACCCGTCATCTTCGTGGGCAGGGTGAGCTCGGTGAGACCCGAGTTGTCGAACGCGTACTGACCGAACATCTTGATCTTGGAAAGGTCGATCTTCGAGAGCTTGACGCAGTTCTGGAACGTGTTGTTTCCGATGTAGTTGCATCCCGAGGGAAGTTTGACCTCTTCGAGGCTCGAGCAATCCGCAAAGATATAGGTCTCGTTGCCCCTGCCCGTGGTGAGCGACGTAGGCGCAGCCGCCTTGGTATGCAAAGCCTTGATCTTGGTATTGCTCAAATCCACTGTCGTGAGTGCGTAGCACTGATAGAACGAGTGGTCGCCGATGAACGTGAGGCTCGAGGGGAACTTCACTTCTTCAAGATTATCGCAATAACCGAATACGTAGTTGCTGCCCGCAGAGCTCGTGGAGGTTGCCTCCGCGCCGATCTTGGTGAGCTTGGAGCACTCCGAAAGGTCGACGTTGATCAAGCCGTCGCAGTAGCCGAACGCATATTTGCCGATCGTAGTGAGCGTGCCTTTCGGGAAAGTCACCTCGGAGAGCTTCGCGCAGTAGCAGAACGTTCTGTCGGCGATTGCCGAGAGCTTGCTGTTGGCAAGGTCTGCCTTTTGCAGGTTCACGCAGTAGTAGAAGAGGTACGTGCCCGTCGTGGTGAGCGAATCGGGAAGTGCCTTGATCTCGGTGAGCGCGTCGATGTAGGCGAACGAATAGTTCCCGAGCGTCTTTAACACGACGTTCTTGGAGAGGTCGAGCGTTTCAAGTGCCGTATCCTGGAATCCGTATGTCCCGACAGACTGCAAGTTGTTCGCCGTTTCGAACGGGAATTTCGAAAGGCTCACGCAGCCGTCGAACGCGTAATTGCCGATGGTAGCGAGCGCGCAAACCGCCTTTTCGTCGTCGGGAGCAAGGAATGCCACTTCCTCCAAACGGATGCAATCCTGGAAGGCATTCGCCCCGATCTCGGTGAGCGAGTAAGGCAGGATGACCTTGGTGATGTCGAACTGTCCGTAGTAAGCACCCGCGTCGATAGACTTCACGCCCTCGGGAATGGTTACGACGTTGTTCGGAAGCTTCCCGTAGATGAGGCGGATCGCCGTTTGATCCTTGTTGTAAAGGATGGGCTCGTCGCTCCCCTCTTTTACCGAGAAGTTCGCGTTGTCCGCATCGACGTTGATCTTGGTGATGGACGCGCAACCCTTGAACGAGTTGGAGATCGCCGCGATGGACGGAGACAGGGTGACCGTTTTCAGCTTGGTGCAGCCCTTGAAGAGCTCCGTACCGAGGGTGATGTTCTTATACTTGGTGGCAGGCGTCGTGTCTGCCGTCGCGGTCGCGGTCGCTTCCTCTTCGGGCTCTTCCACGACGGTCGGGAACGTAAATTCGGTGATCACCGTCCCCTGGAACGCCGTGTTGCCGATGGACGCAAGCTTCGAACCCGTCTCAAAGTTGATGGTCGCAAGTTTGGTCGCGCCGCGCAACGCGCTCGCCGAGAGCGTGGTAACGCTTGCGGGAATGGTGATGCTCGGAATGCCGCTGGCGTAGAACACGTTGCCGCCGATGGTCGTGATCTTGCTCTTCGCGCCGAAGTTCACCGATGTGAGGTTCGCCGTGTAGTAGAATAAGCTTCCGGGGATCGCGGTGAGCTTGGAGTCTTCGGCAAGGGTGAAGCTCGTAATATCCGTCTTGTTGAACGTGTATTCGCCGATGGATTCCACGGACGCGGGAATGGTAACGTCGCCCGCAAGGGTGGAATATGCGAACACATACTTGCCGATCGTGCCGAGCTTCGTTGCTTTCGAGAAGTCCGCCGTCTTGATCTTCGCGTATTGGAACGCGTAGTCGCCGAGCTTTTCGAGCGAAGCGGGGAACTGCACGGTCTGCAAGCCCGTCTTGTAGAAGCTGTCGTACCCGATCTCCGTAATGCCCTCTGCAAACTCGAACGAGTTGAGCTTGGGCGAATTGTAGAACGCGTAGTCGAGAATGGTGAGCTTGTTGCCCGCCTTGATATCGTTCGGGAACGTGACCGTTTCAAGCGAGGTCGCGTTGTAGAACGCATACTTGCCGATGGTGGTCACCGTGGAGGGCAGGTTGAGCGTCTTCAAGTTGGTGCAACCGACAAAGGAGTTCGAACCGATCAAAACCGTCCCCTCGGGAAGCGTGAGCGATTCGAGGCTCGGGCATTCGCCGAACGCGCCGTAGCTGGTCGACGTCGGATTCGCGCTCGCGTCGGTGAGCGTCAACGTGCCGTCGATCTCCTCGCCGTCTTTATAGGCGACAACCTTGTCGGCGAAGCGGACCGTGCGCAACGCCGTGCAGTGCGGGAATGCCTGCGTAATGGTGGTAACCGTGCTCGGAATGGTCACTTCCACCAGCTTGGGGCATCCGTAGAACACCCACGTGGTGATCTCCACCAAGCCTTCGGGAAGTTTTACCGTTTGCAACTCGGTGCAGTTGTAGAATGTCGAATTGTTGAGCGACATCGTAGCTTTGACCTTGTTGCCGCCCTCGTCGTAGGCGTAAACCTGGTCGGCGAACTCGATCTCTTTGATGCTCGCGTTGTAGCGCGCCGCGGCGAGGTAAGTGCCCGTCACCGTTTCGGGGATCGAAAGTTTCCCGTTGTTCCCTACGTCGGCATGCTGCGGCACATAGGCGAGCTTGATCGGATCGTAGGTGTTGTCCGTGGTGGGGCGAAGCGCGAGCTCGTACAGCACGCTGTTCTCCGCCTTGAACTTGGTGTTCCCCGCCGAAACGGTGAGCGTCTTCAAGTTGGGTATGTTGTAAATTGCAAGGTTGTTGGCGTTCGCGTCCCCTTGGTTGATGTCGATAAGGTCTCTCGGCAGGTTGAGCGAGGTCAGAGCCGTTTTCGCAAACGCGGTCTTGCCGATCTTGGTCGTGTATTCGGGCAGGTTGATCGAGGTCAGCGCGGTGCAATCCTGGAACGCATTCTGTCCGATCGTGAGCGAACGCTCCTTGCCCGTTTCGGTATCGGGCTTGAAGTTCACCGTCTTGAGCTTGTCGCAATCGTCAAACGCAACGTCGCCGATCGACTTGACAGAGGCGGGAATGTTCACAACTTCCAGCGTGTCTACGTTGCGGAACAGGTTGTCGGGGATCTCTTCCACGGTGTTCGGCAAGGTGAATTCCTTGTCCGTGCCCATGTAGTAGAGAATCCTGGTCTTTTCCGCGTTGTAGAGCGCGCCCGAACCCTCGCCTTCCGTAATGGCAGAAATACGCTTGTTGTCGGGGTCGACCGTGATCTTCGCCTTGTTGCCGAATACGCCCGCAATGTCTACCTCGGGGCAATACTTGCCGAGCGTGAGGTCGGTAATGTAATAGGTCGGGCTCGTGGCAGTCGTACCGAATGCGTGCGTACCGAATTTGACTTCGGAGTCGTCGGCACGCCCGACGTTCACAACGACCTTGGTCAGCTTGTTTGTGCTGCCGAACGCATTCGCGCCGACCTCCACAAGGTTCGCGGGAAGCGTGAGCTCGGTGATCTTGTTGCAGCCGTAGAACGCCGTATCGCCGATGGTGAGGTCGGGCGAGTTCTCGTCGCCGCCAAAGGTCAGCGTGAGCAGACCCGAGCAGCTGCGGAACGCATCGGTCGCAATGTTGCGGATCTCACCCGGGATGGTGAGCGACGTGAGGTTCTTCGCCTCGTAGAACGCGCGCCCGCCGATGGACTCGATCCCCGAGGGGATCGTGTATTCCGTATTCGTGTTGCCCGCGGGATATGCCGCAAGCTCGCGCATGTCAACTTTCCCCACCGTCGTGTTCATGAAGAGCACGCCGTCGAGCGAATAATAGGTGTCGGACGCCATACTGTCGAGAACGTTGATCTCCGACAGTGCGCTGCAATAGTACAGTGCCGAGCTCGAGAAGTTCGAGATCTGCTTGGGCAGCGTAAGCGAAACCAGATTCCGCTGCGCATAGAACGCCTTGTCGGCAATGGTGAGCTTCGCGCCCGCCGCGCCGCTGTTCGCAAAGGTGATCCTCTCCAATGCGCTCGGTTCGTCCGTCGTCGTCGAGGTCGACTTGGAACGGAACGCCTCGGCTTGCACCGTGGTCACCGTCGCGGGGACATACACCTCTTTCACCACGAGGTTGTTGTAGAATGCGCCCGCAACGATCTCGGTGATGCCGTCGGGAATGTTGACCGTCTCGCCGATCGCAAACGGCACGAAGATCAAACGCATATGATCCACTTCGTACACCATGCCGTTCTCGGATGCGTACGTAGGCGCACGGACGCCGTCTACATCGTAAACGTTCACCGCTTTGAGCGCAGTGCAGTTCGTGAATGCCGTCGCCTTCGAACCGAGCGAGATCGTCGTCACCGTGCTCGGAATGTTCAGAACTTCAAGGCTCCTCAACGAGCTGAAATCTTCCACCGTAACCACGTTGCGGTTCAGGTGCGTGGCAGGAATGGTCGCCTCGGTCACATAGCTCATGCCTGCGCCCTTGGAAACCGACCAGCCGCCCGCAACCGCCGTATAATTGTACAACTCAATATAGTGCGCGTACAACGTCTTGTCGCTCGGGTCGGTGTAGTAGGCAAGTTTCATCAAGCCCTTTTCGTCGGTGAACTGCGTGTTCTCCCCGCCGTTCTCCTCGGTGTACCAGCCGCGGAACGTGTAATCGTACGACTTCGACGTCGCCACGGGGAATACCACGTTCGACTGTCTGAAATATACCTCAAACGTCGTAACGCTCTCGCCCATGTCGCCCGCAACAAGGGTAATGGTGTATTTGTGCGGCTCGAAATACGCGTGCAGGGTCAGCTTGCCGCCGCCAAAATAAGGATCGCGATATTCAACGCCCTCCCCTTTCGGACCGTTCGGCGCATTGTACCAGCTCACGAAATCGTAGCCCGCCCATACGGGTTCGGCAAACGCGATCGGGTCGCCTTCCGCAAGATATTGCTTCTCTACCGTGCTCTGGTCGCCGCCGAGGTGCAACTCCACCTCGTACGCCGTCACGTCGGTCTGCGCCCATTCGCCTTCTTCGCTGCCCTTGATCGCACGGACTGCAATGGTGTTGGTATCGGCTTTGGTCAAAACGATCTTCGCCGACGTGCCGCTTACCCTCGTCGCCGTGCCATTGTTTACTTTAACTTCATACGCGGTCGCGCCGATCACGGCGTCCCACGTCGCATAACCCGCATTGTAAACGACGTTGGCAACTTTCGTGCCGCCGTTCACCGTGATCGCGTCGGAGGGCAGAGAGTTCGCCGCCGACGTGTCGCCGAGCGCGGTGACCGTGACCGACGCCGACGTGCCGACCTCGCTCGCAGAAAGCTCATAACGGCATTCGGTGACCTTGACCACCTTCTCGCCGATCTGAACTTCGTATTCGGAAACGCCGTCAATGGGTTCCCACGTCAAAACGTTGTTCTCAACGGTGATCCCCGTAGGCGTCGCGTTGGTCGCTTTCGCATACGTCGTCTTGGTCGCCTCGGGCGAGTTCCAGCCGTACGCCACAGGCACGACCGCGATCTCCACGCTCCCCTTGGCAAACGATTTGAGCGCGTAGCTCGTCACGTTGCCCACATTCGTCACGACGGGCGTTCCGCCGTCTACCGTAACGGTAACGCGGTATGCAGTCGCCTTATCCACCGCGTCCCATGTCGCGATCTGCGTCGCAGGATCAACGGAGAGATTCGCCACCGCATTCAGCTTGTTCGTGTAGGTGAATACGTCGGACGTGCTCGAAATCATGTTGTTCGCCTTCGCGCTGACAACGAAATCGATCCCCTCGGGACGCATATCGCAGGTCGAGAAGTCGTACGACGTCTCCGTGCCGAGCGATACATCGGTGTGCGCATGTCCCGCCACGCCGCAAACAACGGTGATCGTGTATTCGGTCGCGCCTTCTACGGCGTTGAACATGAGCGTCGTACCCTCAACCTTAAATGCGGATACGCGCGCGAGCGACTTATTATTATAGTAACGGGTCGTCGTTTTGCCGTCTACCGTAACTTCAACCTTGTATTCGCCTGCCGCCTTGTCGGCAAACGCATAGGCAAACGTCGTGGTCGCGTCGTTTGCAAGTGCTTTGCTGTCCGTCGTCACAGTGCCGTCGGGCGCGGTGATCGAAAGCTCATAGGTGAGGTTGACGCCGCTTGCCGACATCTCCACCCCGTCGTCCGTCACGGTCACAACGGGATCGCCCTCGTCCCACACCGCATACAGCGTGATGGGCTCGGAGATCTTCTGACCGTTGTAGGCATACGACAGCTTCTCCGCACTGCGGAATTGGCTGACGTACCAACCGACGAACGTGTATCCCGTGCGCGTGGGCGTGGGCAACATCGCGTCGTAAAGCATGTTCCCCGCCGTCGATACAGACGCGATCTGCCCCGCTTCGGGATAGTTCGCATCGAAACTGACGGTAAATTCGGGGTCGACCTTATCGACAAATCTCGCATACACCGTCACGTTTCCGCGAACAGGCTGCGAGAAATAGTACACGTTCTTATACGTCTTATCCGTGTACCAACCGACGAATACCTTATTTTCCTTGGTCGGAGTCTGGGGCTGCGCGGCGGTCCTGCCGTTGACTACGCGGATATCGGCAACCGCGCTCCCGCCGTCCGTATCGAATTTGACGAGATATTCGATTTTGCGCAGGAAAGAATATGTAACGTCTTGATAGGTCAACGCTACCGCATCATCCTTGTACGTCGCGGCAATCGCATCGCCGTCCGTCACATTGAGCGTGAGCGATTCGCCGTCAAGGACGTAGCCGCCCGCCATCGTTTCGGACGCGATCTTCAGGGTGAACTCGCGTTTTCCGCCGAGAGTCAATGAATACTCCGCGCCCTCATAGTCGCAGTAGTATTCCCCGGCCTCGTCGCCGGATTTCGGAGTCTTGAGTCCGCAAGCCGTTGCAATCGCCATTACGCCGATCAGCGCAAAGAGCGTGCAGAGCAATGCCATGAGCCTCCGTTTCATAAAGTGTACCTCCAGATGATAATTCATCTTTCTTATTATACACATGAATATGCGCGTCTGTCAACGATTTTGCAACAATTTTTACATTTTGACACGATTTTTTTTGGGAAAATTCGGATATCCCCCATAACAAAAATTTATAGATATTGCAAATATTCAAGATTTCCGATCGGTATTTTCACAAAACGAAACCCTGTAACAAAATTGAAATTTCTCCCCGTTTTCCCGCCTCTTGCACCGCCTTTTCCGCCGCTTTGAAGGCTACCCCGCATACCGCTCGCTATGTTGAATATTTTTCCGTCGGGGTCGCCGCTACGCTCTCCTTGCCCGCCGCCGTCTCTCCCACTATATTTCTTATATGCCCGCATTATCTATATGCCGTCCGCATGGATCTTGCCGTTCTCCCCCCTATTCTTCTCCATGGTTTCTTTCCAATCTCTTTTTATGTGTCCCCCCCACGTTTCCCCGTGTCCGATCACGCGGCATGTTCCTTGGAAAAAGGCGTCCGAAAACGCTTGCTTTTTTCGGACGGTTGATGTAATATGATAGCGTCGGTGCGTTGCCCGAATTGCTTCCGTAGTTAAATGGATATAACAAGCCCCTCCTAAGGGCTAATTATGGGTTCGATTCCCGTCGGGAGTACCAGCGTCCGCCCAAGCCAAACGGCTTGGGCGGACGCTGGTTTTCGACGAGGAAGCGAACCCATCGGGTTCGCCCCGCGCGCAGTTTCTGTTTGTAGACGAAGCGCGGCACAAGCGGGCGCAGCCCGCGCAGTATTCCCGTCGCGGAATACGAAAGCCTTGCGTTATATCGGCGAGGAAGCGAACCCATCGGGTTCGCCCCGCGCGCAGTTTCTGTTTGTAGACGAAGCGCGGCACAAGCGGGCGCAGC
>CANRJR010000008.1 GCA_947631005.1 uncultured Clostridia bacterium | reverse complement strand
AAGCAAAAGGCGGGTTTCCCGCTTTTGAGGCTCGAAAGTGGAATTATACCACCTTCCTTATCCTGCCTACCGTTTTTGCGAAAATCGTACCACTTTTTGCCCACTTTCTTCTGCGGGAAATCCTCGGGAATAACAGCGGAAAACTTTTTCGCGTTCACCCCCTACGGTTTTGGCTAAAAATCGCCTCTTTAAGTGAAGGGGTATCGCACGGCGGTGCGCTCGGCGCGGGAAAGCGGCGGGAGCGGCGAAAGAAAAAAATTCGGTGAAATTTTCGGTTTTGTGGGTTCGATTTTGCCCGAAAATCGCCCTTCTTATTGGAGGGGTATTGAAGGCAACGCTCTCGGCACGGGAAAGACAAGATAAATTCTGCGGTTTGATGTTACATCTGCCGTAAAAATTCAACCATACCAAAGTGAGGAGGTGTAGACCAATGGAGAATTTCTGACCTGCCGACGGTCGGTAAACAGCGGCAACAAAAAACACAGCAAGGAGGAAAAATGGAAAACAGGCAACTTACAAAATTCACGTTCTATGACTTATACGGGGAACTCCTCGAACAGTTAGAGGACGACGCGGCGGGACGCTTTGCGACTTTGATCTGCGAGTATATGCTCACGGACAAAGAAATCGTCCCGCCCGAGGACGACAGGGAGAACTACTTTTGGTGCAACATCGAGGATATTCTCGCCGAGGACAAGCGGATCGAGAAAAGCGGAAAGATACCGAAAACGCTCAACGCCAAAATGCGCCACTTCACGTTCCTCGAACGGTACTACAAGGGGATGAAACTCATGAAGGACAACGACTGCGGCGTGTTCATCAAGGCGGTCTGCGCCTATATGTTCTCGGGCGTGGAGATGAAACTGAAATCGCCAGTGCAGGGGTATTTCGCGCTCGCCCAAAAGACGCTGAACTTGTCGCAGACACGGAAGCGTGTGGGAACGAAAGGCGGCACCTCGGCGCGGAGATCGCCGCCGAAAGTGTCCACAGGAACGACGGAACAGCCGCCGAGAATGTCCACGGTGCAATACCCGAACACAGCGACGGGAGCGGCGCGCGCGGGACAATCCGCGCCTTCCTATACCGTATCGGGGACGGCAAAGCAGACGACGGAACAGCCGCCGCGGGTACGTTCCCTCGATGACTTTCTGCGGGCAAACCCCCATGTCGAGAACGACCTCGGGGCAAACGACAAAGACCTCTTGAACGGGAAAAATTGGGAAATTCTCAATGATTGCTTGCGAGCGCACGACGGCTACAAATACACGAAGAGTTTGCGTTCTATCCTTTCCCATTATGAGGAAATCTTGGAAACCTAAAACGGCAAGCGAACAAAGTCTGTGGGAAATCCGTAGCTTTTGAATAATTAAAAAAATAAAGGGAAAATCGAAATAATTATGCTCAAAGATATTCATTTAATGGACCTTGAAAATGCTGACATAAGAACTTTGAAAAATGCTGCGAATATCAAAATCGATGACAGCAAACCTGTAATGCAACGCTTATTAACGTTTATAGACCAGATGGGCAGTCCATATTTATTCAGGGTTGTGGAAACGCCCGTAAATGTTGTCTTTTTGAAAAGGCATGCGCAAACAAGCATCGAGGTCGGCTTGGAAAAAATTGTAAGGAGCATAGCAATAATTTTGGCAAAGGGGGACTTGATTTTTGACGGGTGAGGGTGTAAAATAGAGATGTGTTAAGCGTTTCGATCACCCTACAAAGAGGTGATTTTATGGCGCGTAAAAGCAAAAATCAATCAATTGAAACCTCGCAAAATGCCCTATGGAATGCGGGGCTTTACTTTCGTCTCTCGCGGGAGGACTGCGATAAGGTAGAAAGCGAGAGCATCAGCTCGCAAAAGTCTATCGTGCAGGACTTCGTTTCCGCTTGTTCCGACTTGACGATCGGAGATTACTATATTGACGACGGGTGGAACGGGATGGATTTCGATCGTCTCGCCTTTGGACGTATGCTCGACAATATCCGCGCCAAGAAGATCAACTGTGTGATCGTCAAAGATCTGTCCCGTTTCGGCAGAAATTACGTGGAGACGGGAAAATATCTCGAAGTCGTATTCCCCATGTTCAAGATCCGCTTCATTGCGGTCAATGACAGAATCGACAGTCTCGACGATCTCGCCTCGATGAACAATGCCCTTGTGCCGTTCAAAAACATTTTGATTGACAAGTACTGCCGCGACATTTCCACCAAGGTGCGCACGGCACTCGACATTCGCCGCAAGCAAGGGCAGTACATCGGTTCGTTCGCGCTCTATGGCTATCAAAAGGATGCGAACGACCACCACAAGCTCTTGATCGACGAGGAGGCCGCCGAAGTCGTCCGTCTCATCTATCAAAAATTTTTGGACGGGGACAGCATTCTCGGCATCTCACGGCAATTGAACGAGGCGGGAATCCCTTGCCCTGCCGCTTATAAGAGGGAAAAGGGGCTCAAATACCGTCATCCTACTGCGGCAAGCGAGTCGCTGTGGGGCGACAGTTCGGTACGCCGCATTCTGACGAATGAAATGTACATCGGCAACATGGTCCAAAAGAGGAACGAAATGATCAGCTACAAGGTTCATGTTGCACAGAGCGTTCCAAAGCGTCAATGGATCGTGGTGGAGGGGACACACGAGGGAATCGTTTCGAAGGAGTCTTTCGCGCGGGCACAGGAGATTTTGAGCCGCGACACGCGCATTTCCTCCCATACGGGCAAGCTGACGCTGTTTGCGGGGCTTCTGCGTTGTCCCGATTGCGGGCGTGCGATGCAGAGACGAACGGTTGTCCAGCCTTATAAGACCTATCAATACTATGCCTGCGGAACGTACCGCAAGATGCACAGCGGCGGCTGCACAAAGCATATGATCCGCGCGGACGTGCTCGAAGAGGAGTAATGCCGCAAAGAATAATTTCCGCCCGAATGCAGAACCTGTGTTTCGGGCGGTTTTTTATGGGGAATCAGACGATCTATTTCAAGCGTCAGCCGCGGATCGTGGCAACGAGTACGGTCGCGGGAACAAAGGAATGTCAGGGCGTCATCGGCAGATACGTCGAAACGGCACTCTCCGACGACATGTACGGCGAATCGACGTATGAAAAAGCCGAGTGCAAAATGCTCTCGAAAGTCATCGACGGCGCGATCGAGAACGCGGGGCTCAACCGCGACGAGGTGGATATGATCGTCTCGGGCGACCTGCTCAACCAAATTATTTCGGCGAGTTTCGCGGCGCGCGACTTCTCCGTTCCCTTTTTGGGCGTGTACGGCGCATGTTCGACGATGGCGGAATCGCTCGCGGTAGGTGCGGCGTTTGTCGACGGAGGATTCGCGAAACGGGTGGTCGCGGCGACGGGCAGCCATTTCGCCTCGGCGGAGCGGCAATACCGCTATCCGCTCGAATTGGGGTGTACGCGTCCGCCGCAGTCGCAGTGGACGGTCACGGCGGCGGGTGCGTCGCTCATCGCCGCCGAGGGCGACGGCGTGAAGATCACCTCGGCGACCCTCGGCAAAGTCGTGGATTTCGGCGTGACCGACGTCAACAACATGGGTGCCGCCATGGCCCCCGCCGCGTGCGACACCATATTGGCGCATTTTCGGGGCACACACGAGGATCTTTCCGCTTACGATTTGATCGTGACGGGCGATTTGGGTGCGTTGGGAAGCCGAATCTTGAAGGATCTCACATGGGAAAAGGGGCTCGACATTTCCGCTTTGCACGTCGATTGCGGCGAGATCATCTACAAGGTCATTGAGGATGAATTTCAAGGCGGGAGCGGTGCGGGCTGTTCGGCGGTCGTGCTCAATTCCTATTTGTACTCGAAAATGATGTCGGGCGGATTTCACAAAATTCTTTTCGTGGCGACGGGCGCGCTTCTGTCCACCGTGTCGTCGGGACAGGGGGAGAGCATCCCCTGCATCGCGCACGCCGTTACTTTGGAGCGATGAGCGGTCGGGGTGAGGCAAAACGCCGCTACATATGGAATACCTCGATATCGTGTTCATGTTCGTAAAAGCGTTCGCCGTGGGCGGGCTTATTTGCATGATTGCGCAGATCGTCATCAATTTTACCGACCTTACGGCGGGGAAGATCCTCGTGATCTTTATGTTGTCGGGCGTGGCACTTACGGCACTCGGACTGTATCAGCCGCTCGTGGAATTTGCGGGCGCAGGGGCGACTGTCCCCATTTCGGGATTCGGATATTTGCTTGCAAACGGCGGGATGCGCGGCGCGCAGGAGGGTTTGTTCGAAGCTCTTACAGGACCGCTTGCGGCGGCGAGCGCGGGCGTTTCGGCGGCGGTGATCTTTTCGTTTTTGATGGCGTTGATCTTCAAATCGCACACCAAGTATAATTGAGAAGAGGGGGGAGACGCCTTGCGGGATTCGAAAATTTTTTTCGGATCTCCTTTTTTATGATGAAAAAACCTTGACAAACGTTTGATAAAACGCTATAATTACAAAGCGTTCGAGTTTCGGACGAATTGCGACAGTTTCATTTGCATCCATAGCTCAATTGGATAGAGCGTCGGTCTACGGAACCGAAGGCTAGGGGTTCGAGTCCCTTTGGTTGCACCAACGAACGGACATGTCCTGTATGGACATGTCCGTTCGTTTACTACGTATTTCCAAAGGGACTCGATGGTGGAGACGATTGCGGGAGCAATCGGGTTGCGGGCGAATTGTTGGGACACAACAAAGTTAGCCGCAAACTGAACAGCGCGGTGCGCTGTTCATCGGGGCGCGCCGCCAAAGGCGCGAGTCCCTTTGGTTGCACCAACGAACGGACATGTCCTGTATGGACATGTCCGTTCGTTTACTACAAAGCCCGCGAAGTAGTCCCCGTAAGGAACGCGAACTGACAAATAAGAATATGCATCCATAGCTCAATTGGATAGAGCGTCGGTCTACAAATAGAAGCCGCGGGTGGGCGAAATGACAAATTGAGAAGCGGCGGGGGATTATAATAATGTCATGTTGCCCCGCCCGCAGTTTCTGATACGTTCCAAGGGCGGCACGAGCGGGCAACGCCCGCGAAGTAGTCCCTTTGTTTACTCATACGAGTACGCCCGATCGTTTACTGTAATCATCTACATGTGCGTGATGTTTGATGCGACAGAATGAAAATGGGCGGCGGGTTTCCGTTCTTCGGGAAAGGAGATATGCCCCGAACCGAATCTTACGCTTGTCCACTGCGTAAAAGAAGTATGAGAAGTGATATGTTAGGATAAGCCGAATTTCTTGACGATACGGTTCCGATCGGCTATAATAAAGGAATGGAACGAAAGTATATGGAGAAAAGCGTTATAGGAGATTTATACAAGACATTGATATAAACAAAGAAAAAGGTTATATGGAGATCATAGAATACCATGAAAGGGACGCCGAAAACGGGGAATATTTCGCCAAAATGGCGCGTAGAATAGCGTAAAAGTTGTTGACAAGGGCGGGGGAAAAGTCGCGGGGAAGCCCGCTTCGCCCGCCGATATGCGAATAAGATGTATAAAGATATCCACAATTTTTTTGCCGTTCTCCTTTTTCTCGCCGAAATTCGACAAAAAACCGACAAAATTCGCAAATATCATGCCGAAAGTTATCCACAGCGCGCCGAAACCTGTGGATAACTTTTTGTTCGGGGCAGAAAATTACGCGAATCTCCAAGATCCGCTTGACTTTTTCGCGAAACGCGCGTATGATGATTTTATGGTTAGCAATGGCTAACTTCGGAGGACGTATGGTTACTGTGACGATGTGCGTGGAGGGAATGCACTGCGGCATGTGCGAGGCGCATGTGAGCGACGCGGTGCGCAAGGCGATTCATGAGGCGCGGCAGGTGCGGGCGTCTCACCGCAAGGGAATTGTGACGTTCGTCGCGCCGCAGGGAAGCGGCGAAGCGGCGGGGCGGGCGGTCGCCGCGCTCGGGTACGGGGTGAGCGACGTGCGCGAAACGCCGTATGTGACGCGGGGATTTTTCGCAAAAATTTTCAAAAAATAAAGTTTTTCATGTTTTCATCTTTACAAATCCCTCAAAATGTGATATCATAAAACAAGACGGAGGGGGAGTTATGAGAACGCACGAATCGGAAGAGATGTATCTCGAAACAATTTTATTGTTGCGGGACAAGCAGACCGCCGTGCACGCGATCGACATCGCGGGGGAGCTGGGGTATGCGAAGTCGAGCGTGTCCCGCGCCGTGGGGCTCTTGCACCGAAAGGGGTATATTTCCCTGAACGATTCCGACGAGATCACGCTCACCGAGGCGGGGGAGCAAAAGGCGAAAGATATTTACGACCGCCACCGCGTGATCACCGATCTTCTCATCAAAATGGGGGCGGACCGTGCGCTCGCCGAAGAAAACGCATGCCGCATCGAGCATGTGATCTCGCCCGAGCTCTTCGAGATTATGAAGCGTTACGGAAAATAAAAACGGTTGAAAATGCCGCCCGAACGGGCGGCATTCGCATATCATAGGCGAGGTTTTTTAAGCGCGACCGATACAGCTCCGTTCGCGCCTGTTTGATTTTATTCTTATCTCCCGTGGGGGATCATCCGTCCGAATTCCCTTTATATTCCTCGCCCCACGCCATCATCGCGTCGAGAACGGGCTTTAACGACATTCCGAGCGGAGAAAGAGAATATTCCACGCGCGGCGGGACTTCGGCAAACACTTCCCGCATGACGAGCCCGTCCGCTTCGAGCGCGCGCAAATTGTCTGTCAGCACCTTTTTGCTGATGGCGGGAATGGCTTTGAGGAAGTCGGTAAAACGCTGCGTTCCGTCGTAGATCAAATTGCGGATGATGAGCAGTTTCCACTTGTTTCCGATGAGTTGTACGGTCGTTGCGACGGGGCATTCGGGAAGTTCGTCTTTGGTCAGCATGATCTCCTCCTGAAAAGTCGCCTCTATGATAGCATAAATGAGAGCATATTGTCAATAGTTCAAAATAGAAACTTTGTAACGAATTTATTATCCGATAATAGAAAAGTAACATTCTGGCAATTTTTTTGCGGATGTGATACCCTATGGACGTGAACCGAGAGGCTCATAAAATATTTTGGGAGGAAACGCAAATGGCAAACAACTATCGGAAGATGAATGCGGCGGACGGGGCGCGCGTCGAACTGCACGACGCGCTCGGGCTCACGGGCGCGGAGGTCAGCGTCAACGTACTTCCCGCGGGCACGGGCGTGCCGTTCGTGCATTCGCACAAGCAGAACGAGGAGATCTACGGCATTCTCGCGGGACGGGGCTATGCCGTGCTCGACGGCGAAAGGGTGGAACTGAACGCGGGCGATTGGCTTCGCGTGTCCCCCGCGACCAAGCGGCAATTTTTTGCCGCGGAGACGGAGAGCGTCAAATATGTCTGCATTCAGGTGAAAGAGAACTCTCTCGGGGGCTACACGGCAGACGATGCCGTCCTTTGACCTTGCGCGGTTGCGGGAAGCTCTTGCCTCTGCCGACGCCTTGGTGATCGGCGCGGGGGCGGGGCTTTCCGCGGCGGCGGGATTTTCCTATTCGGGCGAACGCTTCGAGCGATATTTTTCCGATTTCGGGGAGAAATACGGCTTCCGCGATATGTATGCGGGCGGGTTCTACCCGTATGATACGCCCGAAACGTTTTGGGCGTATTGGTCGCGGTATATCCTCGTCAACCGCTATCAAGACCCTCCCAAGCCCGTCTATCAAACCCTTTTGGAACTCGTAAAAGACAAAAACTACTTCGTCATTACCACCAACGTCGATCACTGCTTTCAGAAGGCGGGATTCGACAAGGGGCGGCTCTTTTACACGCAGGGGGACTACGGGCTCTTTCAATGTTCCGTGCCCTGCCATAAGCAGACGTACGACAACGAGGAGGCGATCCGCCGCATGGTGAATGAGCAAAGGGAGATGCGCATTCCGAGCGAACTCATTCCGCGCTGTCCCGTCTGCGGAAAGCCGATGACGGTGAACCTGCGTTCGGATGACAAGTTTGTCGAGGACGAGGGCTGGAACGCGGCTTGTAAGCGGTACGAACGGTTTATCGGCGCGCACAAGCAAGATAGCATTCTCTATCTCGAACTCGGCGTGGGGTACAACACGCCCGCGATCATCAAATATCCGTTCTGGCGGCTCACAGCGCAAAACAAGCGGGCGCGTTACGTCTGTATCAACGACGGCGAAGCCGCCTGTCCCGAACAGATCGCGCGGCAGTCCGTTTGCCTAAATGCCGATATCGCCGAGGTCCTCAACGCGATTTGATAAGATGACCCTCACAGAAACAAAAAAAAGCGCGGCCGTACAGCACGGTCGCGCTTTTGCCGTTTTTACGGTTACGATTTCTTTTCCTGACGGCGTTTGTCGTTGATGATTTCGAGGGCGGCTTCGTCGATGACGGAAATTCCCTCCTCCTTGGCGATCTTCACCATTTGCGTGAGGGCGGCTTTCAAAAAGACGCGGGGGATCTTGGTGAGTTTGGCGCACGCGCCGTCGGTAAACGTCACGTCGGGGTCGATACGTTTTGCGGCGTACACGACGGACTGCACGTTGCCCTCTTTCGCCTGAATTTTTTCGGGATAGGGGCGTTTGAACGAGGAGCACCAGAAGTTGGTGCTGTCGCGGTAGCCGTAATCGACGGGGACGGCGGGGAAGTCTTTCGCGCGGACGCCGTTTACGATCGCGTTGCGGTATTTTTCTTTCATCAAAATTTTGTCGATGTTGAGGATGAAATGCGCGCCGAATTTACTCGTAATGCCGTTGAAATTGCGGTAGGGCGGTTCGTACCCTTCGAGACAGCCCGCCCGATCTTCGGACGCGTTTTCGAGCGCGCTGTTCCAACTGCATTCGAACACTTGGAACGCCTCTTTCACCACGAGGGGACGGTCTCCCTCCGCGAGCCCCTTTTCGAGGGTGAAGATGCAATGCTTCATCTTTTCCTCGGTGGTGTCCCCGGGGAAGCCGAGGCGGACGGCTTCGCGGAAATACTTTTTGTCGTCGGGAATGAAATTGAGCGAAACTTTGCTGCCGCGCAAAATATTCTGCGCCGTGTTGGAGCTGTTGCGGCATTCGAGGAGCATGGCGTACCGGTCTTTCCCCGCGATGTAGTAGGGGAAGCAGAGGGAGTACGCGCCGAGGTTGGTCTGCCCGTTTTCCGCGCACGTGCCGACGAGCACGGTCGGCATGGGGAAATAGGAAGAGGTTTGATAGAAATTGTCAACGATCCTTAAATCCTGAAAACTGCTCATAAGATCCTCCGTAACCATTATTATATTCGCCGCGGGGCGCGATGTCAAGACCCTTTCGATCCGATCCGAAAAAACACTTTACAAATGCGGCATACTATGATATAATACCGTAGAACAAAGGAGGAAGAAGCAATGCGCTGTCTCTATTGTAATTGTACGGAGAGCAAAGTGATCGATTCGCGTTCGGCGGACGACGACACCACCATCCGCCGCCGCCGCGAGTGTATGGGCTGCGGGCGGCGGTTCACGACGTACGAGACCATCGAGGTTGCGCCCATTCTCGTCGTCAAGTCCGACGGCAACCGTCAGGCGTTCGACAAGGGGAAAATCAAGCGCGGCATCATCAAGGCGTGCGAAAAGCGTCCCGTGCCCATCGAGCAGATCGACGCGCTGGTGGACGAGATCGCGAAAAAGGTGTACAATTCCATGGAACAGGAGATCTCCTCCAAGAGCATCGGCGAAATGGTCATGGAGGGGTTAAAGGAGCTCGACGAGGTCGCCTACGTCCGCTACGCCTCGGTGTACCGTTCCTTTAAGGATATTTCCTCTTTCATGGCGGAACTGCAATCCATGATGGAAAAGAAAGAATCGGAGCAATAATGTCTGAAAAGAAAGTCAACGTAGGCGGCGTTCTCCTCGGCGGGGGAAAGATCGCCGTGCAGAGCATGACCACCGAACGAACGAGCGACGTCGAAAAGAGCGTCGCTCAAATTCTGCGTCTCGAAGCCGCGGGGTGCGACATCGCCCGCGTCGCCATTCTCGACGAAGCGGACGCGCGCGCCGTGGGGAACATTCGGGAACGGGTGCATATCCCCGTCGTCGCCGACGTGCATTTCTCGGCGCGGCTCGCCGTTCTCGCCGTGGAAAACGGTGCGGACAAACTGCGCATCAACCCCGGGAACATCGGCGGGGAAGCCGAGATCGCGCGGGTCGCGGATTGCGTCCGCGCGCACCGCGTGCCCGTTCGGGTCGGGTCGAACACGGGGAGCATCGAGCCGCATTTCCTGTCCCGCTACGGCAGGAGCGCGGAGGCTCTCGTCGAGAGCGCGCTTGCAAACGTGCGGCTGTTGGAAAAGCACGGCGTGAGCGACATCGTGATCTCGGTCAAGGCGTCAAGCGTGCCGCTCACGGTGGAGGCGTACCGCATGCTCGCCCGTAAGACGGGCTATCCCCTGCACCTCGGCGTCACCGAGGCGGGGACGGAGCGGAGCGGTACGGTGAAGAGCAGCATCGGGATCGGAACGCTTCTTCTCGACGGGATCGGCGACACCATCCGCGTCTCGCTCACCGCCGACCCCGTAAAGGAAGTTGTGGCGGGACACGAGATCTTGCGCGCCGTGGGATTGGAGACAGATTACGTCGAAGTGGTCTCCTGCCCGACCTGCGGACGTTGCGAATACGACTGCATGGGGCTCGCGGAGCGCGTCAACGAACGCGTGGGGCGGGTGGCGAAAAAACTGAAAATCGCGGTCATGGGGTGCGTTGTGAACGGGCCGGGCGAAGCGGGGGATTGCGACCTCGGCATCGCGGGCGGCAAGCACGCCTGCATCATCATGGAACGCGGCAAGGAAAACGTAAAAGTGGAAACCGAGCGCGCCGAGGAAGTGTTTTTCTCGCGGCTCGACGCATTGGTGAAGTGACATGAAGAGCCGTCAGTATTTGGAAGAGATCAGGCGTTCGCACGGGCTCGTGCGCGCCGTCCTCAAAAAAATCGTCGTCGAGGGAGATACGGCGGTCTTTCACCTCGCGACCGACGTCAACTATTCGCAGGAGGACGTTTCCTATGCGAACGAGGTCTCGGCGCGGTATGCCCCCGCGGGCATGAAAGGGGCGGCAAAGGTCGTAAAATCCGCCCCGAGCGAAGAGGGCGTCCGCCGCGCCGTCGCGGAGATCTTGAAGCGGCGGTTTCCCGCCTTTTCCGCCTTTATTGCGCCCGAAGAGATCGGCGTGTCCCTCAACGAGGGGGGCGGGCGGTTCGTCCTCGTCGCCGACAACGCGGAGGGTGCGGACGAGGCGATCGACGCCGTGAGCGAAGAGCTCGCGCGCAGCTTTTGCGGACGGTGGCTGGGCGAACTTCGCGTGCGGGAACAGGCGCAGCCGCGGGAGATCGAGCGGCAGGAAGCCGAGCCCGCCGAGCCCGTCCGCGCGCCCCGCACCTTTCCCGTCGCCGACTTTTCCGCGATCGACGGCAACGGGCAAACGCGCGCCGTGTACCTTGCCGACCTCGATAAAGAGGCGCAGGGCGTGACGGTCTGCGGGACGCTCTCGCACATCGAGGAGCGGGTGACGAAGAACGGCAAGCCCTATTTCACGCTGACCGTATCGGACGGAACGGGTTCGATCCGCGCCTCCTATTTTTCGAAAAAGGCGACGGTGGAAAAGGTGCGCTCGCTCTCGGCGGGCGCGGGGGTCTGCCTCACGGGGGACAGCGAATTTTACAACGGCGCGCTCACATTCCGCGTCCGCGCCTTCAATTTGGGCGCGCTTCCCGCGGATTTCGTCCCCGAAGCGCGTCCGTCCCGCCCCGTCCCCGCGCATTACACCGCCGTATTCCCCACGCCCGAGAGCGACCTTATTCAGGGAGATCTCTTTGGGGAGAGCTCTCTTCCCGACGCGCTTTTGAGGGAGGACTTCGTGGTATTCGACCTCGAAACGACGGGGCTCGGCACGACAGCGGCGGGCATGGATCACATCATCGAAATCGGGGCGGTGAAGATCCGCGGCGGAAAGATCTGCGAGAAGTTTTCCACGTTCGTGGCGTCGCCCGTGCGCCTCTCCGAAGAGATCGTCGCGCTCACGGGGATCACCGACGAAATGTTGGTCGGCGCGCCGCCCGTGTCCGCGGTCATCGCCGATTTTTATAAGTTTACGGCGGGCTGTTCGCTCGTCGGACACAACGCGCAGGGGTTCGATATCAAATTCATCCGTCACTACGGGGAAAAGGAGGGATATCTCTTCGAGCAAAAGGTGTACGATACTCTGCTCATGGCGCAGTCGATGTTGCGGCTTCCCAATCATAAGCTCAACACGATCGCCGATCACTTCGGGTTTACGTTCCGTCATCACCGCGCCTACGACGACGCGTTCGTCACCGCGAAGATCTTTATCGAGCTCGTGCGACAGGCGGGCGGACTTCCGCGGTAAATTTTTACAAAAAGTTCGCGGAAACGCTTGCTTTTTCTTTCGCGATGTGTTACAATCGTGATGCTGAAATCATGAGAGTTTGGTTGAGAGCGGGTCGCCGCTCTCAATCTCTTTATGGAGGAAGTATGAAAGTCAAACCGATCGCGGAGGTCGTCGCTTTTTTGCAGCCGTACGCGGAGGCGACGGGCGTGGAGATCGTAGACGCCGCGTGGGACATGCGGACGCGCTCGCTCACCGTGTTCATCGACTGCGAGGGGGGGATCGACATCGACGCATGCGAGCGGTTCCACCGCGCGATCGACGATCCGCTCGACGAGCTCGACCCCACGTTCGGCGCGCCGTACACGCTCAACTGCTCGTCCCCGGGGCTCGACCGTCCTTTTAAGACGCAAGCGGATTTCGACCGCCATACGGGGGAGAAGATCGAACTGCACTTCTACGCGCCGTACGAGGAAAAAAAAGAATGGGAGGGCGAACTTCTCGCATTCGACGGCAAAACCGTGCGGGTCGCAACGGCGGCGGGGGAGAGGGAATTTCCTTTCGACAAGACGTCGAAAGTCTGTCTTTGCATCGAAGTGTAAACGAGCCGAAGCGGAAGCCGAGGTTTCAACAGGAAAAAATTTAACGGGAGACAATATCATGGTCAACAAAGATTTCTTTGCCGCGCTCGCCGATTTGGAGCGCGAACGCGGGATCGGGGAGGAAGTGTTCATCGAGGCACTCTCCAATGCGCTCGCTTCCGCCTACAAGAAGCAGGTATTCGGGGAAACGGGGAACGTGGAAGTCCGTCTCAATCCCGAGAAGAACACCATCCGCTTCTTTTTGTTGCGGACGGTCGTGGAGGACGACAAGGAGGAGCTCGGCGACGGCGAGATCTATCTCGACGAGGCGCAGGAGATCAAAAAGAGCGCGAAAGTGGGCGACGTGCTCACCGAAGAGTTCGTTCCGAAAGACTTCTCGCGCATCGCCGCGCAGACCGCAAAACAGGTCATTCTGCAAAAGATCCACGAAACCGAGCGCGACAACACCCTCTCGGAGTTCTCCGATAAGGAGGGCGAGCTCATGAGCGGGCTCATCCGCAAAGTGGATATGCGCAACGTGTACATCGAACTCGGCAAGGGTCAGATTGAGGGCGTCATGCTTCCGCAAGACCAAACCCCCGGCGAAAAATACGAGGCGGGCAACCGCATTAAAGTGTACGTCAAGCGGGTGAGGAACGGCGGCAGGAACGCGCAGGTGCTCGTTTCCCGTTCCGCGCCCGGGCTTGTGAAGCGTCTCTTCGAGGAGGAAGTTCCCGAGATGAAGTCGGGGACGATCGTCGTAAAGGCGATCTCACGCGAGGCGGGGCATCGCACGAAGATCGCGATCGCCTCGATGGATTCCCGCGTCGACGCCGTGGGCGCATGCGTCGGGAACAAGGGCGCGCGCGTGAACGCCGTCGTCGCCGAACTCGGCGGGGAGAAGATCGACATCGTGCTGTGGAGCGAAAACCCGCTCGAATTTATCGCCAAGGCACTCTCGCCCGCAACGGTCATCTCGGTGACGCAGCTTTCCGAGAAGTCCGCAGTCGCGGTGGTCGCCGACGACAAGCTCTCGCTCGCCATCGGCAGGGAGGGGCAGAACGCCCGCCTCGCCGCCCGTCTCACGGGTTGGAAGATCGACGTAAAGAGCGAATCGGCGGCGGCGAAGATGAATTTGGAGAGCGAAGATCCGCCCGCGGAGGAATAAATGACCAAAAAGATCCCCATGCGCACCTGCATCGCCTGCCGCACGGAAAAGCCGAAATACGAGCTTATGCGCGTCGTAAAGAACCCCGAGGGAGAGATCGTCCTCGATTTTTCGGGGAAGCTCAACGGCAGGGGGGCGTACGTCTGCAAAGACGCCGCCTGCGTCAAGAAGCTCGGGCAGAAAAAACTTCTCAACAAGGCGTTTTCCGCGCCCGTCGGCGACGAGGTGTACCGCAGGATCGAGGAGGAATTTCTTGGCGGATAAAACGGCGACCTATCTCGGATTCGCGCTTCGCGCCCGCAAAGCCGTGCTCGGCGTAAACGCCGTAAAGGCATGCAAGGGGACGGTCTATCTCCTGCTCGCCGACAGGAGCGCGTCCGAGAATACCATGAAAGAGATCGAACGCCTGCGCGACCGCTTCGGTTGCCCCCTGCTCAAAGTAGACGGGCTGGAAACGATCGCGGGGAAGGCATTCTGCAAACTTGCCGCGGTGCGGGAGGAGCACCTCGCCCGCGCCATTCTCGAAACGAGGGAACAGTGACGGAGGTTATATGGCTGAAGAAAAATACGCAAACATCGAACGGTTGAGCGCGCTCGCCAAGGACGCGGCTACCATCGCCTTGCGCGATACGCTCAATCTTGCGGAGAAAAAATTATCCGAGCTCATGAAAAAGCTCGACGGATTGGAAGCGGAAGCCGCCGCGAAACGCGCGGAGGAAGAGGCGGCGCGTCTCGAAGAAGAACGCCGTCTCGCGGAAGAGCGCAAGGCAAAAGAGGAAGAGGCGAAAAAAGCCGCGCCCCCCGAACCCGAAACGCCCCCCGAACCCGCCGCGCCCGTTGCAGAAAAACCCGCAACGCCCGCCGCGGAAAAGCCCGCCGCGGAGAAGCCCGCGCCCGTCCGTCCCAAAACGGACGCCCGTCCGCCCCGTCCCGCCGAGCCGCCGCGCACCTTCCGTCCCGAGCCGCGCCCGCAGGGCCGTCCCTCGTACACGCCGCCCCGTCCGCAGGGGCAGGGCGGGCAACGCACGTTCACAACGCCCCGTCCGCAAGGCGCGCGTCCGCAGGGCGCGCCCCGACCGCAGGGCGGAAGAGTCCCGCCCCGTCCCGTCGCGCCGCAACCCGCCGCGATCCCCGCGCCGAGGAGAGATTTCTCGTCGGCGAAGAAGTTCGAAAAGACGTACGTCGAACAGCGTCGCCCCGTCAACAAGCGCGCGTTGCAACGCCAGCAGGGGGCGGATATCGGCGATTTCGATAAGGAGAGCGGGTACAGAAAGGCGCGTTTCGGCAAGAAAACGCGCAAGGAGACGCAGACCGTAAAGATCGACCACGCCGTCGTCACGAGCCGCGAGATCCCCATCAAGGCACTCTCGGAGAAGCTCGGCATTTCGGCGGTCGAGATCACCAAACGGCTCTTCAAAGAGGGCATCATGAAAACGGTCAACGAATCCGTGGATTACGACGACGCCGCGTTCATCGCATTGGAGCTCGGCATCGACCTCGAATACAAGCCCGAAAAGACGGCGGAGGAGACCCTCTTCGAGGAGCACGGCGGCGACGATGAGAACACGGTCGTCCGCGCGCCCGTCGTCACCGTGATGGGGCACGTCGACCACGGCAAAACGTCGTTGCTCGACGCCATCCGTAAGACCAACGTCACCGCGGGGGAGGCGGGCGGCATTACGCAGAGCATCGGCGCGTACACCGTCTCTTTGGGCGACGGCAGACAGATCACCTTTATCGACACGCCGGGACACGCGGCGTTCACGGCGATGCGCGCCCGCGGCGCGAAAGTGACCGATATCGTGGTGCTCGTCGTCGCGGCGGACGACGGCATCATGCCCCAGACGGTGGAGGCGATCGACCACGCCAAGGCGGCAAACGTGCCCATCATCGTGGCGATGAACAAGATGGATAAGCCGCAGGCGAATCCCGACAAGGTGAAGCAGGGGCTCATGAATTACGACCTCGTTCCCGAAGAATGGGGGGGCGACGTGATCGTCGTGCCCGTTTCGGCAAAGACGGGCGACGGCATTCCCGAGCTTCTCGACAGCATCTATTTGCAGGCGGAAATGCAGGAACTTCGCGCCAATCCCGACCGCAGGGCAAAGGGCGTCGTCATCGAGGCGAAGCTCGACAAGGGCAAAGGACCTATGGCGAGCGTCCTCGTGCAGAACGGCACGCTCCGCACGGGCGACAACCTCATTTCGGGTACGACGATGGGGCGCGTCCGCGCCATGATCGACGACATGGGCAGAACGGTCAAGGAGGCAGGTCCTTCCACCGCCGTGTCCGTCCTCGGTCTCGAAGACGTTCCCAACGCGGGCGACACCATCTTCGCCGTGGAGGCTTCGCTCATGAAAAAGGTGCAGGAAGAGCGCAAAACCAAACAGCGCGAATCCCTGCTTCGCGATATGCCGGGGAAGAAGTCTTTCGAAGACATGTTCAAAGAGGTCGCCGAGGGCAATCTCAAAGACCTCAACGTCATCATCAAGGGCGACGTGCAGGGCTCGGTCGAAGCGGTGAAAGCCGCCGTAGAGAAACTTTCGAACGACGAAGTCCGCGTCAAGGTCATCCACGCCGCGGCAGGCGCGATCAGCGAAAACGACGTGTCGCTCGCCGATTCCGCAAAGGCTCTCGTGATCGGCTTCAACGTCCGTCCCGATTCCAAGGCGAAAACGCTCGCCGAGCGCAGCCATGTCGACGTGAGATGTTACAGGATCATCTACGAACTCATCGACGAAATGCAGGCGGCGATCAACGGCATGCTCGCCCCCAAATATAAAGAAGTGTATATCGGCAAAGCCGAGGTGCGCCAAACGTTCGCGGTGTCGGGCGTCGGCACGGTCGCGGGGTGTCTCGTCACCGAGGGACGGCTCGTCCGCGGCGGCAAACTTCGCATCTACCGCAACGACATCATGATCGTCGAGGGCAACGTAAAGACGTTGAAGCACTATAAAGACGAGGTCAAGGAGATCGCGGCGGGGCTCGAATGCGGCTGTGCGATCGACGGATTCAACGAGATCCGCATCGGCGACTTCATCGAATGCTATCTCGTCGAGGAGATCAAGGCGGTATGAGCAAGCGCACGCAACGGCTCGACAGCGAGCTCCGCAAGGAGATCTCCGCCATTCTCAACGACGTAAAGGCGCGCGAACCGTCGCTCACGGGGCTCATCAGCGTCACCGAAGTCGACGTCGCGCCCGATCTGAAAACGGCGAAAGTGTACGTCAGCATCTATACGAAAGACGCCGCGGCGCAGCAGGGATCGTTCCGCATTCTTTGCGCGAACGCGGGCTATGTCCGTCACGAGCTGGCGCGCGTCATGTGCATGCGCACCGTGCCCGAGATCACCTTTTTGCTCGACGGAAGCATGGAATACGGCTCGAAGATGGACAACATTTTCGCTTCTCTCCATAAGGACGAATAAGTGAACACGATCGAAGAAATCGCAGATCAACTCAAAACTCTCAAAAGCGCGGTGATCTTTACGCATATGCGCCCCGACGGCGATACGCTCGGTTGCGCATTGGCACTCTCCCGCGCTCTTTCTATGCTCGGCGCGCGGACGCAGGTCGTAAACGAGGGGGAGATCCCCGAAAAATTCCTCGCCTTTGCGGGAATGCGGGAGATCTGCCGCACCCCGTCCGATGCGCAGGCGTATATCGCCGTCGATTGCAGCGAGCCCGCGCGGCTCGGCGCGCTCGAACCCGCCTTCCGCGCCAAAAAGCGGACGTATAACATCGACCACCACGTCTCCAATTCCCGCTATGCGGCGTACAATTTCGTGCGCCCGCGGGCGAGCAACGCCGAAAACGTCGCCGAACTCATCGCCCGCATGGGGGTCTTACAGGACGCGTTCATCGCGGGCAGCCTCATGATCGGCATGGTGACCGATTCGGGGGGCTTTACGCACGGCGACGTGAACGGCGACACCCTGCGCGCGGCGGCTCTTTGTGCGGACGGCGGCGCGGACGTGGGGCGCGTCCATTACGAGCTCATGCGGCGGCAGAGCAAGGCGCGCGCGGCGATGTATGCCGAAACGATCTCGCACATCCGCTTTTTCAACGGCGACCGCCTCGCCGTCGCCTCGGTGACGCAGGAGACGCTCGCGCGGTACGGTTTGAAAGAAGACGCAACGGACGGGATCGTGGATTTCGCGCTCTCGGTCGACAGCGTGGAGGTGAGCGTCTGTCTGCTCGAAGCGAAGCCGCGGCAATACAGGGCGTCCTTCCGTTCCAAGGGGAAGGCGAACGTCAACGAGATCGCGCGGGTATTCGGCGGCGGCGGGCACGTTTTGGCTTCGGGCTGTATGTTTTTCGGCGACTTCGAGGAGATCCTCGACAAGATCCGCGACGTTGTGGATCGCTATACAAATCTATGACGGGATTTTTGAACATCGACAAACGAAAGGGGGATACCTCGGCGTACGTTGTGAACCGCGTCAAGCGGCTCGCGCACGTCCCGTGCGGACACCTCGGCACGCTCGATCCGCTCGCTTCGGGCGTTCTGCCCGTCGGGCTCGGCAACGCCACCCGCCTCTTCGACTATTTCCTCGGCAAGCGGAAAACCTACCGCGCGCGGTTTTGTTTCGGCGCGACCACGCCCACGCTCGACAGCGAAAGCGAGATCGCGGAGCGGGGCAGACTGCCGCAAGAGGAGGAGATCCGCGCCGTTTTGCCGCGTTTTACGGGGGAGATCGAGCAGATCCCGCCGCAGTTCAGCGCGAAATGCGTGGACGGCAAGCGGGGCTACGAGCTTGCCCGCATGGGGCGCGCGTTCGAACTCTCTCCCAAAAAAGTGGAAATTTTCGGGATCAGCATTCTTTGCCAAACCGCGCCCGCCGAGTTCGAATTCGAGATCGTCTGCGGGGGCGGGACGTACATTCGCGCGCTCGCGCGGGATATCGCGTTTGCGGTCGGCACAGTGGGCTACACCACGATGTTGCGCCGCACGCAAAGCGGGATCTTCACCGAGGAGACCGCCGTCCCGCTCGAAAGGCTCACGCCGCAGAATTGGCAAGATTTTCTCATTGAAACAGATAGCGTTTTGCCGTTTCCGCGTCTCGACGACGTAGACGAACGGTTTTTTCAGGGCGTCCGCACGCAGGTTTCGCTTGCGGACGGGCTGTATAAAATTTACCGCGGCGGCGTGTTTTACGGCACGGGCGCGGTGGAGGGCGGCGTTCTCCGTCCCGACAAAAAACTATGCTGACGTTCTCTTTCGGACAGAACTACAACGAGCCGTGCGCGCTCGTTTTGGGCGGGTTCGACGGGTTGCACCTCGGGCATCGGCGGCTGATTTCCGAGGCGAAAAAAACGGGATTGCCCGTCGTCCTCACCGCGATGTACGGCGGCAAGGGAAAGCAACTCTTCACCAAGGAGGAGCGGGCGTACCTCTTTGCGCGGGCGGGGGTCACTGCCGTCTGCGAAATTTCGCTCTCGGGAAAGACCCGTTCGCTCGCTGCGGAGGAATTTTTGCGCACGCTGTTCTCGACGGTTGCGGTGCGGCGCGCCGTCTGCGGGGCGGATTTCCGCTTCGGGAAGGACGCGGCGGGGACGACCGAACTGTTGCGGTCTCTCGCGCCCTGTCCCGTCGCCGTCGTTGATCTTGTTAAGACGGTCGGGGAGCGCGGGCGCGCCCGCAAGATCGCCGCGTCCGCGTGTAAGGAGCTGTTGAAGCGGGGGGATCTACCCGCGCTGAACGCCTGTCTGGTTTCGGACGCCGACGGGTTTTACGGCGGGGCGTATTTCGTGCAGGGCGTTGTGGAGCACGGCAGGCAGGTGGGGCGTACTTACGGATTCCCCACGCTCAATCTCGCCGTGCCGACCGAAAAGCTGCTCCCGCCCGACGGCGTGTACGGCGGGCTGTGCCAAACGCCGCAGGGAAACTATCCCGCCATCGTCAATTTCGGCGCGCGTCCGACGTTCGGCGTCGCCGAACGCAAGATCGAAGCCTATCTCGACGGGTTCGAAGGCGATCTCTATGGGGCGACCGTGCGCGTCTATCCCACGGCGTTCTTCCGCGAGATCCAAACGTTTTCCTCTGCCGCCGCGCTCAAAGAACAGCTCGGGCGGGATATTTTACGGTTAAGGGAGGGTCACAGATGATAAAATTCGGTCCGAGCGGCAATTCGGAGAGCTTTTACGCCGCGGGCTACGAGCATACCGAAGACGCGGCTGTATTCGTAAGGGAGCGTGGGCTCGATTGCTTCGAATATTCTTTCGGAAGAGGGGTGCGCATGTCGGAGGCGAAGGCGGCTTCGATCAACGCGGCGTTCCGCGCGGCGGGGGTGGAGATCTCCGTCCACGCGCCCTATTTCGTCAATCTCGCCAATCCCGACGGGGAGATGGCGGAAAAGTCGTACGGCTACATCCTCGAAAGCGGACGCGCGCTTGCGGCGATGGGGGGAACGCGTTGCGTGTTTCATCCCGCCGCGCAGGGGAAAGATACGCGGGAGACGGCGTTTGCGCGCACATGCGACCGCATGAAGATCTTGCGCGACCGCCTCTATGAAAGCGGGCTCGGCGGCTTGATGTTCTGTCCCGAAACGATGGGCAAGTTCGGGCAGATCGGCACGGTGGAAGAGATCGCCGCGCTCTGCGAGATCGACCCTATCTTTACGCCCTGTATCGATTTCGGGCACGTGAACGCCCGCGAACAGGGGAGCTTAAAGACGGCGGCGGACTACCGCGCCCGTCTCGAAATCATGCTCGAACGCCTCGGATATTCGCGCATGAAGCACTTCCACGCGCATTTCTCCAAGATCCAATACGGCGCAAAGGGGGAGATCAAACATCTCACGTTTGCCGATACCGTGTTCGGTCCCGAATTCGAGCCGCTCGCCGAAACGCTCATCGCGCTCAAATTGGAGCCCTACGTCGTTTCGGAATCGGACGGCACGCAGGCGGAGGACGCGGCGTACATGAAGCGCGTTTACGCTTCGCTTTCATAAACGTTGCCGCCGCGCCCATTTCTTTTGAAAAAATCATTGACTTGCGCGCGCACATTTGGTATAATATGGCTATGATTGCGGAAAAATTGCGCAAGATCTTCCTCGATACGGGCGCGGACGCGCTCTTCATCGAAACGGATTATCTGCGCCGCTATCTCACGGGATTCTATGCGACGGACGGATATGCGATCCTCACGGAGGACGCGTGCCGTCTTGTGTGCGATCTTCGCTATTTCGAAGCCGCCGAAAAGAGGCTTCGCGGGAGCGGGATCGAGGTCGTAGAGGGAGGGTACGAAAAGGCACTTGCCCTCGCCGAACCCTATCCCGTGCTCGGCGTTCCGTTTACGGAAACGAGCGTTTCCGCTTTGCGCCGTCTCGAACAGGCGGGACATACCGCCGTCGACGCCATGCCCGCCCTCCGCAGCGCGATGCTGTATAAAACGGAGGAGGAACTTTCGCGCATCCAAACGGCTTGCAACATTGCCGAGGACGCGCTCATCTCCGTTCTTCCCGAGCTCAAAGAGGGCATGAAAGAGCGGGAGCTCGCCGCCATTCTCGAATACAGAATGCGCAGTCTCGGCGCGAGCGGGACGTCGTTCGACACCATCGTCGCGTTCGGGGAAAACGGCAGCGTGCCGCATTACGAAACGGGGAGCAGAACGCTGAAATTCGGCGACCCCATTCTGATCGACTACGGCTGTAAATACGAGGGATACTGTTCGGACTGCACGCGCACCTTCCTCTTCGGCGACGACAAAAAGCACGGGGAGTTCAAGGCTCTGCATGCGCGCGTCTTGGAGGCGCACGAGCTCGTGAAAGAGACCGTAAAGGCGGGCATGACGGGTCGGGAAGCCGACGCCGTGGCGCGTTCCTATCTGCAAAAGTACGGGCTTGCGCAGTATTTTACCCATTCTTTGGGACACGGGATCGGGCTGCTCATCCACGAATTTCCCACGCTTTCCCCGCGGAGCGATACGGTTTTGGAGAACGGAATGGTGTTTTCCGACGAACCGGGGGTGTATCTCGCGGGCAAGGCGGGCGTCCGCATCGAGGACAGCGTGTATCTCAAAGACGGTAACATCGTCTCGTTTATGACGAAAACGAGCCGCGATTGTTTGATTTTGTAACTTGTTAAGAATTGTAAGGAGATAAAATTATGGCACAGATCATGGCAGGCGACATCAGAAAGGGCACGACGTTCGAATACAAGAGCGGCGTTTACACCGTTACCGAGTTCCAGCATGTAAAACCCGGGAAAGGCGCGGCGTTTGTCCGTACGACGCTCAAAAACGTCGTTACGGGTCAGGTCCTCTCCGACGAGACCTTTAACCCTACCACCAAGCTCGAAACGGCGCAGGTCGAAACCAAAAAGATGACCTATTCGTACAACGACGGCGAGTTCTACTACTTCATGGACGAAGAATTCAACATGACCCCGCTCAACCGCGATCAGGTCGAGGACGCGCTTCGCTATATCCGCGAGAACGACATGGTGACCGTGCGCTTCCTCTACGACAAGGCGTTCTCCGTCGAACCCGAGAACTTCGTCGAACTCAAAGTCATCGAAGCCGAACCGGGCGTAAAGGGCAACACCGCAACCAACGTTACCAAGGCGGCAAAAGTCGAAACGGGCGCGACTTTCCAAGTCCCCATGTTTGTCAACGAGGGCGACACCATCCGCATCGACACCCGTACGGGCGAATACATGTCGAGAGTGTAAAATGAAGTTCGTCGCACAGCGCGTTTCGCACGCTGCGCTTTCCGTAGACAATACGCCCGTCTCCGAGATCGGAAGCGGGCTTGTCGTTTATTTCGGCGTGAAAGCGGGGGACGGCGAAGCGCAAGCGGACAAGTGCATGGAGAAGCTGGCGCACCTGCGCGTATTCGAGGACGAAAACGGCAAGATGAACCGCTCGGTGCTCGACGTAAAAGGGGAAGTGCTGTTCGTTTCCCAATTTACGCTGTACGGCGACGCCAAGCGGGGGAATCGTCCGAGCTTTTCGGAAGCCGAGCGGCCCGAGCGCGCCGCCGAGCTCTATGCCTATGCCGCCGACCGTCTTGGCTCGTACGGCGTTCCCGTGCAGCTCGGCGTGTTCGGCGCGGAGATGACGATTCGGCAGACCAACGAAGGACCCGTTACCATCATCTATGAAATATAAGGAGGGCGTATGAAAGTCGTATATCTCGGCACGGGCGCGGCGGAAGGCATTCCCGCCCTGTTTTGCAACTGTCCGTTCTGCACCGAAGCGCGCCGCCGCGGGGGGAAGATGATCCGCTCGCGCGCGCAGACGCTCTACGACGGGGAACTTTCCATCGACTTTCCACCCGACGCGTTCTACCATGCGGCGTATCTTCGCGCCGATCTCTCCGCGGTCAAATATCTGCTCGTCACCCATTCGCACATGGACCACTTCAACCCGTGCGATCTCATCCTGCGCGGATATAAGTACGCCAAGCGTATGACTTCGCCCACGCTCGATCTATACGGCAACGCCGAGATCGCGGAGATCTACCGCGAGGCGACCCGCCGCGAGCTTAAAAAGGAGGTGGGAGAGCACATCCGCGTCCACACGCTTTCGCCGTTTGAAAGTTTTTCGTTCGGCGCATGGCGCGCGCAAGCCGTTCCCGCCCGGCACACCTCCCGCGAACCCCTGCTTTACAGCGTGACAAAGGACGGCGTACGGGCATTGCACCTTTGCGACACGGGCACGCTTCCCGCCCCGTCGCTCGAATTTTTCGCGCAAGACCGCACGGTCGCGCGGCTCGTCACCCTCGACTGTACTTTTTTGGACGGGATCACCGAGCCCACCGCGCGGCACATGGGTCTCGACGAAGATCTCCGCGTGAAAGACGCCCTGTTTTCGGCGGGACTTGCGGACGAAAAGACCAAGTTCGTGCTCACCCATTTTTCGCACAACGGCGCGCCGTCGGACGAGACGCTCGCCCGCGCGGAGAAGCTGGGATTGATCGCGGCGTACGACGGCATGGAGCTCGAAATATAAATATATATGCAAAAAACCGCCGCAAACGCGGCGGTCGGGGAGACGAAAGTCTCTCTGTTTTTTTAAGAGACGCTCTGTTTTTTGGGGATTTTTTCACAGCGGAACGCCTGTAACACGGCGGGCTTTTTGCGGGCGGCGAAGAAGATTATGAGGCAGAATAAAAGCGCGCAGGCGGCGTTGAGCAACATATCCATCATGGAGTCGAGGATCGCGCCGCCGCGCTTGTCCGAAACGAGATACGTCCCGTTCCCGAGGTCCTCGATGAGCGTCGTTCCCCACATCTGCAAGTTCGACCCCGTAACCGTGTCGCACAAAAATTCATAAAGTTCCCAAAGATAGCCCACGGCGAGCGCGACCAAAAAGGCGAAGAGCACGAAAGCGACCGTCTTTTTCGTCCCGTCTTGCAGATCCCGAAAGAGGAAGTGGGCGAGGCACAGCCCCAGCGACGCAAAGATCGCCCCCGAAACGAAGTGCAACACCTTGTCCCAATGGGGAACGATGTCGTAAAAGCCGTAGATGGTGGCGAGGGAGTTGGAGGCAAAGGCGAACACGACGATCACGATCTCGAAAAAGAGGGGGAAGCGGAAGCGGAACACGGCTTCCACGGCGAAGATCCCGCCCATGAGGACGATCCCGAGGAAGAAGTAGAGCAAGCGGTGGATCCATTCCGCATGGTCGATCGTGCCCGCGCGTTCCAAACACGCGCTCATTACCAATCCCGCAACGTGCGCCAAAAGCAGAACGCACAAGAGGATCACGACCGCGAGATTGCGTTTTTGTTTGAAGAAAGTTTTCATGCCCGATACCGTCCCGCATTATAAGGAATCTCTATTATCATACTCCTTTCGCTCTGAAAAATCAATGTTTTGTCGGGAATATTTCTTAAAAAGCCATAAAAAAGCGCAAAGCGGTTTACTTTTTGGAAAAAGAAGTGTAAAATAGGATTTGATATTCGGGCTTTTACGGAGGAGATATGGGACTTTTTTCCCGTTTGAAAAACATATTCCGAAGAGAGAAACCCAACCCCGTTTTGGGGCTCGCCCTCGGGAGCGGCGGGGCAAAGGGAATGGCGCACCTCGGCGCGCTCAAAGCGTTCGAAGAGGAGGGGATCTCGTTCGACGTGATAACGGGCGCGTCCATCGGCTCAATCGTCGGCGCGCTCTATGCCAAGGGATATACCTCGTCCGACATGATCGGCATCGTCGAAAGCCTCAACCGCAGAGAATTTTCCAAAAACTTTCGCCCGTTTGCCGACCTCGGATTTGCCGAACAACTGCTCGAACCCTATTTGGAGGGGGACATCGAACAGCTGCCCAAGCCGTTTGCGGCGTGGGCGACGGACGGGCACACCAACGAGGGCGTGCTTCTGAACACGGGCAAAACCGCCCGCGCGCTCATCGCCTCCGCCGCCATTCCTCCCTTTTTCCGCGGCGTGGAAGTGGGGGGGAGACTTCTTTACGACGGCGCGTTTTCTAACAGCATTCCCGCCGACGTATGCAGACAGCTCGGAGCGGATTACGTCGTCGGGGTCGACCTTTCCGCCTTTGTCCGTCCCGAAGAGGAAAAGGGACGGCTCACGCGGCTGATCGGCTCTGCCATCACCGCGCTCACCCCCGTGCGCTATCTCGACGACTGCAAGTCGCGCGGGTACGACGCAAGCGACGTGATGCTTCGTCCCGATCTCTATGAATACGCCGCGACCGACGTCTCCCGCCCCGCCATGGAAGCCATGTTCGAGCGCGGCTACCGCGAGGCGAAGGCGCGCATCGAGGAGATCAAACAGGGGATCGAGGAGGCGACCCGCCGTGTCCGCTCCAAAAAACGTTGACCGCACGCCCGCCTATCTTGCGCGCGAGCGTCGGACAAAAATCGTAAAACGGGTGCGGTTTATCTGCATCCTGTTCGCCGTTTTGGCGATCGCGACCGTATTTGCGCTTCTGCCCTACCGCCGCATGCTGCCTCCGCTTCCGATCGAGGCGCGGGAGGCGGGGACGGTCCGTCTGCATTTTCTCTCGGTGGGACAGGGCGACGCGACCGTGATCGAGAGCAGCGGACAATGCGTCGTCGTAGACGCGGGCGGCGGCGGATTCAACGAGACCAATCACATCATCCGCTATCTTCGCGGTCTCCATGTCTCCGCGCCCGTATTTCTTACGACGCACGCCGAGCGCGACCATTACGGCGGCATGGCGACGCTCATTCAAACGTTCGGCGCAAAGGCGGTCTACCTGCCCGTCCTCTCCTCGGAGGACGACGGGTATCTCGCAATTTCCGAAGCGGCGCGCGCCGCAGACGCGCCCGTTCTGACGCTCACGCGCGGCGACGAGATCGCGGGCGGTGACGTGCGGATCGTATGTGTTTCTCCCGCCGAAGAGACGGGGACGGATAAAAACGCCGCATCCTGCGTGCTCTATCTCGAAACGGAGCGCGTACGCGTTTTGCTCGGCGCGGACATTCCCGCGACGCGGGAGCGGGAGATCATGCAGGCGGCGAAAGACGGCGAGGTCGGCAACAGCGTCGAACTCGACGAAATCGACATTTTGCGGGTGTCCCACCACGGGTCGGATTCCTCCTCTTCGGAGGAATGGCTCGAATACCTCGGGGCGCAGGTCGCCGTCATTTCCTGCGGCGCGGGGAATCGCTATGCCCACCCCGCCGCGGGGACGGTGGAGCGGCTCTCTTCCTGCGTCGGCGACATTTACCGCACCGACGAGCTCGGCGACATTATGGCGGTCATCGGGCGCGATTCTTTCCGCATGATAGCGGGATAGGAGGATAGGATGAAGATCACGACGGGCGGCGAATCGCACGGAAAGGGGCTTTACGCCATTCTCGAAGGCATTCCCGCAGGGTTGCCGATTTGTCTTACGGCGATCAACGCCGCGCTTGCGCGCCGCCAAAGCGGTTACGGCAGGGGGGCGCGGCAGACCGTAGAGCACGACCGCGCGGAGATCCTCACGGGCGTGCGGAACGGCGTCACGCTGGGCAGTCCCATCGCCCTTGCCGTGTCCAATCTCGACCATGCAAATTGGGAGGACGTGATGTCGCCCGAGGCGTGCGACACGTCGAAACAGAGGATCACCGCCGTGCGCCCGGGGCACGCCGATCTTCCCGCCATGCAAAAATTCGGCTTTACGGACGCCCGCGACGCGGAACGCGCTTCTGCGCGCGAAACGGCGGTGCGGGTCGCGGCGGGGGAGATCTGCCGCCAAGTTTTGTCCGCGCTCGGCGTGGAGGTCGCCTCTTATACCGTCTCCGTCGGGAGCGTGTCCGACGAAAAACAGCATTCTTTCGACGAGATCGCGGGGCGCGGGAGCGCGCTCGGCATGCTCGATAAGACGGCAGAGGAGAACGCCGTGCGCGAGATCGACGCCTGCGCGGCGGCGGGCGATACGCTCGGCGGGACGGTGGAACTGCGCGTCCGCGGCTTAAAAGCGGGCTTCGGCAGTTGCATGACGTACGGCGAACGGCTGAATGCGCGTCTTTGCGGCGCGCTCATGAGCATACAGGCGGCAAAGGGCGTGGAAGTCGGGCTCGGGTTTGCGTCGTCCTCTCTTCGGGGGAGCGCGGTGCACGACGAGATCTTTTACGACCCTGCCCGCGGATATTACAGAAATACCAATCGCGCGGGCGGGATCGAGGGCGGCATGTCGAACGGCGAGGAGATCGTGTTGCGGCTCGCCATGAAGCCGTTGCCCACGCTGGCGCGCGGACTGCGCACGGTGGACGCCGACACGCTGTCGCCCGCTACCGCCGCCGCGGAGAGGGGCGACGTTTGCGCGATCGTCGCCTTCGGAACGGTCGCCGAGAGCGTGCTCTGCGGCGAACTGTGCGCCGTCGTCCTCGAACGTTTGGGCGGCGATACCGTGCGGGAGCTTTCCCGCCGCTATGGGGAACTTCCGTGATCGGGCTGCATTTTTCGGAACACATTCAAAGCGCGGTGCTCTTCACGCCCGCCTTTGCCTTTTTGCAGGAACGCCTCGTCGGGCGCAACGCGTTTTTATTCACCGACGAGGGGGTGCTTTCCCATTACCGCGCGCAGACGGACGAACTCGGTCTGCCCTGTTTTGCGATGCCCGCGGGGGAGGCGCATAAGACGCAGGAGACGCTCTTTTCGCTGCTTGGCGCGATGTCGGCGGCTTCGCTCGGGAGAGACGGCGTTCTCGTCGCGCTCGGCGGCGGGGTCGTCGGGGACGTCGGCGGGCTCGCGGCGGCTCTCTATATGCGCGGGATCGAGCTCTGGCAGATCCCCACAACGCTGTTGGCGCAGACGGACGCCTCGGTCGGCGGCAAGACCGCCATCGACTTTTGCGACGTGAAAAATTTGATCGGCGTTGTAAAACAACCGCAATATACCGTCGTCGACACGGCGTTTTTACATACCCTGCCCCCGCGCGAGATCATCTGCGGGCTGGGGGAAATGGTGAAGCACGCGGGGCTGGACGGGACGCTCTTCGACGCGTTGCGCGCCTGCGATCTACGCGATCTTGCCGCGATTTCCCGCCTCATTCCCGCCAATCTTCGCCTCAAAGCCGAGATCGTACAGCGCGATCCCCACGACAAGGGCGTCCGCCGCACCCTCAACCTCGGGCATACGACCGCCCACGCCGCCGAACTTTCCGTTGCGGGGCTCTCGCACGGGGAGGCGGTGCTCGTCGGGCTCTGGTACGAATCCAAGCTCGCCGAGCGGCACATGCCGTGCGACGTGGAATATCTCGAAGCCTTTCGCGCTTTGGTTCTCCGCGCGCTCGGGCACGACCTCGGGAGCGTCGATTTTTCAAGCGGCTTGCCGCTTTCCCTGCGCGATAAAAAGAATGCGGACGGGCTCGTTACCCTCGTCGTCCCCGTACGGCGGGGAGAGACGGCGGAGCTTCGTTTGCCGTACGCGGAGTACGCGCGCGAGATCGTAGCGATCGGGGAGGAACTGCGGTGAAACTTGCCCTCGTCGGAAAGGACGTTTCTCGGTCGTTGAGCCCAAAAATGCACGCGTTTTTGATGGGAGAAATGGGGGCTTCGTGCGAGTACGACCTCCTCTCCGTCCCGCCCGCCGAATTTCCCGCCCGCATCGAAAGGATATTGTCGGCTTACGACGGGCTCAACGTCACCATTCCCTACAAGGAGAGCGTCATTCCGCACTTGAACAAAACGGAGGGGGACGCCCGCCTGTGCGGCGCGGTGAACACCGTCGTGTGCGGCGAAAAGGTCGGCTACAACACCGACGGATTCGGATTCGGGCTGTTGCTTCGCGGTGCGGGCATTGATATGGCGGGCAGACGCGCGCTCGTGCTCGGCGCGGGCGGCGCGGGCAGAAGTTGCATCAAAACGCTTTCAGACGGCGGCGCGAACGTCGAAGTCTACGAAAAGGACGCGGCGCGGCTCGAACGCGTCCGCGAGATCGGCGGGTTTGTTCCGCTTTCCGAGATCGCCGAAAAGCCGTACGACGTCGTCGTGAACTGCACGGGGGTCGTGAACGACGCGCCTATCGTCCGCTATGCGGGTCGGCTCGCGCCCGTTTCGGCAGAGCTCTTGCAAGGGGCGGTCGCGGTCGATCTCATGTATGCGGAGACCGAATTTTTGCGGATCGCGGCTGCGTGCGGCGCGCCCGCCGTCCGCGGCGACGCAATGCTCTTTTATCAGGCGTACGCCTCCGACTGCATCTTCCTCAAACGGGAGAGGAAACAAGAAGAGGCGATCGCGCTTTGGGAACGCTACCGAAAGGAGAAACTATGAATTTTTTGGTCATCAACGGCGTCAACCTCGGGTTGACGGGTCGGCGGGAGCGGGAGATCTACGGCGAAGAGACGCTCGAAGAGATCGAACGCGAACTCATATCGTTTGCGGCGGCGCACGGACATACCGTAACCTGCATGCAGAGCGATTTGGAGGGAGAGATCTGCAAGGCGTTGCACGGTGCGGAGGGGTACGACGGCGTGATCCTCAACGCGGGCGCGTACGCGCACTATTCGTATGCGATCCGCGACGCGATCGCCGCCGTCTCCGTCCCCGTCGTCGAGGTGCACATGTCCAACATTTTCGCGCGGGAGGAGTTTCGGCGCACGTCCATCCTTTCCGAGGTCTGCCGCGGGGAAGTGATCGGGTTCGGGAAAAACAGCTATCTTTTGGCATTGGAGAGTTTTTGGTTATGAACATTATACTTTGCGGAATGATGGGAGTGGGAAAATCGAGCGTCGGCATCCACGTCGCCAAACTGACGCGGCGCAGATGGTACGACACGGACATCATGATCGGCGACCGCTACGGGAAGATCTCCGACATCTTCGAGTTTTACGGCGAGGCGCATTTCCGTTCGCTCGAAGCGCAGATCGTGCGGGAGCTTGCAAAACAAGACGAGCTCGTCATCTCCACGGGCGGCGGGCTCGTGCTCATCCACGAAAATTGCGAACGGCTCAAACAGAACGGGAAGATCTTCTTCTTGCGGGCGAGCTTCGAAACGCTGTTACAGCGCGTCCGCGCCGACGACAGCCGCCCGCTTCTCAAAGATACGGGAAAGACCGCCGAACGGCTCGGCGCGTTGCTCGCCGAACGTACGCCGATCTACGAGAGCGTCGCCGACTATATCGTCGACACCGACAACAAGGGGCTCGACGAGGTGGCGGCAGAGATCGTCGCGCTGGCGGAGGGGGCGCAATGAAGCGCGTTCTCGTCACGGGCGGTTCGCGCGGGATCGGGCTTGCGACCGCGCGCCTTTTTGCCCGAAACGGATACGCGGTCACGGCGGTTTCGTCGAGCGGAACGGGAGAGGGGGACGGCGTGGCGTTCGTCCGCGCGGACGTCCGTTCGGAGGAGGACGCCGCGCGCGTGCTCAACGAGATGCCCTCGCTCGACGTGCTCGTCCTCAACGCGGGCGTCGACCTCTATAAGCAGGTGCAGGACGTGAGCGACGCCGAGTTCTCCCGCGTGATGGACGTGAACGTGAAAGGGGCGTTCTTCTATGTGAAGCACGCGGTCAAAAAGATGCTCGGCAGCGGCGGCGCGATCGTGTTCGTCTCCTCGGTTTGGGGGGAGACGGGGGGCAGCTGCGAGAGCGTGTATTCCGCTTCGAAAGGGGCTCTCATCGCCTTTTCCAAGGCACTCGCAAAGGAGCTCGCGCCCTCGAATATCACGGTGAACTGCGTTTCTCCCGGGGTTATCGACACGGCGATGAACGCCCGTCTCACCGCGGAGGAACGTGCCGCAACGGAAGAGGAGATCCCGCTCGGAAGATTCGGAAGCGCGGAAGAAGTTGCCCGCGCCGTGCTGTTCGTCGCCGAACATCCCTACATCACGGGACAGAACATCGGCGTGAACGGCGGCTTTTACATTTGACATTTTTCGCAAAATGAGGGGTCGAAATCGAAGATTTTGAAGTTTTGCGAAGTACTATGTCTGGCATAATTATAGAAAACGGGGAAAATTTACCGAAAAATTTCGTAAAAAAAAGGAGTTTTTGCATTTTTCGGCGAACATATGAGTGATGAAAGAAATAACCTATAAAAAAGAAGCGGAGTTTTTATCGCCGTACGCGATGCAGTCGAAGAATACGCGGGGGCGGATGCGCGAGGAGAAGCCTTGCGCGATGCGCACCGAATTTCAGCGCGACCGCGACCGCATCATCTATTCGAAATCGTTTCTGCGTTTGAAGAATAAGACGCAGGTTTTTTTCGCGCCCGACGGCGACCACTACATGTCCCGTCTCACCCATACGCTCGACGTGAGCCAGATCGCGCGGTCGATCGCGCGGTGTCTGTGTCTCAACGAAGATCTCGCGGAGGCGATCGCGCTCGGGCACGATCTCGGGCACACGCCGTTCGGGCATGTGGGCGAACGTTTTTTGAACGCGCTCTGCCCCACGGGATTCCGTCATAGCGAGCAATCCCTCCGCGTCGTCGACGTCCTCGAAAAGGACGGCAAGGGGCTGAACCTCACCTTTGAGGTGCGCGACGGCATTCTCAACCATTCCAAGTCGGGCAAGCCTGCCACGCTCGAGGGGGTGGCAGTCTCGCTCGCCGACAGGATCGCCTACATCAATCACGACATCGAGGACGCCATCCGCGCGGGCATTTTGCGGGAGGACGAGCTTCCCGCGCGCGCCTTAAAGGTATTCGGGCGGGGGACTTCGGAGCGCATCAACACCGCGATCAACGACATCTACCGCGAATCGGCGGACAAGCCCTTTGTGCGCATGTCGGAGGAGAAGCAGAGCGCGCTCGACGAGTTGCGCGCCTTCATGTTCGAGCGCGTGTACGAGCACGCCAACAAGCTGGTGCAGGAGAGCGCGGAGCGGATGATCGAGGCGTTATATACATATTTCATCCGCCATCCCGAAGAGCTTCCCGCGCAATACGCGGTCACCGCGCGCGACGACACGCCCCGCGCCGTTTGCGACTATTTGTCGTCCATGACGGATAAATACGCGATCAACGTGTTCAAGCGGCTCTTTGTTCCGCGGGAGGGCAGCATTATATGAAGTCCGATTTCGGCGATTTTATCCGCGTATTGAAAGAGAAAAACGATATCGTCGACGTCATCGGATCGTATATAAAATTGGAGCGGCGGGGGTACAGCTATTGGGCGTGCTGTCCGTTCCATCACGAAAAGACGCCCTCGTTCGCCGTCAACGCCGCGGATAAATACTATCACTGCTTCGGTTGTTCGGCTTCGGGCGACGTGATCGGGTTCGTCAAGGCGTACGAGAACGTCGATTTTTTGCAGGCGGTGCAAATATTAGCCGCCCGCGTCGGGCTCGAAGTTCCCGCCTACGACGACCGCGCCGCCGAAGAAGCGGCGAATAAGAAGAAAAAGCGGGACAGGCTGTCCGCGCTGATGCGGGACGCCGCCCGTTTTTATCTCAACAACCTTTACGGCGGGCGCGCCTCGCAACACGTCGAATACATCGGCAAGCGCGGGTTATCGCCCTCCGTCGTGAAGAAGTTCGGGCTGGGCGCGTCGCTCGACTATTACGGTCTGCCCGCCTATCTATTGGCACAGGGCTACACCGAGGAGGAGTGCCTCGAAAGCGGCGCGTGCGCGAGCACGGAGGAGGGGCGGCTCATCGACGCCGAGGGCGGCAGGCTCATCATTCCCATCATCAACCATTTCGACGAAGTGGTCGCGTTCGGCGGTCGGCTGTTGCAGAAGAGCGACCGCGCGAAATACAAAAACACGCGGGAGACCGTGCTCTTCAACAAGAGCAAAAATCTCTTCAACATCAATCTCGTCAAGAAAGAGAAGCGGGCGGGGGCGATCCCGTACCTCATCATGGTAGAGGGGTATATGGACGCGATTTCCCTCTATCAGGCGGGTTTCCGCAACGTAGTGGCGAGCATGGGAACGTCGCTCACCAAGGAGCAGGCGCGGCTCGCGAAGCGGTACAGCGACGCCGTATATATCAGCTACGACGGCGACTTTGCGGGGCAAAAGGCGAATCTGCGCGGGCTCGACATCCTCAAAGACGAGGGGCTCAAAGTCCGCGTCGTGCCGCTTCCCGAGGGGCTCGACCCCGACGACGTGATCCGCACGCAGGGCGCGGAGGGGTATCAAAAATGTCTCGACGCCGCCATGCCGCTCATCGACTTCCGCATCCTTTCCGTCCAGAGGAAGTACGACCTTTCCAAGACCGACGAAAAGCGGGAATTTGTGCGCGAGGCACTCGCCGTCGTCAAAGATTCGGAGAGCGCGACCGAGCGGGAGGAGCTTCTCAAACGTATCTCCTCGCTCTCGGGCGTGAGCCTGTCTGCGCTGACGAGCGATTTGGATCGCGCCAAAACCGAGCAAAAACCGCGCGAAACGCCCGAACTTCCCGCGGCGCGCGAGGAGGCGGACGCCGAAAAAAAGGCGGCGCGGTTCGTGCTCGCGGCGTGTCTGCTCTCCAAACCCTATGCCGCGGACTGCGACCTGTCGCAGACGGATTTTTCGGACGGGGAGCACAGGACGATCGCGGCGTACATCGAAGAGGGGCGCAAGGCGGGACGGATCCGTCCGAGCGGGCTGTTCGACCTCATGCAGTCGGACGGCGAGCTCGCCGAGGTGCTCAATCTCGATTACGGGGACAACCTCGACGGGGAGCGCGCGGCGCAGTATTTTTGCGATAGTCTTGCCATTCTCGAAAAGCGGTCGCTGTCGCAGCGGATCGCGGCGGAGCAGGAGCGGTACGCGCTCGCGGAGACCGCCGAACAAAAGCGGGAGATCCTCATGCGGATCGCGGAATACACCAAGCAACTCAACAAAACGAAGAAACAAAGCGGAGGAAGAATATGAACGTAACCGATCAACAACTCACCGAGCTGATCGACACGCTTGCGGCGGGTTACAAAATGAAAGGAAGCATTTCGTCGAACGCGCTCTGCGACGCGCTCGAAAAATACGATCTTTCGCCCGCGCAGATCGAGCAGGTGTATAAGGCTCTCCCCGAAATGGGGGTGAGCATCTTCGACGAGGACGAGCGCGACAAAGAGCTCTTTGAACAGGCACTCTCCGACATCGGGCTGGACGATCCCGTCAAAATGTATTTGAAAGACATCGGCAGAGTGCCCCTCCTTTCGGGAGACGAGGAGATCGAGCTCGCGCGCAGGATGCAGGAGGGGGACGAGGCGGCGAAGCGTCGTCTTTCGGAGGCGAACCTGCGTCTCGTCGTCTCCATCGCCAAGCGTTATGTCGGGCGGGGCATGCTCTTCCTCGACCTCATTCAGGAGGGCAATCTCGGGCTGATGAAGGCGGTGGAGAAGTTCGACTATCAAAAGGGATTCAAATTTTCGACGTACGCAACGTGGTGGATCCGCCAGAGCATCACGCGCGCCATTGCCGATCAGGCGCGCACCATCCGCATTCCCGTCCACATGGTGGAGACCATCAACAAGCTGACCCGCGTGTCGCGCATGCTTCTGCAAGAGAACGGGAGAGAGCCCTCGCCCGAGGAGATCGCCGAGGCGATGGGGATCGATGTCGAGCGCGTCATGGAGATCCAGAAGATCGCGCAAGATCCCGTCTCCCTCGAAACGCCCATCGGCGAGGAGGAAGATTCCCATCTCGGCGACTTCATCGAGGACGACAAGACGCAGACGCCCGGCGACAGCGTTACCTTTATCATGCTCAAAGAGCAACTGCTCGGCGTGCTCGACACGCTCACCCCGCGCGAAGAAAAGGTGTTGCGCCTGCGCTACGGCATCGACGACGGCAAGCCGCGCACCCTCGAAGAGGTGGGGCGGGAGTTCAACGTCACCCGCGAGCGCATCCGCCAGATCGAAGCCAAAGCACTTCGCAAACTGCGCCATCCCTCGCGGAGCAAAAAACTGCGCGACTTTTTGAATTGATGACGGCGCGGCTCTCTGTTATTTGCGGCTTGCTTTCTTCTGCGGAGGTGTTCGCCGACGTCGGTTGCGACCACGGAAACTGCACGAAATACATGTTCTCAAACGGACTTTGCATGCGGGCGTACATCACCGACGTCAGCGCGAAAAGTCTCAAAAAGGCACAAACGCTATTAAAACAAGAGATCGCAAAGGGGGTCTGTATCCCCGTGGTATGCGACGGTATGGACGGCGTGGAAGAGCCGTGCGACCTCGTGCTCATCGCGGGCATGGGGGGCGAGGAGATCGTGTCTATTTTGGAGCGGAAACCCCTGCCCGCGCGGTTTGTGTTGCAGCCCATGAAGAACGCGGAAAAGGTGCGCCGATTCCTTACGGCGCGCGGCGCGCGCCTCGACAGGGACTTCATGTTCGCCGAGCGGGGCAAGTATTACGAAATTTTGCGCGGAACGGCTTCGGGCGGGAGCGATTACACGGAGCGGGAACTGCGCTACGGCAGGGAAAACCTGCGCGGCAACGCCGTCTTTCTGCAAATGATGGCGGGCGAGCGGGAAAAACTTTTCTGCCGCCTGTCCGGGGATATGCAAGAAGAGAGCAGGGCGCAACTTGAAAAACGCCTTGCCGAGATCGAGGAGGTCATCCATGACGCCCAAGGAAATTTATGAGATCGCAGATTCGCTCGCGCCGTTTGCGGCGTCGGACGAGTTTTGCCGCCGCTACGGTCATCACGACAACAGCGGACTTTTGGTCGACTGCGGGGAGGAGGCGACGGGCGTGCTCTTTTCGCTCGACCTATCCGCGCGCGCCGTGGAAGTCGCGCGGGACAAGGGGTGCAACGTCATCTTCACCCACCATCCCGCCATTTGGATCGACGGATTACCGCGGCTCGACGAGACGTGCGGCAAACACGTCCTTGCCTGCGCGCGGGCGGGCATTTCGGTGCTTTCGGCGCACCTCAATCTCGACGCGGCGGCGGGCGGGATCGACGCGTCGCTCATGCAGGGCTTGGGCGGGGAGCGCGAGATCGCCGTTATGGAGCCCGTCGAGGACGGCGCGTACGGGCGGGTGTACGACGTGAAGTCGTGCACACTCGCCGATTTCGTCAAGAAGATCAAGCGGAACTTTTCCACGCAACGGGTGTTGAGCTACGGCGATTCTCCCGTCTGCCGCGTGGCGAGCTTTTGCGGCGCGGGCTTTTCGGACGAGGTGTGCGGCTTCGCCCTCGCCCACGGCGCGGATACGGTCGTCACGTCCGACGCGGCGCACCACAGGCTGTTAGGGGCGGTGGAGTGCGGGCTCAACGTCGTGCTGTTGACGCATTACGCCGCCGAAGCGTACGGATTTTTGCGGTTTGCCGAGCAAATGAAGGCGCGTTTGAGCTGTCCCGTATATTGCTTGCGGGACGAACGATTCATGTAAAAACCATACAAGGAGAACACATATATGCCCGTTTCGAACGAATTGTTGGAATATCAACAGGCGGACGCCGAGATCAGGAAGATCCGTCAGGCACTGTCCTCGACCGAGGAGAGCAAGAAATATTTGCAGGCGAAAAAATTCATGCGGATCGCGCCCGAGAAGCTCGCCGCGCAGGAGGACCGCGCCGTCGAACTCAAACGCTTGCGCGACCGTCTCGCCGCACAGGCGGAGGAGATCAACAACACCATTGCGGAATATGCCGACCTCGAAGAGATGCTCGAAGGGGGCGGCGACCTCGCCTATTACAGAAAATCGGCGCAGACCTTACTCGACGCCGTTCGCACCCTCCGTGCGGACGTGAACCGCTTGCTCTCCGACATCAACGCCGTTTCGGAGGAATATCAGAAGCTCAAACGGCAGACGATCGCCATGCAGAGGCAATATAAAGAATACAAGGAAAAGTACGAGGCGATCGAAGCGGAGCACGCGGGGGAGCTCAAAACGCTCACCGAACAGCAGAGCCGCCTCGCGAAAAAGATCCAGCCGAACATCCTCGAAGTGTACGAGAACAAGCGGAAAGAGAAGATCTTTCCCATCGTCGTCCCCCTCAAAGAGGGGCGTTGCGTCTGCGGCATGGATTTCCCGCTCGCACAGCAGGGAACGCTCGCGGGCGGCAATATGGTGGAATGCGAACACTGCCACAGGCTCGTATATAAGCTCTGAACGGGCGCGCCGAACTTTTTAACGCACCGTTCGGCGAATTTTCGAAACCCTTAACGAACCTTTTCGGCGGCGCGCGCATACCATAACGATATGTATTCCACGCTCGCCGTCATAAATCTCGACCGCATCCGTTCGAATGCCGCGCTCTTTTCCGCCGCCGTCCGCCGACCGCTCATCGCCGTCGTAAAGGACGACGCGTACGGACACGGCGCGGAAGCCGTTGCGCACGCCCTGCAACCGCAGGTTTCTGCCTTTGCGGTGGCAACGTCCTCGGAGGGCGCGTCGTTGCGCGTTGCGGGAATTTCATCGGATATCCTCGTTCTTGCGCCTCCTCTCTTTCCCGAGGAGGCGTTCCGTATGCGCGCGTACGGGCTCACCGCCGCGCTCTCGTCGCTCCGTTCGCTGCGCCTTTACGGCGGGGAGGGCGGGAAGGCGCACATCGCCGTCAATACGGGCATGAACCGCTACGGCGTCCGTCCCGAACGGGCGGGATATCTCGCAAAATGCGCGCGGGATGCGGGCGTCGAGGTGACGGGCGTCTTTTCGCATCTCTATGCGCCCGCCGACAAAAACGCGGTCGAAGCGCAACGCGCGCGGTACGAGGAGGGCGCGGCGCGGGTGCGGGAGATCTTTCCCAATGCCGTCCGTCATCTCGGGGCGACGGGCGGCGGGCTGGCGGGGGAGTGTTTCGACGCCGTGCGCGCGGGGATCGCGCTCTACGGCTATCTTCCCGAGGGATTTTCGCTGCCCGTAAAGCCCGCCATGCGCGTATATGCGTACGTTGCGGAGGAACGCGCCGTGCTGGGCGGCGGGCTCGGCTACAACGCCGCGCCCGAAAACGCGTCGCGCGCCTACACCCTGCGCTTCGGCTACGGCGACGGATTTTTCCGCGCGGGCGGCTTGGGCGAGGGGACGCTCTGCATGGACGCATGTCTGCGCCTCGGACGGGCGCGGGCGGGGGAACGCCGTCTCATTTTTTGCGACGCGGAGCGGTACGCGCGGGCGCACGGGACGACGGCGTACGAAACGCTCGTAAGCGTGGGGAAGAGCGCGGTCAGAGAATACAGGGGCGGGTGACGCGCGACGCATTCTTTTGCATTCGGCGCGCCTTTTTCGTTCGGCGCGTCTTTTGTTTGCGAAAAAAAGCAGGGTTTTCCCGCGAAGTCTTGACAGACGGCAAAAAAGCATGGTATAATTACGGAGAAGAAAACCGTCCTTTCGGGAGGAGACATGCTCAACGAAGCACCGAAGCGAAAAAAAGTCAAAGATTATTCCAATCCCAACGCATGGGAGCTCTTTTGGCGTATCCAATGGGAATGCTTTCGCCGTTCCGTAACGCCCTATCTCATGTATCTTTTCATGAGCCTCTTGTGTTTGGTGACCCAGCTTGCGGGGTCGCCTCCCGTCAAGATCACCCTCGGGATCATCTGTATTGTCGGCGGCGCGTTTTTCAACGCCCACCTCTGCTATCATTACGGGAAAATGCACTACGGCTCGTTCGTGGCGGGCGAACTGCACAGACGGAACATCGAAGAGGGGATCTCCTCGGGGGGCGACCACCGTCCCGAGCGGGAGTTCCGCTTTTGGAAAGGGACGCTCATCGGCTTTTACGTCGCCCTTCCCGTCATCGTCCTCGGGGCGATCGCGGGGGCGATCCCGCGCGGAAGTTTGATGGCGGGCGGCGGCATGGCATATTACGCGCTCGCCATGTTCGCGGGCTGGGCGATCATTCCGATCACTTGGTTCGGGCAGATCGAGGGACAGGGACTGATCGTGAGCCCGTATTATTCCATTCTGTTCGCGCTGTTGCCCATTGTTGTGAGCACGGTCGCCTATCTCGTCGGCGCGTACTGCGAGCGGCGCAACCGCGAACGCGAAGAGGCGCGGGAACAGGCGGTGCTGGAAGCGGGCGAAGAAGCCAAGGAGCGCGTGCGCAGGATCGCCCGTGAGCGCAACGCGAAGAAGAAACACAAGTGAGGATCATCGCGGGAAAATATCGCGGACGGCAACTTGCCGCATTCCGCGGCGACGACATCCGTCCCACGCCCGATCGGGTGAAAGAATCGCTCTTTCAGATCCTTACGCCCCGTCTTGCGGGGGCGCGCGTGCTCGATTTGTTCTGCGGGAGCGGCGCGCTCGGGATCGAGGCGTTGTCGCGCGGGGCGGCGTTCGTCCATTTCAACGACCGTTCGCGGGAGAGCCTTGCGCTCTGCGAAAAGAATTTGCGCCTTCTCGGCGCGGAGGGGGAGATCACGGGGCTCGACTACCGAACCTGCCTTACGCGTCTCTCTGCGCCGTTCGACGTCATTTTTTGCGACCCGCCCTACCGCGAGGCGTATGCAGAGGAGATCATGCGCATCGTCGCCGAGCGCGGGCTTCTCAAAGACGGCGTTCTCGTGTACGAAAGCGAGCGGGAGGAGCTTCCCGCCGAGGGTTGGGAGAGCGAACGCCGTAGCTACGGCAGGACGAAAATTTATTTTATGACAAGGAGCGGAGCATGAAAAAGTGCGTGTTTGCGGGCACGTTCGATCCGTTTACCAACGGGCATAAAGATACCGTCGACAAGTGTTTGGGACTGTTCGACGAGGTGGTGATCGCCGTGGCGACCAACCGAAGCAAGCAATGTATGTTCCCGTCCGAGGAACGGGTGCAAATGATCGAGGCGGTCTTTCGAGGCGAGGAGCGCGTCCGCGTTCTGGCTTGGGACGGGGTCGTCGTCGACCTCTTGCGCGCCGAGGGCACGCCCTACTATGTGCGCGGCATCCGCAACACCGTCGATTTCGAATACGAGACCGCCGATCTCGACGCGAGCAGAGACATCGACAAGACGTTTGTCGAGCTGTATTTGCCCGCCGAGCGCGAACATCGCCATGTGAGTTCCACGCTCGTTAAAAACTGTATCGCGTTCGGAAAGCCGTTCCGCGACTACGTCCCCGCCGCCGTGTACGAATTTTTACGGAAAAGGAAGTAATATGTTCGAAAAGCAGGTCTGTCTGCCCACGCCCGAAACGCTCGCGGAGGAATTTGCGCTCACGCCGCAACTTTCCGCGCGGAAAGCCGAACGGGACAAGCTCGTATCCGACGTGATTTGCGGATTAGACGGGCGGCTCGTCGTCGTGGTCGGACCGTGTTCCGCCCATGCGTTCGAGCCCGTGCTCGAATATGCGCGCCGCTTGGGCAGGTTGCAGGAGGCGGTGAAAGACCGTCTCGTGCTCGTTCCGCGCGTCTATACCTGCAAACCGCGTTCGCGCGGCGTGGGATATATGGGGATGTCCTCCCAGCCCGATCTCGGCGACAAGGAGGACGCCGTCCGCGGGATACGCATGGCGCGCGGGCTTCTTTTGGCGACGCTCGAAGAATCGGGGCTATCTGCCGCCGACGAAATGCTGTACCCCGAGGAGCACGCCTATCTCGGCGATCTTTTGTCGTACGTTGCGGTCGGCGCGCGTTCGAGCGAGGATCAGATGCACCGCTTAACGGCGAGCGGGATCGACGTGCCCGTCGGATTCAAGAATCCCATGAGCGGGAACATTCCCGCGCTGGTCGGCTCGGTGCGCGCGGCGCAGAGCCCGCAGGTGTTCAAATACCGCGGCTATCAGGTGAAAACGGGGGGCAACCGTTTTGCGCACGCCGTGCTTCGCGGGCGGGTCGACGAATACGGCAACGATATCCCCAATTACGACGACGGTACGCTGACGCGGTTTTCGGAGGCGGCGGAGGGGGTAGCCGTCCTCGTCGACGCCAACCATTCCAATTCGGGCAAAAATTACCGTTTGCAGGCGGACGTCGTGCGCAAGGTGCTGCGCTCGCGGCGGGAGCACGGGTTCGGATTTTTGAAAGGATTCATGATCGAGAGTTTTCTCGAAGAGGGATGTCAGACCGAAAATATCGTATTCGGGAAGTCGGTGACCGATCCCTGCCTCGGCTGGGCGGACACCGAGCGGCTGATCTATGAAATTGCGGAGAATGTTTGATGGACAAGCTGTACGCAAACGAAGCGGAAAAACTGCGCGACGAACAACAAACGGCGGCGTTCCGCCCGCGCATGAAAGTGAGCTGTATCGGACCGGAACAAGGCTTTTCCGATTACGCCGCGGGGGAACTGTGTAAGGGGTACGGGCGAACGCTGTGCCGCAGTTTCGCCGAGGCGGTCGATCTGCTCGGGCGGGGGGAGACCGATTACGCCGTCCTGCCCGTGGAAAATTCCATCACGGGCGGCATCCAGCCCGTGCTCGAACTTCTCGCCGCATCCGACGTGTTCGTCACCGAAGAATATATGCTGCATATCGACCGCAGGGTCGCCATGTTTGAGGGGACGGACGTTTCGGAGATCGAAACCGTCTATGCGCACGAAAGCGCGCTCGATGAATGCGCCGCCTATTTGCAGGCGAACTTTCCGAAAGCGTCGCTCGTCGCCGTCCCCGCCGCGTCCGACTGCCTGTCTTATCTCGGCAAACGCGCGGCGTGCATCGTTGGGGCGCATGCGCGGGGGGACGGGGTCGTCTTATCCCCGTCCAACATCACGGACGACAAGCAGAATTTCACGCGGTTCATTCTCGTGCGGCGGGGCGGCGCGGAGATCGTCCCGAGCGCGATGGTGTTCCTCTGCGCGGTGTGCGCGCACAAACCGGGGTCGCTCTTGGGACTGTTGAAGATCTTCCGCAGTTATTCGCTCAACCTCACCCGCATCGAATCCCGTCCCATCAAGGAGAGCTTCGGCGAATACCGCTTTTTCATCGAGTTCGCGGGCGATCTTTCCAACAGCCGCGTGCAGAAGGCTCTCTCGGAAGCGCGGGCGTACTGCGCGCAGTTCAAGTTGCTCGGAGCGTATTTGTAAGGCGGAAAGCAGGGCGTTATAGCAGAAAGGCGAGCCCGAAGCAGAGCGCGCCCGCCACCGCCGCCTGCGCGAACTTCACGCCCAAAAAGGGGAGCGGCTTCACCGTTTCCCCGAGCAGGGCGATTTGTTGGGTGAGCACGCACAGCCCGCCGAACGTCACGAGAAAACAGCAGAGCGCGAGGGAGAGCGGGGAGACGTGCGCGGAGAGCGCGGCGCAGCCCGCCGTCATTTCGAGCACGCCGCGTACCGTTCCCTCGGCGAGGGGATGGAGCGGGGGAAGAAGATCGCAGAGCATCGCGCCGAACACATAGAAAAGGGCGATCGCGCCGCCGACAAAGAGAGCCGACGTCACCGCGCCCGACAGCGCGTCGCCGACGGAAACCGTCTTTCGGGAAAGGACGGTACGGGGAGGCGGGGCGGCTCTGCGGGCGAGGAGAAAACAGACGCTCCAAACGCCGAACAGGTGACAGAAAAAGAGCAGCCAGCCGATCGCCGCGCTTTGAAACATGCCGCCGCCCACCGCGCCCACGAGAAAGGCGGGACCCGTCGTGGTCGCCGCCGCGGCAACGCGGAAAGATTCCTCTTTTCCGATTTTTCCGCAGGCGTACAGCCCGCCCACAGTCTTTGCGCCCACGGGATAGCCCGAGATCGCCGAGAGCAGGGCGGCGCACCCGCCCGCGCCCGAAATGCGGAAGATCCTGCAAAAGAGGGGCGAAAGTTTTTCGGAGAGCGCGGAAAAGGCTTTGAGCCCCGTAAAGAGCGGGGCGAGGAAGAGAAAGGGCAGGGTCGCGGGGAGCACGGTGAGAGCCCAGAGCGTGAGCCCGTCGAGGACGCATTTCCCGTAGCGGGCGGGGAAGGCGAGCAAAAGTGCCATCATCCACGCAAGGACCGCCGCCGCGGCGCAAGAGAATATTTTTCCGCAACGAATGGAGTGCACGGAACAATCCTATGCGAAAGCGTTGCGGCTTATGATAGGCATAATACGGTAAGAATATGGATCTTTTTGATTTTAACGACAACGAAGAAAAGGCAAAGCCGCTCGCAGAGCGCATGCGCGCCTCCACAATGAAAGATTTCGTGGGGCAGGAACATCTCGTCGCCGAGGGATCGCTGCTTCGCCGCGCGATCGCGCTCGACCGCCTCGGCAGTTGCATCTTTTGGGGACCTCCCGGGTGCGGCAAGACCACGCTCGCCAACATCATCGCGGCGCAGACGAACGGCAATTTCATCAAACTCAACGCGGTCAGCGCGGGGGTCGCCGACGTGAAGAGGGCGGTCGAACAGGCGCGGAACGACTTGAAGATGTTCAATAAAAAGACCTATCTCATGCTCGACGAGTGCCACCGTTTCAACAAGACGCAGTCCGATTCGCTGTTGCCCGCCATCGAGCAGGGGACGATCTTGTTCATCGGCTCGACCACCGAAAATCCGTACGCCTCGATGACCCCCGCGATCGTGTCGCGCTGCCGCGTCTTTCAGTTCCGCGCGCTCACCGAGGAAGATATCCGCGGCGCGCTTGTCCGCGCCCTGCACGACAAGCGAAAGGGGCTTGGCGGGTACGACGTGGAGATGGACGACGACGCGCTTTGCCACATCGCGCGGATGGCGGGCGGCGATTTGCGGACGGCGTACAACGCGCTCGAACTTGCCGTTCTCACCACCCCTTGCGACGAAAGCGGCAAGATCCGCGTGCACCTTTCGGACGCCGAGCAGTCCATCCAGCGCAAGGCACTCTCATATAACGAAGATCTCTATTACGATATTTTGTCCGCGTTCTGCAAGTCGTTGCGGGGGAGCGACGCCAACGCCGCGCTCTACTACGCCATGCGGCTCATCGAGGGCGGGTGCGATCCGCTTCTCGTCATCCGCCGCGTCATCGCGCATTCGGCGGAGGACGTGGGCATGGCAGACCCGCGCGCCCTCCTCATGGCGACAGCCGCGCTCACCGCATTCCAGAACATGGGCTATCCCGAGGGCATGTTGCCGCTCACCGAAGCCATCATCTATGTGTGCGAGGCGGAGAAGAGCAACTCGGTGGTTCTCGCAAAGGACGCAGCGACCGCAGACGCCCGCCACAGCCGCGACGACGACATTCCCGCCTACTTGCGCGATACGTCGTTCGGGAGCAAGGAGATGAAAGCGGAGAGCGCGAAATACCGCTATCCGCACAACTACGGCGGCTATGTCGAACAGCAATATCTTCCCGACAGTCTCAAAGACCGCGTGTACTATACCCCATCCGACAAGGGCTACGAAGCCGAGGTCAAGGAGATCCGCCGCCACAAGGGAAAAAAACGGTAAACCGCGCCCCGCATATTTCGGCATATCCCGACAGGATATGCCTTTTTTTACGCCCTTTCAGCCCTTATAATGCTGTGCAATCATGGTCGTTTGGATCGAGCTCGCGCTCTTGGAAAACTTTCTCATCGACGGCGTTCTGCTCTTTCTCTCGCTCAAATGCGCGGGGGCGCGGGTGCGGTGGTTTCCGCTCGTATTTTCCTCGCTTGCGGGGGCGGGACAGGCGGTCGTCTTTCCGCTCCTGCGCCTGCCCGCATGGTGCGCATACGCCGTAAAGGTGCTCGGGGGGATCTTGCTCGTGGTGCTCGCCGTCCGCACCAAACGCCCGAAAGAATACGTCGTTGCAACGGTCGCCTTTTTCTTTTTCACCTTTGCGCTCGGCGGCGCGCTCACGGCGGCATATTCCTTTTTCGGGATCGAAAAAGCGGACGGCAACGGCTACATCGTGGAACAAGCCCCCGTCGGGCTCGTCCTCGGCGGCGCGGCGGCGTTTGCGATCGCGGCGTTTTACGCGATCAGGGCGGCGTACCGCACCGTAAAGCTCAAACGCTGTCTCGTCGAATGCACGCTCACGGCGGGGGACAGGGAGGTGAAATGGCGGGGCTATGCCGACAGCGGCAACCGTCTGCGCTTCCGCGGCGAACCCGTCTGCGTCGTGTCGGCGGCGGCGATCTTCGCCCTCTTCGGCAGAGGGGCGGCGGCGGTCGGACGCATCGAGATCGGAACGGTGAACGGCAAGCGCGACGCGCCCGTCTTTCTCTGCGAGAAAATGCGCGTGGGGAACGCGGAGCGGGAGAACGTGTTTTTGACGGTCGGGGACGTCGATTCGGGGGAATACCAAATGATATTACATACCGCGCTCATGGAGGGATGATATGGAATTGTTTGTCCGTCTCAAAGAATTTCTGCAAAAGATCGGGGGGAACGAAAACGTCGTACACTATCTTTGCGGGAGCGAGGCACTTCCGCTGCCGCTTTCCGCCGACGAGGAGGCGGAGATGCTCAAACAGCTCGCCGAGGGGGAGAACGCCGAACGCGTGAAAGCCGCGCTCATCGAACACAATTTGCGGCTCGTCGTTTACATATCCCATAAATTCGAAAATACGGGCGTCGAGCCCGACGACCTCATCTCCATCGGGACGATCGGGCTCATCAAGGCGATCAATTCTTTCCGTCCCGACAAGAACATCAAGCTCGCGACGTACGCCTCCCGTTGTATCGAGAACGAGATCCTCATGTATCTTCGCCGCACGGTGAAGCTCAAAAGCGAGATCTCCTTCGACGAGCCGCTCAACACCGATTTCGAGGGCAACGAACTGCTGCTTTCCGACGTGCTCGGCACAGACAGCGAAACGGTGTACGGCGGCGTGGAGTCGAGCGTGGAGAAAGAGCTGTTGCGCGAGGCGTTGAAGCGTCTCCCCGAACGCGAGCAGAAGATCATGTATCTCCGCTTCGGGCTGGGCGGCAAGGAGGAAATGACGCAAAAGGACGTCGCCGACATGCTCGGCATCTCCCAAAGCTACATCTCCCGCCTCGAAAAGAAGATCATCGAGCGGCTCAAAAAGGAGATCGCGAAGTTGGTTTAAGCGCGGAAGCGGTATAAAAACATACCGATTGCAGATACTTCGTTTCCCATACATAGCAAGTCTATGGGAGGTGAAGTATGCTAAATAAAGTCGTCATATGCGGCGTGGACACGGCGGGATTGCCCAAGCTCACGGCGCAGGAAAACGAAGAACTCATGGCAAAACTCAAACAGGGAGACAAGGCGGCGCGCGATAAATTCATCGTGGGGAACATGCGGCTGGTGCTCTCCCTCGTCAAGCGGTTTTGGGCGAAGAACGCCAACGCGGACGACGTGTTTCAGGCGGGTTGCGTGGGGCTCATCAAGGCGATCGACAATTTCGACCTCAAATTCGGCGTAAAATTTTCGACCTATGCCGTCCCCATGATCCTCGGGGAGATCAAGCGATATCTTCGCGACGGCAATTCCCTGCGCGTCTCGCGTTCCATCCGCGACGCGGCGTACCGCATCCTCAAAGTGCGGGAGGGGATCGAGGAGCGCGACGAGGAGGCGACCATCGAGAAGATCGCCGCCGAAATGCAGGTAAAGGAGCGGGAGGTCGCCTATTGCCTCGACGCCATTTCCGACCCCGTGTCGCTCTACGACCCCGTCTATAACAAGGCGGGCGACACGTTACAGCTCGTCGACCAGCTCTACGACGAAACGCAGAGCGACGAGATCTGGACGGAGCGGGTCGCCCTGCGGGAAGCCATCGACCGTCTCACCGACCGCGAAAAAAAGATCTTGCGCCTCCGCTATTTCGAGGGCAAGACGCAAACGGAGATCTCCGCGGAAGTCGGCATTTCGCAGGCGCAGGTGAGCCGTCTCGAAAAGAACGCGCTCGGCAGCATCCGCAAAGAGATCTCGTAAGAGGAAACATTGCGGCGGTTTCCGCATACGATAACGGTGTGGAAACAAGTTTTCAGGACATCAGAAAAAAGGAAGTCGTCAATTTAACGGACGGAAAACAGCTCGGCAAGGTGTGCGACGTCGTGTTCACCTATCCCGAGGGCAGGGTGCAGGGGATCGTCGTCCCGGGCGGGCACGGGTTTCGCCTCGGCAAGGGCGACATGTTCATCGAGCTCAAAAAGGTGTGCAAGATCGGCGTCGACGTCATTTTGGTGGACGTCCGTTCCGCGCCCAAACCGGGCGGGAAAAAACCGCGCTGGGAGAGCACGCCCGAACCGCCCCCGCCCCCGCCGCGCGATCGGCGCGATTACGGAGAATATGAATGAAAAAAAGCCGCGTTTCGCGGCTTTTTGTCGTCATGGACGGTAGCAATCGCAGGCTCTCCCGTCGGGCAGAAATCCCGTGTCCGAACACTTTTCACAGCGGAAGCGGGGGAGAAGATCCCGCTCGGTCAGCCCGAGCCGCCCGAGTGCCTTCGCCCGCTCTTCCCTGGCGGCTTTGAGGGCGGCGGCAATCTTGTCGGCGCGGTCGGGGGAATAGATCTCCGCCTTGGCGAGCTCGATCTCCCCGCGGCGTACGGCGGCGTCCGCTTCCGAATAGGCGGGGTCGCGGCGGGCGGCTGCCTGCGCCCGTTCGGCTTGCCGTATCGCCTGTTCGCGGCGGGCGGCGTAAAAGCGTTCCCGCGCGCTCTTTTCGTCCGCGGCGATCGCCGTTTCGGAGAGGAACGCCTTTTGCGGCGATTCGCGTTCGGGGATCTCGGAGGGCGTGAACGCGCCGAGCCGTTTCCATTCGGAGAGCAACTTGTTCATATAGGGGAGGAGATTGGAGGCGTTCGCGCTGCGGCGCGCCGCTTCGAGGATCATCTCGTCCGAAAAGTTCCATTGCCGCCACGCCTCCACCATGGCGAGCGCGGCTTGTGTCTTTTTCACCACGCCGCACAGTTCCTGAATTTTTTGCAAGAGTTTGAATTCCGCATTGCGGGCGGCGCAGTACGCCTTTACGCTGTCGCGGTCGACGATCCCGTCGCGGTACATCTCGCTTAACAGCGCGTCCATTTCGGGGAAGCCGTACGAAAGACGGAGGCAGAGCGAGGCGACGAGCGACAAACTTTCGCCGTCGTACCCGCGTTCCAGCCACCGTTCGGCGTATTCCTCGACGTAGGCGCGCGGATTCTGCACTTTCACGCCCAGCCGCCGCGCAACCTGGAACACGACGGAGGCGAGTTCTTCCCGCCGCGCGAGGTATTCTCTTGCGTCCGCTTCGGTCTTTACTCCCTTTTCGAGAAGTTCGGCGGCGAGCTGATCCAAAGAGGGGAGAGAGCCCTTTTTGAGGGCTTCGGCGCAGGCGTACACCGCGCCCGTCTCCATGCCCGCGGCGTACCATTTTTCGAGGAAGTCGTAGTCGGATTCCTGCGGCTTGCGGTAGATTCCGAGGAGAGTGAAAATTTTGGAGAGTTCCCGCTCGTGCGCGTTGAAGTCGGCGAGGTCGGCTTCCACCTGTTCGTAGGTGAATTTCTGTTCCCGCACGAGTTTTTGTGCCTTGTTGATGATGTGCGCCGCCGAGAGCTTTGCGCCGTCTTTTTTGGCGCAGTATTCCGCAACGAGCAAGAACGCCTGCTGTTGCATGGGGTTGCTTTCGAGAAATTCGAGGATACGTTGCAGTTCGTAGGGCTTGAAGTCTTTCCCCGCGCGTTGGAGGAGCTTATAGAGCTCGCGGTTAAATTCGGCGTATTTTTCGGGACGGATGGGCTTGGGCTTGCCGACCGCCGCGCTCACGGGGAGATATTCGACGAGGAGCGGTTCGCGCGAGAGGACCTGCACCAGCCCGCATTCCTCCCAAAAGGAGAAGATCTCCACGACCTTTTCGATGGAGAGGCGCAAAAGTTTTGCCATTGTTTGTGCGTCGAGGTCTTTGCCGTTGTTGCAGAGATACAGCCCGTAGAGGTAGACGCGCACGGCGTCGCCGCTCGCTTCGGGCAGGTACTTCGTCACAAACTGGTTTTCCACGCTTGTGAACGCGTTTTCCGAATAATCCTTGGAGAAGGAGGCGAATGACATAATTTCTCCCGAAATCGCCGACGGATTTTTCCGTAAAAGAGTTACAACGCTTGCTTTTTCCGTCGAGCCGTTGTATAATAGTATAGCATAGACTGCCGAAAAAGGAAAGTATTTTCGGCAAGGCAAAAAAATTTTCCACCCGAACGCGGAATGAACATTCTCCATACTTCCGATTGGCATCTCGGGAAACGGCTCATGGAGCGCGAACGTCTGCCCGAACAGCGGGAGACGATCGCCGAGATCGCCCGCATTTGCGATGAATATCGCGTCGACCTCGTGCTCGTCGCGGGGGACGTGTTCGATACCCATCTTCCGTCGGCGGAGGCGGAGGAAGCCTTTTTCTGCGCGATGAAGTCGCTCTCCTCAAACGGACGGGCGGTCGTGGTCGTGAGCGGCAATCACGACGACGGCGTGCGGCTCGCCGCCTCTTCTCCTCTTACGGGCGGGGAGGGGATCTACCTCTTCGGCGGGACGAACGTCCCCGCGATGGGGGGAATGCGTCGGGTGCGCGCCACGGAGGCGGACGCCTTCCACGTCGTCATCCGGACGGACAAGGGCGAAGCGGTATATGTAAACGCGCTTCCCTATCCGAACGAGGCGCGGCTTCGCGAGGAGAGATCGGAGGAGAGCTACGCCGAAAAGGCGGCGCGCTGGATCGCCCGCGGCGACGAGGCGTACCGCGGCGACATGCCGCATATTCTGCTTTCCCACCTCTTTCTGGCGGGCGGGAAGGCGAGCGACAGCGAACGGGACATCGACCTCGGCGGGGCGCGCGCCGTACCCGCGTCGGTCTTTCCCGCAACGGGCTATGTCGCGCTCGGTCACCTGCACCGCAAGCAGGCGTGCGGGAACATCCGTTACAGCGGGTCGATCCTGCAATACGCCTTCGACGAAGCGAATACCGAAAAGAGCGTCGTGTTGTTGCGTACGGAGGGGAACGACGTGCGCGTGGAGCGGGAGATCCCGCTCACGTCGGGCAAGCGGCTCGTCCGTCTGGAAGCGCGGAGCGCGGAGGACGGAGCGCGGCTCATCGGGAACTATCCCGACTGTTTTATCGAACTTACCCTGCACCTTACCGCGCCGCTCACGACGGCGGAGACCGAATTTTTGCGGAGCGCGAACGAGGGCTTGGTCTCTCTCATCGTCCGCGTCGACGCGGCGCATGCGCCCGTCGTCTCGCGCAACGAACTCAAACGGGACGAGCTGTTCGCGGCGTACTATCGCTCTGTTTACGGGTGCGACCCCGCGCCCGAGCTCACGCAGACCTTTCTGCGCCTTTTGGAGGAGGAAGAATGAAGCCGCGCTTTTTGGAACTGTGCGGGATCAATTCCTTTTCCGAACCCGCAACAATCGACTTTACAAAACTGCTCGAATTCGGCGTTTTCGGCATCTTCGGGGACACGGGCTCGGGCAAGAGCACCATTCTCGACTGCATCGGCTTTGCCCTCTACGGGAACGTCGCCCGCGCGCGGTCGGGGAGCGTCGCCGACCTCATCAACTATAAAAAAGACAAGGCATACGTCCGTTACGAGTTCGAGATCGTATTCGGAGGGAAGCGGCGGATCTTCCGCGTGGAGCGGGAGATCAAGCGCAAAAACGCGGCGCAGAGCGTCCGCGTGTTCGAAAAAACGGAAGAGGGCGAGATCACCGTTACGGACGGCGTGCGCGAGAGCAACGCCTTCCTCGAACGGCTCATCGGGCTCGAACAGAAAGATTTCGAAAAGTGCATCGCCCTGCCGCAGGGGGAGTTCGCGCAGTTCGTCAAGGCGCAGCGCGCCGACCGCTTGAAGCTCGTCTCCCGTCTTTTCGACCTCGAAGCGTACGGCGTCGGGCTCACCAAACGGGTCAACCGCCACTGCGCGGAACATCGGGAGGAACGCCGCGTGTTGCAGGCGCGGCTCGAACCGTACTCCGAAATCGACGGCGGGAAAAACGCCGCCCTCGCCGAACAGATCGCGCAAGCGGAGGAGCGCGGCAGACGGGAAACCGCCGCGCTCACCGAAGCCCTCGCCCGTGAACAGACGCTTTCCGCCCTCTTCGAAAAGGGAGAGGAAGCGCGCGCGTTGGAGACGCGGCTCGCCGAGCTTGCGGCGCGGCGGGGAGAAATGGACGCGCTGTCCAAAGAACTGTCCCGCCTCGCCTATGCGGAGACGGCGACGGCGGCGGCGCGCGAAGCCGAACGCTTGCAAAATAAGGCAAACGAAGCCGAAAGGATCGCCGCGGGCGTGGGGGAGAAACTGCGCGCCGCAGAAGAAAAGGAGCGCGAACTTGCCGCGTTCGACGAATCGGCGTGCGACAAGGAGATCCGCGCGCTTGCCGAAGAAAAGGGCAAGGCGGTCGCCGCCGCGGAGGCGCAGGCGCGCAAGGCGCGCATTGCGGAGGAGCTGGGCAAAGCGGAGCGCGCGCTTCATGCCGAAGCGGAGTGCTTCCGCGGATTCGATTACGAGGCGCGGCGCGCCGCGCTCGAAGCCGAACGGGACGCGCTCGGCGAGGGAGATTTCCTCTCCTATGCCACAGAGCGGGGCAAAGCCGCGCTGTTCCGCGAGGAATACGCCGCGTTCGCGTCCGAGCTGTACGCGCTCGAAACCAAATATCCCGAGATCGCGGAGGACGCCCGTCCTTTGCGCGAAAAATATGTTGCGCTGTCCCAAGGGGAGAAGCTCGACCGCGCCGCCGTGCGCGCCGCGTACGACGCGCGGGAAGCCGAGCGCAAGCGCGTTTCGGACGCGCTCGTTTCGTTGGAGACGGCGCGCGGCAAATACGCGGTGCATTGCCAGCGGCTTCAACACCTGTCCGAGACCGTTCAGCGGCTGAAAGAGGAGGGGAGAGCGTGCGCCCAAGAGTTTCCCGCCCTGCCCCTTGCCGAGATCGAACGCCGTCTGCGGGAAGCGGAGAGCGGAAAGAAGCGGCGGGAAGAGGCGCGCAAGGCGGCGCAGGCGGCGCATGCGGACGCGCTCGCAAAAAGTGCGGCGGTGCGCGAAGCGGCGTCGGCGGCGCGCGCGGCGTACGAGGCGGGCATGTCTCGGCTCAAAGAGGCTTTGCGGGCGGGAATGTTCTCTTCCGCGGAGGAGGCGGGCGCGCTCTGTCTCAAATACGGCGACGCCGAGGAGGCGAAACGCCGCGTCCGCGCATACGAAACCGAACTCGCGGCAAAAACGGCGCGGCGGGAGGAATTGAAGAAGCTCGACTTCGGCGCGGCGACGCGGGAGGCGGTGGAGGCGGCGAAAGCCGAACGCGCGCGCCTGCAAGCGGAAAAGGAGGCGCACGCGGCGCAGCTCGCGCTTCTGCGCGACGAGTACGGGCGCAACGTGCGCGCGCTCGAAGAAAAGGAGCGGCTCGAACGGCTGTATGCCCAAAACGAGGCGCGGTGCGCGCTCTACGACCGGTTGCAGTCGCTCATCGAGGGAAACCGCTTTATGGAGTTCGTCGCCGAGGAATACTTGCAGACCATCGCCTCGCACGCGAGCGAGAGATTGTTGACGTTGACGGACGGGCGATATTTTCTCACCTACCGCGGCGGGTTTTTCGCGGGAGACAACTTCAACGGCGGCGCGGAGCGCGGCGTATATACCCTTTCGGGGGGAGAGACCTTTCTCGTATCGCTCTCGCTTGCGCTCGCGCTCGGTGCGGAGATCTGCCGCCGTTCGATGCGTCCCATCGAATTTTTCTTCCTCGACGAGGGATTCGGCACGCTCGACGAACGGCTCGTCGACGTGGTGATGGACAGTCTGGAAAAACTGCGGAGCGAGAATTTCTCGATCGGGATCATCTCGCACGTCGAGGAACTCAAACACAGGATCGACCGCAAACTTACGGTGAAGAAGGCGACCGAGAGGCACGGTTCGCAAATCATATCGGAGTGAGGTGGCAAATTGCCGAACATTTTAACGCCCGTTACCCTTTGGAGGGATTTCGACGAAAAACTTCCGCTCGGCACGGAGATCGTTTCGGAAACGGTCTCGGACGGGGTCGTATGCCGCGACCTGTACTTTTACGGACGGAAAACCCAACAGGGGCGCGTGAAAATTTACGCCCGCTACGTCTTTCCCGCGGGGGAGGACGAATTTCCCGCGGTCATGATCTTGTTCGAGGCGGGATTCCGCTTCGACGAGAAGCTCGTGCGCATGTTCACGGAGAACGGCTACGGCGTCCTCTGCGTCGACTACTGCGGCGGCGGGGAGGGACTTACGACCGTGTATCCCGCCGACGTGGAATATGCGACGTACCGCAACGCGGAGACCGCGCTCGACCGTTGCGAGCGCACGGCGAAAGAGACCTGCTGGTACGAATGGGCGTGCGTCGCGCGGTATGCGGCGAAGTTTCTGAATACGCAAAAGGAGGTCTCCCTCTTCGGCGCGCTCGGTCTGCGCACGGGGGGAGAGGTGCTCTTTAAGATCGCGCCCTATGCGCCGCTTTCCTGCATGATCTCGGTCTGCGCGGCGGGCTGGCTCGCCTATCGCGGCATCGACAAATTTTCGGAGGCGAGCGGCAAGCAGATCTTCGACGACGAGCGGCATCGCTTTATTGCGGGGATCGACTCGCAGAGCTACGCGCCCTTTGTGAAGTGTCCCGTGTTGTTGCTTTCCGCCATCAACGATAAAAAGTACAATTACGACAGAGTTTACGATACGTTCCGCCAGATCAATCCCGAAGTGGAGAAAGCCATTCTCTTCTCCTCGCACGGGAACGGGCTGATCGGGACGCACTCCATGACCGACCTCATGCTCTTCCTCGACAAGTATTTGCGCGATCGGTCGGTCTTTCTGCCCAAACCCATTTCGGTGACGGCGGGGGAGGACGAGGACGGCAACCTCATCATAAACGGCACGTTCGACGCGGCGGGGGAGATCAAGGAATACGGCATTTTCTATTCGGAGAACCTCACGGCGTTCAAGGCGCGCGATTGGACGCGCGTATTCGGAAAAGACGAGGACCTCGACGGGAACGTCGGGTCTGTCCCGCTCGGCTTGTATGCCAACAGCAGCAGGGCACTCGTGTACGCGTTCGTCAACTATTCCAACAACTTCTCTGTCACGTCCAAGATTCTCGAAGTCAATGTGACCAAGCAATACCGCAACATCAAGCCGCACAGCCGCGTGATCTATTCCTCGCAAGACGAGCGGAACGGATTTTCCTCCTTCCGCCGCCGCACCAAGTCGATCGCCGACTGCTTTATCGACGGCGTTGCGTCCGACGTGCAGCTTCTTTCGGGCTACGGCGGGATCAAGGGGGTCACCGCGCCGTCTGGGATCATCTCCTACCGCGTGGGCGAACCGCGCTACGAACCGCCCGAGGGGGTCTCGTTCCACTTCGACGCGTACGCCAAGACCGACGTGCGCCTGCGCGTCGCGTTTTATACCGACGACGAGGAGCGGATCGGCTTCTACGCCGAAACGTTCGTGGAGGGCGGCGGCAAGTGGAAGAGCATCGTGCTCGACGCCGACGATTTCAAAGCCGAAACGGGGGCGTCTCTTCCCGACTTTTCCGAAGTCGTCTCCGTCGTGTTTACGAGCGACGAAGAAGTTCTGATCAATAACGTCCTTTGGATCTGACATGAAAACGGGCGATATCGTCGAAATGAAGAAGCCGCATCCGTGCGGCGAGCGGCGTTGGGAGATCGTGCGCACGGGCGGGGACTGTAAACTCAAATGCCTCGGTTGCGGCAGGACGGTCGTCCTTTTGTACGACGAGCTGGCGCGGCGCGTCAGACGGAATCTTTCGGAGGGGAAATGAATCGGCCCGAAATGCTCAACCGCCGCAAGGAGAGCGGGCGCGGGATCTTGGCGGTGCTCTGCGCGGTGCTTTGCGCGCTCTGCCTGTTCCTCTGCGCGGACATCGCCATCGCGAATACCTATTACGTCGTGGAGATTGTCGGCACGTCCATGGAAGATACCCTCCGCGACGGGGATTTCGTCTATGCCGAGCGGGAATTTACGGCGGGACGGGGGGACGTTGTGATCATCGACGTCTCCGAAAACGAAGTGTTCGAGGAAAAGGCGCACCGTAAAGGGGACAAGATCGTAAAGCGGATCGTCGCCATGGGGGGCGACAGCGTGAAATGCGAGCACGGCGTGGTGTATCTCAAAATCGACGGGGGGGAATATACCGCCCTCAACGAGGATTATACCAAGGGCATGAACGTATTCGACAATTTTCCCGAGGTCACGCTCGGGGACGGGGAGATCTTCGTGCTCGGCGACAACCGCTCGGTAAGCCTCGATTCGCGGGCGATCGGCGCGCTTTCTTACGGCGATATCGTGGGGCGCGTCCCCGCGTGGGCGATCCGCTCGCATACACACATCACAAGATGGGAACAATTTCGCTCTGCCCTCGTGGGTTGGATGCGGTAAAATAGGGGAAATATCATGAGTATTGTGTTAACGGCAGACAGCACTTGCGACCTCGGGCGGTACGGGGTGGAACGGGACGTGAAGATCATGCCCCTCTCGGTGATCTTGGGGGAAGAAACCTATTTAGACGGCGTTACGATCACGCCGTCCGACATCTTCGATTATGTCGAAAAGACGGGTACGCTTCCCAAGACCGCCGCGCCGAGTGCCGTCGATTACGAGGAATTTTTCGCGCCGCTCGTGGACGCGGGGAACACCGTGATCCACTTCAACATCTCCTCGAAGTCCTCCTCGTCGCATTCCTATGCGGCGGAGGCGGCGAAAAAGTTCGGGAAAAAGGTGTATGCGATCGACAGCAAGGCTCTCTCCTCGGGGCAGGGGCTTCTCGTGATGAAGGCATACGATTGGATCAAAGAGGGAAAGACGGCGGAGGAGATCGTAAAGGGGGCAGAGGCGTTGCGCCCTTATGTGAACACCTCGTTCGTGCCCGACCGCCTCGACTATCTCTATAAGGGCGGGCGTTGCTCGCGTATGACGATGTACGGCGCGAACTTGCTCAAAATCCACCCGCTCATCCAAATGGAGGACGGACAGCTCGTTGCGGGGAAGAAATACCGCGGCAGCATGGAAAAATGTATCTCGTGCTATATCGACGATCTTGCGCAGCAATATCCCGTTTACGATAAAACGCGCTGTTTCGTCACCCACAGCAGCGCGGAGCGCGCGCTCGTCGATTTCGCGGTGGACAAGGTGAAAAAGACGTTCGGCTTTGCCGAGATCTGCGAGACGGTGGCGGGCTCGGTCATCACGGGGCATTGCGGCAAGGGGACGCTCGGCGTCCTGTTCATCGCAGAGGAGAACGCATGACGACCAAACTTTACCGCGACAGCGACTATTACGAAAGCGTCGTCCAGCGGAGGAAGATCCTCGCGGTCTTTTGCGCGGTCACCGCGGTATGGCTCGGGATCTTTATCGCGATGGTCGTGCTCTACACGGGGCTTCCGTACCGCGATCCCAACGGGAAGTGGATCATCCTTTCCACCTGCATTTCGACCGCCCTTTATATGTTCTTTGCCTTCCCGTTCATGGGGATCAAGTTCAAGCGGTCGAACGCCTACTGCAAGATGTTGAAGTTCATCTCCGTGGGGCTCAAAGAGCATGTGATCCTGCCGTTTGGAGAGATCGACGATTGGGTCGTGCGGGACGGCGTAGACGTGAACGTTGCGGTCTTTTATATGAAGAACGTCAAAAAAGACGAAGTGTTGAAGCGGCAGATCTTTGTAGACGGCGAAAAGGATTTTCCCCCGTTCGTCGAGGGGAGACCCGTCCGCATCATTTCGCAGGGAAATTTACTCATCGAATACGAATTGCTTTGAAAATACGAATTGCTTTGAAAAGGAGAACGAAAGAATGCGCGCTGTGGTCACGGTGACGGGGACGGACAGAACGGGCGTCGTCTATCATGTGAGCGGGTTGCTGTATCGGCATAACGTGAACATCGAGGACGTTTCGCAGACCATCCTCGGCGATCAGTTCGCCATGATGATGATGGTGGACATCTCGCAATGTACGGTCGGATTTTCGGCTCTTGCCGAGGCGTTGCAGACGCTCGGGGAGGAGATCGGAATGAATATCCGCATCCAGCACGAAGGACTTTTCGATGCGATGCACAACGTTTGAGAGGGCGTATGTTTAACAAAAACCAAGTTCTCGAAACCATCGAAATGGTCGAAAAGGAGCATCTCGACATCCGTACGGTCACGCTCGGGCTTTCTCTGCTTTCCTGCGTGCGCGCAAGTGCCGCACAAACGGCGCGCGCCGTGTACGATCTCGTCATGAAAAAGGCGGAAAAGCTCGTTCCCACCGTCGACGCGCTCTCCAGGGAATACGGCATTCCCATCGTCAACAAGCGGGTCTCGGTGACCCCTGTATCGCTCATCACGGCGGCGTTTCCACGGGAGAGCGGGCTCGTCGGACGCGCGCTCGACGACGCGGCGACCGCGCTCGGGATCGACTTCCTCGGCGGCTATTCCGCGCTCGTGCATAAGGGGACGGCAGACTACGAAGCGGCGTTTCTCGATACCATTCCCCAAACGCTCGCCCAAACTTCCCGCCTTTGCGCCTCGGTCAACGTCGGCTCGACGCGCTCGGGCGTCAACATCGACGCGGTGCGCCGCATGGGCGAGATCGTAAAAGAGACCGCCGCCCTCACGGCAGACCGCGACGGCGTTGGCTGCGCCAAACTCGTGGTATTTTGCAACGCCGTGGAGGACAATCCCTTTATGGCGGGCGCGTTCCACGGCGTCGGTGAGGGGGACACGGTGATCAACGTCGGCGTTTCGGGTCCGGGCGTCGTGCGCCACGCGCTCTCGTTCGCGCCCGATGCCGATCTTACGGAGAGCGCGGAGATCATCAAACGCACCGCGTTCAAGATCACGCGGGCGGGACAGCTCATCGCGCGGGAGGCGGCGGACAGGCTGGGCGCGCGGTTCGGCATCGTCGACCTTTCGCTCGCGCCCACGCCCGCACGGGGGGATTCGGTGGCGCACATTCTCGAAGAGCTTGGGCTCTCCGTCGTCGGCTGTCACGGGACGACCGCCGCGCTTGCCATGCTCAACGACGCGGTGAAGAAGGGGGGCGTTATGGCGTCCTCCCGCGTGGGCGGGCTCTCGGGCGCGTTCATTCCCGTCTCCGAGGACATCGGCATGATCGAGGCGGCGGAGGCGGGGCAGATCTCTTTGGACAAGCTCGAAGCCATGACCTGCGTCTGTTCGGTCGGGCTCGACATGATTGCGATCCCGGGCGACACGCCCGCGCCGACGATCTCCGCCATGATCGCCGACGAAGCGGCGATCGGCATGATCAACGCCAAAACGACGGCGGTCCGCGTCATTCCTGCTCCCAATAAAGGGGTGGGTGACGTTGTGAATTTCGGCGGGCTGTTGGGGCGCGCGCCCGTCCTGCCCGTCCACGGCGGCGACGCAAGCAAATTTATCGGACGCGGCGGGCTCATTCCCGCTCCCATCCATAGTTTCAAAAATTGAGGTGAAATATGCAAAGAAAAGACGTCGACAAAAAGTACAAGTGGCACGTCGAGGACGTGTTCGCAAGCGATGAAGCGTGGGAGGCGGCGTTTGCCGCGCTCGAAAAGAAAGCCGACTTCGCGAAGTTCAAAGGCACGCTGAACACGGCGGAGGGCTTGCTCGCCTTTTACCGCGCCGACGAGGCGTTTTCGCTCGAAGCGATGCGGGTGTATCTCTACGCTTTCCTCAAACACGACGAGGACGTGCGCGTCACGCGGTACAATTCCTATCTCGCCAAGATCATGTCGCTGTTCACGCGCGTCGGCGCGGAGACGGCGTTCGTGACCCCCGAGCTCACCGCTCTGCCCGACGAGACGCTCGACCGCTTTATCGCCGATCCCCGTCTCAAAGATTACGATTACGCGCTGTCCCGCATCAAGGCGCACAAGCGGTACACCCTCTCGGAAAAGGAGGAACGCTTGCTTGCGCAGGCGGCAGAGCCGCTGTCGGCGGCGGGCGACGTGTTCGAGATGCTCGACAACGCCGAGCTCAACCTCCCCGAGATCGAGTACGAGGGCAAGCGGACGCAGCTCTCGCACGGGCTGTATTCGCTCATCATGAGCGGGAAAGACCGCGCAAAGCGCGCTGAGGCGTTTAAGCTCTACTATTCGGCGTACGGCAAGATCATCAACACCCTCGCCACGACCTACTACGGCAACGTCAAGAAAGATATCTTTTACAGCACGGCGCGGGGATATTCCTCCTGCCTCGAACGCGCGCTCTTCGAAGAGGACGTCGATCAGGCGGTGTACGAGCGGCTGGTGCGCGCGGTCGGAAAGGGAACGCCCATTCTGCACCGCTATATGCAGGTGCGCAAGGAGGCACTCGGCTACGACGAAATGCACATGTACGACATCTATCCCTCGCTCGTGGACGACGCCGAACTTCGTCTGCCCTTTGAAAAGGCGTTCGAACTCGTGCTCCAAGGGCTCGCGCCGCTCGGCGAGGAGTATCTTTCGCTCCTCAAACGGGGCAAAGACGAGGGCTGGATCGACGTGATGGAGTCGGAGGGCAAGCGGAGCGGCGCGTATTCCATCGGTATTTACGGCGTGCACCCGTTCGTGCTTCTCAACTATCAGGAGACCACGCACGACGTATTTACGATCGCCCACGAAATGGGACATTCCTTGCATTCCTACTATTCCAACGGCAATCAGCCGCAGGTCAAGGCAGACTACACCATCTTCGTCGCGGAGGTGGCGAGCACGGTCAACGAGGTGCTTTTGCTCAAATATCTTCTCAAAACGAGCACGGACAGCAACCTCAAAAAATATTTGCTCAACTATTTCATGGACATGATCCGCACGACGCTCTTCCGCCAAACGCAGTTCGCCGAGTTCGAACAGAAGGCGCACGCCGCCGCGGAGGGGGGAGAGCCGCTCAACAAAGACAATCTCTCCGCGATCTATCTCGACCTCAACAAACGCTACTACGGCGACGCGGTGACGCACGATGAGGAGATCGCAACCGAGTGGGCGCGCATTCCGCACTTCTACCGTTCGTTCTACGTCTACAAGTACGCGACGGGGATCACCTCGGCGATCTGCATCGCCAACCGTATTTTGCGCGAGGGGGAGAGCGCGGTCGCCGACTACAAGAAGTTCCTGAAAGGCGGCAATTCCACCGATCCCGTTTCGTTGTTGAAGATCGCGGGGGCGGACCTCACCACCGACGTGCCTTTCGAGGACGCGATGCGCGAATTTGAGCTTGCGCTCGATGAATTTGTCAAACTCTGATAAGGGGAACTACCGATGAATAACCAAATGCCGCACAGCCTCGAAGCGGAAACCGCGCTTCTCGGCTGTCTCGTCCTCGACGAGACCGTGCAGTCGGAACTTGTGGAAACCCTCCGCGAGGAGGACTTCTACCAAGAATCGCACCGCCTCATCCTCGCCGCCATGAAGCAGATCTTCGGCGCGCGCAAGACGGTCGACGTCGTAACGCTCACCGACCAGCTCGAGCGGGACGGCACGCTCGAACGGGCGGGCGGGTTGCAGGCGATCACCGACCTCGCGAACACCACGCCCTCGGCGGCGAACTACAAACAGTACTTTGCCATCGTGCGGCGCGATTCGGTCAACCGCGCGCTCATCCGCGCCTCCAAGTCCATCATCGAAAACAGCATGAAAGGGCTGGACGAGCGGGACGCCATTTCGTACGCGGAAAAACAGGTGTACGACATCTCCAAACAGGAGGACGGGACGAATCTCTCGGGGCTCGGCGACGGCGCGGCCATTCAGGAAGTTCTCCGTAAATTCGAGGATATCCAATCCGACCCCAACGCGTACCGCGGCGTCGAAACGGGATTCAAGCACCTCGACCGCATCACCAACGGGCTGCAAAAATCCGACCTCATCGTCATCGCGGCGCGCCCCGGTATGGGGAAAACGTCGCTTGCGATGAACATCGTAGAACACGCCTGTCTCGGAAAGGGGAAAACGGCGGCGGTGTTCTCCCTCGAAATGCCGCGCGTGCAGATCGTTCAACGCCTTTTATGCGCACATGCGGGGGTGAGCATGGAACGCGCGCTCTCGGGCAAGCTCGTCCATAAGGAATGGAAGAATCTCGTGCTCGCGAGCGAAAAATTGCGCAAAAGCAACATCTATATCGACGATTCCTCCCGCGTCACGCCCGCGGAGATCCTCTCCAAATGCCGCCGTCTCGCGGCGGCGAACGGGCTCGACCTCGTGATGATCGACTATATCCAGCTCATGGGCGGGGAGAAACAGGGCGGCAACGACTACAACCGTCAGCAGGAGATCGCTTCCATCACGCGCGACCTCAAAATCATGGCGAAAGAGCTCAACGTCCCCGTCATCGCGCTGTCGCAGCTGCGCCGCATCCAGACCAAAGAGCCCCAGCTTTCCGACCTGCGCGAATCGGGCGCGATCGAGCAGGACGCCGATATCGTCATGTTCATCAACCGTCCCGACGTCACTGCCACGCCCGACGAGATCGCCCGCGGCAACATTGTAAAGGGGGCGGCGGAGCTCGTGATCGCCAAGCACAGAAACGGCGCGCTCGGGCGCATCCAGCTTCGCTTCCTCGGCGAGACCACCCGCTTCATCGACGTGGACGATCAGGACAGACCGTTCGAAGAGCCGAACGCCAAGCCCGCCGAGATCCCCTCTGCGGAAGAGGTATTCCCGCCGCAGGACGATGACGACGACCCGCCTTTCGATTGATATGCAAACCAAGATCGTAACGGCGCAAGACGGCTTGTCTTTGGCAAAACAGTATATTTTCGGCGGCGATGTGGTTGCCTTTCATACCGAAACGGTGTACGGTTTGGGCGCGGACGCGCGTTCGGACGAGGCGGTCAAGCGGATCTTCGCGCTCAAAGGCCGTCCCTCCGACAATCCGCTCATCGCGCACATTCATGCGGAGTTCGACCTTAAAACGCTCATCGACGGCGAGCCGCCCTATGCGGAAAAATTGCGCAAGGCGTTTCTCCCCGGACCGCTTACCATGGTATATCCCTCGAACGGAAAGGTGAGCAAATACGTTTCGTGCGGGCTGAAAACGCTCGCCGTCCGCGTACCCGCCTCGCCGACCGCACAGGCGTTTTTGCGCGCCGTCGATATCCCGATCGCCGCGCCGAGTGCCAATCTTTCGGGGCACGTTTCGCCCGTCACCGCGCAACACGTCTACCGCGATTTTTGCGGGAAGATCCCGCTCATTCTCGACGGCGGCGCGTCGTCGGGGGGGATCGAGAGCACCGTACTCGACTGCACGGGCGAGATCCCCATGATCCTGCGCGCGGGGCTCGTCACGCGGGAGATGATCGCGTCCGTCGCGGGCGCGTGCGAAGTTTATCACAGGAAAGCGGGGGAAGCACCGAAGAGCCCCGGGATGGCGCACCGCCATTACGCGCCCCGTTGCCGTACGGCGTGCGTATCGGACGCCGCCGAGGCGATCGCTTTATACGACCGCGAACAAGAGGGGGGCGGCTCGCCCGTCGTCCTCTGCGAGAGCGGACTTGCGGCAATGTTCGCTCCCCGACGCGTGCTCGACGTCGGCGGCGACGGAGAGGAAATGGCGCGGCGGCTGTACGCGCTTTTGCGCGAGGGGGAGGACACGGCAACGCTCATCGTCGCGGTCGAACCCAAGGCGCGCGGCGGCGTTATGGAGGGCGTGTTGAACCGTTTTTCACGCGCGTTCGGGAGGAATACGGATGAAGCATAGACAGATTATATTCGTTTGCACGGGCAACACCTGCCGTTCGCCCATGGCGGAGGCGGCGATGCGGCACGAGCTGAAACGGCGCAGGATACGCTGGTATCGCGTCTCCTCGGCGGGATTGAACGCGCGGGCGGGATCTCCCATGACGGAGGAGAGCAAACAGGCACTCCGCGAGGCGAAGATCGCGTACGCGGAAGATTTCAAGGCGCGGGAGCTGACCGAAGCGATGATCTCGGAAGCCTATGCCGTCGTCTGTCTCACGAGCAAACACGCGGAGGCGTTGCGCGCCTATCCCAACGTTACGAGTTTTCCCGAAATTTGCGGGAAAGAGATCCCCGATCCGTACGGCAGCGGGATCGACGTGTACCGCACGACCCTCCGCAACATCCGCGAGTGTCTGCCGCGGATCATACGGGCAGTGTGCCCTCCCATAACCGAAGAATCATAAAAAGAGGTGTGAATATGAAAATTGCCATTGCATGCGATCACGGCGGGCTTGCCCTCAAAACGAGGGTGGCGCAATCGCTCGAACAGGCGGGACATACCGTTTGCGACTTCGGAACGACGTCGGAAAATTCCTGCGACTATCCCGATTTCGGGCTGGCGGCGGCGGAAGCCGTCGCAAGAGGGGAATGCGAGCGGGGGATCGTCGTCTGCACGACGGGGATCGGCATCTCGATCGCGGCGAACAAAGTTCCGGGGGTGCGTTGCGCGCTCTGTTCCGAACCGCTCTCGGCGAAAATGACCCGTCTGCACAACGACGCCAACATGCTCGCGCTCGGCGGCGCGTTCGTCGGCGTCAATCTCGCGCTCGAAATCGTGCGGGTCTTTCTCGAAACGCCCTTTTCGGGGGAGGAGAAGCACCAAAGACGCATCGACAAGATCACTGCAATCGAACGGAAATATATGAAGTGATCCCAACGGGAGATTTACGGCATGACAAAGACGCTACGCGATAAGATCTTCGAATCGCTTTCGTCGATCTTACCCATCGCGATTATCATTCTCGCACTCTGCTTCACGGTCGCGCCGCTCGATACGGGCACGTTTACGCTGTTTGCGATCGGCGTGTTTTTGCTCATCGTGGGCATGGGGTGCTTTACGCAGGGGGCGGATATGTCGATGCTCGTCATCGGCGAAAAGATCGGCTCTGCCATGACGCGCACCCGCAAGGTGTGGTTCATCGCGCTCATTTCCTTTATCATCGGCATCATCGTCACGGTCGCCGAACCCGACTTGCAGATCCTCGCAAGGCAAGTTCCCGCCATCGCCGAAAAAACGTTCCTCAAAAATTATTTGCTCATTCTCACCGTCGCGGCGGGCGTGGGCGTTTTCCTCGTGATCGCGATGTTGCGGATCGTATTCCATATACGGCTTTCCATTTTGCTCATCGCGTTCTATGCGGCGGCGTTTGTGTTGAGCATCTTCGTCTCGCCCTCCTTTTGGGCGGTGTCCTTCGACGCGGGCGGGGTGACGACGGGTCCCATGACCGTTCCGTTCATCATTTCGCTCGGCGTCGGCGTCGCGTCGCTTCGGACGGGCAAGGGCGGGCAGGACGACTCGTTCGGGCTCGTCGCGCTGTCGAGCGTCGGACCGATCATCGCCGTGCTCATCCTCGGCATCATCTTCGGTGTGGGCGACCTCGAATACCCCGTCCAAGCGTTGGAGACTGCCGATACGACGCGCGACGTTCTCTTCCGCTATGCGCACGGCTTCGGCGATTATTCGCTCGAAGTGCTCATCGCGATCAGCCCCATTCTCGTCTTTTTCCTGCTCTTTCAGCTCGTCAGCCGCTCGTTCCATAAGAAGCAACTGCTTCGCATCGCCATCGGGTTTTTGTACACCTTTGTCGGGCTCGTCCTCTTTTTGACGGGTGCGAACGTCGGGTTTATGCCCGTCGGCAGGGAGATCGGGAGCGCGCTCGCAAAGCTGTGGGGCGGGTGGCTGCTTATTCCCGTTGGCATGCTCATCGGCTATTTCGTCGTCGCCGCCGAACCCGCAGTGCATGTCCTCAACAAACAGGTCGAACGCATGTCGGCGGGCGCGATCAGCGCGCGCTCGATGAAAAAGGGACTTTGCGCGGGCGTCTGCATCTCGCTCGGGCTCGCCATGCTTCGCATTCTTACGGGGATCAACATCATGTATATCCTCGTCCCGGGGTATGTGCTCGCGCTCGGGCTCACGTTCTTTACGCCGCCGCTCTTTACGGGCATCGCCTTCGACTCGGGCGGCGTTGCAAGCGGCGCGATGGTCTCGTCGTTCGTGCTTCCGCTCGCCATCGGCGCGTGCAACGTGCTCGACCCCGCGGGGATCATGACGCAGGCGTTCGGGTGCGTCGCGTTCGTCGCGCTCACGCCGCTCATCTCCATTCAAGTCCTCGGCATTCTCTATAAGAGAAAGACGGGCAAGATCAAGCGCACTTTCCTCACCGTCGAGGAAAAGATCTTAACATACGAGGTGGATTGATGACCGAAGAGAAACAACAGACGGCGCAAGCGAAAGTTGCGGAGACAAAAGCGGAAGATCCGCGCAAACAGGAGAAAAAACCGCAGGACGCGGAGAAAAAGGGGAACGTCGGTCAAAAAATCAAAGCGGTGGGCGGCATGGTCGCGCGGCTCGGCGCGAAACCCACCGTTCCCGCCCGCGCCAAACTGCTGTTCAGCGTCGTGAACCGACGCGACGAGAGCCGTCTCAAAGAGGTGCTCGACGAATGTTCGGTCGCGCTTTCCTATGCGTTCGCGGGAACGGGTACGGCGCGCTCGGCTGTCCTCGATTTCCTCGGGATCGGCGAAACGGAAAAAGCCGTGCTCATATCCATCATCCCCGAGAGCGACGAGCTCGCCATCCTGCGCGAATTGCGCAAGAAGATGTCGCTCTATCTCGTCGGCAGGGGGATCTCGTTCACCATCCCGCTTACGGGGATCTCGCAGATCGTGGCGAGGGGAATCGTCTCGGCGGCGACCAATAAAACGACGGAGGAGAAAAATATCATGAAAGGCGCAGACAGAAAATACGACCTCATCGTGGCGGCAGTCGCCGCAAACTTTGTCGACCAAGCGATGGAGGCGGCGCGCAGTGCGGGCGCGGCGGGCGGTACGATCATCCGCGCGCGGACCATGGACAACGCAAAAGCCGAACAGTTCATCGGAATTTCGCTCGTCGCGGAACAGGAGATCTTGCTCATCTTGACCAAAAAAGAGGGGACGCTCGCCATTATGAACGCCATTTCCGAACAGGTCGGCGTCAAAACCGAGGCTGGCGGCGTCATCTTCTCGCTTCCCGTCGACCGCACGTCGGGCGTCGGCACGGACGAGGGAGAAAAACCGACGGGCGGGGAGACCCGTGGAGAAGCCCAATGACGCGGTATATCCTCATCGGCGGCGGCGAACTTAAAAACGGCGAAACGCTTGAAATTGACCGCTATATCGCTCAAGAAGCCAAAAAGGCAGCGGGCTCGCGCCGCGCATGCGGGCTCTTTCTGCCCACCGCAAGTCACGACTGCATGCCCTATTACAACACCTTTCACAAGGTGTACACGGGCATGTTCGACATCAAAACGGACGTCGCCCTCACGGTCGGACGGGAGGTCGACCCCGTCAAAATGGAGGGGAAGTTCGAAAAAGCGGATTTTCTCTATGTCGGCGGGGGAGACACCGTTTTCATGATCGAACAGTGGGAGCGGTGCGGTCTGTTGCCGCTCATCGAAAACGCCGTGCGGAGCGGTAAGATCGTGGCGGGACTGTCGGCGGGGGCGATCTGTTGGTTCGAGGATATGTACTCGGATTCCGTCGTCGCGGGCGAATTTCGCATGTATCGCGGGCTCGGCTGGCTGCAAGGGAAAATTTCTCCGCATTATAACGAAAGAATGCTTGACTTCGATCGGATCTTGTTGTATAATAAGTTCTGCGCTTGGGGCGTTGAAAACAACGCCGCCCTCGAAATGGCAGACGGCGAAGCGGTGCGCAGCATCTCGGGCGGGGGTAAGGTGTACGCGTTGGACGCATCCGACGGCGTGCATGTCAAAAAGACAATTTTATAAGCGGACGTGGCGAAATTGGCAGACGCGCAGGTTTTAATTTTCAAAACTCCGCATTCAACACAATATATAGCCAATTTTAACGTATATCATTTCAAGATATAACGTTGAGATTGGTTTTTTTGTACTATGTTCTAGTAGATTCTACTTCTCACATCCAAGAATTTTCTCAATAAATATTCAAAAACCGCCGTTTTATTCACGATAAATGGCGGTTTTCTATTAGACAAAAAAGGGCGTCGCCGTGGCGCGACGCCCGTACCCCCGCGGTCATACGGGGACGAAATCGATTTTGAGGTTACG